>NZ_JAUXUP010000037.1 GCF_030680935.1 Polaromonas sp. | reverse complement strand
TTACCGCGGATCCTGGCTGGACTTCGAGTTCGACCCGAAGGACGTGCTGTACTTCCGTGTCGACCGCCGCCGCAAAATGCCGGTCACGATTTTGCTCAAGGCCATTGGCCTGAACCCCGAGTCCATCCTGGCGAACTTCTTCGTGTTCGACAACTTCCGCCTGATGGACAGTGGCGCGCAGATGGAATTTGTCGCCGAGCGTATGCGCGGCGAGGTCGCGCGTTTTGACATCACCGACAAAAATGGCAAGGTTGTTGTTGCCAAGGACAAACGCATCACGGTGCGCCACACACGTGAGCTCGAGCAGAGCAGCACATCGACGATCAGCGTTCCTGAAGATTTCCTGATCGGCCGCGTGGTCGCCAAGAACATAGTGGACGCCGAGACGGGTGAGATCATTGCCAAGGCCAACGACGAGTTGACCGAGTTGCTGTTGAAAAAGCTGCGCCTCGCTGGCGTGCAGGACCTGCAGGTTCTGTACACCAACGAACTGGATCAGGGTGCGTATATTTCGCAAACCCTGCGCGCCGATGAAACGGCCGACGAGTTTGCGGCCCGTGTTGCCATCTACCGCATGATGCGCCCCGGCGAGCCGCCGACGGAAGACGCCGTTCAGGCCCTGTTCCAGCGCCTGTTCTACAACCCGGACACCTACGACCTGTCCAAGGTCGGCCGCATGAAGTTCAACGCCCGCGTGGGCCGCGACTCTTCCACCGGTCCGATGGTCATGACCAACGAGGACATCCTCGCTGTGGTCAAGATCCTTGTCGACCTGCGCAACGGCAATGGCGAAGTCGATGACATCGACCACCTGGGCAACCGCCGCGTTCGTTGTGTCGGCGAACTCGCAGAGAACCAGTACCGCACCGGTCTGGCGCGTATCGAAAAAGCCGTGAAAGAGCGTCTGGGCCAGGCCGAGCAAGAGCCTTTGATGCCGCACGACCTGATCAACAGCAAGCCGATTTCTGCCGCGCTGAAGGAGTTCTTCGGCGCATCGCAGCTGTCGCAGTTCATGGACCAGACCAACCCGCTGTCCGAGATCACCCACAAGCGCCGTGTATCGGCCCTTGGCCCCGGTGGTTTGACGCGTGAACGTGCCGGCTTTGAAGTGCGTGACGTGCATGTGACCCATTACGGCCGGGTCTGCCCGATTGAAACGCCTGAAGGCCCGAACATCGGCCTGATCAATTCGCTGGCGCTGTACGCCCGTTTGAACGAGTACGGCTTCATCGAAACACCGTACCGCCGCGTGATCGACAGCAAGATCACCACCCAGATCGACTACCTGTCTGCCATTGAAGAGGGCAAGTATGTGATTGCCCAGGCCAATGCGCTGCTCGACGGTTCCGGCAAGCTGACTGGCGATCTGGTTTCAGCACGCGAAAACGGCGAGTCGGTGCTGGTCGGTGCCGAGCGCATCCAGTACATGGACGTGTCACCTGCGCAGATCGTGTCGGTGGCTGCCTCGCTGGTTCCGTTCCTCGAGCACGACGATGCCAACCGCGCACTGATGGGTGCCAACATGCAGCGCCAGGCGGTGCCTGTGCTGCGTCCTGAAAAAGCCTTCGTCGGCACGGGTATTGAGCGCGTCTCCGCGATCGATTCGGGCACCGTCGTCACCGCCACCCGCGGCGGCGTGGTGGACTATGTCGATGCCACCCGCATTGTGGTTCGCGTCAACGACGCAGAAGCGCAGGCTGGTGAAGTGGGTGTGGACATCTACAACCTGATCAAGTACCAGCGTTCCAACCAGAACACCAACATCCACCAGCGCCCCATCGTCAAGATGGGCGACAAGCTGGCCAAGGGTGATGTGATTGCAGACGGCGCATCGACCGACATCGGCGAGCTGGCCCTGGGCCAGAACATGCTGGTGGCCTTCATGCCCTGGAACGGTTACAACTTCGAGGATTCGATCCTGATTTCAGAGCGTGTGGTGGCCGAAGACCGCTACACCTCGATTCACATCGAGGAACTCGTCGTGATGGCACGCGACACCAAGCTGGGCTCGGAAGAGATCACCCGCGACATCCCCAACCTGTCCGAGCAGCAGCTCAACCGCCTGGACGAATCCGGCATTATTTATGTCGGCGCTGAAGTCCAGCCGGGCGACACGCTGGTCGGCAAGGTCACGCCAAAGGGCGAGACCACGCTGACACCGGAAGAAAAACTGCTGCGCGCCATCTTCGGCGAAAAAGCCAGTGATGTGAAAGACACCTCGCTGCGCGTGAGCCAGGGATCGCAAGGCACCGTCATCGACGTGCAGGTTTTCACGCGTGAAGGCATTGTGCGCGACAAGCGCGCCCAGCAGATCATTGACGACGAGCTCAAGCGTTTCCGCCTGGACCTGAACGACCAGCTGCGTATCGTGGAAGCTGACGCGTTTGACCGTATCGAGAAACTGCTCAATGGCAAGGTCGCCAACGGTGGTCCGAAGAAGCTGGCCAAAGGCACCAAAATCGACAAGGCCTACCTGGCCGACGTCGAGAAGTACCACTGGTTTGACATCCGCCCGGCGGACGACGAAGTGGCTTCGCAGCTCGAGAGCATCAAGAACTCGATGGAGCAGACACGCCACAGCTTTGACCTGGCTTTCGAGGAAAAGCGCAAGAAGCTGACGCAGGGCGATGAACTGCCTGCTGGCGTGCTGAAGATGGTCAAGGTTTACCTGGCCGTCAAGCGCCGCCTGCAACCCGGTGACAAGATGGCTGGCCGCCACGGCAACAAGGGGGTGGTCTCCAAGATCGTCCCGGTTGAAGACATGCCCTACATGGCCGACGGCACACCGTGCGACATCGTGCTGAACCCGCTGGGCGTGCCTTCGCGCATGAACGTCGGCCAGGTGCTGGAAGTGCATCTGGGCTGGGCCGCCAAAGGCCTGGGCCAGCGTATCGGTGACATGCTGCAAGCCGAAGCCAAGGTGGCTGAAGTGCGCAAATTCATGGAAACGCTGTACAACAAGTCAGGCCGCCAGGAAGACCTGGGCAAACTGTCGGATTCGGAAGTCATCGAGATGGCGGGCAACCTGTCCACTGGCGTGCCTTTTGCAACCCCCGTGTTCGACGGCGCATCGGAAGCCGAGATCATGGCCATGCTGCAACTGGCCTACCCGGACGACATCGCCAAGGCGAAAGCCCTGACGGCAACCCGTACTCAGGCCCAGTTGTACGACGGCCGCACCGGTGACCAATTCGAGCGCACTACCACGGTGGGCTACATGCACGTTCTGAAACTTCACCATCTGGTGGACGACAAGATGCACGCACGTTCCACTGGCCCGTACTCGCTGGTCACGCAGCAGCCTTTGGGCGGCAAGGCGCAGTTCGGCGGACAGCGCTTCGGCGAGATGGAGGTCTGGGCGCTGGAAGCTTATGGCGCGGCTTACACCTTGCAGGAAATGCTCACCGTCAAGTCCGACGACGTGGTGGGCCGTACCAAGGTTTACGAAAGCATCGTCAAGGGCGAGCACGCGATCACGGCCGGCATGCCGGAGTCGTTCAACGTGCTGGTCAAAGAGATTCGTTCGCTCGGCATCGACATCGAACTCGAACGCAGCTAAACAGCGGACAAGAAAAGGATTTACACATGAAATCGTTACTCGACCTGTTCAAGCAATTCACGCCGGATGAGCATTTTGATGCCATCAAGATCGGCATGGCCTCGCCCGAGAAGATCCGCTCGTGGTCTTTCGGCGAAGTGAAGAAGCCTGAAACCATCAACTACCGCACCTTCAAGCCAGAGCGCGACGGTCTTTTTTGCGCCAAGATTTTTGGCCCCATCAAGGATTACGAGTGCCTCTGCGGCAAGTACAAGCGCCTCAAGCACCGCGGCGTCATCTGCGAGAAGTGCGGCGTTGAAGTTACGCAAACCAAAGTTCGCCGTGAGCGCATGGGTCACATCGACCTGGCCGCTCCGTGCGCACACATCTGGTTCCTGAAGTCGCTGCCGTCGCGTCTGGGCCTGGTGCTCGACATGACCCTGCGCGACATCGAACGCGTGCTCTATTTTGAAGCTTATGTGGTGACCGACCCCGGCATGACCCCACTGAAGAAATTCAGCATCATGTCCGAGGACGACTACGACGCCAAGCGCAAGGAGTACGGTGACGAGTACACAGCCAAGATGGGCGCCGAAGGCATCAAGGATCTGCTTGAGGGCCTGGACCTCGACGACGAGATCAACAAGCTGCGCAATGACCTGACCGGTTCAGAGATCAAGATCAAGAAAAACGCCAAACGTCTGAAATTGATGGAGGCGTTCAAGAAGTCCGGTATCAAGCCGCACTGGATGGTGCTCGACGTGCTGCCAGTGCTGCCGCCTGACCTGCGTCCGCTGGTGCCGCTCGACGGCGGCCGTTTTGCGACCTCCGACTTGAATGACTTGTACCGCCGTGTCATCAACCGCAACAGCCGCCTGCGCCGCTTGCTGGAGCTGAAAGCGCCGGAAATCATTGCCCGCAATGAAAAGCGCATGCTGCAGGAAGCTGTGGACTCGCTGCTGGACAACGGACGCCGTGGCAAGGCCATGACGGGCGCCAACAAGCGCGCGCTCAAGTCTTTGGCCGACATGATCAAAGGCAAGTCAGGCCGTTTCCGCCAGAACTTGCTGGGCAAACGCGTCGACTATTCTGGCCGCTCTGTCATTACCGTGGGCCCGACGCTCAAGCTGCACCAGTGCGGCTTGCCCAAGCTGATGGCTCTGGAGCTGTTCAAGCCTTTCATCTTCTCGCGCCTGGAGGCCATGGGCATCGCGACCACCATCAAGGCCGCCAAGAAAGAAGTTGAATCCGGCACGCCAGTCGTCTGGGACATCCTGGAAGAGGTGATCAAAGAGCACCCGGTGATGTTGAACCGTGCGCCTACGCTGCACCGTTTGGGCATTCAGGCGTTTGAGCCTATCCTCATCGAAGGCAAAGCCATCCAGCTGCACCCACTCGTTTGCTCGGCTTTTAACGCCGACTTTGACGGTGACCAGATGGCGGTGCACGTACCCCTGTCGGTGGAAGCACAGATGGAAGCCCGCACCCTGATGCTGGCTTCGAACAACATCCTGTTCCCTGCCAGCGGCGAGCCTTCCATTGTTCCGTCGCAGGACGTGGTGCTGGGTTTGTACTACACGACCCGCGAACGCACCAACGGCAAGGGCGAAGGTCTGGTGTTCTCTGACACCGGCGAAGTTCGTCGCGCTTTTGACGCGGGTGAGCTCGACCTGAACGCCCGCATCAGCGTGCGCCTGACCGAGTACACCAAGAATAAGGAAACCGGTGAGTTCACGGCTTCGACCAAGCTGTGGGAAACCACCGGTGGCCGGGCTCTGCTGTCGGAAATCCTGCCCAAGGGCCTGCCGTTTGCCAACATCAACAAGGCGCTGAAGAAGAAGGAAATCTCCAAACTCATCAACGTGTCTTTCCGCAAATGCGGTTTGAAAGAGACCGTCGTGTTTGCAGACAAGCTGCTGCAGTCGGGTTTCCGCCTGGCGACCAAGGCCGGTATTTCCATCTGCATCGACGACATGCTGATACCCAAGGAAAAGCCGAGCATCATCGCGCGCGCCCAGAAGGAAGTCAAAGAGATCGAGCAGCAGTATGTCTCGGGTCTGGTGACGGCCGGTGAGCGTTACAACAAGGTAGTGGACATCTGGGGCAAGTCGGGTGACGAGGTTTCCAAAGTCATGATGGCCCAGCTTTCGAAAGAAAGAGTCATTGACCGCCATGGCAAGGAAGTCGAGCAGGAGTCATTCAACTCCATCTACATGATGGCCGACTCCGGCGCCCGTGGTTCTGCGGCGCAGATTCGCCAGGTGGCCGGCATGCGCGGTTTGATGGCCAAGCCGGACGGCTCCATCATCGAAACGCCCATCACAGCCAACTTCCGTGAAGGCCTGAACGTGCTGGAGTATTTCATCTCCACCCACGGCGCTCGGAAAGGTCTGGCCGACACGGCACTGAAAACCGCCAACTCCGGTTACCTGACACGTCGCCTTTGCGATGTGGTGCAGGACCTGGTGGTGACGCAGGACGATTGCGGTACGCAGGACGGCTCGGTGATGCGCGCCATTGTCGAAGGCGGTGAGGTCATCGAATCGCTGCGCGACCGTATCCTGGGTCGCACCGCAGTCGAGGACATCCTGCACCCTGAGAACCGCTCGGTCCTGGCCAAGTCCGGTGTCATGCTGGATGAAGATCTGATCGATGAGCTGGAAGTTGCTGGCGTTGACGAAGTCAAGGTGCGTACGGCTCTGACCTGCGAAACCCGCTTTGGCCTGTGCGCCAAGTGTTACGGTCGCGATCTGGGCCGTGGTGGCCTGATCAACATCGGCGAAGCGGTCGGTATCATCGCCGCGCAGTCGATCGGCGAGCCAGGCACGCAGCTGACGATGCGGACCTTCCACATCGGTGGTGCTGCATCTCGCGCAGCGATTGCGTCCAGCGTTGAGGCCAAGTCCAACGGCGTGATCGGCTTCAATGCACCGATGCGTTATGTGACCAACAGCAAGGGTGAGTTGGTGGTGATCGCCCGTTCCGGCGAAATCGTGATTCACGACGAGCATGGCCGTGAGCGTGAGCGCCACAAGGTGCCTTACGGCGCCATCCTGTCGGTGAAGGCCGATCAGCAGATCAAGGCTGGCGCGATTCTGGCCAACTGGGATCCACTGACCCGCCCCATCATTACCGAGTTCGCCGGCAAGGTGCTCTTCGAGAATGTGGAAGAAGGCGTGACGGTGGCCAAGCAGCTCGACGAGGTGACTGGTCTGTCCACGCTGGTGGTGATCGATCCGAAGCGTCGCGGCGCGACCAAGGTCGTCCGGCCGCAGGTCAAACTGATTGATGCCGCTGGCCAGGAAGTCAAGATCCCTGGCACCGATCACTCGGTGACGATCGGCTTCCAGGTGGGTGCGCTGGTTCAGGTGCGTGACGGCCAGGATGTGGGCCCCGGCGAGGTGCTGGCGCGTATTCCGGTCGAAGGCCAGAAAACGCGGGACATCACCGGCGGTCTGCCGCGTGTGGCCGAGCTGTTTGAAGCCCGTACGCCGAAAGACAAAGGTACATTGGCAGAGATGACCGGTACCGTGTCGTTTGGTAAAGAGACCAAAGGCAAGGTTCGCCTGCAGATCACCGATCCTGAAGGCAAGGTCTGGGAAGACCTGGTCCCGAAAGAGAAAAACATCCTGGTGCACGAGGGCCAGGTGGTGAACAAGGGTGAGAGCATTGTGGACGGCCCGGCCGATCCGCAAGACATTCTTCGCCTGCTGGGCATGGAAGAATTGGCCCGCTACATCGTCGATGAAGTGCAGGACGTTTACCGCCTGCAGGGCGTGAAGATCAACGACAAACACATCGAGGTGATTGTTCGCCAGATGCTGCGCCGTGTTGTGGTTGAAAACGTCGGGGAGTCCAGCTACATCGCCGGTGAGCAAGTTGAGCGTTCCGTCATTCTGGATGCCAACGACGCGCTGCGTGCAGAGGGCAAGATTGCGGCCACCTTCAGCAACCTGCTGCTCGGTATCACCAAGGCATCGCTGTCCACCGACTCGTTCATTTCTGCGGCTTCCTTCCAGGAAACCACCCGCGTGCTCACCGAGGCTGCCATCATGGGCAAGCGCGACGAGCTGCGCGGCCTGAAAGAAAACGTGATCGTCGGACGACTGATTCCCGCCGGTACCGGCATGGCCTATCACGAGGCACGCAAAGCCAAGGACCAGATGGACGACGCCGAGCGCCGTGCCATTGCTGAGGCCGAAGCGGCGGAACTCGAAGCCCTGCCCGAAGCCAGCAGTGAAGGTGCAGCCAGCGAATAATTGCTGTTTTCACACGCTATAAAAAGCGTAGCGCCTCACGCTCTTGAATAAAGGGCGTGGGGCATTTTTCATTGTTAATTCAGAAAACTGAAGCCCGCTGGTGCCATTGGCGCCCTTCTCGCTGTACAAGGCCCGCACTTGTCGGCTAAAGTCGCGTGTCCGTTTGATGGCCGCAGCACTGTCGCTGTTCTAGGAGAAACGTTGCCATGTCCACCCAGTCCCTGGTCCTGATCGCCGTATTCGCCTTGTTGTTGTTCTGGGCCGTCGGTGCCTACAACCGTTTGGTGCGACTGAAAAACATCATCGCCAATGCTTTTGGGCAAATCGATGTGCAGCTCAAGCGCCGCTACGACCTGATTCCCAACCTCGTCGAAGCCGCCAAAAAATACTTGCTGCACGAGCGGGAGACGCTTGAGGCAGTGATTGCGGCGCGCAACCAGGCCCGCGCGGCCAGTGACGCGGCACGCAGCCGGCCCACCCATGCGCCGGAAGTCATGGCGCTGGCAGTGGCTGAGCAGGCACTGGGTAGCAGCCTGGGGCGTCTGTTTGCCCTGGCGGAGGCTTACCCGGAACTCAAGGCCGACGCGACCATCCGCGAGCTCAGCGAAGAGTTGACCAGCACCGAAAACAAAATCGCATTTGCACGCCAGGCCTACAACGACTCGGTACTCGACTACAACAACGCGCAGGCGCAATTTCCCACGCTGCTGATTGCGCGCCTGTTTGGCTTCGCACCTTCGGCCATGCTGCAGGCCACCGAGAGCGTGGTGGAGCGGCAAGCCGTGCGCATCCAGATCTAGTGCGACACAGGCCGGTCGACTCGAAAGCCCGCCGCAGTGCGTTTTTTTGAGCAGCAGGACGAGGCACGCGCCCGCACGCGGCAGCTGTTGCTGTTGTTTGCGCTTGCGGTCCTTGCGCTGGTGCTGGCCATCAATGCCGCACTGGCCTTGACCTGGCGGCTGGTCACGCCCGGCTTCAGCAGCTACCCGGCTTACTTCTTCACGGTCAACACAGTGATGACCCTGGTTTTTGTGCTCGGCGGTTGGTTGCTGGAAACCTCCAGCCTGCACGGCGGCGGTGAAAAGCTGGCACGGCGCGCGGGCGCGCGGAAGGCCTGGCCGGCCAGCCGCCTGGAGGAGCAGAAGCTGTGCAACATTGCCAGCGAGCTGGCGATTGCCGCCAGTATGGCGGTGCCACAGGTCATGGTGCTGGACAAGGTTAACAGCATTAATGCCTTCGCGGCCGGCTGGGATGAGGATGACGCAGTGATTGCCGTCACGCGCGGCGCCCTGGACGGTTTGACCCGCGACGAACTTCAGGGGCTGGTGGCCCATGAGCTGAGCCATATCCGGGAGGGCGATACGCGCCTGAACATGCGGCTGGCGGGCATGGTCTTCGGGCTGGAGATGATTTTTAACCTCGGCGTGGGCATGTGCGAGCGCGGCGACAACGGCCAGCGCTCGGCGCTAGCGCTGCCCGGGCTGGCCATCATGGCTGCCGGTTTTCTGGGCTGGCTGGCGGGCAGGGCGCTGAAGGCGGCCGTGTCGCGGCAACGCGAATTTCTTGCTGATGCGCGTGCCGTCCAGTTCACACGCAGCAAGGACGGCCTGGGGGGCGTATTGCGCAAAGTGGCCAGAGCCCAAGGAGGGGTAGCCATGCCCAGCCTGCACCCGGCCGTGCAGCACATGTTGCTGGTGGCGGGTGGGGCCAGGGCACATTGGCTGGACTCGCATCCACCGCTGGCCGAGCGTATTCGCCGCATTTATGGCCGGACCATGCCGACGCTGAACGACGACCAGAAACAGGGCATGGCTGATCCCTGGGGCGAGGTTGCGCGTAAAGACACTGGCGAATAAGCACATTACCAAACGTTCGAACGGCGGGTGGACTGTGGCCCGCTTTGTACTGGATACTCCCTATGGCCCGCCTGCCGTGGCGCGTTAAATTGAATGTTTGTAGCAACTGCAAGGAGAAGCCGTGAAGACCGTCCTACCCACTCTGGCGCTGGCGTTGAGTACGCTCGCTGCGTCTACCCTGGTTCACGCTCAAAGCACACCAGCTCAAGCCTTGTATGTGCGCAGCCTCGCGGCCACCTGCGCTAATTGCCATGGCACCGACGGCAGGGCGGTACAGGGCTCTACCGTGGTGTCGATTGCCGGCATGGATAAAAACTATCTTGTGACCCAGCTCACTGCCTTCAAGACCGGCGCGCGGCCGGCCACGGTGATGCACCAGATCAGCAAGGGTTACAGCGACGCCCAGATTGATGTGTTGGCCGGCTACTTTGCCGCACAGAAAAAATAAGGGAGAACATTCATGCAAAGACGCTCCTTCCTCCAGTCTTCCGCCGCACTGAGCCTGCTTGGCCTGGGCGCCTGCGCCACCACCTCGATTCCTGCCAAGGCCAAAGTGGTGGTGATAGGCGGCGGCTACGGCGGCGCCACCGCCGCCAAATATGTGCGCCTGCTGTCTGATTACAAAATCGATGTGGTCCTGATTGAGCCGCAGGCGGCGTTTATCTCGTGCCCGATTTCCAATCTGGTCCTGGCCGGCGCAAAACAGATGGGTGACATCACCACCCCGTATACCGGTCTGTCCAAAAACCACGGTGTTACGGTGGTGCGCGACATGGCCAGCGCGATTGATACCGCCAGAAAAACCGTCACACTCGCCGGCGGTGCCACCATTGCGTACGACAAGCTGGTCGTGTCCCCCGGCGTTGACCTGATGTACGGCAGCATTGAAGGCCTGCAACAGGCGCAGGCCGCGGGCCAGATCTTGCAGGCGTGGAAAGCCGGCCCCGAGACACTTGCGCTGCGCAAGCAGCTAGAGGCCATGCCCGATGGCGGCGTTTTTGCCATCACGATCCCGGAGGCTCCGTATCGCTGCCCGCCCGGCCCGTATGAACGCGCTTCGGTGATTGCCGGTTACTTCAAGGCCGCCAAGCCGCGCAGCAAGGTGCTGATCCTCGATGCCAATCCCGATGTCACCTCCAAGGGACCGCTGTTCAAAAAAGTCTGGGCAGAGCAGTACAAGGGCATCGTCGAATACCGCGGTCAGCACAAGGCCACGGCGGTGGATGCGAAAGCCGGCGTCATCAAGTTTGACGTGCAGGAAGATGTCAAGGCCAGCGTCATCAACGCCCTGCCGTCCATGCGTGCCGGCACCATCGCGGTGCAGTCGGGGCTGAACAACATGGCCAACAGCCGCTGGTGTGGCGTCAACTACCAGACCTTTGAGTCCACTGCGGCCAAAGACGTGTTTGTGCTGGGTGACTCCATCCAGATCGCACCGGCCATGCCAAAAAGCGGCCACATGGCCAACAGCCACGGCAAGGTCGCCGCCGCAGCCATCGTGGCGCAGCTTTCTGGCTGGGAGGTCAACCCCGCCCCCATGCTGACCAACACCTGCTACAGCTTTGTGGACAACAAAAACGTGGTGCATGTGGCCAGCGTGCACGAATACGTGGCGGCCGAGAAAACTTTCAAGACCGTGGCCGGCTCGGGCGGTGTCAGCACCGGTCCGACCGAGTTGGAAGGCGTTTATGCGCTGAACTGGGCCAGCAACATCTGGGCGGACACGCTGGTCTGATGGCCCCCAAGGTCGTTCGCTTCGCGTAACGCCCTGCCCCCCGCGGGGGCCGCTGCGCCTGCGGTCCGGCAAAGCCGGTCCCGCGGCACCTTCTTGCAATTCGGACTAGCTCTTGGGTGGGTGCTCGCGGCTGGTCTAATACGGCTTGGGCGTCCGCTTCGGGCGCATATCTGAGTTCCATGCAAGACAACCCTTCCCAAATCCCCCTGTGGCGCCAGCTTCAGGGCGCTGCTTCCCTGCTGATGGCCGTTCGTGACGGCCAGTCCATGACAGCTGCGCTCGAGGACGTAGACAGTTCGCTGCGCCCCGGCGTGCAGGCACTGGGTTTTCATGTGTTGCGCTGGCTGGGCCGGGCCGAAGCGCTGCGCCAGCAACTGGTCAAACGTCCGCCCCCGCCCGAGGCAGACGCTCTGCTGTGTGTAGCGCTTGCGCTGGCTTGCCCTGAAGGGGCTTCCGAGGGCGCTGCTGCGGACGGCGGTGAACGAGCCGACGGCCCTGCTTATACCGCATACACGCTGGTTGATCAGGCGGTAGAGGCCGCCAAACGCAGCGAAAGCACGGTGCATCAGGCCAGCTTCATCAACGGTTGCCTGCGGCGCTTCCTGCGAGAACGCGACGCGCTCATGGCGTCGACCGAAAAAAGTCCGCAGGCGGTGTGGAACCACCCGCAGTGGTGGATTGACCGGGTGCGCAAGGACCACCCCACGTCCTGGCAGACCATCCTGCAGGCCAACAACAGCCGCGCGCCGCTGATTCTGCGTATCAATGAGCGAAAAACGACTCAAGCCCTTTACCTGCGTGCGCTGACAGCTATAAATATAAGAGCAAGTCCGGTGGGCAAGCAGGGGGTCGTGCTGGCCCATGCACAGGCGGTGCCGTCGCTGCCGGGTTTTGCAGAAGGGCATTTTTCGGTACAGGATGCCGCTGCCCAGATGGCTGCGCCGCTGCTGCTCGAAGGACTCACAGCCAGTGCGACTGGCCGCCTCAGGCTGCTCGACGCCTGCGCCGCGCCTGGCGGAAAAACCGCACACCTGCTGGAACTGGCCGACTGTGAACTCACCGCGCTGGACATCGACGCCCGGCGCTGCGCGCGCATTACGCAAAATTTGCAGCGCCTGGGTTTGCAGGCCGATATCCGGGTCGGCGACGCGGCGCGGCCCCAGGACTGGTGGGATGGCCGGGCTTACGACGGCATCCTGCTAGACGCGCCGTGTACCGCATCGGGCATTGTGCGGCGCCACCCAGACGTGCGCTGGTTGCGCCGCCCGACGGACATTGCGCAACTGGCAAACACGCAGGCCCGCCTGCTCGAAGCCCTGTGGCCCCTGCTGCGGCCAGGCGGCCGGCTGCTCTATTGCACCTGCTCGATTTTCAGGGCGGAAGGCGAGCAGCAGGCGCAAACGTTTGTTACGCACCACACAGATGCCTGTTTCATGCCGTCTCCCGGTCATTTGCTGCCCCAAAGTGGGGTAGGGCAAGCGGTCTTCCCGGACAATTTGCAGGGTGAGCACGACGGATTTTATTACGCGGTTTTTGAAAAACGCAACGCCTGAGGCGGCACTGCGCAGCCTGCTGGCGTGGTGTCTTTTCGCTCTGGTGTTTCCGGCCGGGCAGGCGGCGCTGGCGACCGAATTCACACAACTGAAGATGGATCGCTCTGAAGAGGGCGTTTACCTCTCGGCCAGCGTCCAGTTCGAAGTGCCTGCGGTGGTGGAAGACGCCATGCTCAAGGGCATTCCGATGTTTTTTGTGGCCGAAGCAGACATTTACCGTGACCGCTGGTACTGGTACGACAAACGCGTCACCACAGCAACGCGCACCATGCGCCTGGCGTACCAACCGCTGACGCGGCGCTGGCGTCTCAATGTGTTGCCCGGCGCGATCAGCGTTACCGGACTGCGTGCCTCCTTCAGCCAGCACTACGACAGCCTGCCTGACGCCATCAGTTCGATCCAGCGCCTCTCGCGGTGGCGCATTGCCGATGCGGCTGAGGTGGATGCCGATGTCCGGCACAAGGTGGAGTTTCGTTTCCGGCTGGACTTGTCTCAGTTGCCACGGCCGTTCCAGATAGGCGTGGCCGGTCAAAAGGACTGGGCCATCGCCGTCGAGACCCAACGCGAACTCATCGTCGAGGCCGTCCGGGAAGCGCCGAAAGATGCCGGCAGGGACAGCGCCAGAGAGCCGGCCAAAGAGGCGGTCAAGTGAGCGGCGAGGGCGCTGCGTCGCCACTGAAAACCAGCCGGGCTTTCCGCTGGACAGTGGGTGTGGGTGTAGGCACCATGGCCGCCTTGGGCTTGGTACTGCTGTTTTTGCTGACACAGGCCACCGGCAACCGCGAGCTTTATGAGCGCAACTACGTGTTGCTGTTCGGTCTCAATGTGGCGGTGGCCGGGCTGTTGCTGCTGGTCATCGGCTGGATTGTGCTGCGCCTGCTTCTGCGCTTGCGCAAAGGCAAGTTTGGCAGCCGCCTGCTGGTCAAGCTGGCCGCCATTTTTGCGCTGGTCGGTCTGCTGCCCGGCATGATGATTTATGTGGTGTCTTACCAGTTTGTGTCGCGCTCGATCGAAAGCTGGTTCGATGTGAAGGTGGAAGGTGCGCTTGACGCTGGCCTGAATCTGGGCCGAGTCACGCTGGATACCCTGGCCACCGAACTGGCCAACAAAACCCGGGTGGCTGCGAACCAGCTGACCCAGACGCCCGATGCCTCAGCCGGTCTGGCGCTGGAGCGCCTGCGTGAGCAGCTTGGCGTCAGTGATGTGGTGTTGTGGACAGCCTCCGGCCAGCTGATTGCCAGCGCCGGCGACTCGCGTTATTCGCTCAAACCTGAACGACCGCCGGCGCAGCTGCTGCGCAGCGCCCGCAGTCAGCGCGTGGCCACGCAGATCGAGGGGCTAGATGAGGTGGCGCTGCCGGGCGCGGAGGGCGGGCAACCCGCTCTGTCCGGGGACGCTGCCCCCACGCCGCGCATCAAGGCCCTGGCCCTGATCAGCAACCCCAATGTCGGCCTGCTCAGCGAGACCCGTTACCTGCAGGTCACCGAGGTGCTTCCTGCCACCCTGGTCGCCAACGCCATTGCCGTGCAGGAGGCGAACCGCGAGTACCAGGAGCGTGCTTTGGCGCGTGGCGGGTTGCGCAAGATGTACATAGGCACACTCACGCTCAGTTTATTCTTGGCGGTGTTTGGCGCCGTGTTGCTGGCGGTGCTGCTGGGCAACCAGCTGGCGCGGCCCCTGCTGCTGCTGGCAGAGGGCGTGCGCCAGGTGGCGCAGGGCGACCTCACGCCCAAAGCGGCCCTGCAAGGCAAGGACGAATTGGGCGGCTTGACCCGCTCTTTTGCCGACATGACCCAACAGCTTGCCGATGCGCGTGGCGCGGTCCAGAAAAGCATGGACCAGGTCGATGCGGCGCGCGCCAACCTGCAGACCATCCTGGACAACCTGACCGCTGGAGTCATGGTGCTGGATCTTCAGGGGCGCATCCAGACCAGCAACCCCGGGGCCACACGGATTTTGCGTGCGCCGCTGGCGGCTTACCACGGGCGCGCGCTGGGCGACATCCCGGGCCTGGAGGTATTTGCGCAGGGTGTACAGGCGCAGTTTGACACCTATTTTGGCGAGAACACGCTGCACGGCATTGAGCACTGGCAACAGTCCTTCGAACTCAATACCGCGCAACCGGGTTCGCCCGACAACGCCATCACGCTGATCGCGCGCGGCGCCAAAATGCCCGGCGACGAATGCCTGCTGGTGTTTGACGACGTCTCAGAGATGGTGTCGGCCCAGCGTGCCCAGGCCTGGGGCGAAGTGGCGCGCAGGCTGGCCCATGAAATCAAAAATCCGCTGACACCGATTCAGCTGTCGGCCGAGCGGCTGGAGATGAAGCTCACCGGCAAGGTCGGCGAGCCCGAGCAGATCCTGTTGACCAAGTCGGTCAAAACGATTGTGGACCAGGTCGATGCCATGAAACGGCTGGTCAATGAGTTTCGGGACTATGCGCGCCTGCCGGCGGCTGAACTCATGCCGCTGGACCTCAATGCGCTGGTGACTGAGGTGATGCAGCTTTATGCCAGCGACAACGCCGTGGTACCCGTTTGTACGGAACTGGACACCAACTGCCCCGCCATCAAGGGCGACGCGCAGCAGATTCGGCAGGTCATACACAACTTGTTGCAAAACGCCCAGGACGCCCAGGAGGGCAGGCCCCACGGCAAGGTGGTTCTCAAAACCGAGTACTCCCCCACCTCCCGGCGCGTGCGCCTGAGCGTACGTGACAGCGGTGTCGGCTTCCCCGAACACATCCTCAAGCGGGCGTTTGAGCCTTATGTCACCACCAAGGTCAAAGGCACCGGCCTGGGCCTCGCAGTGGTCAAGAAAATTGCCGACGAGCATGGCGCACGCATTGATATTTCCAACCGGGTGGTCAATGACGTCGTTCAGGGCGCCCAAGTATCGTTATCATTCGCGGTGGTGACTTAACAACACTGTGGGCGACGGTCTGCGGCCGCGAAAATCGATAACTGCTGGCGGAGATAGCAATTCAATCATGGCAAACATTCTGGTAGTTGACGACGAGTTGGGCATACGCGATTTGCTCTCTGAAATTCTCAACGACGAAGGGCATCAGATCGAGCTTGCAGAAAATGCTGCGCAGGCCCGCGCCGCACGCAGCCGCAGCCGGCCCGACCTGGTGCTGCTCGACATCTGGATGCCCGACACCGATGGCGTTACCTTGCTCAAGGAGTGGTCGTCCAGCGGACTGCTCACCATGCCGGTGATCATGATGAGTGGCCATGCCACCATAGACACAGCGGTTGAGGCCACCAAAATCGGTGCCATGGCGTTTCTGGAAAAGCCGATCACCCTGCAAAAACTGCTCAAAGCCGTCGAACAAGGGCTGACAAAGTCCGCAGGCCGCAAGCCGGCAAGCCCGCCCGCCGCCCTGCTGCATGCGGTGGAACTGACCCTGGAGGCCGCCATGACCGGCGCCGCCATGCCGCTGCCGATGGATCTGGGCCCGCAGGCCACGCAGAGTTTTCTGCTGGAGAAACCGTTGCGCGATGCGCGGGATGAGTTTGAAAAAGCCTACTTCGAGTTTCACCTCGCCAAAGAGGGCGGCTCCATGACCCGCGTGGCCGAAAAGACCGGGCTGGAGCGTACCCACCTTTACCGCAAACTCAAGCAGCTGGGCGTGGACCTGACCCGGGGCAAGCGCGCAGCCTGATATATAATTTGAGGCTCAGGCCCGGTAGCTCAGTCGGTAGAGCAGAGGATTGAAAATCCTTGTGTCGGTGGTTCGATTCCGCCCCAGGCCACCAGCATCCATGCGCCCCAGCGCCCTTTTAGGGTTCTGGGGCGTTTCTACATCCGGGCTGATTCGCAGAGAATCCCGATCGGCACCTGCCGTGCGTGTGAACTGCTTTTTTGAGGGCCTCAGCATGACGCGATTCCTGTTTTTTGCAATGGTTTCGATCTTGCTGAGTGCCTGTGCAGGGCCCATGCAACTCAGTGAGTTGGCGTCGACAAAGCGCATGGGAGTGGTGTCTGACCTGGGGACGACATTCCATCTGACTACCGCAGGTACAACGGTATTTACAAACCGCTACGCGAAGGGCGAAACCGGGGACTGGCAGATCAGCAAGTTCGCCAACGACACGGTGGTTTCCTATTTGAGTCATGGCAGGTCGTTCGGTGTTGCAGCCCTGGACCTCTCGGGATTGCCGTCCGGACAGCCTGGCTACCTGAGCAGCAGCCCGATTTGGGAAGCTGCAAAGGCTCAGGGCTTTGACCGCCTGGTGGTCGTCCATGCTGCTGAGCAAACCGTCTTCCCCAAAATGCAGCCTGGATACGGGTTATACGAGCGCATGTTCTTCGGTTTGGGGCGAACCTGCGTGTACTCGTCGCTGGCGGTGCATATCTATGACGTATCAACCCGGAAATCCCTTGCCTGGGACCTGGGTGATTCGTACCCCTGCCTTCGAGGCTCTGAAAATACGTTTGCTGTGAAGGACGGGTTTTCAGAATATTCGGAGCATGAGAAAGTTGCGCTCCGGCAGCAAGTTGAATTGCTGTTATCGAGGGTTTTGCCAGCTACGATTTCACGACTGCTGCCGCGTTAGATCTATGCCACGGCTTCACGGCTCTGCAGACGTCAAATTGGGTAACAAATGCAATACACTTTGGCGCGGACCACCCGGATGACGATTCAGGAACTGCCGATGTTGCTCACACAGGCCAGAAACTCCAGTACTCAACGCCGGCACGGATGGCTGATACCAGCGTTCATGTTGTTGGGCTTATGCGGGCTTGCCGGTATGGCGTGGTCCGCCGGACCTGCTGTGGCGCGCGCGCCTGCAGTGGCCGCCGCACCGTTAGAGGCAGGTCCGGCGCCGACCGTACTTCCTTCGGGCCTGGTCAAGGTGGCCGATGGCCGCATGCTGGCGCCGGGCATAGCCCGCATCGTCAACCGTGGTGAACTGGTCGTGGCCATGCTGGGTGTGGACACGCCGCCTTTTTTCTACGTGAAAAAAGGCGAATTGGTCGGGCTGGAAGTGGACCTTGCCAGGGCCATCGCCAAAGAACTCAAAGTCAACGTCAGGTTTGACCGCAGCGCCAGGACATTCAATGAGGTGGTCGACGTGGTGGCCCGCAGGGAGGCAGACCTGGGCATCAGCAAACTTTCCCGTACGCTGGCTCGTGCGCAGATGATCAGTTTCACGGAGCCTTATCTCCGGCTGAACCACGCTTTCATCCTGAACCGGGTGAAGTTTGCAGAGCTCGCGCGGGACCGGCCCTTGCCCGTCGTGGTTCGCGAGTTCAAGGGCTCGATCGGGGTGATCGCCAAATCATCGTTTTCAGATTACGCCGGAAAAAATTTCCCCTTGTCGGAACTGCGCGAGTTTCCAAACTGGGGCGATGTGCTCAAGGCGCTTGAAAAAGGCCAGATCATGGCGGCCTATCGGGATGAGTTCGAGATCAAACGCATTTTGAAGAGTGATCCTACGGCGTCCCTGACGCTGCGCACCGTGACCTTCAAGGATCTGGAAGACACGCTCGGCATTGCCGTGGGCATTCAGGACCCGACTCTTCTTGCCTATGTGAACCAGTTTTTGGCCGAAGGTACGGAAAAACTGACCATTGACAAGGTTCTGAAGGCGCTGGACCGGTAATGGATTAACAAAGGTCCCTGATGATCAATCTGCAAAAACTGTATACGTTCGCCCTCAACCCTTGGGTAGTGTTGGCCAGCATATCTACGGGTTTTGCGGTCGGCCTTTATTTGCCCGGCCTGGGTCTCAAGCTCGGTTTCGTGGGAGATGTGTATGTTGACTTGCTGAAGATGATTGCCCTGCCCTTCATGGTGTCGGCGGTGATCTTCAGTTTGCAGCGGCTGTTTCGTGAAGGCGGTGCGGGCGGACTTATAGCGCGTGTGACGGTGGTGTTTGCGGCTTTCTCGGTGGTGGTTGCCTTGATCGGCGCGTTGACCCTGCTGGTCATGGCGCCGGGCGAAAACCTGTCAAACGACACCATGCAGACTTTTGGCAAGATTGTGGGCAGCGATCTGAGCTCCAGTGACACGGTGATGAGCCTGGGCGGCGTCGATGCCCCTGTCAAGTCGGTGAGTTTCACGGAGGTGCTGGTCAGCCTGGTGCCTTCAAATATTTTTGCGGCACTGGCCAGTGGCGATACCCTCAAGGCACTGGTTTTTGCACTGCTTTTCGGATTCGCAGTCGGGCAGGTGCCATCGCGGGTGTCTGATGGACTGACCCAATCGCTGGAAACCATTTATCACTCCTGCCAGACCCTGATGCGCTGGCTGAACTACCCGCTGCCCATCATTCTTTTTTGCATGAGCGCGGCGCAGATGGCAAAAACCGGCATAGGTCCGTTACAGGCCATGGCGCAGTTTGTACTGGCCTTTCTCGTGGCATCCCTGCTGGCGTTGGCATTCGCGACCATCATCATCTGGAAGCGCTCCAACGCCTCACTCGGCCAGACGCTGGATGCGCTCAAGGGGCCTTTTGCCCTGGCTCTCGCCACCCGCAGCAGCGCGGCCTGCATGCCCATCATGATTGAAAGTCTGGCGGACCGGCTTGGTTTTGCGCGCTCACGCGTCGAGCTGATGGTGCCGCTGAGCGTGTCGCTGCTGCGTATCGGCCCGGTGATCTACTACGTGGCAGCTACCGTATTCATTGCCCAGTTGTATGGGAAGCCGCTGGGCCCGACTGAACTGGCGGTGGTACTGTCGGCGTCCATCCTCGCCGGGTTTGCTTCGGCCGGCATGACGGGTTTGCTGACGGTCTCGCTGGTTGGCCTGACCTGTAGCTATTTGGGGCTTCCGTTTGAAGCGGCCTTTATTCTCTTCCTGGCAGTGGACCCGATTTGCGACATGCTGCGCACCCTGGTGCTGGTGATTGGCAACAACGCGGCTGTGGCGCTGATCTGCCCCCGACCGTTGAAGGTTTAGGGTCACGGCATGTCCAGAATTGGCGTATTTGGCGGGATGGGGCCTTCGGCCACCGTCGACTTTCTGGACAAACTTGTCAAGTTGACACCTGCGCTCAGAGACCAGGACCACCTGCCGGTCATCGTCGCCAGCTTGCCGCATATTCACGATCGTTCCAGCGCCATTCTGGGCCACGGGCGCGACCCTTTGCCGCAGTTGCTTGCGGGCATTCAAATGCTCAACCAGGCCGGTGTAGGGGTGATTGCCATACCCTGCAATTCGTCTCACCACTGGTTTGACGAAATGAGCAACTGCAGCAAGGCCCCTTTGCTGCATATTGGCAAAACCTGTGTAGAGGCCATTCCCCTTGTTGGTGACCCGCGCGTGGCCATTTTTTCGACGCGAGGTGCCTTGAAGTCCGGTTTTTACCAGCGTGAGCTTCTCGCGCGAGGTATTGATTTCCTGCTGCCCGCCGCCGACGGTGGGCAGACAGAGGTGGACAGCTGCATCCGTGAGATCAAAGCAGGAAACTTCGAGGCCGGCGGCCTGCACCTCACACGGGCCTGCGTTGAGGTGGTGCAACAGGGCGCCACCCTGCTGATCCTGGGCTGTACCGAGATACCCATAGCGAGCCGGTACGCCGACGTAAGAGGGCTCGCGCTGATAGACAGTTCCCTGGAGCTGGCCCGAGCCAGCGTCTCGTTTGCCCTCGCCAGAGGATGGAACAGGCCGGGATGGGATTCCTGAGCCACTTCGTCAGCGGCACTCTTTCGCTGTTCAGTTTTCTGAAAAATGACAGATAAACCTGCCCTCAGCCCTTTCCCGATGGGCGAAATACGCTATAAAAACAATAGCATTGAAGAGGCCCTCGACGGGGGGCGGCCGGACTCTACCGGCGGCCTGACTTGCGCCTCTCGTAGCGCTGCATCAGCGGCGTGACGGAGATCCCATGCGCGATTATCGACGCCACCACCACCGCCAGCGTGATCGACAGCAGCCGGTTGGCCAGGGCGGGTTCCAGCTCGTGGGTGATGGCATACATCAGGTAGTAGATCGAGCCTATGCCACGTATGCCAAACCAGGCGATCAGGCGCCGCTGTGGCGCCGCCACCTTTGTGCCCAGCAGACCCAGATAAACCGCCAGCGGTCGAATGACGAGAAATAACACCGGGATGAACCACAACACCTCGCTGCGGAACTCGACCACCGCCAGCAGGGCGCCCACCGCCAGCACAATGCCTACTTCGGCAAAACGCTCCAGCTGTGCATTGAAGCGCTGCACCGCCTGCATCATGTGAGCCGGCGCCTGTGACGATTTGAGGGCCGCTTCGGCTGTGGCCTGCGCCGGTGCGTCGGCACTGGCATTGGCCGGGGGCGGAACGGGTAGATCGATGCGGCTCAATGCCAGCCCCGCAGCAAAAACCGCCAGAAAACCATAGGTGTGGCACAGCAGCGCCAGGCCGTAGCTAAGTGCGATCAGCCCCAATGCAATAAATTCGTCCGAGCCCAGGGCCTCGCTATGGTGGGCTCGCAGGTACAAGATGGCCCGACCTACCAGGGCGCCCAGCAGGTAGCCAATGGCCAGCCCGCCGGTTACAGCCCAGACGACATCGACCGCCCACCAGCGCCAGCCGCCGGTGCCCAGATCGTGCAGTGACAGCAAGCCCAGACCGAGCATCACAAACGGAAAGGCGGTGCCGTCGTTGAGTCCACCTTCGCCGGTCAGCCCGAAACGCAGCCTGTCCCGGTCGCCGGGGTCAGAGACCTGAACTTCAGAAGCCAACACCGGATCGGTGGGTGCCAAAATTGCGCCCAGCAGCACCGAAGCGCCCAGCGACAAACCCATGCCCCAGACACCCAGCGCGGTGATGGCGGCCACCGTGAGCAGCATGGACGCCGAGGCCAGTTGCAACGGGATGCGCCATTGCCGGTCCCTCAGCGGCATCTCCAGCTTCATGCCGGCGGTAAACAGCGATATCAGCACCGCGATTTCCGTCAGCCGCTCCAGCAGTCGCGCATCCACCAAGGGGTCCAGTGTCAGCAACCCCAGCCCGTCGGGCCCTATGCCCACGCCCACCATCAGATAAAGCATGGCAGCACTGAGCGGCAGCCGGGCGATGAAGGAGCTGCTCATGGTCATCACAATCAGCAGCACACCGACCACGATGAAACTCAAGGTGAAAATCAGGGATTCACTCATGTGCGGGCTCTTGCTGGCACGCAGGGGTTGCGGCGGGTATCACCAATCGACCAGACTCAGGCCGATGCTCAGCACATTGCGGCGGCGGTTGTAGTCGATCAGGCTGTCGCCGTAGCCGCTGAACAGCTGTACGTGATAACGCAAGGCCGCGCTGTCGGCAATCGCCGTGGACGCCTTCATCCACTCCAGCCTGGCAGAGCCGCGCGCCTGCGACTTCAGCGAATGGCGCAGTGTCAGACCCAGGCTGTGCACGCTGTTGATATGCCATTGACCCGCCAGTTCGGCCCGGCCCACATAGTCGGAAATGCCCGGGTTGTCGTCAGCGCCTGAAGATTCGCGCAGACGCTGCCAGACACGTGCCTGCAGGCCCAGGCTGGCGTCGCCGCCCAGCTCTTTTTCGGCGGCGCCCATCAGGTAGACGCGGTTCCAGCTGCGTGACAACGGCAGGCTCTGGCCATTGGACTGGTGGTTCAGGCCAAGACCGCTGAGCCGGTACTTCCAGCCCCCGGGCAAATCGATCTGGTGCGGGTAGATATAGACCAGCTCGGGCTCGTGGTCGGTGGTGCGAAAGGGGCGTGAGACCGGACCGTTGAACAGCTGCCAGTAACTTTGCTGCGTGTAAGCGACCCAGAGCGAGTCGCTGCCGGCATCGTCATCGCTGCCAGAGGCCAGCAGGCCCTTGGCGAGCTTGGTGCGCACCGACAGCTGTAGCCTGGTTTCAGCGCGCTTGTAGTTGAAGGGGGTGGTCACCGTGTGACCGGGCGCTGGTGACGACGGCTGGTTGTTCACGCCGTCCGAGCCGGCCCACAGGACGCTGGTCGGGTGGTAACCACGCAGGCCGAAGGTGTCGCAGTCCGAGCCGCGCTGCAGCTCCCAAAAACGCGATAGCTCGGAATATTTGGTGTTTCTGCAGCCAACCTTCTTGCCGTCCGGCGCTTCGGTAGCCAGCGCCGGCAGCAAAAGCACTTCGGTAGCGGCTTGCCCGGTCTGCGTATTGGCGGGTGCCGTAGCCATGGCCGGCGAGGGGGCGCCTTCGGGCAGTTGCGATTGCGCCCAGTTTTTGAAGCAGGCCAGCTGTGCAGCGGCATCGGCGCCCATCGCGTGGCAGGCCTGCCAGCCCTGGCGGTTGTTGCGGTCTGGCAGGGCAGGCGCGCCACTGCCCGGTGTCTGGGCCAGCGCCGCGCCAAACATGCTGAGCGCCAGCAGGAAGCTGCCGATAAAACGAGGTGTTTGGGTATACATGGTCACCATCCTGCCAGTTTTTCCATGGTAAATGCAATTTCTGGCGCATCGGCCGGTGCGCTGGGGCTGGTGTCTTTCCAGGTACCCCGGATGCTTCTTCCGCAGGACCCCTCCACCACCTCGGCGTTCCAGGTGCCAGTGATGCTGATGCCGTTGGACGATTCGTCCAGTGTCAGAAAACCGTCTTCCAGATCGCCCGCCAATTGCGCCCTGGCCGCATGCCCGGGGGCTGGCGCGGACAGATTTCGGCTGACAAAACCGGCCACACTGTCACTAAATTGTGCATGCCGCTCCAGCATCAGGGTGGCCGTGGCGGGCAGGCCGGCCGGTGCCGACCTGAAGCTCACGCGCCACTGCCCGTGGATCTGCGCGGCCTTCAGCAGCTTGGCCGCCGGGCAGCTGGTTGCCGCCGATTTTTGTGGGTCATTTTGGCCGCTGGCCCTTGTGCAGATTGCGCAAGCAGCCATAAGAAATATAGCAAATTTGAGAGTCAGGGCAGGTGTCATGGTGTGTCTAGGGGGCGTCGCGGCTGGTTTCGGCGAGTAATTGCGCCTCGGCGCTGTCGGCGGCGCGTTTGGCAAATTCTGCCCGCAGCGCCCTTATTTTTTCGCGCGGGTCTTCTTTCACCGTGGTTTTCTCCAGAGCCATCTCGGCAATAAAACGGCTGGGCAGGCCGGCCACGGTCTCGCGCCCTTTTTTTCGGCGGCGCAGCCAGCTCACGGTCAGTGTGTGCTGGGCCCGGGTGATGCCCACATACATCAGGCGACGCTCTTCCTGCAGGCGCTGGGCAATCCCCTCGGTTTTGACTGCATCCTGGCCGTCATCGCTGTCCAGCTTGAAAGGCAGCAAACCTTCGTTGACGCCGGCCAGCACCACGTGCGGCCACTCCAGCCCCTTGGCGGCATGCAGGGTGGACAGGGTGACCACGTTCTGGTCGCCCTCGCGTTCGCTGATGGTGGACAGCAGGGCAATCGTCTGCACCACTTCCAGCATGGTTTTGGTTTCGGCGGCGAGCACCGCACCGGCCGTGTCGTCAATCTGCCCGCCACAGCGCTGCGCCATCCAGTCGCAAAAATCCATCACATTGGTCCAGCGCGCGGCGGCGATCTTCTCGCTTTCCTCACCGTCGTACAAATGCTTCTCGTAGCCGATGTCCTTGAGCCAATCGTTGAGCACCGTGCGCGCGCCTTCTGCACCCACGGTGTGCCGCGCGCGGTACTCCAGCTCGTTCACATAACGGCCAAACTCATGCAATGAGCCCACCGCCTTGGCCGGAACCGCCGAGCCCAGCGAGTGGCTGAACAGCGCCTCAAACAGGCTGAGCTTGTACTTGCTGGCAAAGGTGCCCAGCGCGGCCAGTGTGGTGTGGCCGATACCGCGTTTGGGCGTGGTCACGGCACGCATGAAGGCGGGGTCGTCGTTGTTGTTGACCAGCAGGCGCAGCCAGCAACACAGGTCCTTGATCTCTGCGCGGTCAAAAAAGCTCTGCCCGCCCGACACCTTGTACGGAATCGCCGCCTTGCGAAAAGCCTTTTCCAGCGGTTTGGCCATGTGGTTGGCGCGGTACAACACACAAAAGTCTTTCCACTCCTTGTGCTGGCTGCCGGTGGCCAGCAAGCTGCCCTCGGCACGCAGGCTCTGGATGCGCGCCACCACACGCTCGGCTTCGTGCTCCTCGCTGTCGCAATCGGCGACACGCACCGGCTCACCCTCGCCCAGCTCGCTGAACAGGGTTTTCGGGAAGAGTTTGGGGTTGGGCGCAATCACGTTGTTGGCGGCGCGCAGGATGGCGCCGGTGCTGCGGTAGTTCTGCTCCAGCTTGACCACGCGCAGATTCGGGTAGTCCAGTGGCAGTTTTTTCAGGTTGTCCAGCGTGGCTCCGCGCCAGCCGTAAATCGACTGGTCGTCATCCCCCACGGCGGTAAAGCGGCCACGCGCGCCGACCAGCAGCTTGAGCATTTCATACTGTGTGGCATTGGTGTCCTGATACTCGTCCACCAGCACATGGCCCAGGGCCTGCTGCCACTTGTCGCGCACCTCGGCATGTTGTTGCAGCAGTTTGAGGGGCAGGCCAATCAGGTCGTCAAAGTCCACACTCTGGTAGGCGCTCAGGCGTTCTTCATAACGCGCCATGATGCGGGCGATCAGGCGCTCTTCATCGCCATTGGCCAGCGCTTCGGCTTGCGCAGCATTCAGCCCGGCACTTTTCCAGGCGCTGATGGTCCACTGCCACTGCCGCGCACTGGCGGCGTCGGTCGTGCCGCCGGCGTCTTTCAAAATGCTCGTCACGTCGTCGCTGTCCAGAATCGAGAACTGCTTTTTCAGCCCCAGCGCCTCACCGTCCTGGCGCAACATGCGCACGCCCAGCGCGTGAAAGGTGCAGATCAACACCCCCCTGGCGGCCTTGCCAATCAGCGCTTTGGCGCGTTCGCGCATTTCAGCCGCGGCCTTGTTGGTGAAGGTGATGGCGGCAATCTGCTCAGGCTGCAGGCCGGCCTGGATCAGCCGGCCAATCTTGTGCGTGATCACCCGCGTTTTGCCCGAGCCCGCGCCGGCCAGCACCAGGCAGGGGCCGTGCATGTAATTGACGGCTTCCTGCTGGGCGAGATTGAGGCCGGTGACTTGGGAAGAGGCTGGGGGCGGGTGGGACGACATGCAGTAGGAAGGCGGGCGCGACAAGGGGCAGGCAGCGGGTCATCATAGCCAGCCAGCCAGATGCAAACCCGGCAAGTGACAATACGGCTTGTGTTAAGCATTCTTCTGGTCACCTTCCCCTTCTTCGCATTGGTGCTGTGCGGCTATGTGGCTGCGCGCCGGCGCTTGCTGCCGCAGGCGGCAATTCCCGGCCTGAATACCTTTGTGCTGTATTTCGCGCTGCCCTGCATGTTGTACCGCTTTGGCGCCAACACACCGGTGGCCCAGCTGCTGGACGGCAGCCTGGTGGCGGTGTACCTGCTGTGCGCGCTGATCATGGTCGGCTTCACGATTGCAGTCACGCGCAACCAGCGCATAGGCTGGAACGACGCCTCTTTTGGCGCGCTGGTCGCGGCTTTTCCCAATACCGGCTTCATGGGTGTGCCGCTGCTGGTGGCGCTGCTGGGTGCGCAGGCGGCGGGGCCGGCGATTGTGACCATCGTGATTGACCTGCTGGTGACCAGTTCGCTGTGTATTGCGCTGTCACGGCTCGATTCAGCCGACAGCCACGGCGCAGAAGTGGCGGCCAAAAATGCACTCAAGGGTGTGGCGCTGAACCCCATGCCCTGGGCGATTGTGCTGGGTGCTGTCTCTTCCGGCCTGGCAATCACCTTGCCCGCGCCGGTGATGCAGACCCTGGGCCTGCTGGCCGACGCCGCCTCGCCGGTGGCGCTGTTCACCATAGGCGCGGTGCTGGCGCGATCGCAGATGAACAGTGTCGAAAAAATTCCCGTGGCGGACTATCTGCCGGTTGCACTGATCAAGCTGGTGTTACACCCGGTGCTGGTCGGCCTGGTCGGGCTGGGCGCGATCCAGCTCGGTGTGCCGCTGGACCCGTTTGCGTTGACAGTGATTGTGCTGGTGGCGGCGCTGCCAAGCGCCAGCAATGTGTCGCTGCTGGCCGAACGTTTTGGCGCCAACAACGGGCGCATTGCGCGCATCATCCTGCTGTCCACGGTGCTGGCGTTTTTCAGCTTCTCAGCGGCGGTGGCACTTTTGACGTGAACATCCGGACGGCGGGCTTGTTGGCGGGCCATGGAGGAATCGATGGAAGGGTCAGGTCTCGCGGTGCTTCGCGGCGGATTGCGGAAGGCCAAAGACACGATCGAAGGCCCATGTGAATGCGATGGCGTAGACGAAGAAGAATGCCAGGAGGCCAAGATTGGCCAGAAACGCACTCAGGGGTGCAATGTCCAGCCAGAGGGCCATGACCGGAATCAGGATGACGGCAAGACCCCCTTCGAAGCCCATGCCATGCGCGAGGCGCCTTGCAAATGACCGGCCCCGTGCGGATTGACGTGACTCCCAGCGCTCGAAGATGGTGTTGAACACGTAGTTCCAGCTGAGCGCAATGCTGGACAGCACGAAAGCCAGGCCCAGGGTCGAGGCGGGCGATTTGTCGAACGCGACGCTCAGCACGGGCCCCACAAAAGCAATGGCGAAAACCTCGTACAGGATGGCCTGGAGTACGCGTCGGGTTTTGGGCGTCATGGGGCCTTATATCGCCAACGGATCCACATCAATCGCCCAGCGGATCAGACTCTTGAAGTCGCCCTCTTGCCGGGTTTGGTGCAGCAGCGGCTGCCAGGCCGCCAGGAAGCGCTGCAAGGCGGCGCGCGACGGGCTTTCAACCAGCATCTGCGCGCGCTCTATGTTGGCCACCCGCTGTATCGTCATGGGCACCGCCGGGTAGGGCGTGACGGCGTCGGCCCCTGGCAGTTGTTGCGCCTGAGCGGCGGCGGCGGCCGCATTCAGAAAGCCCTGGGCCACCGCCTGCTCGCGCGCCTCGGCGCGTACCAGGGCCGAAAAGCCGAAGGGCGACATGCCGGCCGCTTCGCGCTCTTTCAGCTCCTGCGCGGCGAAGGCCGGGTAGTCGTGTTTTTTCAAGGCAGCAAACAGCGGGTGTTGCGGGTGAAATGTCTGCACCCACATCTCGCTGGTGGCGCCACGCTCGGCATCACGGCCGGCCCGGCCTGCGGCCTGCATCAACAAACCAAACAGGCGCTCGGGCGCACGAAAGTCGCTGGAAAAAAGAGCGCTGTCGGGGTTGATGGCCGCCACCAGGGTGATGTGGCGGAAGTCGTGCCCCTTGGCAATCATCTGCGTGCCGACCAGCACATCGACTTCGCCCGCATGTACGCTGGCCAGCTGTGATTCGAGTGCGCCCTTGAGCCGCGTGGTGTCGGCGTCAATGCGTGCAATGCGCAGGGGCTCGCCGCCGGGCCGGGTCACACCGGCAAGCAGCTCGGTGATGTGTTCCTCCAGCCTTTCCGTGCCTTTGCCCATGGGCGCGATGTCGATGTTGCCGCAGCTGGGGCAGGCACGTGGCACACGCTCTGTAAAACCGCAATGGTGACAGCGCAGCGTGCGGTCGATTTTGTGGAAGACGCGGTAGGCACTGCAATGCGGGCATTCGCTTTTCCAGCCGCAGTCGTGGCAGGCCAGCACCGGCGCATAGCCGCGCCGGTTCAAGAAAATCAGCGACTGCTCGCCACGCGCGATGCGCTGGCTGATGGCGTCCAGCAGCGGTGGTGCAATGGTGGCGTGTTTGGGCTGGTGGTTCATGTCCACCAGCCGCACCGCCGGCAAGCTGCCCGCTTGCGCGGCGCCGCCGATACGCTCATGCATGCTCAAGCGCTGGTAGCGGCCGGTTTCGGTGGCCTGCCAGCTTTCCAGCGAAGGGGTGGCCGAGCCCAACAACACGCGGCAAGCCTTTTCAATACTCGCGCGGTACACCGCCAGATCACGCGCCGAATAACGTGCGCCTTCCTGCTGCTTGTAACTCGGGTCGTGTTCTTCATCGACCACAATCAGGCGCAGATTCGGCAGCGAGGCAAAAATCGCCATGCGCGTGCCCAGCACCAGCCGGGCCTGGCCGGCGTGTGCCGCCAGCCAGCTTTTGAGCCGCTGGGCCGGGGTGAGGCCACTGTGCATGGCCACCACCTGGGCCTTGCCCAGGTGCGCAAAACGCGCTTCAAAGCGTGCCTGCAGCTGCGGCGTGAGGTTGATCTCGGGCACCATCACCAGCACCTGGGCGCTGGCGTCGCTGGCCAGTACCTGGGCGGCGGCGCGCAGATACACCTCGGTTTTGCCGCTGCCGGTGGCGCCAAACAGCAGGGCTGGCCGCGTATCGGCATCCAATTCGGTCAGAGCCCTTGCCTGCTCTGCACTGAGCGCTGTTAAATCGGTAGTAGTTTCAGGTGGCAGGGTTTCTGTGGCGGCAGGCCGCTTGAGCCGGCGCGCCAGTTGCAGCGTACTCAGCTCGCGCAACTGCGGTGGCAGGGCCGCCAGCGCCGCCTCGCCGATGGAGCGCTGGTAATAGCTGGCGGTAAATGCCACCAGCCGACGCCAGGTGTCGGACAGCGGGGCCAGTCCGTCCAGCGCGCCCAGCACAGCCCGGGCCTGGGCTTCGGGCAAGCCGCCGCTATCGGGCAGCGCCTGCCAGACCACACCCAGCACCTCGCGTCTGCCCAGCGGCACGCGCACCAGGCATCCGGGTGCAAGCGGCCACTCGCTTCGGTAGGTCAGCGCGCCCGCCACGTTGCTGTGCGCCGGGGTGGCTACCACAATGCTTAACCAATAACTCATACCTTGCGGGCCTGCGGATGAGAACTTAAGTTGTTAGTCTTCAGATACATCTTCGAAAGTTGCTCTAAGTGCTTGATTTAAAAACGCTTTGCGGGTCTTCCAAAGTTTCTGTGGATAACTTTGTTGATAGATTGTCCCTACAGGCTACCAAGCCTTATAAATCAAGGCTTTTCTTAAATTGCCCGCAAAAAAAGCAGTTTAAAAAGGTCTTATAAATCAAGTACTTATCGGCGCTATTGCTTTGATAGCGAGTGGGCCCGCAGTTACATCTTCATGCCGCACCGCAGCACAAAATTTGTGAATAAGTCCGGCCCCCGACGGCTGTTTTTATGTTACGCGCGGCCTGCCGGAACTCAGTGCGGCATGCCGGTGCGCATTCGGCGCGAATAGGCATGTACTGCTCGCACCAGCACTTCAACGCTTTCCGGCGGGGTGTGTTGGCTGATGCCGTGGCCCAGGTTGAAGATGTGGGTGGGGCCGCTGCTGGCCAGGTTGGTATGCGGCGTGCCAAAACTCTCCAGGACCGCAGCCACTTCTGCTTCGATCTGCGCCGGGTTGGCAAACAGCACATTCGGGTCCAGGTTGCCTTGCAGGGCCATGCGTGCGCCCACACGCTCCCGCGCCTGGGCCAGGTTCACGGTCCAGTCCAGGCCAAGCACTTCGCAATCGAGTTTGGCCATTTGCTCCAGCCACAAGCCGCCGCCTTTGGTGAAGACCAGACGGGGGATGGTGACGCCCTCATGTGTGCGTTTGAGCTGCTTGAGGACGCGCTGGGTATAGGCCAGGCTGAAAGTCTGGAAAGCCGCATCGGCCAGCACCCCGCCCCAGCTGTCAAAAAGCATCACTGCCTGGGCGCCGGCTTCGATCTGGGCATTGAGGTAGGCCGCCACGGCGTCGGCATTGATGGCCAGCATTTTGTGCATCAGGTCGGGACGCTGGTACAGCATGGTTTTGACCAGGCGGTAGTCGTCTGATCCGGCGCCTTCCACCATGTAACAGGCCAGCGTCCAGGGGCTGCCGGAAAAGCCGATCAGCGGTACCCGGCCGTTCAGTGCCTTGCGGATGGAGGTGACGGCGTCAAACACATAACGCAGCTTGTCCATGTCCGGCACTTCCAGCTTCGCCACGGCCGCTTCGTCGCGCACCGGCGTCGCAAAACGCGGGCCTTCGCCCAGCGCAAACGACAGGCCCAGGCCCATGGCGTCGGGCACGGTCAGGATGTCGGAAAACAGGATCGCGGCGTCGAGTGGGTAACGCTCAAGCGGTTGCAGCGTGACTTCGGTGGCGTAGTCGGGCGAGGTCGCCAGGCCCATGAAACTGCCGGCCTTGGCGCGGCTGGCCCGGTACTCGGGCAGATAACGCCCGGCCTGGCGCATCAGCCAGACGGGGGTGTAGTCGGTGGCCTGGCGCAGGCAGGCGCGCAGAAAAGTGTCGTTTTGGAGGGGAGCAAACATGCCGCGATTGTCTCAGGTGTCGGCCCCCCTGGCTTCGTGCTGCCCGCGGCGCGTGTTCAGGGTTTGATGTAGCCGTGCGCCTCACGCACCTGGAGCTGGCCAATGCGCACGACGCCCGAGGGTGTGAACTCTGCGTCCAGCGTGAACAGCTCTTTTTTCAGGCTGCGGTTTTTGAGCGTGATCTCACAGACCTCAAAACGCACACCCCGGGCCTTGAGGGCGCTGACCAGACTGGCGTAGTCCACGTTCGGATTTTTCTTGTCCTTGGCTCCTTCCATCAGGAAGTCCACCCCGTCGGCGTGGGTGACCACGGTGATTTTGGTGTCGGGGGCCACGTCCAGGTGGTTGCGTATGTTGCGCAGTCCCTTGGTCGCCTGCATTTCGGCGTTGTCGATGTGATAGACGACTTTGTCCTGGGCCTGCACCGCCGCACCCGAGGCGGCCAAAGTGACGAACAGAGCCAGAATGGCAAAGCTGCGATGGAGAGAGTTTTTCATGGGGGACACCTTTCAAATGCGAGTGAAAGGCCATACAGGCCGAAGTACGCACCCTTATATAACCCATCACTAATATATGGGGTTTCCATGGTCTTGATCATGGTGATTTCCACTAGCCGTATCGGTGGGCGGTCTACCAGGTGCAGGGACCCACACGCAGTGAGCGACCGTGGGGGGCCGCCCACTGGGGGGCCTACCTGACGGGCAGGAACTGCAGGAAGGATGCGCCGGCCAGATTCTGCATGTAGGTGATCACGGCGCGCCGGTACCTCTCTGTCAACACCGACGACAGCAGGTCGAGCCGGCCTATGACCTTGCCGAACTCGCGTTCGAAGCTGAGGTTGCGCTCCCGCTCGGATATTTCGTCGGCCAGCAGCAGCGGCTGGCCCGTCGTATTGCGCCGTGTGGCCAGCAGCCACACCGCCGTCTCGATGTTGCGTGCGGCGTTGTACACGTACTGCGCGTCCAGGCCGTCAACCAGGTAGAAGGTGGTTTTGCCGTCGTGGGCCACGATCAGCATATCGGCGCTGGCGTAGATGAAGGCGGCGACGCGGTCGCCCCTGAAATCAGCGCTGAGCGCCAGCGACAAGGCGGCAATGTCGCGTTTGCCCTGCAACTCTGGCCAGGGCGTACGGCTGTCGATCGCGCTGCGCACGCGCTCGATGGCGGCCTCACGGCTGATGCTGCTGGTTTTGCGCCATTCGGCCGGGTTGCGCCTGTACAACTTGTCCAGCAGCCGGTACAGGCTGTCGAGGTTGTCACGCATGCCCAGTGTGGCCATGCGGTTCACGTCGGACTGTGCCAGCTCGCTGCCGGTCATCGGCGCCACCTGGGTTTCGCCCCGGTGTACCGGGGCCGGCCCCATGGTGGAGCAGCCGCCCAGCAGCAGGGCCGTCAGACCGGACAGGAGGATAAACAGGGGGCGGCGCTGTGCAGGCATGGGCCGATTATCCCGAACCGCCCGGGGCCCGCAAGTTGCAGCGTGCGGGTTTCAGGCCGCGTCGGGCGGTACCAGGCCGCGCGATTGCAGCACACGGTGGTCAATCTTCAGGCAGTGGTCTTGCACCACCAGCAGCCCGGCGCCTTCGGCTTTGGCGGCGGCGTGCGCATGGGTGATGCCCAGCTGCATCCACACCGCTTTTGCGCCTATGGCAATTGCGTCATCGACGATGGGCGGGATGTCCTCGCTGTTGCGAAAGCAGTTCACCAGGTCGATCTTTTCGTGTTGTGCCGCCTCACGCAGGCTGGCATAAGCTTTTTCGCCGAGTACTTCGCTGACGTTGGGATTGACCGGAATGATGCGGTAGCCGTGTGCCTGCATGTAACGCGCCACATCAAAACTGGCGCGGTGCGGTTTGGGCGACAGGCCGACCACCGCAATCGTGCGGCAGTGGGTCAATATGTGCGGCATGCGCTCGGCGGGCGTGATGGCAGTCATGTCTGGATTCAGCTTTTGTACTTGATGGAGCAGCCATAAGCGCGGCTGGACGCCAGCGTGATGGCCCTGCCGCCCAGGGCCTCGTTCAGGCCCTGACGCACATAGTTGGTGGCGGTCTTGATGTCGTCCACGCGCGCCGAGGCGATGCTGTCGATGCCGCCTGCATAAATCAACTGACCCTGCGGGCTGACGATGTACATGTGCGGCGTGGTCTTGGCGCCATAAAGCTGACCGATCTGGCCCGATTCGTCCATCAGCGTGGCAGTGGGTGCGGCCTGCTTCTCGCCCAGCCAGCCGGCGAGTTTGCCCGGGGCCAGGTAGTCGCCATGGCCGGATGCGGTCGAGTTGATGGCGAGCCAGATCACGCCTTTGGCGGCAAACTCTTTCTGCAGGCCCTGCATGTTGCCGCTGTAATGTTTTTGCACAAAGGGGCAGCCCGGGTTGGTCCACTCCAGCACCACCAGCTTGCCCTTGTAGTCGCTGAGCTTGCGGGTTTTGCCACCGGTGTCGGTCGCAGAAAAATCCGGCGCGGCCTGGCCCACGGTCGCTGCGGCAACGGCCGGGCTGGCCAGCGACAGCGCCCAGGGCGCAAGCGCCAAAGAGCCTGAAAAAATGCGGCGGTTGATCAAACGGTTCTGCATGGCACCAACTCCTTGAAAAGGTACTTACAGCCTGGCCAGTTCGGCCCTGACATCATCGACGGACAGGATTTCCGACAACACGCGGGGCGCGCTGCCTGGCTTGTAAATCACATACACCGGCACGCCGCTGCGGCCCAGCTGGCTCAGTGCCGCCGTGACGGCAGGGTCACGGCGCGTCCAGTCGGCGCGCAGCAGCACCACCTTCTTCGCGTCGATATCGGCCAGCACCGCGCTGTCGGCCAGCGTGGTTTTTTTGTTGTACTGGCAAGTGACGCACCAGGCGGCGGTGAAGTCCACAAACACACTTTGGCCCTGCGCGGTGAGCTGCTCCACGCGGCCTGGCTCCCAGGCCTGCCAACGCTCGGTGGGCGCGGCGACAAGTTCGGATGCGTCCAGGGGCTTGATGATATTCTGGCCAATAGCCCATACCCCGATTGCGCCAAGCGCTATTGAAATAGTAGCAACTATGCGGCGGGTGCGGCCCTGAAGTGTCAGCGACCACAACACCAGTGCCATGAGCACCAGCAGCGCCAGCAACGCCCCGGCGCCGTCAATGCCGCTTTGCTGGCCTAGCACCCAGACCAGCCAGGCCACGGTGGCAAACATCGGAAAAGCCATCAGTTGCCGGAAGGTCACCATCCACGCGCCGGGGCGCGGCAGGACGCGTGCAACCGCAGGCACCGCACTGGCCGCCAGGTAGGGCAGGGCCATGCCGATGCCGATGGCGGCAAAAATCGACAGCGCTTGCCAGGCCGGCAGACCCAAGGCAAAACCCAGCGAGGCACCCATGAAAGGCGCAGTGCAGGGGGAGGCAATCGCCGTGGCCAGCACACCGGTCAAAAAGGAATTGACGGTGGGATTCTTCGCCTGCAGGCTGGCCACGCGGCTAGGCAAAAAATTGCCAAATTCAAACAGGCCCGCCAGGTTGAGGCCGATCAGCGTGAACAGCACCGCCAGCCCTGCCACCACCGCCGGGCTTTGCAGGTGAAAGCCCCAGCCGAGTTGTTCGCCGGCCGAGCGCAGACCCAGCAGCAAGGCTCCCAGCGCGAGGAAGGACAGCACCACACCGGCGCTGTAAGCCAGCCCACCGGCCAGCCGCGCCGCCTGGCTTTTCTCCTGCGTAAAACTCATCACCTTGATCGCCAGCACCGGAAACACGCAGGGCATCAGGTTCAGGATCAAGCCACCCAGCAGCGCACCGAGCAGGGCGGCGAGCAGGCCCAGGGGTACTGTGCTGCTGCCAGTGGGCGCGGCCCCCAGCGCCGCATTGGCCTTGAGCGCGGCCTCCAGTGCTGGCGGCACGACCGCAGCGGCGGCAACGGCTGGCCATTCGCCTTTGACCGGCGTTTCGATGCGCACGGCTTGCTTCTCAAATGCCAGCACCAAGGGCATCATGCGTGGGCTTTCGCTGCGCTGCGCCGACAGCGGCACTTGCGCTGTCCAGACCGCGCCTTGCCAGGCTTGTTGCCAGGGCGCAGCAGGCTCAATCACACTGCCGGTCTCGGGGTAGAACTCCAGCGTTTTGCCCTGAAACCCGGCGGGCAAACCGCGCAGCGCCACCTGGATGGACTTAGCGCCCACTTCAATCTGGCTGCCGCTGCCGGCCATCGGTTTCGGGCTGGCGGCAAAAGTCGCGGCAAATTCACCGGAACTGGAAGCGGTTGAGCTTTTCACCGGAATCTGCAGCGCAAATTCACCCTCTTGCGGGATACATTCTTTTTTGCAGATCAGCCAGGCGGCCTTGAGCTTGACGGTCAGTTGCGAAGCGCCGAAGGCCGGGGAGACCGTCAGCGGCACCGGCAGCACCACGGTGTTTTCATAACCGTAGTTGGCCAGGGTGCCTATCGGTATTTTTTTCGGTGTGGGCCAGGCGATGTCACCGGCGCTGACACCCGCGGGCAGTGTCCACTCCAGCACGGTGGGCAAGCCGGAGTCGCCCGAGTTTTTCCAGTAGGTGTGCCACTCAGGCACATGGGCCAGTTGCAGGCCAACCCAGACCTGCTTGCCCGGCTCCACCCCGTCGGGTGCCCAGGCCAGCAGTTCGGCGCGCACCTGGTCGGTGGTCACCACGGCGCTCACGGGGGCTTTGTTTGCAGTGCCAAATTGGCCTATAGCCCACGTCGGTATTGCGCAAGCAGCTATCAAAAACAGAGCAGATAAAAAACGGCGATGGGGCATGGTCAGGGTGTGAGCGGCGCCTGCGGCTTTAGTTCCTGTGGCGGGACTGGCGTCAAGGCGCAAAGCCCAGCACCACGCGGCGCGTGCTGGCGCTTTTCTTTTCTATTTTGGTGACGATCACAGCGCCAATCTCAGCCGTGTTGGCCACATGGGTTCCACCACAGGGTTGCAGATCAATCATCTGCGCTTGGTCTGGACCGCCGATTCGGATGGTACGCACCTGGCCACTGCCGCGTGGCGGCTGCACACTCATGCTTTTGACCAGCGCCGGGTTGGCATCGAGTTCGGCATCGCTGATGCTGCCCACCAGCAGCGGGTGCGCGGCGGCCACCAGCCGCGCGATGCCGGCCGTCAACTCGTCCTTGTCCAGCGGGTCCGTCATGTTGAAGTCCAGCCGCGCATAGTCGGGTGTGATCGAGCAGCCGTTGACCAGCTGCGGCACCAGATGGCACAGCAGGTGGGTGGTGGTGTGAAAACGCATCAGCCGGTGCCGGCGTGCCCAGTCGATGCGGGCGGTGACGCTGTCTCCCACCTTCAGGCCGTGTTGCAGCAGCGGGTCTGGCAGGTGGCAGATCGCCCCGGTGAACTGCCCTTGGTCGTTTTTGCCCTTGCGCGTGTCGATGATGCTGATTTCACGGCCACCGGCCAGGACCAGCACACCCGCATCCCCCGCCTGGCCGCCGCCCATCGGGTAAAACACGGTGCGGTCCAGCACAATTCCCTGCTCGCTGATGGTGGTGACCGTGGCGGCGCATTCGGTCTGGTAAGCGTCCTCGCGAAACAATGTTTGTGTCATGGTTTGATAATACCGGCATGAACCGCCTTGTGCCTTTGCCCGCCACCCTTGCCCCGCAGGGTGGCGCGCGTATTGTGCTGGCCACACTGAACGCCAAATACATCCATGCCTCGCTGGGCTTGCGCTGCCTGCTGGCCAACATGGACAAACACGGTGGCGCGGGGCTGCGTGCACAGACCCAGCTGCGCGAGTTTGTCATTGGCCAGCCGGCCACGCGAATCGTCGAGGAACTGCTGGCGTTGCAGCCCGAGGTGATTGGCCTGGGTATCTACATCTGGAATGTGGTGGAGACCACGCAGGTGGTGCGGCTGCTCAAAACCTTGCGGCCCGACATACGCATCGTGCTTGGCGGCCCCGAGGTCAGCCATGAAACCGAGCAGCAGGAGATCTGCCGCCTGGCCGACCATGTGGTGACCGGCTGGGGTGACGTGAGTTTTCCAAAACTGTGCCGTGCCTTGCTCGACGGCCCGCAGCCCTTGATGAAGGTGATTGCCGGCGAGCAGCCGCCGCTTGATAAGTTGGCCCTGCCTTACGGCGAATACACGGCGGAAGACCTGGCCCAGCGCCTGTTGTATGTCGAAGCGTCGCGCGGCTGCCCCTTCAAATGCGAGTTTTGCCTGAGTGCGCTGGACAAAACCGCCTGGGCCTTTGACCTGGACCCGTTCATGGCGCAGATGGAGACCCTGTACCGCCGGGGCGCTCGCAACTTCAAATTTGTGGACCGCACCTTCAATCTGAAGATAGACAATTCGGTGCGTATCCTGCAATTTTTTCTGGACCGCCTGGGCGAGTCACCCGACATCTTTGTGCATTTTGAAGTGGTGCCCGACAGCCTGCCGGACCGGCTGAAAGAGATGATTGCGCAGTTTCCGGCGGGGTCGTTGCAATTTGAAGTTGGTATCCAGAGCTTTAACCTCGAGGTGCAGCAGCGCATCTCGCGCAAACAGGACAATGCCAAAACCGCTGACAACCTGCGCTGGCTGGTCAGTGAGAGCCGTGCCCATGTGCATGCCGACTTGATCTTTGGCCTGCCCGGCGAAACGCTGGAAAGTTTTGCCGAAGGCTTTGACCGCTTGTATGCCCTGGGCCCGCATGAGATCCAGTTTGGTGTGCTCAAGCGCTTGCGCGGCACACCCATCACCCGCCACACGGCCGACTTTGGCATGGTCTATGACCCGCAGACGCCGTACACGATTTTGCAAAATTCAACGGTTGATTTTTTGACCATGCAGCGTATCAAGCGGCTGGCGCGTTATTGGGAAATGGTGGTCAATTCAGGCCGGTTTGCAGCGGCGCTGAAGCTGCTGCTGGAACCGGGCTCGGCCTTTGGACGCTTTCTGGCCTTCAGCGACTGGCTCTGGCAGAGCACCGGCAAGACGCATGAGTTTGCGCCCGAAAAACTGGTGGACATTCTGTTTGAACATTTGACACAAGTGCGCTTGCTGGATCCGCAGCAGGTGTCGGCTGTCCTGCTGGCGGACTACCAGGCCAGCGGCGCACGCGGGCGGCCGGCCTGTCTGGCGGCGCTGCTGGCCGGGCAGCAAAAATCGCCGGCCATGCCTTCCGGGAAAAGCGGGGCGGAACGGCAGGAGCGACATGTGAGTCAGCAGCGGGCTTTGCGGGTGGAGATTCAGAAGGCGGCTGCGGCGGCTTAGGTTTTTGAAGCTCAGCTGTTGAGGCTGAGCTTGTTGAAACCCTCTTTGCTTCGAGTGTCTGTGGTTTGCCAACAAGCCGGGTCTCGCCCCGGCGGGCGACTCACTTGTCTTTTGCTTCGCTGTATGGACAGGAGACATGGGAAACAGGTGTGCGAGGACATAGGAAACACTTCTTGCTTGCGATCAACGCAAGGAGAGGCCCATGCCCTGGCAACCGAAAGACCTCATGGACACCAAAAGAGAGTTTGTAGAGCTGGCC
>NZ_JAUXUP010000036.1 GCF_030680935.1 Polaromonas sp. | reverse complement strand
TGTCCGGGACCCCTTCGCTGCCGCTACGGGGCAACCTGCGCTGCTCGATTACGGCGGGGGGCGTCAGAACTCGCTTCGCTCAAACAACTGCCGCCCTTGACACCGCCTCCATCTGCGCTGCTCGGCCCGGCCAAACGGGCTTTGGGGATGAATGCAGATTCGGGGAGGCGGGGCCCGCCGGCGAATCTGATCCCGAGTCCACCACCCGTCGGGCTGGGCCGAGGAGCGCAGGCAAAAGCGGATCAGGGCTCGCGATTGTCTGAGCCGAAGGCGAGTTCGAGCGAGACCCCGCTTTTACCGAGCACCACAGGTTGCCCCGGAGCGCAGCGCAGGGGACCCAGACCATCGGGTCGCCTTTTTCTTTGCTTACTTTCTTTTTGGCGACGCAAAAAGAAAGTGAGTTGCCGCCGGGCAACCCCCGGCTAGCAGGCACACCACAGGCAGTGGAACAGGACGAACAAGCGCACCCAAACCCAAGCCTGCCAAAATCCCCCAATGCAGTTTTTCAAAGACCTCAACCTCTCTGCGTTCACAGCAGGTTTCGTTGCCGTACTCGTCGGTTTCACCAGTTCAGTGGCGATTGTTTTCCAGGCCGCGCAGGCCTTCAACGCCACGCCGGAGCAGATCAGCTCGTGGATGTGGGCGCTGGGCATAGGCATGGGGCTGTGTTCTGCGATTCCTTCGCTGTGGCTTAAAAAGCCGGTGATGGTGGCCTGGTCTACCCCGGGCGCCGCGGTGCTGGCAACGGCGGGTCTGGCGGGTGGCTTTTCGATGGGCGAAGCGGTGGCGGCTTTTATGGTCAGCGCTGCACTGATCACCCTGTTTGGGGTGACAGGCTGGTTTGAAAAACTCATGAACCGGATTCCGATGGCGATTGCCTCTGCGTTGCTGGCCGGTGTACTGGCGCGTTTTGGCTTGCAGGCGTTTGCGGCGGCGCAGACGGCGCTGCCGCTGGTGCTGCTGATGCTGGCGATTTACCTGGTCGGCAAGCGGCTGCTGCCTCGGTACGCCGTGGTCTTGACGCTGCTGGGCGCTATTATTTTTGTAGCTGCTCGCGGACAAATGGCGTGGGCTGAGGTCACTTTTTCCTTGACGACGCCGGTGTGGGTGGCGCCGCAGTTCACACTGGCGGCCATCATCAGTCTGGCCTTGCCGCTGTTCATTGTCACCATGGCTTCGCAAAACCTGCCGGGGGTGGCGGCCATTCGTGCCGCGGGCTACGGGCCGGACGCGCCCGATGGGGGCATACCGCTGTCCAAAGTCATCACGCTGACAGGCCTGGCCACGCTGGTACTGGCGCCGTTTGGCGCCTTTGCGTTAAACCTGAGTGCCATCACGGCGGCCATTTGCATGGGGCCAGAGGCGCATGAAGACCCGCGCAAGCGTTACACCGCCGCTGTGACCTGTGGTGCGATTTATGTCGTGATCGGTATTTTTGGTGCGGCAGTCACCGGCCTGCTCACGGCTTTTCCAAAAGAGCTGGTGCTGGCGATTGCCGGGCTGGCGCTGCTGGGCACGATTGGCAATGGCCTGGCGCAGGCCTTGCGGGACGAGTCGCACCGCGAGGCCGCGCTGATCACGTTTCTGGTCACGCTGTCGGGCGTGACGATTGCCGGGATCGGCTCAGCCTTCTGGGGTGTGGTCGCCGGCGCGATTGCGCTATTTGTACAACAATACCGGCAACGCGCCGTTTAGGCGTCTGCCTTCCAGACTGAACGCCATGCACATTCTTTTTGTCGCCGATCCCCTCACGTCTTTCAAAATCTACAAGGACACCACCTTCGCCATGATGCGTGAGGCGCAGCGCCGCGGCTATGCGCTGAGCACTTGCGAGCCAAAGGACATGCGCTGGCAGACCGGCGAAAAGGTCACGGCGACGGTGCAGCCCATCACCCTCACGGGCGACGCTACCGACTGGTTCACGGCCGAACCGGCCCTGCGCCAGCAGCTCTGCGACTTTGACGCCATCGTCATGCGCAAAGACCCGCCGTTTGACAGCGAGTTTTTCTACAGCACCCATTTGCTGGAGCAGGCCGAGCGCGAAGGCGCACGGGTTTTCAACAAGCCGCGTGCGTTACGCGACCACCCGGAAAAACTCGCCATCCTGGAGTTTGCGCAGTTCAGCGGCCCCACGCTGGTCACGCGCAGCGCTGAGGACATCAGGCGCTTCCACGCCGAGCACAAGGACATCATCCTCAAGCCGCTGGACGGCATGGGCGGCATGGGCATCTTCCGCGTGAAGGAAGACGGCCTGAACCTGGGCAGCATCATTGAAACCCTGAACCGGGACGGTGCGCAAAGCGTGATGGTGCAGAAGTTTCTGCCCGAGATTGTCAAAGGCGACAAACGCGTGCTGGTGATAGGCGGCAAACCCGTGCCCTACAGCCTGGCGCGTATTCCGCAAGGCAACGAGGTGCGCGGCAACCTGGCCGCTGGCGGCCTGGGTGTGGCGCAAAAATTGTCGGCGCGTGACCAGGAAATCGGTGATGCGCTGGGCCCGGTGCTGGCCGCACGCGGCCTGCTGCTGGCCGGTGTCGACGTGATTGGCGACTATGTGACCGAGATCAACGTCACCAGCCCCACCTGCTTTCAGGAGATCTTCCAGCAGACCGGTTTTGACGTGGCAGCGATGTTCATCGATGCGCTCGAGGCTGCGCTGAAAGATTGAATCAAATGGGGCTGCAGCCCTTGTGCAGTATGCGCAAGCAGCTCCTGATTCAATAGCAAATCAGGTGTACAGTGCGCCGTCCACAAACACCTTGAGCTCGCCGGGCGCAATCGCCACCCAGGCCTCGTTGGTGGTCAGCGGCGCGGTCACCACCACCGCCACCCGGTCGCCTGGTGCCGCATGTTCTGCAAAATTCACGCTCAGGTCTTCGTCGCTCAGGGTGGCGTGGGCAAACGGGTGTTTGCGTTCGACGTGGTACAGGCTGGTGGACGCATGGGCCCACAGTGCCAGGCCATTGCCCAGCAGAAAGTTGAAAGTGCCATGCGGCGCAATCTGCGCAGCCAGCTCGCGCAGCGTCAGGGTCAACTCGTCCACGCTGGGCACACCGGCATGTGACTTGGCCAGCTCCTGCATGATCCAGCAAAAGGCGCGCTCGCTGTCGGTATTGCCCACAGGCCGGAAGCTGCCGTGCAGGCGCGGCGAAAAGTCCTTCAGGTCGCCGTTGTGGGCAAATACCCAGTAACGGCCCCACAACTCACGCACAAAGGGGTGGCAGTTTTCCAGCGCCACACGGCCCTGGGTGGCCTTGCGGATGTGGGCAATGACATTGCGGCTTTTGATCGGGTAGCGGCGTATCAGCTCGGCCACCGGCGAGTCACAGGCCGACTGGTGATCGACAAAATGCCGCAGCCCTTTGTCGCTGTCCTTGCCCTTGCCACCGTCGCCTTCAAAAAAGGCAATGCCCCAGCCGTCGCTGTGGTGGTCGGTATGGCCGCCGCGCTGCGCAAAGCCGCTGAAGCTGAAGGTCACGTCGGTCGGCGTGTTGCAGTTCATTCCCAGGAGTTGGCACATGGCGTTATTTTCTATTGGAAGGGCTATCGTGCCGAGCGTGGGGGCGTATCTTCCAGGCCGCCACCAGGGCCAGCGCGCACAGGGCTGCCAGCATCAGGAAGGTTTCATTAAACGCGGCCAGGCGCGCCGGGCTGGTAGCAGCTTGTGCCAGCGAGTCGCCATGTACCGATAGCCGCCATTCGAGCACGATGCCGCACAAACTCACGCCGATGGCGCCGCCCAGCATGCGCAAAAAGTTGATGGCACTCGAGCCCTGTGAGATCAGGGTTTGGTCCAGCACACGCAGCGAGCCCAGATTGAGCGAGGGCAAAATAAACCCCAGCCCGATGCGCCCGAGGATGGCCCACAACACCAGTACCCAGATCGCGCTTTGCAGCGTCACGGTCAACATCAGAGCAAACGACAGCGCCAGCAGGGCCAGGCCGGTGCTGACCAGCAGCCAGGTGGGGTGCCGGTCGGCAAGGCGGCCGACCAGCGCAATCGTGATGGCCAGCACAAACCCGGCCGGCAACAGGATGGAGCCCACATACGAGGCCGACAGGCCCAGGCCCAACTGCATGTACACCGGCAGCAGGTAAGTCGAACCAAACAGTGCCGTGCCGTAGATGAAGGCGACGATGCTGCCCATGGCAAACGGGCGGGAGCCAAACAGCGCCAGGTTCATCAGCGGCTCACGCCCGCTGCGGGCCATGTGTCGCTGCCAGGCAATAAACAGCACGAGCGCCAGCAGCGCCCCAACCAGCAGCAGGCCCGCTGTGGCGCTCGACCCGCCGTGTAATGCCACCATGCCGTTGAGCAGGCACAAGGTGCCGACGCCGCCCAGCAGCAGGCCGCGCCAGTCCAGCGTGGCACCCTTGCGATTGGGCGCTACACCGCCGGGCGAGGTGGTGGGCACATAGCGGTAAGCCATCCACAGTGAGGCCAGACAAAACGGGATCACCATGAAAAAAATCGAACGCCAGCCGAACAGATCGACCAGCACGCCGCCCACGCTGGGGCCAATGGCAGGCGCCAGCACCACGCCCATGCCAAAGATGCCTATGGCCCGTCCTTGCTCATGCGGCGCGAAGGCGCGCATGATGATGATGGCCGGGATAGGCTGCACCACGCCTGCAGCCAGACCCTCGGCCACACGCGCCGCCAGCACCAGTTCAAAGGTACTGGCGAGACCACCCGCAACGCCGCCGGCCAGAAGCAGCAGCATGGTGCCCGCATAGGTACGCCGGTAGCCGTAACGCGCCAGCAGCCAGGGGGTGGTCAGCATGGAAACGGTCATGGCCACCATGAAGCCGGAAGTGACCCACTGCGCGCGCTCCTGGCCCAGCGTGAAATGCTGGCTCATGTCGGGAATCGCCACATTGACGATGGTCGATGACATGATGGAGGCCATCGTGCCAATCATCACCGACACCAGCAGCAGCCAGCGGTAACGCGGGCCGTACCGCGCCTGCATCTCGTCCAGCGTGGAAGGACTGCTCAAGACCAGGCCCTGCTACACACCGGCAGACAGATCATCAGCTGCGGGGTTCGGACCACAGCTTGCCGCCGGTGGCCCAGTTCTCGCGTTTGATGTCGGTGATGATGACATCGACCGAACCGGGTTCGCCGCCCAGAACATCAACGCTGACACGGGTGATTTCGGCAACCAGCTTTTTCTTTTGTTCGATGGTGCGGCCTTCCATCATTTCGACGTGGTAAGTGGGCATGGTTCTCCTGGGAGTTGGCTTGAAACAGTGCCTCATGATAAAACCCCCGGCGCATGGTGTCCGTGTGTCGGCAAAGACTGACAGCCGGACAAGGCTTGCGGGTGATCGGACAGCCCGGTAAACGTGGGAAACTCACAGGCACTGGAGCCGGTATGGTTGCCGAACTACCGCCCTGCGACCCTTGAGCGTTTTGAGAACCCGCTTTGACCAACGATACGCCCTTCACACCCGCTGTCCACCTGCCCCGTCTGGCCGGGCGGGCCTACCACTGCCAGTGCGGTAGCCCGGTTTTTTTCAGGAACAGCACCTGTCTGGCCTGCGGCACGGCGTTGGGTTACGACGCCGCGCAGGCCAGCCTTCTGCCACTGATTCCCGGCACTGAACACGACACCTGGGTCGCCTGGCGGACCGACGACGCGCCAGTAGATGCCGCGTCCGCTGCGGTGTACCTGCGCTGCGCGAATCTGCACACCCCGGCCGCCTGCAACTGGCTGGTACCGGTCAGCAAGGACGCGCCGCAGGCGCTGCTGTGTCAGGCCTGCCGGCTCAACCGCACCATCCCCGATCTCAACGATACGGCCCATCCGGACAACGCCGAGTTGTGGGGCAAAATTGAACTGGCCAAGCGGCGTCTGGTGTCGGCCCTGCTGGCCCTCGGATTGCCGGTGACTTCGCGCATGGACGAAGACCCCGCGCAGGGGCTGATGTTCGACTTTCTGCGCTCCCCCGACTTCGGGCCCCATGTCATGACGGGGCACGACACCGGGCTGATCACGCTCAACCTCAACGAAGCCGACGATGCCACGCGCGAGGCCATCCGCAAGGCCATGCACGAACCCTATCGCACGCTGCTCGGGCATTTACGCCACGAGGTCGGGCATTACTACTGGGACCGGCTGGTGTCGGGGACCGCCTGGATGGACGGCTACCGCACCCTGTTTGGCGACGAAAGCCAGGACTACCTGGCCAGCCTGCAAACCAACTACGAGCAGGGCCCGCGCCCCGACTGGGCGCTGCACTATGTCAGCGCCTACGCCAGTGTCCACCCCTGGGAAGACTGGGCCGAGTGCTGGGCCCACTACCTGCACATGCGCGACACGGTGGACACCGCGCTGAGTTTTGGCCTGTCGGCCGACAGCGCGCAGCTGGAGTTCACACCTTTCACACTGGACGCGCTGTACCAGCCGGAGCATCTGCAGGCCCAGGGTTTTCTGGATTTTTTGAACCAGTGGACCCGGCTCACCACGCTGCTCAACGAGATGTCGCGGGCCATGGGCCAGCCGGATTTTTACCCCTTTGTGCTGCCGCGCGAGGTGGTGACCAAGCTGCATTTCATCCATCTGGTGGTGACATCCGTGAATGCGGCAGACCTTGCGCCCGATGCAGTGCCCGAGGCCATGCAGCCGCATGAGCAGACCCAGGAAATGGTGCAGGGCGACAACCTGCAGCAAGCCGTCTACCAGATGCAGAACCAGAACAGCTTCTGAACATCGGGTCGGGTTGAGGTTTTTTTTGTCGCTCAGGCGGTGTCGTGGTTTATCCGGTGTGACATCTCCCAGCTGACACGCGCCAGTTCAGGTTTGAGATCACGCTGCGCCTGGGGCTGCAGGCTCTGCAGACTGCGCTGCAAGCTGATTGCGCGCGTTGCAAGTGCCTGGCCCTTGCGCGCAAACACAATGCCGTTGCTCTTTTCTGCGGCCATGATTTCCAGCACATTGCCGCTGAAGCTGCGGCTGATACGCGCCGCCAGTAACGGGTAGTCGGGGTGGTCAGCGTGCAGGTTGACCACCAGGACGCCGCTATCTGTCAGCGCGACCAGGCAGTCGTCATAGAAACGCTGTGAGCACAATGCCGCAGGCTGGCCCGTGTGGTCGAAGCCGTCGACCAGCAACACATCAAACGCCGGTTTTTCCCGCTGCAGGTACTGCGCGCCGTCGGCAGCGATCACCTGCAGGCGTTCGTCATCGTCGGGAATCTGGAAGTCGCGCCGCAGCGCAATCACATACGGGTTGTTCTCCAGCACCGTGATACGCGACGCAGGCAATTGCCGGTAGCAGAACTTGGCCAGTGACCCGCCACCCAGGCCGATCATGCCGATGTGGGTGGGCGCTGGCTGAAACAGCAGAAAACCCATCATGGTCCGGGTGTAGTCCACATCCAGCCGCCAGGGTTGATGCGTGAGCATGCGGCTTTGCAGTTCACCCAGCGTGAAGTGCAGCGACTTCGACGCGCCGTCTTCGCGCACAAAGGGTTGCTCGTAGTGCAGCGACTGGAAATCGCCGGGACCTGCGGTCACCGCGTCCTCGCCGCTGCGCGCAGATCCAGCACGATGGCCGGCAGGGCCATGACCACCAGCAGCAGGGCAAGCGGCACGGTGGCGCTGAAACCCATGGCCTTGAAAGCAATCGCCCCGACAATGCCGCCGAAGAAAAACAGGCCCAGCAGCGTGGCCAGAATGAGCAGCTTGTCGGTGTCGGCTTTGACAAACTGGATGTTGTTGGCTTGTTTGGAGTGGTTCCAGTAAATCAGCCGGCCCAGTTCTATGCCCAGGTCGGTGACGACACCTGTCATGTGGGTGGTGCGGATTTCCGCGTTCGAGATCTTGGTGATGATCGCGTTCTGCAGACCCATGATGAAACACAACAGCAGCACGGTGGTGGGGACCAGCAGGGCGGCGAATGATTTCAGGTTGGCGCCCACCAGGCCGAAAACCAGCAGCAGTGCAGCTTCCAGCAGCAGCGCCAGTGCATATTTGCTGCGCAGTTCCTGGCGACGCGCCCAGCTGATAAGCAAGGTGGTGGTGATCGCCCCGGCGATAAAGGCCCCCAGGCTCACCAGTCCGGCCAGCGCCAGCGCCAGGCTGCCAACCACCAGATCATCGGCGATGGCCGAGACAATGCCGGTCATGTGCGAGGTGTAGCGTTGCACCGCCAGAAAGCCACCGGCGTTGACGGCACCCGCCACAAAGGCCAGGATGCCGCCAAACTGCCGGTTGCTGCGGCGTGTGCGCTCCCTGGCGGTGAGATTGAGCAGGAAGTTGAGGAACATGGGGAGGTTTCATTATCGGCCTGTGGTAGCTCACGGCATGTCGATGGCTGCGCAAGCGTGCGTTTCGGTGGGTCTTCGGGCAAGCCGGGTCTCGCCCCGGCGGGCGAGGCCCTTTTCTTTGTGTCGCCTGTATGGACAGGAGACATGGGAAACAGGTGTGCGAGGACATAGGAAACACTTCTTGCTTGCGATCAACGCAAGGAGAGGCCCATGCCCTGGCAACCGAAAGACCTCATGGACACCAAAAGAGAGTTTGTAGAGCTGGCCT
>NZ_JAUXUP010000032.1 GCF_030680935.1 Polaromonas sp. | reverse complement strand
CGGCCCACGCACGTCTCCGAGCAGACGGTCGGGATGCCGACCTCGACGCGGGGGTAGCAGAATGTGCACTTCTCGGCCTTGCCGGTCTTGTGGTTGAAGTAGATCTTCTTGTACGGGCAGCCCGAGATGCACATGCGCCAGCCCCGGCACCGGTCCTGGTCGACGAGGACGATGCCGTCCTCCTCGCGCTTGTAGATGGCGCCCGACGGACAGGCGGCGACGCAGGTCGGGTTGAGGCAGTGCTCGCACAGCCGCGGCAGATACATCATGAAGGTGTTTTCGAACTGGCCGACCATGTCTTTTTGCACCTGGTCGAAGCTGTCGAGGTTGGCGTCCTTGCTGCGCTTGGAGAACTCGCCGCCGAGGATCTCTTCCCAGTTCGGGCCCCACTCGAACTTCTCCATGCGTTTGCCGGTAATCAGGCTGCGCGGCCGCGCTGTTGGTGTGGCCTTCATCTCGGGGGCCGACTGCAGGTGGTCGTAGTCGAAGGTGAAGGGCTCGTAATAGTCGTCAATCTGCGGCATGTTCGGGTTGGAAAACAGGCGCATCAGCAGTTTCCACTTGCCGCCCTGGCGCGGCTCGATGGAGCCGTCGGCCTTGCGCACCCAGCCACCATTCCACTTGTCCTGGTTTTCCCACTCCTTGGGGTACCCGATGCCGGGTTTGGTCTCCACGTTGTTGAACCAGGCGTACTCCATGCCTGGCCGGCTGGTCCAGACGTTTTTACAGGTGACTGAACAGGTGTGGCAGCCAATACATTTGTCGAGGTTCAGCACCATGCCGATTTGCGCGCGTATTTTCATGCTGCCTCTCCCATTTGCTGCACCGCCAGGGCACGGTCGTCGTCACGCGGGGTATCGAGCCAGTCCACCTTGTCCATCTTGCGCACCACCACAAACTCGTCGCGGTTGGTGCCTATGGTTCCGTAGTAATTGAAGCCATAAGACAGCTGGGCATAACCACCAATCATGTGGGTGGGCTTGAGCACAATACGTGTCACCGAGTTGTGGATTCCGCCACGCTGGCCGGTGATCTCCGAGCCTGGCGTGTTGACGATTTTTTCCTGCGCGTGGTACATCATCACCATGCCGGGCTTGACACGCTGGCTGACGACCGCACGCGCAGCAATCGCACCGTTGACGTTGTAGGCCTCGATCCAGTCGTTGTCTTCCACCCCCAGCAATTTGGCATCGTCTTCGCTGATCCAGATGATTGGGCCACCCCGGCTCAGCGTGAGCATCAACAGGTTGTCGGTGTAAGTCGAGTGAATGCCCCACTTCTGGTGCGGGGTGATGAAGTTCAGCAGGATTTCGGTGTTGCCGTTGCTGCGGATACCGTGCACCCCGGCGGTGGCCTTCAGGTTCACAGGGGGCCGGTAGCTGGCCAATCCCTCGCCGAAGGCCAGCATCCACGGGTGGTCCTGATAAAACTGCTGACGACCGGTGAGCGTGCGCCATGGGATCAGTTCATGCACATTGGTGTAGCCGGCGTTGTAAGACACGGTTTCGGATTCGATCCCGCTCCAGGTCGGTGAGCTGATGATCTTGCGCGGCTGGGCCTGGATGTCGCGAAAGCGGATTTTTTCGTCTTCGCGGTGAATCGCCAGATGGGCATGTTCGCGCCCGGTCTGTTTGGACAACGCGTTCCAGGCCTTGACCGCCACATGACCATTGGTTTCCGGGGCCAGCTGCAGAATCATTTCGCAGGCATCGATGTCGCTGTTTATCCTGGGCATGCCCTGGGTCACGCCGGGCTCGGTCACCAGGCCATTCAACTGGCCGAGTTGCCTCACCTCGGTCTCGGTGTTCCAGGCAATGCCCTTGCCGCCGTTGCCGATCTTGTTCAGCAAGGGTCCAACCGCGGTGAACCGCTTGAAAACATTCGGGTAGTCGCGCTCCACCACCTGCATTTGCGGTGCGGTCTTGCCGGGAATGAGTTCACACTCGCCACGCTTCCAGTCCTTGACTTCAAACGGCTGGGCCAACTCGCCCGGGGTATCGTGCATCACCGGTGTCAGTACCATCTCCTTCTCGACACCGAGATGGCCGTCACACAACTCGCTGAATTTTTTCGCGAAGCCCTTGTAGATTTCCCAGTCGCTTTTTGATTCCCACACCGGATCCACCGCAGTAGACAGGGGGTGAATGAAAGGATGCATGTCGCTGGTGTTGAGGTCGTTCTTTTCGTACCAGGTGGCTGTTGGCAGCACGATGTCGGAGTACAGGCAGGTCGTGCTCATGCGGAAGTCCAGCGTGACCAGCAGGTCCAGCTTGCCCTCGGGTGCCTTGTCGTGCCAGACCACTTCTTCCGGTTTGCCCTCTTCTGCGCCCAGGTCCTTGCCCTGCACGCCGTTGTCCGTCCCCAGCAGATGCTTGAGGAAATATTCATGGCCTTTGCCCGAGGAGCCGATGATGTTGGAGCGCCAGACAAACATGTTGCGCGGCCAGTTATCCGGATGATCCGGGTCCTCGCAGCTCATCTTCAGCGAGCCATCCTTGAGCGACTTGACGACGTAGTCCTTCGCATCCAGCCCGGCCGTCTGGGCGTCTTTCACCACCTGCATCGGATTCGTCTGCAACTGCGGCGCGCTCGGCAACCAGCCCATGCGTTCGGCGCGCACGTTGTAGTCGATCATGCTGCCGCCGTAGAGCTTCTTGTCAGCGAGTGGGGACAGCACCTCATCCACGCCGAGCTTTTCGTAGCGCCACTGGTCGGTGTGGGCATAAAAGAAGCTGGTGGAATTCATCTGGCGGGGTGGGCGTATCCAGTCCAGCGCAAAGGCCAGCGGAGTCCAGCCGGTTTGCGGCCGCAGTTTTTCCTGACCCACATAGTGGGCCCAGCCACCGCCGCTTTTGCCAATGCAGCCGCACATCATCAACATGTTGATGACGCTGCGGTAGTTCATGTCACTGTGGTACCAGTGGTTCATGCCGGCGCCTATGATGACCATGGAGCGGCCTTCGGTCTTCTCGGCATTGTCGGCAAACTGGCGCGCCACGGTGATCACCTGGGCACGCGGCACGCCGGTGATCTGTTCCTGCCAGGCGGGTGTGTAGGGCGTGTTGTCGTCAAAATCAGCGGCCGCCAGCTCGCCGGGCAAGCCGCGCGAAATGCCGTACTGCGCCACCTGCAGGTCAAACACAGTGGCCACCAGGGCTGAACGCTCCTCACCCGCCTTGCCGAGCGCGATACGCTGCACGGGCACGGTACGCACCAGCACGTCGTCCTGCTCGTTGTTCGGAAAGTGCTCGTGGTGGATGCCGCCGAAATACGGAAAGCCCACGCGGGCGCTGTCCTGGCTGGGCGCCTCGCCCTCCATCACCGACAGCTTGAGGTTGACTTCATCGCCGTGCCGCGCCTCTTTGGGCTCCAGATTCCATTGCCCGGCGTCGGCGCGCCCATCGGGGCCCCAGCGGAAACCGATGGCGCCATTCGGCAACACCACCTTGCCCTGGCTGTCGAAAGCGACGGTTTTCCATTCCGGGTTGTTGGCTGCCCCAAGTTTTCCGTTGAAGTCGGACGCGCGCACATAGCGGTCCGGCACCATCACGGTTTCGCCGGTTTCCAGGGTGTGCTCCTTGAGCATGACCAGCATCGGCAGGTCGGTGTAGCGGCGGGCGTAGTGGTCAAAATAGGCCGAACGGGGCTTGCCATTGCCGCCAAAGTAGAAGTCTTTCAGGATCACATGGCCCATGGCCATGGCCAGCGCGGCGTCGGTGCCCTGCTTGGGGTGCAGCCACAGGTCAGAAAGTTTGGCGACCTCGGAATAGTCGGGCGTGATGGCCACCGTCTTGCACCCTTTGTAGCGCACCTCGGTGAAGAAATGAGCGTCCGGTGTGCGCGTCTGCGGCACGTTGGAGCCCCAGGCAATGATGAAACCCGAGTTGTACCAGTCGGCCGACTCGGGCACATCCGTCTGCTCGCCCCAGATTTGCGGGCTCGACGGGGGCAGGTCGCAATACCAGTCGTAAAAACTCATGCACACGCCGCCAATCAGCGACAGATAACGCGAGCCCGCTGCGTAACTGACCATGGACATCGCCGGAATCGGTGAGAAGCCGATGACCCGGTCGGCTCCGTGCTTCTTGATGGTGTGGACGTTGGAGGCGGCGATGATTTCATTGACTTCGTCCCAGCTCGAGCGCACAAAGCCCCCCAGTCCGCGCACGCTCTGGTAGTCCCGCCGTTTGGCGTCGTCCTGAACCACCGCTGCCCAGGCCTCCACCGGCGGCAGGCTCAGGCGGGCCTCGCGCCAGTGTTTGAGCAGGCGCGCTCGCACCATCGGGTACTTGACGCGGTTGGCGCTGTACAGATACCAGCTGTAGCTGGCGCCGCGCGAGCAGCCACGCGGCTCATGGTTGGGCATGTCCCAGCGTGTGCGCGGATAGTCCGTTTGCTGGGTTTCCCAGGTAACGATGCCGCCCTTGACATAAATCTTCCAGGAGCACGAACCGGTGCAGTTCACGCCGTGGGTGCTGCGCACGATCTTGTCATGTGCCCAGCGGTTGCGGTAGGCATCCTCCCACGTGCGGTCTTCGGCGGTGGTGACGCCGTGCCCGCCCGAGAAGGATTCCCGGGGGTTGGAAAAGTGGCTCAGTCGATCAAGGAAATGGCTCATTTGATTCTCCGGTTAGGCGGTGTATGCAGACGCAGCGGCGGCTCAGGGGTTCTTGATCTCGGCGCCGCCGCGCAGGTAGAACCACCAGTTCAGGACCAGGCACAGGGCATAAAAAATGGCGAAGCCGTACATGGCGTTTTCGGGGGTACCGGCCTTGATCTGCGCACCGATCACCACGGGGGCAATGAAGGCGCCGTAGGCGGCAATGGCTGATGTCCAGCCAAGCACCGGTCCCGCTTGCTGGCGGTCGAAAATGACGCCAATCGTGCGAAAAGTGGATCCGTTGCCGATGCCGCTGGCGGCAAAGAGCACCACAAAAAGCACCATGAAAATCAGGAAGTACTGCTCGGGCGTGGCCGACTTGTAGGCCAGCAGCATGACGTAGCCCACGGCTACGGAGGCTAGCACCATGACGGCGGAGATGACCTGCGTCACGATGGAGCCGCCCACCTTGTCCGAGACCCAGCCGCCGACTGGCCGGATCAGCGCGCCTACAAACGGGCCTATCCAGGCGAAGGTAAGTGCCGAAGGTGCATTGGGATTTTTCAGTACATGCTGCATGACACCTGCTGCGTCGGGCACATGGCTGATACCAAAGATCACCGTGATCGCAAGCGGCAGCGCCATCGAAAATCCGATGAAGGATCCGAAGGTCACGATGTAGAGCAGCGTGAGCGACCAGGTGTGTTTGTTGCTGAAAATCGCAAACTGCTTGGTGATGTTTTCTTTCATCGTGCCGAAGGCCGTGAGCTTGAGCACCAGCAAGGTGCTGGCCACAATCAGTGGCATGGCGATCCACATATTGAGCAGGCCCAGGCCGGTGGGTTTGGGCAAATAGAGGTACAGGCCTATGCCTGCAGGCACAAACGACAGGGTATAGAGCCAGATAATCTTCAGGAACGCCGGAATGGTTCCGCCAATGTCGGGCGAAACCGTTTTCAGGTTGTTCATCCCAAAAAAGCACAGCGCAGACAGCGGCACCAGCGACAGCAGCCAGGCAAAGCCGGCGTTCTGGATCCAGGTGGGTGTGCCCGCCACAATCTTGCCGAAGATCCAGCCGCTGTCCTTGACCAGCGTGGTCGATTCACCAGCGAAGCCGCCAAACAAACTCAGGGTCATCACCAGCGGAATGACAATCTGCATGGTCGTCACGCCGAAGTTGCCAAGCCCTGCGTTCAGGCCCAGCGCCGTGCCCTGCAACCGCTTGGGGAAAAAGGTGCTGATGTTGGACATGGAGCTGGCGAAATTGCCACCACCCACCCCACACCACAGGGCCATCAGCTGAAAGGACCACAGCGGCCACTCAGGATGCTGCAGCACAATGCCGGTTCCTATGGCCGGGGCCAGCAGCATGGAGGTGGTGAGGAAAATGGTGTTGCGCCCACCCGCCAGCCGGATCAGAAAGGAGGCCGGAATACGCATGGTGGCACCGGCAAGACCCGCAATCGCCGTCAGCGTGAACAACTCGGCCTGGGTAAACGGAAAACCCAGATTGAGCATCTGCACCGTGATGATGCCCCACATGCCCCACACAGCAAAGCCGCACAGCAGACTGGGCACCGAGATCCAGAGATTGCGGTAGGCAATGCGTTTGCCGGTGCTCTCCCAGAACTGCTCGTCCTCTGGTCGCCAGTCGGTGATATCGGTGCTGGAACTGGTTTTGGTGTTCATGCTGTTTTCCTGGAAAAAAAAGATTTCAGACCTGCGCGCCGGCGGCGTGGCTGCCCATGACCTCGGTACGGCGCACTTCGGTCCAGTACATCCAGATCAGCGAGACCCAGACCACGCCATACATGAACATGAAGGCGCTGGAGCGGATACCGGTCAGGTCCATCAGGCCACCGAAGATGATGGGCAGCACAAAGCCGCCCAGGCCGCCGGCCAGCCCCACAATGCCGCTGACCGCGCCGATGTTGGCGCCGTAGTCGTCACTGATGTATTTGAAAACGCTGGCCTTGCCGAAAGCCCAGGCAATGCCGAGCAGAAACATCAGCGCCGTGAAGGTGTACACGTTCAGGCCGATGTGAAAGGTCGCCGGGCCGTTGACCGTGAGGATGGTGAAGTCGGTCTGCGGATACGACAGCAGGAACAGGCAAACCCAACTCACCCACATCACCCACCAGGTGACACTGTGCGCGCCGTACTTGTCGGACAACACGCCCCCGAAAGCGCGCAGAACACCACCCGGTAGCGAGAAGCAGGCCGCCAGCAGCGCGGCCACGCGGATGTCCAGACCGAACTCGCCCACGTAGTACTGCACCATCCACAGAGACAAGGCCACATACCCGCCGAACACTATGCTGTAGTACTGGCAGTACTTGATGACCTTCGGGTCTTTGAGCAATTTCAGCTGGTCACTGAACTTGACATGGCTGGGCACCAGGTGTGACGGGTCGCTGTGGCTGAACAGCCAGAAAAGCACCAGCGCCGCCAGCATGATGACCGCGTACACCTGCGGCACCATGGCCCAGCCAAAGGCAACCAGCAACACAGGCGCCACAAACTTGTTGACGGCGGCACCGGAGTTGCCAGCACCGTACACACCCATGGCCATGCCCTGGCGGTTTTTGGGAAACCAGCGCGCCACATAAGGTGTACCGACAGAGAACGATCCGCCAGCCAGACCAACAAACAGGCCGATCACCAGAAAGTGCCAGTAGGCCGTGGCGTAACTCATGAGCCAGATCGCGGGGATGGTGGCGGCCATGAGGATGGCCATGACAATGCGCCCACCGTAGCGGTCGGTCCAGATACCGAGCGGCACGCGGATCAGCGATCCGGTGAGCACGGGTGTGGCCGCGAGCAGGCCAAACTCGGTAGAGCTCAGGTTGAGCATCTTCTTGATCGGGATGCCGATGACGCCAAACATCATCCAGACCATGAAGCAGACGGTAAAGGCCAGCGTGCTGACGATCAGCACCGACCATGCTTTTTTCGGGTTCGCCGGTTCAGAGGCCATGTTGTTTCTCCAGACACATGGCATGACTGTCGGCTTTTACCGATCGCTTGAACATCCTCCTTTGGAACGTCGGAAAAGGGTGGAAACCGGCCAGACAATGCGCGGACCCCTCCTCCTGAAGAACTAGCAGCGCGTCAAACTGCGCGCGACTTGATCTTTGTCAATGCAGCGCCATGCCAACCGCATAGACGGCAGCCTGTACCCGGGAATTCAATTGCAGCTTGCGCAGAATATGCTGAACATGAATCTTCACCGTCGTCTCCGCGATGTTGAGCTTGCGCGCAATCAGTTTGTTGCTGTCGCCAAACGCAATCAACGCCAGCACCTCGCGTTCTCGCGCCGACAGCAGCAGCAGCGCCGGGAGATCCGGCGGCCCGGCCGCTGGCGCCTCACCCACGACGGCCTGCGGTTTGGCGCGGAAGGCGGTGACCAGTTTGGTCATCATTTCGGGGCTGACCACCGACTCACCGCCCAGGACCTTGATGATCGATTCACACAAGCTGTCCAGCTCCACCGTCTTCAGCAGGTAGCCGTCGGCTCCGGCCTGCAGCGCTGCAGCCAGATCGTCTTCGTTTTCGCTGACCGTCAGCATCAGGATGCGGGTGCCGGGGGCTGCCTCTTTGAGTGCGGCTATGCCATCAACGCCAAGCACACCCGGCAGGTGGTTGTCCAGCAGGATGAGGTCCGGGTGGACCTGCGCAACACAGCGGAGCGCTTCGCCAATGTCTCCGGCTTCGCCCACGAGCTTGAAGCGCTCGTCCTGCGACAGCAGCGCCACGATGCCACGGCGAAAAAGCTTGTGGTCGTCGACTACCAGCAGTGCAACAGGCGTCATGGTGCTGGCTTCAAATCAAGCCCCCTCCGGTTTGGGTCCCCTGCAGGGCATGTGGCAAAGTGCGCGCCTGCGCGCCGGGAGCCGCTTCGGGGTGTTCGGGCAGGGTCAGGGTCACCGTCGTGCCCTGTCCGGCACGCGAGCTCAGGTCCACCGCAGCGCCAATACGTGCAGCACGTTCGCGCATGATGTTCAGGCCGACGTGCGACTCGCCCGGGTGTTTGTGGGTGTCAAAACCGGCGCCATTGTCCCGCACCGCAAAGCGCCAGCGAGCGCCCTTGGCCACCTCGACCTCGACCTCCGTCGCACCTGCGTGCTTGCGCACATTGGACAGGGCCTCCTGAATGATGTGCAGCACCTGGACCTGCACATCCGGGGGCAGTGGCAAGCCCTGGCCGTGCACCTGCAGCTGCGCGGGCAAGCCGGTCTGGTTCTGGAACTTCTGCAGCGTCTCCTGCAAGGCCTGCGCAATATCGTCGGTGTTGGTCCGCGTTCGGAAATGCACAAGCAGTTCACGCACGTCGCCAATGCTTTCGCGCAGCCCGGCATCCAGCTCGTCAAGCGCGCTTTCCGTCTGTGCTGCCTGGCCCTTGTGGACCGCGCTGCGCAGCAACTGCACCTGGATTTTGAGAAAGGCCAGCGACTGCGCTATCGAGTCATGCAGGTTGCGCGCCAGCAGGGTCCGCTCCTGCGCCACCGCCGCTTCGCGATCCAGCGCGTCGGCGCGCAGGCCTTCCAGCGAACTGGCCAGGTGGCTCGCCAGCGCGTCGAGCAGCTCGATTTCATCCGCGCCAAGCAGGACAGGCTGCCGAAAAAACAGGTTGAACTCGCCAAGCAGCCGCTGCTGCAAGCGGATCGGCACGCTGACGACGCTCTCATAACCGACCTTGGCACAGTGACGCACCGGCGCGTCGTCGTGGCTGAGAATCGGAATCATCCGGGTGCGTGCGTCCGGTCGCAGATTGCCGCAGGCGCACGCCCCTGCCAGCAGGCTGCGCTCTTCCTCGACGAGGTCCTGCGGAAAACAGTCTGAAGCAAGCATCAGGTAACGCTGGCTGGCGTCGTCGGACCAGCGGACGGCCGCCGCGTCGGCCTTCATCACACTGCGCACGCGTTGTGCAAAGCCGCGCGCCAGATCGTCAATACTGCCGGCCTGTGCCAGGAAGGCGCTGACCTTGTACAGCGCCTCAAGCCGCGCGCGTTGCGCTTCGATGTGGCGCGTCTTGGCCTCGACCTTGCCTTCCAGCCCTCCGTAAAGCGACTGCAAAGTCGTGGCCATGTGGTTAAAACCGGCTGCCACCTGGCCAAACTCATCGGCCGTATCGACTTCGACCCGCGTGCTGAAATCTCCGGACTCCAGCCTGCGCAGGCCCTGCCGCAACTGCCCCAGCGGGTTGATCACATAGCTGTAACCCGTATAAAGCATGACCACTGCGCCGGCGACCGCGAGGGCCAGCATCAGAAGCTGGAACAGGTTCAGGATGGCCGTCAGTCGGGACAGATGCTGCTCTATCGTCAGCACCAGACGGTCGCTGGCATCGACAAATTCACCTCCGGCCTTGAGCAACACCGACGACGCGGGCGCCGGATCTGCCAGCCAGAGCGGACGCTGCTCTCGCCACAGGGATTCCACCTCGGAAAAACGCTGATGCACACGTTCGTCCCAAGGCATGAACAGCGGCCGGGCCGGGTCGCCCTCGCGCAATAGCGCCAGGCTTTCGTCAAACCGCGTCACCAGTGCCTGTCGTTCGGTGCGCTCCATGCCAGCCTGGACGGCACTGACGAGCCGCCAGGTCTGCATACGCATACGCCCGGTTTCGTTCACAGCCGCCGCGCCTCCCTCCAGCTGCCAGGTCACCCACAGTGTCAGCCCGATGGAGATCAATGCAACCACCAGCAGACTGGCGCCAATACGAACCAGCTTTTTGGCAAGCGAGGCGGTGTGCTGCATGGCGCTAGCCCACGGTGCGCTTGACCGGATGAGACGCCCTGCCGGGCGAAGGCGAGGACGCCGCGCACTGTGCACACACCATGCCGGCCAGGCGTTGCAACGCCTGCCAGCCATCGGCCGGCCAGTCGGGCTGCTTGAGTCCCTTGACGATGCCGTCCACCTTGTGCGCAGCGTGTAGCAGGTTGGCCAGCGTGGTGTCGCCGATCTGCGGTAACACCCGTTCAAACAGTTTTTCCTTCACGCCCCAGACGCGGTTTTCACGCAGCGCCATCGGCATGGGACGGCCGGCCTGAATGGCGTCCTTGACACGTTTCAAACTGCGGATGTCCTCGGCCAGGGCCCAGTGCACCAGCACTTCGGACTCGCCCTCGGACTGCAGGCCGTCCAGCATGCGTTGCACACGGACTGCCTGCCCACCCAACACGGCTTCGGAGAGCTTGAAAACATCGTAACGCGCCACATTGAGTACCGCGTTTTCCACCTGATCAAAACTGAGTACGGCCGATGCAGCGTCGGCGCTGGCCGGGTACAGCAGGCCCAGCTTCTGGATCTCCTGGTGCGCGGCCAGCAAATTGCCCTCCACCCGGTCGGCAAAAAACTGTAGCGTGCGCTGGCCCTCTTCACCGGGGGCCACACGCTGGCCCTGCTGCTGCAGGCGCTGCGCTATCCACGCGGGCAGGTTGCGCCTGTCAATCGCATCAAACTTGACGGTGGTGCCAAAACTGTCGAGGGCACCAAACCAGGCGCCCTTGGTGGTCATGCTGTCGAGCCGGGGGAGCAACACCAGGGTCAGCGTGCTGTCATCGCCCTGCGAGCGCTCGGCAATCTGCTGCAGTGCCACCGAGCCGTCCTTGCCCGGTTTGCCACTGGGGACGCGGATTTCGATGATCTGCTTATCGGCAAACAGGCTGAGCGAGCCGCCGCTGGCCAGTACCTCGCTCCAGTCGAAATGAGCGCCCGAGACGGTGTGAACCGTACGCTCGGTGTAGCCTTGACCGCGCGCTGCTGCGCGCAGCGTATCGGCAAACTCCTGCTGCAACAACGGCTCATCGCCATGCAGGGTATAGAGGGACTTCAGGCCCCGCTCAAGGTGCTGCTGGAGTTGAGCCGGCGCAAGCTGCATGGTGGAAGTGGACGCGGCAGTTAAGGCGTCAGAGTTCCTTGACGGCAGCCAGCCGTCGCAAGACCTGCTGCACGATATCGCTTTGCATGTCACGGTAGAGCAATTGTTCTTCGGTCTCTTTGGCCAGCACGGCCGACTCGTTGAAACTGATGTCGCGCTGCAGCACGATTTCTACCGGTGGAATCAGCAGCTTGCCCTTGAGTGTGCGCAACTGAAAACGAAAGCGTGTACGCAGCTGAAACTCGCGCACCTGGCCGGAAGCATTGACACCCACCACGGTTTTTTCACGCTGGTCCAGCAATACATCCAGAATAACGTCGGCCTGATCGATCTGCCGGGCGTCACGTATGACCTTGACCTTGCCGCCGGCTTCGAGATTGCGGCTGAGCTCGGTGCCTAGCGTAGAGGTCTCGGCCGCACTGCTGAAAATTGTCTGGAAAGCGTAGTTGGGCGCCTTGCGCAGCGCAAAGCCGCAGGCAGTGAGCCCGGCGGCCGAAGCAGCGGCCAGCAAAAAGACGCGACGTGACATGATTTTTCCTTCAGACAACGATGTTGACCAGGCGCCCCGGCACAACGATAACCTTTTTGGCCGCCGCCCCCTGCGCCTGTTTGATAAACGCCTCCGAGGCCAGCGCTGCCGCCTCAATCGCGGCCTTGTCGGCGCCTGCGGGCACGGTGACCGAACCGCGCAGCTTGCCGTTGATCTGCAACACCAGCTCAATTTCGTCCTGTACCAGCGCAGAAGCATCCACCTCGGGCCAGGGTGCATCCAGCAGGCCACCGAGTTCTTTCTCATACCCCAGCGCTGCCCACAAGGCTTGCGTCATATGCGGCGTGGCAGGGTACAGGCAACGCAGCAGGATGCCCATGCCTTCGCACCATGCGAACGCCGAACCATTCGAAGGCTGACCCTTGAAGTCTTCGAGCGCGTTCAGCAACTTCATGGCGCCCGACACCACGGTGTTGTACTGCATGCGCTGGTAGTCGTAGTCGATCTGTTTGAGCACCGTGTGGATTTCCCGACGCAGGGCCTGCGCTTCCTTGTCAAATACGATTCCAGCCCTTGCTGGATGGGCGCTACCAGCTCCTGAATTCATAGCATTCAATTTCACGCCGAAGTTCCAGACGCGGCGCAGAAAACGGTAAGAGCCCTCGACGCCCGCGTCATTCCACTCCAGCGTGGCCTCGGGCGGCGAGGTGAACATGGTGTACAGGCGTGCGGTGTCGGCGCCATATTTTTCGATCAGGTCCTGGGGATCGACGCCGTTGTTCTTGCTCTTGCTCATGGTCCCGACACCTTCGTAGGTGACCATGGAGCCATCCTTGCGCAGTTTGGCGCCGGTGACTTTGCCGTGTTCGTCGTGCACATCGTCCACGTCGGCCGGCCAGAAATACTCGACGCCGCCTTTGGCACCCTTGCGCGAGTAAATGTGGTTGAGCACCATGCCCTGGGTCAGCAGTTTGGTAAAGGGCTCATCGACCTTGACAAGGTCCAGGTCGCGCATCACCTTGGTCCAGAAGCGCGCATACAGCAGGTGCAGAATGGCGTGTTCGATGCCGCCTATGTACTGATCCATCGGCATCCAGTAGTTGGCACCTTCGGCGACCATTTTGTCCTGGTTGGCCGGGTCGCAGTAACGCATGAAGTACCAGGACGAATCAACAAAGGTGTCCATGGTATCGGTCTCGCGTCGCGCTGCCTTGCCGCAGACCGGGCAGACCACACCGGCGTGAAAACCTTCGTGTTTATGCAGCGGGTTGCCCGAGCCATCGGGCACGCAGTCCTGCGGCAGGATGACCGGCAAATCTTTTTCTGGCACTGGCACCGCCCCATGCTCGTTGCAGTGGATGATGGGAATTGGCGTGCCCCAGTAACGCTGCCGGCTCACGCCCCAGTCACGCAGGCGCCAGGTGGTTTTCTTCTCGCCCAGGCCTTTGGCAACGAGATCGGCGGCCACCGCATCGACCGCAGCCTTGAAAGTCAGCCCGTCGTACTTGCCGGAGTTGATCGCCACACCCTGTTGCTTGTCGCCATACCAGTCGGCCCAGGCCTCCAGGCTGTAGGTTTTGCCCGGCACATCGGTGACTTGTTTGATCGGCAAGTCGTATTTTTTGGCGAACTCGAAATCGCGTTCGTCGTGCGCCGGCACACCCATGACCGCGCCGTCGCCGTAGCTCATGAGCACGTAGTTGCCGACCCATACTTCAACCTTGTCACCGGTCAGCGGGTGCGTGACAGACAGGCCGGTACGTTCGCCCTTTTTTTCCTGCGTCGCAAGTTCGGCTTCTGTCGTGCCGCCGGATTTGCAGTCCTCGATGAAAGCCGCAAGTTTCGGATTGCTGGCTGCCGCATGCATCGCAATGGGATGCTCAGGCGCGACGGCACAGAAGGTCACGCCCATGATGGTGTCGGCACGGGTGGTGAAGACATGCATCTTTCCGTCGCCGATCAGCTTGCCGTCTGCGCCCTGGATCTCATGCGGAAAAGCAAAACGCACGCCTTCGCTTTTGCCTATCCAGTTTTCCTGCATCAGCTTGACGCGTTCCGGCCAGCCTGGCAGCTGGTTCTGCACATGGCCCAGCAACTCTTCGGCGTAATCGGTAATCTTCAGGTAATAGCCGGGTATCTCGCGCTTTTCGACCACCGCACCGGTGCGCCAACCTTTGCCGTCGATCACCTGCTCGTTGGCCAGCACGGTTTGGTCCACCGGGTCCCAGTTCACAACCTGGGTCTTGCGGTAAGCAATGCCTTTGTCCAGCATCTTCAAAAACAGCCACTGGTTCCATTTGTAGTAACTCGGGTCGCAGGTGGCGACCTCGCGGCTCCAGTCAATCGCCAGCCCCATCGCCTGCATCTGCTTTTTCATGTAGGCGAGGTTGTCGTAGGTCCACTGCGCTGGCGGTACGCCGTTTTTCATCGCGGCGTTTTCGGCCGGCAGGCCGAAAGCGTCCCAGCCCATGGGCATCAACACGTTGTAGCCCTTCATGCGCAGGTAGCGCGTGAGCATGTCGTTGATGGTGTAGTTGCGCACATGGCCCATGTGGAGCTTGCCGCTCGGGTAGGGCAACATCGAGCAGGCGTAGTACTTCTTTTTGCTGCTGTCTTCGGTGACGCGGTAGGAGTCGGACGCAGTCCATTGGGCCTGGGCACTGCGCTCAACGTCGAGGTGGTCGTATTTGTCTTGCATGGCGCGCGAAAAGAGGGAAAGAAGGAAAAAAAAGGGGCAGCCCGTTGCTGCAGCTTGCAGGGATTTTAGGCGCTGGCCGGGAAGAGCCGACGCGGAGGTTCAGGGCCGAACGGCAGGGGCTGGTTCGGTCGCGGCATCGGCCACAAAGCCGATGCGGTTCAGGCCGGCTTTCTGCGCAATACCCATGAGCTCGACAATCCGCCCGTAAGGCACAAGCTGGTCAGCCCGCAGCTGCACCTCGGTGTCGGGGTTCTGCATGGCGCTTTGCCGCAGGCTTTGCGCCATCTGCTCGGCGGACACGGCTTGGTCGTTCAAAAAGGCCTGCCCGGTCCTGTCCACCACCAGGGTCACAAACTGGGGCACTGTGTTCGGTTTGGCGGCATCGGTTCTGGGCAAATCCAGCTTGATCGAGCTGGCCAGCAGGGGAGCGGTGATGATGAAGATCACCACCAGCACCAGCATCACATCGACCAGCGGCGTGACGTTGATCTCGCTCATCGGCTGGGCACCGGTATTGCGCTCAAGCCGGCCAAAGGTCATGACGGCCGACCCGAAACCGTGACCGACTCAGCCCCGACTGAAGGCGCCCCATCTGGCGAAGCGCCCATGGTGGAGGCCAGCAATTCACGCAGATCGAAGGCAAAACCTTCAAGATCGGCCTCGATGCGGCTGATGTTGCGCCCGAAGATGTTGTAGGCCAGTACGGCCGGGATGGCCACCGCCAGACCGGCGGCCGTCATGATGAGTGCCTCGCCGACCGGGCCCGAGACCTTGTCGATGGTGATCTGCCCCGCCGCAGCAATACCGACCAGCGCGTGGTAAATGCCCCAAACCGTGCCCAGCAGGCCGACAAACGGCGCGGTCGAGCCAACCGTGGCCAGCAGCACCTGGCCGTATTGCAGCTTGTGCAGCACGGCGTGCAGCGCGTCACGCAGCACCCGGGTCAGTTGCTGGGCGCGGCTGCCAGCGGCCGCCAGTTGGCCTTTCGCGGGCGCGCTGGCTGCGGCGATCAGCGGCAAGACCAGCTCTTCGCGGTCAAAGGCGGCGATTTTTGGCGTCGCTTCCTCGATGGAGGCCGACTGCCAGAACACGGCAGTGCTGCGGGCCACGTCGCGGGCAGCACGTCTGAGCAGCCAGGCTTTCCAGAGGATGGCGACCCAGCTGGCCACCGACATGGCCAGCAACAGGGCCGCCACCAAGGCAGTGACGACGTCACCTTCAGTCAGCAGCGCCAGCAGGTTCATGGGCGGCAGTTCAGTTCAGCTCAAGCACATCAAACATGTCAAACAGCCCGCTGGAGCGAGCCGCCAGAAACCGCGCCGCGCGCAGACTGCCCTGGGCATAAGTCACCCGGCTGGAGGACTTGTGGGTGATTTCAATGCGCTCGCCCGTGCCCAGAAACAGCACGCTGTGGTCACCCACCACGTCACCGCCGCGAACCGTCGCAAAACCGATGGACGAAGGATCGCGCTCACCGGTCACACCTTCGCGCGCATACACCGCGCAGTCCTTGAGGTCGCGCCCCAAGGCCCCGGCAATCACCTCGCCCATCTTGAGCGCGGTGCCAGAAGGTGCATCCACCTTGTGGCGGTGATGCGCTTCGATGATCTCGATGTCGTACCCGGTACTCAGCGCCTTGGCCGCCATCTCCAGCAGCTTGAGCGTGACGTTGACACCGACACTCATGTTGGGCGCCATCATGATGGCGATGTCTTTGGCGGCAGCCGCAATCCCGGCCTTCTGCGCGTCCGAAAAACCCGTGGTGCCTGTCACCAGCTTGACGCCCATTGCACGACACGCGGCCAGGTGCGCCATGGTGCCTTCGGGCCGGGTGAAGTCGATCAGCAGCTGTGCATCCTTCAACCCGCTGGCGATATCCGACTGAATCAGGACGCCACTTTTTTGACCCAGAAAAGCTGTCGCATCTTCGCCAATGGCAGGACTGGCCGCCACGTCGAGCGCACCAGTAAGAACGCAATCTGGACTGAGTCGGATCGCTTCTATCAGCATGTGGCCCATGCGGCCACTGGCGCCGGCCACAGCGATGCGCAAAGGCGCAGCGCTGGCGGTCGGCCGATTGACCGCGCTCACCGCGCCGGGCTTTCCAGAGGGGGGTAGCTGGAGGCCGACGGGGCGGCTGGTGGAGTCGCCACCGGGGCCACGTTGCTGGCCGGTTTTTTCTTGTCGCTGGCTTCCAGCTGCTCGGGCGTCAGTTCCAGCACCGGCACCTTGCCCAGTTTGCGGCGGGAGTCCAGCCTGGCGACAAAATCAGACTCGCTGGGCATCTCATCGCCTTCAAAACGGTCCAGCGCATCGCCCTTGAAAAATACGGTGAGGCGCAGGGCCTGAGGTTCGGCGCCCTGGCGCTTGAGGGTGAAGACGTAATCCCAGCGGTCTGCATGGAACACGCTGGCCATCAACGGCGTGCCCAAAACATCGCGCACTTGCGCGCGGGGCATGCCGGGCGTGAGCGCCTCCACCTGCTCCTTGGAGACAAAATTGCCCTGGACCACTTCGATCCTGTACGGCGTGATCCAGTTGACGGGGTTGATCTTGCTGTCACCCAGGCCGCTGGTCATGCCCTTGAAGCTGCCGCAAGCCGTCAGCCCGGCACAGGCCAGAACGGTGAGGGCAGTTTGAATGCGGTAACGGTATTTTGCAGACAGGGCTGACATGGTAGGGGGGTGTAGCGATATGATGGACCATTGTAGCGGCAGGGTGCCGCCCCGCACGGGCGCCGCCCGGCGCCTATGGCCTCCCGGCACGCCCGCCGGCAGGGGACTGTTTTCCCTCAGGACCTCTCCATGAGCAACATCGACGAACTCAAAAGCACCGGCCTGAAAGCCACACTGCCACGGCTGAAAATTCTTGAGATCTTCCAGGCTGGCAAACAGCGGCACATGACCGCGGAAGACGTGTTCCGGGTACTGCTGGAAGACCGTTCCGACATCGGGCTGGCCACCGTGTACCGGGTGCTCACGCAATTCGAGCAGGCCGGCCTGCTGAACCGCAGCAACTTCGAGTCCGGCAAGGCGGTTTATGAAATCAACGAAGGCCAGCACCACGACCACCTGGTGTGCCTCGATTGCGGCCGGGTTGAAGAGTTTTACGACGCAGAAATTGAAAAGCGCCAGCATGCAGTGGCCAAGGCCAAGGGGTTTGCCATTGCAGACCACTCGTTGTCAATCTACGCCAATTGCACCAAGGACAAATGCCCGCACCGCAGCGCCGCGCCGGTGCGGCATCACCACGCCTGAGTTTTGGAATGGAAAGCGCCCGTAGCCCCTTCTGGACGGGCGCAAGCAGCTATTAATTTAGTAGCAAATAGGCCATGACAGAGAGCCACACGAAGTGGGCGAACGTGGGGCCTGTTCAGCCACCCCGCTCCATCGCCTGGCGGTGCCGCTCGACAAACTCCTGGTAGGTGTCGATGCCGCGCAGCTGCAGGATCACATTGCGCACCGCGGCCTCCACCAGCACCGCGATGTTGCGGCCGGCCACCACCTGGATCACCACCTTGCGCACCGGGATGCCGAGCACGTCCTGAGTCAGCGGCTCATAAGGAATCCGCTCGTACTCGCGCTCCAGTGTCTCGCGCCTGACCAGGTGCACGATCAGCTTGAGCCGCAT
>NZ_JAUXUP010000028.1 GCF_030680935.1 Polaromonas sp. | reverse complement strand
TTTTTCTCCACCGAATCGGGCGAGAACAAGGCGGCAAGAAATTTGGGGTTGGCCAGCACACCAGTGACGCCCGGCGCCGGATTGCGGGTCAGTCGGGCGGCAGTTTTCACCTCGAGTTTGAGGCGCTCGGCAATCGGCCGCAGGCTGTCGGATTGTTCATACACGGCGTTGCTGAAGGTCTCGGCCGTTTCGGCAAATTTCTTCTGCGCGAGCTGCTGCCTGATGTCGGCCTCCAGCTCTGGCTTCATCTCATCGTAGGTTTTCTGCTTCGGCAACCGGATATCGGTGAGCCGGATGATGTGGTAACCAAATTCGGTTTCGACCACATCGCTGATATCGCCTTTTTTCATGGCAAAAGCAGCATCTGCAAAGGGCTTGACCATGGCACCGCGGGCGAAGAAATCAAGATCGCCGCCGGCGGGTGCTGAACCGGCGTCCTGCGAGTTTTTGCGCGCCAGATCAGCGAACGTGTCGGGCGCCTTTCTGGCGGCGGCCTGCAATTCAACGGCTTTCGCCCGGGCTTTCTCGCGTTCGGCTGCCGGGGCGGCAGCGGGGGACTCGATCAGGATGTGGCTGGCACGGCGCTCTTCCTTGCCGGCCTGCTGCTGGATGCTCTGCTCATACTGGGTTTTCAGGTCCTGCTCATTGACAGTGATGCTTTTGCGAACCGAATCCAGATCCAGCACCACATATTCAACCGTGGCCTCTTCGGGCGCCTGAAACAGCGACTGATTGTCTTTGTAGAACTGCGTCAGTTCGGCTTCATTCGGATTGACCTTCGCCGCATAGTCGGCGGTAGAAAAACGCGCCACCTGCGCCTCACGCCTTTCAAAAAATGCGTTGAGTGCGGTGTCGGCGGCTGCCTTGGACGCAAAGGCGGTGCCCGATACACCGGCCATTACCTGCCGGATGGCCAGGTCGCTGCGCAAACCGGCTTCATACTGCTCCGGTGCCATGCCAGTCTGGGCCTGAAAACCGGCGCGGTCAAATTTACCGTCGGGCAACCTGAAAGCGGCAATGGCCTTGTCTTCGGCATACAGGCGCTGCAACTTCTGGTCCGGCACCACCAGCCCGCTGGCCGCGGCTGCCGCTGCAAGCACACGGTCACGCACCAAACGCTCCAGCGAGCCGTAGCGGGCCTCCGGTGAGTCCAGCAGCTTGACATCAAGTGTGGGCATGGCAGCACGCAGGCGGTTGACTTCGTTTTGGTGCGCCATGTCCCACTCGGGCTGGGTGATGTCGCGGCCATCGACCACGGCAACCACACCATCTCGACCGCCGCCCGAACGGCTGGCGCCATCCATACCGACCAGCACGAAGGACGGGACAATCAACAAAAACAGCAGCGCCATGGTGATTTTGGTGTGCTTGCGAATGAAATCAAACATCTCGGATATCCTGTGCGGCTGTCAATCGGCCATGTTAAGCCATCAATAAAAAAGGCGAACCTTGTGTTCGCCTTTGTCCAGTTTCTGGTGGGTGCTGACGGGCTCGAACCGCCGACCTACGCCGTGTAAGGGCGCTGCTCTACCAACTGAGCTAAGCACCCCACCTCAACTATCTATTCATGTGCATCAGTTCAGTGCGTCCTTGAGCGCTTTGCCCGGACGGAACTTGGGGACTTTGGCTGCCTTGATTTTAATCGCATCGCCGGTGCGGGGGTTGCGGCCGGTGCGGGCAGCACGTTTGCCCACTGCAAAAGTACCAAAACCCACAAGAGACACAGAGCCTCCTTTTTTCAGGGTGGATTTGACAGCACCGATGGTGGACTCCAGCGCGCGTGTTGCAGCGGCTTTGGAAATATCGGCGTGTTTGGCAATGTGCTCGATCAGTTCAGTCTTGTTCACAAGGAGCCCCTCGTTGATTGATAGGTTAATCTGGTTGTCTCTGGAAATTACTCCCCTGTGCATCTGTGACAAAGATGGCAGTGGAGGCGGCATGTGCAGATCGTCTGCTGATTCCAATTAGAGCCATGGACTCCTATCGTGTCAATACAACATCAGACTTTTACAACGTGCGGTGGCGGATTCTAGTCTTTTTTTTCACGCTTTCCCGTCATATTCGTAAGCGTGCCCTGCATTTGCGAAGCGGCCCATCAAGGGCCAAACCTGCGGCTTAGCCCAGCGCTGCTGCAATCGCCTTGCCCACATCAACCGTGCCGGCGGTGCCGCCCAGGTCAGGCGTGCGCGGCGCGCCACTGCCTGGCGCCAGCACCTTTTCAATCGCTGCCAATACGGCATCGTGCGCGGTTTTGTAACCCAGAAACTCCAGCATCATGGCGCCGCACCAGATCTGGCCGATGGGATTGGCCAAGCCGCGCCCCGCGATATCCGGGGCCGATCCATGCACCGGTTCAAACAGTGAGGGAAATTTTCGCTCGGGGTTGAGGTTGGCACTGGGCGCGATGCCTATGGTACCGGTACAGGCCGGCCCCAGGTCGCTGAGGATGTCGCCAAAGAGATTGCTGGCCACCACCACATCAAAAAAATCAGGCCGCTGCACAAAATGCGCAGTCAGTATGTCGATGTGAAATTTGTCCAGCTGGATGCCGGGGTAACCCTTGGCCATTTCAATCACACGCTCGTCCCAGTAAGGCATGGAAATTGAAATACCATTCGATTTGGTGGCGCTGGTCAGGTGCTTTTTGGGCCGGGACTGCGCCAGCTCAAATGCAAACTTGAGCACGCGGTCCACCCCAATGCGGGTGAACACCGACTCCTGCAACACAAACTCACGTTCTGTGCCCGGAAAAGCCTTGCCGCCAATGCTGGAGTATTCGCCCTCGGTGTTTTCCCGAACAATGTAAAAGTCAATTTCACCGGGCGCACGCGCCGAGCCGTCGCGCCGCACCACCGGGGCAATGATGCCGGGCATCAAGCGGGCCGGGCGCAAGTTGATGTACTGGTCAAACTCGCGACGGAACAGCAGCAGCGACCCCCACAACGAGACATGGTCCGCAATCTTGTCCGGCCAGCCGACAGCGCCGAAATAAATCGCATCATGGCCTCCTATCTGGTCCTTCCAGTCGTCGGGCAACATCTGTCCGTGCTTCTCGAAATAGTCCCAGCTTGAAAAATCAAAATGATCGAACTGCAGGTCAATGCCGAACTTCACAGCTGCAGCTTCCAGCACCCGAATGCCTTCGGGCATGACTTCCTTGCCGATGCCGTCACCGGCGATGACTGCGATTTTTTTCGTTCCAGTGGTCTTGTTCATGAAGTTCTTTCTCGGTTTCAGGGTTTGAAAAAATTCAGGGCTTGCCCAAGCAGAAGCTGCGGCGTTTCTTCGGCGATGTAATGTCCGCAGGGCAGGCTCTGGCCTGACACATCCTCAGCGCGTTCACGCCACAGTTGCATCACATCAAAACACTGTCCGACCGCGCCGTGTTCGCCCCAGAGTACGCGCAGTGGCTGCACCAGGCGCAGACCGGCGGCCACATCCGCGCGGTCGTGTACCAGGTCGATGCTGGCTGACGCACGGTAGTCCTCGCAAATACTTTCTGCGCTGCCGGCAATCTGCGCACAGCGTTCGTATTCGCGCAGCGCCTGTGGTGCGAAGGCCTGCAGCCCGGCATGGCGTTTGCCCATCACGCTGTGCAGATACCGCACCGGGTCAGACGCTATCAGGGCTTCCGGCAAGGGCGGGGGCTGGATCAGGAAGAACCAGTGCCAGTAGGCGCGTGCGAAGGCGTCCGAGGTCTGCTGGTACATCGCCAGTGTGGGCGCAACATCCAGCAGCATCAGCCGCTGCACCGCACCCGGGTGGTCCGCCGCAAGGCGATGTGCCACCCGCGCCCCGCGGTCATGTGCGAGCACCTGGAATTGTTCAAAACCGTGCAGCCGCATCACCGCCAGCGCATCGAGCGCCATCTCGCGCTTGGAATAAGTTTCATGCGCAGGATCGGCGGCCGGTCGTCCCGAGTCTCCATAACCGCGCAAATCCATCACGACCACGCTGAAATATTGCGCAAGTGCAGGCGCCACGGCATGCCACATCACATGGGTTTGCGGGTGCCCGTGCAACAAAAGCAGGGGCGCGCCCTGCCCGCCCCGGCGGCCATGCAGCCTGACTGCGCCGCGCTTGCATTCAAAGGTCTCAAAAGCTTCCAGCATGCTGCGATTGTGATTGCCATCAGGCCGTCCATCAAGGAATAATCAGGCAACACATTATTCTCAATCAGGAAATTATGGACCGCACGGACCTGACATTGGTGCTTGCGATTGCGCAGCACGGCAGCCTGACTGCCACCGCCGAGGCACTGCAAATGGCGCCTTCGGCCGTTACCAAACGCCTGGCCAGGCTGGAGGCAGAACTGGGCCTGCTGCTGTTCCAGCGCACCACGCGGCGTGTCGCAGCCACGCTGGAGGGCGAACTGTTGTGTGACCGGGCGCGCCTTCTGCTGGCCGAATTTGAAGCGCTGGAGCAATCGCTTCAGGAGCGCAAATCAGAAGCCTCGGGCTTGATCAGGCTGGCGGCCACACTGGGTTTCGGACGGATCTGGCTGGCGCCCGTACTGGCTGAGTTTCAAGCCCTGCACCCCGCCATCCAGATCCAGCTGCAGCTCTGCGAGCACCTGCCTGATCTGGCCGCAGAGGGTTTTGACGGTGCGGTCTGGCTGTGGTCGCCCGGGCCGCAGCGCAGCTCTGTGTGGACGGCGCGCAAACTGGCCGGCAACCAGCGCGTGCTGGTGGCCTCTCCCGCCTATGTGCGCAAACACGGACTGCCCGCCACGCCTGAAGATCTGGCACAACACAACTGCCTGATTGTCCGGGAGAACGGACGCCAGTTTGACACCTGGCAGTTGCAGTCAGTGCGCGGAGCCCGCAGCAAGGGCAGCACACTGGCTGTCCAGCGCGTGCGGGTGCAGGGTCTGCTGTCGTCCAACTCAGGCGAAGTGGTGCGCGACTGGTGCCTGCAAGGACGCGGCGTGATGCTGCGCAGCCTGTGGGATGTGCAAGCGCACCTGGCCTCTGGAAAGCTGGTCCGCCTGCTGCCGCAGTACGCCATGCTGGACGCGGACATCCAGTGGCTGGCGCCCTACCGACCACAGACACCAAAGCGGGTGCGCCTGCTGATTGATTGCCTGGCAGAAAAATTCCGGAACGAGCCATGGCGCCCCGTCGCAAAAGCCCCGACCTGACAACGTCAATCAGGTGTCAGGCGGACCGGGGCACGCTGCGTACCACCAGCCAGACCCCCAGCGCTGTCAGCGCCGTGCCCAGCACGGTGACCACGGTGATGGCTTCGCCAAACAGCAGCCAGGCCATCAGCGCAGTGGTAGGCGGCACCAGGTACAGCAGACTGGTCACGGCCGTGGCTGCGCCGCGCTGGATCAGCATGTAGAGCAGGGAACTGCCGCCCAGTGTCAATGCAAGCACAGACCAGGCCAGCGCCCCCACAAAGCCGGGCGTCCATTGCACCGCTTCGTGTTCAAAGAAAACAAACGGCAGCGTCACCAGCAGGGCCGCACCCAGCTGGATGGCGTTGGCGCTGCGCACATCGGCAGCTTTTACAAAACGTTTTTGATACAACGTGCCGGCAGTGATGCTCAGCAGGGCTACCACCGCACAAAGCAGCGTGTAAGGGGTGGCCTCATCGCCCGCGCCAAACTTGCGCGACACCACCAATAGCAGGCCGGCCAGCCCCATGCCAAGGCCCAGCCATTGACGGGCACTCACGCGGTTCTCGCTCTTTCTGGCATCCCCCATGCGCGATACCCAGACGGCGGTCAGGACCGGCTGCAGGCCGACAATCAGCGCCGACAAACCCGAGCCCATACCGCCCTTGATGGCCGACCAGACGCCGCCGAGGTAACCCGCGTGGATCAGGATACCGGTCACACCCAGATGCAGCCACTGCGCCCGGCTCTGCGGCCAGGCCACACGCGCCAAAGCGATCCACGCCACAAAACACAGCAGCGAGAGTGCGTAACGGATGCTCAGGAAAGTCAGGGGCGGCGCGTAAGGCAGGCCGTATTTGGCGACGATGAAGCCGGTGCTCCAGATGAGCACAAACACGACCGGCATCGCACGGATCAGGGCGCTGCCCGAACCGGGCGAACTCATTTGGCGCGCGCGCGGATTTCGGGAATGGCTTTTTTCAGGTAATAAATCATCGACCAGACCGTCAGGACCGCCGACAACCAGATCAGCCAGGTACCCCACTCGTTGGTGTCCACGACGCCGAAAAGAACACCGTCAAACAGCAAGAACGGAATGGCCACCATCTGCACCGTGGTCTTGAGCTTGCCCAGCATGTGCACCGCCACACTTTTGGTCGCGCCTATCAGCGCCATCCATTCACGCAGCGCAGAGATCGCAATCTCCCGGCCAATGATGATGAGAGCCACAAACACATCGGTGCGCTGCAGATGCACCAGCACCAGCAACGACGCACACACCAGAAACTTGTCAGCCACTGGGTCAAGAAAAGCACCGAAGGACGAGGTCTGATTCAGCTTGCGCGCCAGGAAGCCATCGAGCCAGTCGGTGGCGGCAAACACCACAAACATCACGGTGGCGATCAGGTTTGCTTTTTCGGGCTCGATCTCGATGTAAAAAATGCCCACGATCAGCGGAATCGCAACAATGCGTGTCCAGGTCATCACGGTGGGTATGGTCAGAAACATGGTCCGATTTTGACATGCTCCGCAACGCTATGATTTCAATAGCTGTTCACGCTTACATCCATTGGGCTGCAACCCGATTGAAGGACTAATGAAGCGCCCGGTAGATTTCCTCGGCCAGTTCGCGCGAGATGCCCTCTACCGTGGCAATGTCCGCAGCACTGGCTGCGCTCACACCGCGAATGCCGCCAAAACGCTGCAGCAGACTCGCGCGACGCTTGGGCCCTATGCCCGCCACGTCTTCGAGCCGGCTGGCGCCGACCCGCACCTTGGCGCGTTTGGCACGCATGCCGGTGATCGCAAAGCGGTGCGCTTCGTCGCGGATCTGCGCAATCAGCATCAGTGCGGCGGAGTCACGCCCCAGGTACACCTTGTCGCGGCCGTCGGCAAACACCAGCTCTTCAAGACCCACCTTGCGGCCCTCGCCTTTTTCAACACCGGCAATCAGGCCCAGGTCCAGGCCCAGCTCTTCAAACACCTCGCGTGCCATGCTCACCTGGCCCTTGCCGCCGTCAATCAGCACCAGATCGGGCAGACGCGCGGTGTTGTTGCGCGCCGCCTCGGCCAGTTTGCTGTAACGCCGCATCAGCACCTGACGCATCGCCGCGTAGTCGTCGCCAGGGGTGATGCCCTCGATGTTGTAGCGGCGGTACTCGGCGCTTTGCATCTTGTGATCGTGAAACACGACACAGGAGGCCTGGGTGGCTTCACCCGCCGTGTGCGAGACGTCAAAACACTCGATGCGCAGTGTGTCCAGGTCGTCCATCTTCAGGTCCAGCGCCTCGACCAGCGCACGCGTGCGCGCCTGCTGCGAGCCCTGCTCGGCCAGCAGCCGCGCCAGTTGCAGATCGGCATTTTTCTGCGCCATCTCCAGCCAGATGCGGCGCTGCTCGCGCGGCTGGTGAATCGCGTTGATCTTGCTGCCGGTCTGCATGATCAGGGCAGCGATCAAGTCCTTGTCCACCGGCTGGCTGCAGACCAGCACCGGCGGTACCGGCACATCGATGTAATGCTGGGCGACAAAGGCCTCCAGCACCAGGGCCTCAATGCTCTTGCTTTTTGCAGGCACCACGCCGCTGTCCCCCGGCGCCTCTTCGTCCAGTCCAGCCAAATCAGCCGCATGCTCCACATGGGTCGGAAAATACGGCCGATCACCCAGATGCCGGCCACCCCGCACCATGGCCAGGTTCACGCAGGCCTTGCCGCCCTGCACCTTGACGGCCAGGATGTCCACATCCTTGTCACCCCCGGTTTCCATGGACTGCTGATGCAACACCTTGGACAGCGCCGACATCTGGTTGCGCAACTCGGCGGCCTGCTCAAACTCCAGCTTGTCCGCATGGCCGCGCATCTGCTTTTCCAGCTCGGTCAATATCTCTTCGGCCTGGCCCTGCAAAAAGCGCTCGGCATTGGCGACATCCAGCGCGTACTGCTCTGGCGTCACATGGCCCACACAAGGCGCCGAGCAGCGCTTGATCTGATACAGCAGACAGGGCCGCGTGCGGTTGTTGAACACCGTGTCTTCGCAGGTGCGCAGCTTGAACACCTTTTGCAGCAGCAATATCGTCTCTTTCACGGCCCAGGCGCTGGGATAGGGCCCGAAATAACGGTGCTTTTTTTCGACCGCGCCGCGGTAATAGGCCACGCGCGGAAAGTTGTGGGATGCGAGCTTCAGATAGGGGTAGCTTTTGTCGTCGCGGAACAGGATGTTGAAGCGCGGGTTCAGCGTCTTGATCAGGTTATTTTCAAGCAGCAGGGCCTCGGCTTCAGAGCGCACCACCGTGGTTTCCATGCGTACGATTTTGGTCACCATATGGCCAATGCGCGTGCCGCCGTGGTTCTTCTGGAAGTAGGTGGAGACGCGCTTTTTCAGGTCACGCGCCTTGCCGACGTACAGCACCGCGCCTTCCGCATCGAAATAGCGGTACACACCCGGCATGGCAGGCAAGGCCGCCACTTCGCTGAGCAGCTGGGGATCAAATTCGTGGGATGCGGTCATGCTTGGGGGTGAAGTATGCGTATTGTGGACAATCCGGCAATGGATCACAGACTGCAGTGGGACATTTTTTGCAAAGTCATCGACAACCATGGCGACATCGCGGTCTGCTGGCGGCTCAGCACGGCCCTCGCAGCGCGCGGGCAAAACGTGCGGCTCTGGGTCGACGATGCCTCAGCCCTGCACTGGATGGCGCCTGACGGCTGCGAGGGCGTGACCGTCCTGCCCTGGCTGGAGCCGCTGGGCCTGAACCTGCTGCGCCTGGACGCAGCACCGTGCGATGTGCTCGTCGAGGCCTTCGGCTGCGAAGTTGCTCCTGAATTCATAGCTGCTTGCGCAGATGGAGAATGGGATACAGGCCAAAAACCTGTATGGATCAACCTTGAATACCTGTCTGCCGAGGCCTATGCCGAGCGCAACCACGCCATGCCCTCCCCGGTTCAGCGCGGCCCGGCCGCAGGCTGGACCAAGTGGTTTTTTTACCCCGGCTTCACCGCGGGCACCGGTGGCTTGCTGCGTGAAGCGGACCTGGCAAACCGTCAGGCCGGGTTTGACCGCACGGTCTGGCTGGCACAGCGCGGCATCGCCTGGCAAGGTGAGAAGCTGGTGTCGCTGTTCTGCTACGAACCCCCTGCACTCGCCGCCCTGCTGGCATCGCTGTCCCAAAACGGGCTTGACGGACAGCCGGTGCGCTTGATGGTGGCTGCAGGGCGCGCCCATGCCGCCGTTCAGGCCGTTCTTGATGATCAAAAGTGGCAGCAGCCCAATCCGGACGGTCGTGGGCAGCTATTAATTTCATACCTGCCCTGGCTGACGCAGATTGACTTTGACCACCTGCTCTGGGCCAGCGACCTCAACTTTGTGCGTGGCGAAGACTCGGTGGTGCGCGCCTTGTGGGCGGGCAAGGCTTGTGTCTGGCAGATCTACCCGCAGACCGATGCGGCCCACCTGAACAAGCTGCAGGCTTTTCTGGACATGTTGCAGGCACCACCTTCGCTGCGCGACTTTCACCGGGCGTGGAATGCGGCCGAATCGCCGCCGGTATTGCCTGGACTGGCCACGGCTGAATGGACCGACTGCACAGCGACCGCCCGGCAAGCCCTGCTGGCACAAGAGGATCTGAGCACCCGGCTGATGCGTTTTGTCACGCACAATCGACCTGACCCACCATGAGACTTTTACTGATTGAAGACGACACCATGATTGGCCGCGCGCTGCGGCAGGGCCTTAGCGAGGCCGGATTCACCGTGGACTGGGTCACGGACGGCCTCGCCGCAGGCCGGGCGCTGGCCAACGATGTATATGACCTGGCAGTGCTGGATCTGGGCCTGCCGGGCCAGGACGGCATGGCGGTACTCAGGCAGTTGCGCACGCGCGGGGACGCCATTCCGGTCCTCATCGTCACCGCCCGGGACGCCGTGGCAGACCGCATTGCCGGGCTCAATGCCGGGGCCGACGACTATGTTCTCAAACCGTTTGATCTGGACGAGCTGATTGCCCGCGTGCGAGCCCTGTTGCGCCGGCATGCCGGCGGCGCCTCGCCCCTGCTGCAATGCGGTGAGCTGACGCTGGACCCGGTGCATAAACTGGTCAGCCTGAAAGGCGACAAGGTCGATCTGTCTGCGCGTGAATTTTCCCTGCTGGAGACCCTGATGCAGCGCCCCGGCGCGGTGTTGTCGCGGACCCAGCTGGAAGACTCGATCTACGGCTGGACCGAAGAGATCGGCAGCAACGCCGTCGAAGTGCACCTGCACAAACTGCGCCGCAAACTCGGCGCCGACACCATACGCAATGTGCGCGGCGTGGGTTACAAAGTCTGTGAGCCCTCATGAGCGGCGCCGTTCAATCCATCCACCGCCGCGTGCTGGTCTGGGCCATGGGCGCGCTGGCGCTCGGTGCCAGCCTGCTGGTGGCCACCTCGTACTGGACGCTGGCCCACGAAATGGAGGAAGTGTTTGAGGACAACCTCAAACAGGTGGCACTGGCAGTGGCCAACCACCACGGCACCTATGGCATGGCGCGCACACCCAGTCTGGCCGAGCAGTTGCCCAAAGTTTATGAGGAATACGGCAAGTTCGAGTTTGTCACCGCGGCCTGGACACGCAGCGGCACCTTGTTGCACCGCTCCGACCCGGCAGTCACTCTGCCCTTTCTGTCGCGCAGCGGCCTGAGCGTGGTCAACCTGGGCCAGGAGCGCTGGCACCTCTACACCATCGTGCTCAGCGACGGCATTGTGCAGGCAGCCCAGCGCGACAGCGAGCGCCAGGCGCTGGCCAGAGAAACCGGCGCGGTGCTCATCGTGCCAGCGCTGGTGCTGCTGGCCATACTGGCTGTGTTGCTGACACTGGCACTGCGGCGCGGGCTGGCGCCGCTGGACCATGCGGCAGACGATGTCACTGCGCGCAGTGTCGAGGCCTTGCACCCCATCACGCTGTCGGCGCATCCGACCGAGCTGCATCTGCTGATAGGCGCGATCAACGACCTGATGGCCCGCCTGGGCGGTGCGCTGGCCCTGCAGCGGCTTTTTCTGGCCGATGCGGCGCACGAGTTGCGCACACCCATCACGGCATTGCGGCTGCAGTTGCAACTGCTCGAACGTGCCGGTGACGATACACAACGCCAGGCCGCTCTGGCGCAGTTGCGCGCCGGGATAGAGCGGGCGCAACACCTGGTCGAGCAATTGCTGCAGCTCTCGCGGCTGGCACCTGAAACGCCTGCCCTGCAGCGCGAGCCAGTGAACCTGGCGGACCTGGTACGTGCCGCCGTGAGCCGCTTCAGCGCACGCGCAGAGCAGCGCAGGATTGACCTCGGGGCGGTGATCGATGGCAGCCCGGTGACCGAGGCCGACGCCCAGCAGCTGACCATTTTGCTGAACAACCTGGTGGACAACGCCTTGCGGCACACACCAGCGGGCGGACGCATCGATGTCGGAGCTTGCACCGATCAGGGCCGCCCCTGCCTGCGTATCACCGACAGTGGCCCGGGCATCCCGCCCGCTGAACGCCAGCGGGTGTTTGACCGCTTCTACCGCAGCACCGGCAACAGCAACACAGAGGGGGGCGGCATGCCGCACGGCAGCGGCCTGGGGCTGGCGATTGTCCGGGCGGTGGCCAAGCGCCATGGCGCCGATATCTCACTGGAAGACGCGCCCGGCGGCCCGGGTTTGCGCATCAGTGTGCGTTTTGCGGCCCGATGACTGTCACCACCGGCGCCGGACGGCAAGGCGCAAACAGGTCCAGGGCAGGGTCATAAGCCCGGGTTTGCACATCCAGCACACCCAGCAGCGAATGAAACAGCTTGTCGTGGCTCAGCGGGTTGCCAGCGTTTTTGCGCAGGCATTCCTGGTTGATGCTGAAGCTGGCGCGCAAACCGGGCGACAGCCACATCACCAGCGGTACACGCGTCTGCACCTCGGGGGCAATCGCATAGGGCATGCCGTGCAGGTACAGGCCGCCCTCGCCCAGCGACTCGCCATGGTCTGACACATACAGCATGGCGGTGTCGTACTGCTTTTGCGAGTGCTCCAGAAAGTCGATCACGCGCGACAGGAAAAAGTCGGTGTACAGCAGGGAGTTGTCGTAGGCGTTCATAATTTCGGCGGCGCTGCAGCCACGCAGGTTTTCGTTCTCGCAGGCCGGGGCAAACTGCTTGAATACCGCCGGGTAGCGCTTGAAATACGCCGGTCCGTGGCTGCCCAGCTGGTGCATCACCACCAGCAGATTGCCCTGGTTGTCACGGGCGATACCTTCCATGCCATGCAGCAGCACCTCGTCCAGGCACTGACCCTCTGCGCACAGGGCTTCCACTTTGGCGTGGTCCAGTTGCTCTGCGGGCAGTCCATCACAAACCCCCTTGCAGCCCGACTGGTTGTCGCGCCACAAGACCTTGAAGCCAGCCCGCGCCAGCACATGCAGGACGGATTCATGGGTACGAATTTTGGCCTCGTCGTAGCGTGCACGGCCAAAAGGGGAAAACATGCAGGGGAGCGACACCTCGGTGGAGGTGCCGCAGGCCGTCGCGTTCGGATAACTGATGACATCGCGCTGGGCCAGCATCGGATTCGTCAGTCGGCCATAACCGTTGAGTGAAAAATTCTGCGAACGTGCGGTTTCACCCACCACCAGTACAAAAAGAACCGGCCGGCTTCGCGCCTGCCAGGCAGCACCGAGCCGCGCATCTTCGCCCACCGGAAGTCTGGACTGGGCCGGTTGCTGCACCCCCGCCAGCGCATTACCCGCCAAGGCTGCCACCACATTGCCCGGTGTCAGCAAATAACGCACCTCCCGGTGGTTGCGCATCAGCGATGCAAAATCGGCAAACACCAGCAACAGGCTGACAGTGCCAATGACCAGGGCAGCGGTCACCCAGCCCAGGCGGATAGCCAGCGCGCGCCCGATGCTGCGCTGCTTCACTTGCGGCCACCAGACCAGTGCAGCCGGCAACACACCAAGCAGAAGCAAGTGCGGGACCATGTCCCAGACCAGCAATTCCCGGGCTTCATGCACATTGGTGGCCAGCACGTTGCGCAGCATGGCCCGGTCCAGGTAAATCGCATAGTGGTCCATGTACCAGGACGCGAAAGCCGTGCACAGCACCAGCACACTGAGCAGTGGCCGCACGGTCAGGCGGGTTGCCAGCAGCGAGGTGAAAGCAAAATAAAAGGCGGAAAAAGCCACAAACAGCGCCGCAGCGAAACCCCAGCTGGCGGCAGACGCCCAACTGCGATCAGCCAGCGCAGCGCGCCAGAACGGACCATTGCCGGCAAGCAGCAGAAGGCCGACACACAAGAGCACCAGCGTCTCCACCTGCAGGGTCGGACGGGGCAAGTGCATTTTCAGAAACCGGTGGCGAAGCCGCTTCTCAGCGCCAGCAGGATGCAGAGTCATAGAGGTCAGGCGGGGCGGCCACTGGCATACCCGGGATTCGAACAGCCAGCCATCTTGCGACCCGGACACTTAAACCAGCCTTAAGTACCTCTGAAGCACCTGGGAGCGCTTGTTGCGCCGGCCAGACTGAGGCCGCCCGGGGGGTGGCACAAAAAACGCTAAAATAAAGGGCTTTGCATGGAACGCCATCGGGCCATGCCGCCAATCGGCCAAAGACCTGCGCTGCCGCAGAAACATCCGGCGGCCAAACTCTACTAGAAACTGTTATGAAAATCGCTCAAGAAATACGCGCCGGTAACGTCATCATGAACGGCAAAGACCCGATGGTGGTGCTCAAGACCGAATACAGCCGCGGCGGGCGCAATTCCGCCACCGTGCGCATGAAACTCAAAAGCCTGATTGCCAACTTCAACACCGAAGTGGTGTTCAAGGCCGACGACAAAATCGACCAGGTCATTCTGGACAAGAAGGACTGCACTTACTCCTACTTTGCCGACCCGATGTACATCTGCATGGACGCCGAGTACAACCAGTACGAAGTCGAAGCCGAAAACATGGGGGACTCGCTGAACTACCTGCAGGACGGCATGGAGCTTGAAGTCGTGTTTTATGACGGCAAAGCCATCTCGGTCGAGGTGCCCACCAGCGTCCAGCGCGAGATCACCTGGACCGAGCCCGCCGTCAAGGGTGACACTTCCGGCAAGGTGCTGAAACCCGCCAAACTGGCCACCGGTTTTGAAATCGGCGTGCCGATTTTTGTGGCCCAGGGTGATATTGTCGAAATCGACACACGCACGGGCGAATACCGCAAGCGGGTCTGAGTCAGACCTTCCCCTCCCGACTCGCAAAAGGCTCCTGAGGGGGCCTTTTTACATACCGACATTGAACAGGCAGTTTATGGAACAGACACAAGAGATATCCGGTAGCCGCCTGGCCGATGCCTGGGCCGAGTTGCAATCACACGCCGACAAAGGCAACCCGCTGGAGGCCGACGCCTACCGCCTGGCCTTTGCCGACCCGGAGTTTCTGCTGCGGCGTGAGACCCGCGGCATACGCTTTCAGCTGGAAATGCTCAAGCCCGACGTAGAGCAGCAAGCCCAGGGCATTGAAAACACCATCGTCGTCTTTGGCAGTGCGCGCTTTCCGGCGCCCGAGCAGGCGCAGCAGGCGCTCGCACTGGCCCAAGACTCTGGCGACGCACAAGCACTGGCGCTGGCCGAGCGGCAGACTCGCAATGCAGTTTTTTATGAGCAGGCGCGGCTTTTTGGCCAGATCGTGGCCACCCACAGCAAGTCCCTGCCGGCACGGGAGCAATTGTTTATCTGCACCGGCGGTGGCCCGGGCATCATGGAGGCGGCGAATCGGGGCGCGCAGGAGATGGGCGCACCCACCGTCGGGCTGAACATCGCCCTGCCCCACGAGCAGGGCTCCAACCCCTACGTGACACCCTCGCTGAGCTTCAAGTTTCACTACTTCGCGCTGCGCAAAATGCATTTCATGATGCGTGCCAAGGCGCTGGTGGCCTTCCCTGGGGGTTTTGGCACGCTGGACGAATTGTTTGAAGTGATCACACTGGTGCAGACGCGCAAGGCCAAACCGGTGCCCATCATTTTGTTTGGCTCCAGCTACTGGAAACGACTGTTCAACTTTGACGTGCTGATTGAAGAAGGAGCCATTTCGCCAGAGGATCTGAAGCTGATCGAATACGTCGATGAGCCGCAGGCGGCCTGGGACGCGATCAAGTCGTTCTACAAGCTTTAGGGTCTTGCTGGCCTGAGGAGCCACGCCAGGCGGCTGCCCGCCCCCACCACTGCGCCGGTCGCCCAGAACACACCTGCAATGCCGATCACGGCGCCCATGGTTCCGAACAGCACGGGCATCAACACGCTCGACGCATTGATCGCCATCAGCCGCAGGCCCAGCGCCTCACCGTGCCGCGCCTCGGGTGTGATCTGGTGCAGCATGCTCATGATCATGGGCTGTACCGTCCCCAGTGCCAGGCCAAGCAATACCGAGCACACCCCCATGCCCAGCGCCGTCCGCATGAAGGGGTAAACCGCAAACAGCGCCGACGTCGCCAGCATGGCCACGGCCAGTACGCGCCACTCGCGCAGGTGCGCTGCCACCAGTGGCATAACGAAACGAATGGCCGCCGCCGCTGCTGCAAACGCGCCCAGGATGGTGCCAATCACCGACGCGCTGATGCCGCGCTCAAACCCCAACACCGGCACCACAAAGGTGTGCACATCCCAGCAGGACGATAAAAACCAGTTCACCAGCATCAGCCGGCGAAAATTCGGCTCGCGCAACAGATCCCAGGTATTGACAGGCGTACTGCCCGCTGCAGCCAGCACCGGGGCCAGCTCCCGCGTACGCCGCACCAGAAACCAGCTGGCAAGCGGCAGCACCGCCATGAGGAAAAACGCGGCGCGATAGCCGTCTGTGCTGTTGGGCAGTGCACCGGCGTGATCAATCAGCAAACCAGCCGAAAACGGCCCGACAAAATTGGACACGGCCGGCCCGATAGACAGCCAGCTGAACACCCGCCGCAACTGCAAGGCGCCCGCCGCAGCGCGGCCGACATGGCGTTGCAGCGCGATGACCGCCACCCCGGTGGCTCCACCCGTCAGCAAAGCGGCCAGACACAATACCGGAAAGATCGGGTAAGCCACCGCCATGCCTGCGCCCAGCATGGCGGCCATCACGCTGTAGCCGATCGGACGTTTCAGGCCGCGGCGGTCGGCGAAACGCCCGGCGGGCAGCGCCAGAAACACCTGCGTCAAGGCAAACAGCGCCAGCAGCACCCCCACAGCCAGCGGGCTGTAGCCTTCGCGCAGGGCCAGCAAGGGTGCGGCCATGCGGGTACCGGCCATACAGGCGTGCAGGCAAATCTGGGCGAGGATAAGGCGGGCCAGTTCAGGCGTCATGGCGTCACGAATACAAAGAAAATAGGGCTCTGGCCCTTATGGAACGTGCGCAAGTAGCTATAAAATCAGTAGCAAAAAAGCCGTCCATCCAGGTCATTCGTCCAGCAGATCGGCCTCGGTCGCTGGCGGCAGCAGCACCTGGGACTCGGCATCCGGCAGGGCTTCCACCTTGCGCAGCGCCAGCCGCATCTGCTTGGCCCGGGTGTCGGCCTTGTCGAGGGTGTCCGAGGCCTTGGCCACCTGCTCCTTGATGCGGGCCACCCATTCACCGTAACGCTCAAACTCGGTCTTGACCGCACCCAGCACCTTCCACACTTCCGAGGCCTGCTGCTCCAGCGCCAGCGTGCGAAAGCCCATGTGCAGGCTGTTGAGCATGGCCAGCAGCGTCGTGGGGCCGGCCAGCGTCACGCGGTACTGGCGTTGAATTGCGTCCATCAGCCCCGGGCGCCGCAGCACCTCGGCATACAGGCTTTCGACCGGCAGGAACAGGATGGCAAAGTCGGTGGTGTGCGGCGCAGCGAGGTAGTTTTCGGCAATCGATTTGGCCTCAGTACGGATACGTGCTTCCAGCGCCTTGCCCGCCAGCTCCACTGCTGCCGGATCAACCCGCTCATGTGCATCGATCAGGCGTTCATAGTCGTCTCGCGGAAATTTGGCATCAATCGGCAGCCACACGGGTACGCCGCCATCGCCCCGACCGGGGAAGCGAATCGCAAAGTCCACACGCTGGCCGCTGCGCGGCTTGGTTTCGACCTGTTTGGCGTACTGGTCGGTGGTCAGAACCTGCTCCAGCAGGGCTTCCAGTTGCACCTCGCCAAACACACCGCGCGTCTTCACGTTCGTCAACACGCGCTGCAGGTTGCCCACCCCCACGGCCAGTGACTGCATCTCACCCAGGCCCTTGTGCACCTGCTCCAGCCGGTCGGCGACCTGCTTGAAACTTTCGCCCAGTCGGGTCTCCAGGGTGGTCTGGAGTTTTTCATCCACCGTCTTGCGCATTTCATCGAGCTTGGCCGAGTTGGTCTGCTGCAACTGGGCCAGTTGCTTTTCAAGCGTCTCGCGCACCTCACCCATGCGCCGCGCGTTCGACTCGCTGACCGACTGAAGTTGCGTGCTCAGGGTGTCAGACAGCGTTTTTTGCAGCAGGGTCAGCTGCTGCGAGAAAGCATCGATTTGTGCGTTCTGCGTGCGGATGGCCTCGGCACTTTGCTGCACCAGCGTCTGCTGGAAGGTGGCAAAAGTGGTGCCCAGTTCCTCCCGGCTGCTGCGCGAGCTGTCACTGATCTCGCGCCGCAATTCGCGCTCCAGCCGGTCATTGCCCGCCGCCAGGCCAGCCAGCAGCTCCTCGCGGCCACTGGCAGCTGGTTTGCGCAGCAACAGCCACACCAGCAGCAACAGGTTCAACAGCAGCACGGCAAGCGCCAGCCAGGCCTGGAAAGGGGTCATAGGTGCGATCTATTGTGGAGCCAGTACCGCAGGATTCAAAGGGGTTAACGGCTTTCCATCCTTGAGATACCCAATCAGATTGTCCGCCGCGAGGTTGGCCATGGCCATGCGCGTAGGCACACTGGCACTGGCGATGTGCGGTGTCAGCACCACGTTGGGCACCCGTAGAAGGTCAGGGTTCAGTTGGGGCTCCCCTTCAAAAACATCGAGCCCGGCAGCGGCGATACGCCCCTCACGCAGGGCCTGCGCCAGCGCTGCATCGTCCACAATGCCGCCGCGCGCGATGTTGACCAGCGTCGCAGTGGGCTTCATCAGAGCCAGCTCGACCGCGCCTATCGCGTGGTGTGAGGCGGGCGAATACGGCAGCACCAGTACCAGGTGGTCTGCAGTTCTCAAAAGTTCTTCCTTGCTTACATAACCGGCCTTGCACTCGGCTTCGAGTGCCGCGTCAAGGCGCGAACGGTTGTGGTAAATCACCTTCATGCCAAAACCGTGCGCGCCACGTTTGGCAATACCCTGGCCAATACGGCCCATGCCCAGAATGCCGAGCGTGCTGCCGTGGATTTCGGCCCCGGAAAACATGTCGTAGCTCCACCTGTTCCACTTGCCAGCGCGCAGGAAATGCTCGCTCTCGGTGATGCGGCGGGCTGTCGCCATCAGAAGTGCAAAACCAAAGTCGGCCGTGGTTTCGGTCAGCACGTCGGGCGTGTTGGTTGCCAGCACACCAGCGGCCGTCATGGCGTCAAGCTCAAAATTGTTGTAGCCCACGGCCATGTTGGCGCATATCTTCAGTTGCGCGCAGGCGGCCAACACACTGGCATCAATGCGATCGCTACCGGCGGTCAGGGCCCCGTCCTTGCCCTGCAGTTTCGCAACCAGCTCTTCCCTTGAAAAAGGCTCGTCAAGCTGGTTGGATTCCACTTCAAAGTGCTGTGCCAGTCTTTCAATGACTTCTGGAAAAATGGCTCGGGCTATCAGGATTTTGGGCTTGCTCATGAATGTCTTTCAACCACAAATTATCGAAACCAGATCAAGGTCATCAGGACAAACAAGGGGATCAGCACCGCGCCCGACCAGGCCATGTAGCCAAAGAAGCTGGGCATCTTGACGCCCCGGTCTTCAGCAATCGCCTTGACCATCAGATTGGGCGCGTTGCCGATGTAGGTATTGGCGCCCATAAAAACCGCACCGGCCGAGATCGCGGCCAGCGTCGGCGCCAGTGTGGTCATCAGGACCTGCGGGTCGCCGCCGGCGGTATTGAAAAACACCAGATAGGTAGGCGCGTTGTCCAGGAACGAGCTCAAGATACCCGACGCCCAGAAATACATGGCCGGATCGGGCTGTCCGTCCGGCCGCGTCACGGCAGACACCACCGCGCCAAAAGGCCCGCTGCTGCCCGCCTTGAGCATGGCAATCACCGGGATGATGGTCAGGAAAATGCCGGCAAACAGCTTGGCCACTTCGGCCATGGGTCCCCAGGAAAACTGGTTGTCCTCATGCACCCCGTCGGCGGTGAAGCGGAGGGACAACAGGGTGATGGCGATCAGGCCTGCATCGCGCGCCAGTCCAGGCAAACCGACCTCGGTGCCGTATACATCAAACACCAGCGGCGACTTCCAGAAGCCACTGAGCAGTACCAAACCAGCCACCGCTGCAAGCAGCAGGAAGTTGAAGGCGCCGTCAAAGCCCACCCGCTGCGTGTCGGGCGTCGGGTCCACCGGTTGCACACCTTCCCTGCGGAAATACCAGGTGTCGAGCAGATAAAAAATCGCCAGCAGGCTCACGATCAGAAACAGGGTCTCGGGAAAGATGTGCTGGACGGTCCAGAAAAAGTCCACACCCTTCAGGAAACCCAGAAACAGCGGCGGATCGCCCAGCGGAGTCAGTGAACCGCCGGCATTGGAGACGATGAAGATAAAAAAGACAACGATATGCGCCGAATGTTTGCGGTTGTCGTTGGCGCGAATCAAGGGCCGGATCATCAGCATGGATGCGCCGGTTGTGCCCATGAAGCTGGCCAGAACGGCACCTGTCAGCAGCAGCGCGGCATTGAGTCCCGGGCTGCCATGCAGGTTGCCCCGAATGAAAATACCGCCCGCCACGGTAAACAGCGCGGTCAGCAGGATGATGAAGGGAATGTACTCAGCGACCAGCGCATGCACGAGGCTGAAACCGGCCACCGAGGGGCCAAAAACCAGCGCAAACGGGATGAAAAAAGCCAAGGTCCAGGCAGCAGATATCTTGCCAAAATGGTGATGCCAGAACCAGGGCAGCAACAGCGGCATGAGGGCAATCGACAACAACAGGCCGGCGAACGGTACACCCCACAGCGGTGACAACTGGCTGCCGTCAAAGCCAGCCGCCAGTGCCCAGCCAGGACAGAAAAAAAGCAGGGCCGCCAATGGTGTCCATCGCAACGATTTCATGATGTCTCCTCTTGTTTTGGCAGCCCGACCCATCAGCGCAGGTCTGCATGTTGCGCCCTCAGGCAATCTCGAAAACCTGACGCAGATAGGCCAGGTACTTTTCATCGTCACACATGTTTTTGGACGGCGTGTCTGACAGCTTGGCCACAGGCTGCCCGTTGCACCGCACCATCTTGATGACAATTTGCAGCGGCTCGTAGCCCAGATCATTGGTCAGATTGGTGCCAATGCCAAACGCCAGCTGGCAGCGCCCACGGAACTGCTGGTACAGCTCGACGGTGCGCGGCACGGTGAGACCATCGCTGAAAATCAGCGTTTTGGTTTTCGGATCAACGCGGTTTTTGGCGTAGTGCGCCAGCATGCGTTCGCCCCACTGAAACGGGTCGCCACTGTCGTGACGGGCACCGTCAAACAGCTTGCAGAAATACATGTCAAAGTCGCGCAGAAAAGCGCTCATACCGTACACGTCGCTGAGCGCTATGCCCAGATCGCCCCGGTACTCTTTGGCCCAGGACTCGAAACCAAATACCTGGCTGTCGCGCAGACGCGGCCCCAGCGCCTGGCATGCCTGCAGGTATTCGTGCGCCATGGTGCCCAGCGGCGTCAGGCCGAGTTTCATCGCAAACAGCACATTGCTGGTGCCGGCAAACTGGCCGTCGGGGCCGGTGCCCAGACGCGCAATCAGGGTGCGCAGGACTTCCTCATGCCAGGCCTGGCCAAATCGCCGGCGAGTGCCGTAATCGGCGATCTTCAGCTCACGCAGCCCATCTGCCTGAAGCAGTCCGATCTTGGCATCCAGGCGTTGGCGTCCCTGCATCACATCAGCGAGCTTCTGGGTGTTGCGGAAGTACACCTCGTTGATGATGGCCAGCACAGGGATTTCAAACAGTATGGTGTGCAGCCACGGCCCTTCAATCACCACCTCGATTTCGCCCGACGGCAACGCCTTCACGCTGACGTATTTTTCATTGAGCCGGAACAGTCCCAGAAAATCAACAAAGTCGCTTTTGATGAAACGCAAGGCGCGCAGATAAGCCAGTTCTGCGTCCTGAAACTGCAAGCGGCACAGGGCCCGGATTTCCTCACGGATTTCACGCACATAGGGTGCCAGATCACTGACCCCGGTCGCACCGGCATTGCGACATTTGAAGCGGTACTCCACCTGTGCACCCGGAAACTGGTGCAACACCACCTGCATCATCGTGAACTTGTACAGATCTGTATCAAGCAGGCTCGTAATGATCATCGTTGGACATTCCCATAAATCCATTTTGTGGGCGAATTGCGGCGTTGCGCGGTGCTCGGAATCCTCATGCACCCAAGTGCATTCCGGTGTCCTGCGCGCCGCGCGCCTTGCACTTCATCCCAAAAACTGAATTTCTGGAAATGCCCGGGCCGCGTGCAATTAGAAAAATCACCCCAGAAAATCAACCTCGAACAGCAGCGTGGCATTCGGCGGAATGACACCACCGGCCCCCCGTGCGCCGTAACCCAGTTCAGCCGGAATCACCAGGCGACGTGTACCACCCACCGACATGCCCTGCACACCTTCGTCCCAACCCTTGATGACCTGACCGGCGCCCAGCGAAAACTCGAATGGCTGGCCACGGTCCTTGCTGGAATCAAACTTCGCGCCCTGTACGCCGTCGTTGTAAAGCCAGCCGGTGTAATGCACCTTGACATCACGGCCTGCTTTGGCAATGGCGCCGGTACCGAGCACGGTGTCTTCGTATTGGAGACCGGAGGGAGTGGTATTCATGGGTAATTCTTTCTGGAAAAAAGGGTGCGCTGAGCGCGCGAAGCCTCGACTTTACCTGCAAGCACATGTAGCTGTTGCAAGTGGGGGGCTGTCAGTCCAGCCAGGTCGTGAAGTCCTGCGCGCTGACGCGGGGGGTGCGGAAGGTGTTGACCAGCGCCGACTCGTCCGCATAACCCAGTGCCATGCCGCAAACCAGCATTTCGCCCTCACCCGCGCCGATGTGCGGCAGGATGATGTTGGCAAAGCCGTTCCACGCTGCCTGCGGACAGCTGTGCAGGCCGTGGCCACGCGCGGCGACCATGATGTTTTGCATGAACATGCCGTAGTCGACCAGGCTGCCCCGGCCCATCACCCGGTCCAGTGTGAACATCAGGCCCACTGGGGCGTCAAAAAAACGGTAGTTGCGCTGCTGCTGGGCATGCATCTTGTCCTTGTCGCCCTTGCCAATACCGAGCAGGCCGTACAGCCCCCAGCCGTTTTCACGGCGCCGGTCAATGTAGGGCGACACCCACTTCTCGGGGTAGTAGTCGTACTCTTCCCTGTACTGCGCGGCCAGCTCGGGGTTGGCGCGAATCGCGTCATGCGCGGCGCAGACTTTACCCATCAGGCTGTCTTTGCTGGCACCCTGCAACACATAGACCTTCCAGGGCTGGGTGTTGGTACCCGAGGGCGCGCGGCTGGCAAGTGCCAGCAGGTGCTCCAGCGTGGCACGGGGAACGGCTTTCGGCAGAAAAGCACGCGTGGACATGCGGCTGTCGATGGCTGCATCGACAGCGTTGGGGGTGTCACTCACTTGAGGGTCTCCAGGGTGGTCAAAAGTTGGGGCGGCAAGGGCGCCGGCCGGCGCGTCAACCGGTCCACGTACACATGGATGAAATGGCCTTTGGCGGCGGTCAGTGCCGTGCTGTCCTGGCCGGGGAACAAGCCGACCTCATACCGCACGCTGGACGACCCCACATGCGCCACACGTATACCGGCCAGCACCGGCTCCGGAAAGGACAGCGGGGAAAAATAGTTGCACTGCGTCTCGATCACCAGCCCGATCACGCTGCCGGCGTGAATGTCGATGGCGCCCGATTCAATCAGGTAGCCGTTGACTGCCGTGTCAAACCAGCTGTAATAAACGACGTTGTTGACGTGGCCGTAAACATCGTTGTCCATCCAGCGTGTGCCAATGGGGCGAAAGACCTTGTAGGCGCTGCGGGGCTCGGCTTGGGGGCGTGTCGGGGAAGTCATGGGCGCCTATTTTGCCAGCCCGGGCAGCGCCTGCCAGCGTTGCCAATACCCCAGCGCCACCCGGTAGGTGTTCATCTGCACCTGGACCGTCTCGTCGATGTTGACGCCGTAACCGCCTGCCATGGCAAAGGCCAGCGGAATGCGGCGCTGCCAGGCCCAGTCGAAAACGCGCCTGTCCCGGGCTTCCAGGCCGTCGTAACTCAGGCTGAGCCGGCCTAGCCTGTCGCCCTCAAAAGGGTCCGCTCCGGCCAGATAGATGACCAGACCGGGCTCAAAACGTTGATCGAGTTCTTCCAGCGCCTGCTCCAGCGCCTGCAGGTACGCAGCGTCGGTGCAGCCGTCAGGCAGGTCCACATCAAGGTCGCTGGCTTCCTTGCGAAACGGAAAATTCTTCTGCCCGTGTATCGACAGCGTGAAAACACTGGGGTCCCGGCTGAAAATGCTGGCCGTGCCGTTGCCCTGGTGCACGTCCAGGTCGATCACCGCCACCCGCAGCGGATGCCTGTCGCTGCGCTGCAGGCGCGCGTGTTCAGCCTGCATCAGCCGGGCAGCAATGGCGGCGTCGTTGAATACACAAAACCCGCCGCCCTTGCTGCTTGACGCGTGGTGGGTGCCACCGGCCATGTTGGCGGCCACACCCTCGGGCCGCGCACGCAGGCCCAGCGCTGCACGCGCCGCGGCCACCGTGGCCCCAGCCGAGCGACGCGACCTTTCGACCATCTCGACGCTCCAGGGAAAGCCGATTTCGCGCATGGCCGCTGCGCTCAAGGTGCCGTCCGCCACCGCCTGGATATAGGCCGGATCATGCGCCAGCGCCAGTTCACCGTCGCTGGCGCGCGGCGCCACACCCAGGCGCACCTGCGGCAACTCACCCGCCACGCGGTCACGCAGGCGCTGGTACTTGGCCATGGGAAATCGGTGCCCCGCCGGCAGGGGGAGGACAAAGTGATCGGCGTAAAAGGCTTGCAAGGGAAGGAGGCCAGGAAACCGCGGACAGAACAGGAACGTCCACAGCGGACACCCAGAACTGCATTGTGGCGGCAAGTGCAAAACCGCAGACTCCTAGAGCTTGTCGTCTAAAATGGTGCACTGCAACAAAAACCGCTTGTATTTACCGGGGGTAATCCCTATACTTCAGTTATGTTGCAGTGCAGCAATAGACAAAGCACTCCCCGGAGCAGCTTGTCCAGCAGGCAACTAATTGAAGTTTTAACCTACCTATATTGGAGATTTAATATGTTGACCGCTGAACAAATGATGGCTTCCCACAAAGCAAACGTCGAGACCCTGTTTGGTCTGACCAGCAAGGCCTTTGAAGGCGTTGAGAAACTGGTTGAACTGAATGTCCAGGCTTCCAAAGCTGCTCTGGCCGAGTCCGCCAACCACACCCAATCCCTCATGGGCGTCAAAGACGCACAAGAGTTGCTGGCCCTGCAAGCCGGCCTGTTCCAGCCCCTGGCTGAAAAAACAGCCGCTTACAGCCGCCACCTGTACGACATCGCTACAGCCACCGGCTCTGAAGTCGGCAAGTCCTTTGAAGGCCAGGCCGCTGAAGCCCAGGCCAAATTCATGGGCCTGGTTGACAGCGCCGCCAAAAACGCACCCGCCGGTTCCGAGACCGCTGTTGCCGTGATGAAAAGCGCTGTCGCTGCTGCCAACAACGCTTTCGAGTCGGTACAGAAAGCCGTCAAGCAAGCCAGCGAAATGGCCGAAGCCAACATCACCGCAGTGACTGCCACTGCTGTGAACGCCTCCAAAACCGCTTCCAAAAAGCGTTGATGACAGGGCTTGAATTGGCTGGCCCCGGCGCCAGTTGATTCAGGCCAGAGCCTGGTGCTTCGAAACCCTGCCGGTTCCCCTGAACTGTCGGCTCTACCCAACCAGGGGTGCGGCTCCGATCATTCAACCATTGGAGCTAGCTCCAGCCAGTTGTCTCCTCGGGTCCCTCCAGAAATCCAGTTTCACGGACCCCTTAAAGCCTGATTGCAAGATCAGGCTTTTTTTTGCCTCAAATCAGGCCCCAACCCTTGCCGGTCGGTCGCAGGCAGCTATCAAAAAAAGAGTGTCAACGGGCTGCGAGAGGCACCTTCGCAAGTCTGGCCTTCAACTCAGGCAGCGCCGCCAGCATGGCCGCCCGGCCTGCGTCGATGGCGCGCTGGCGTGCCGAGAAGTCGGAGCTTCTGAGCCCCGCCTGCGACGGCTGCACCACCACATCGGCGTCCTTGAGTTCATAACGGTTGATGCTTTTGCCCATGATGGCAAAGGTCTGCAACAGGATTTGCAGCGTCCCCTCCGCCGGATTGCCTTCCGGCGGGCTCGATATATCCACGGCTATCACCAGCTCGGCGCCCATCTGGCGCGCAAAGCGCACCGGCACTGGCGACACAAGCCCGCCATCCACGTATTCACGCCCATTGATTTTCACCGGCACAAAAACCGCCGGTACCGCACTGGACGCACGCACCGCCGTTCCGGTGTCGCCACGCTGAAACAGCACCGCCTGGCCGCTGTTCAGGTCGGTGGCCACAATGCCCAGGGGAATGGCCATGTTTTCAATCAGCCGTCCCGCCACCAGATCGTTGACATACCGGCCAAGAGCCTCGCCCCGAAACATGCCCCGGCCAAAAATCGGCAACATCCAGTCGGTGATGGCGGCCTCTTCCATGTTCAACGCGGTTTGCTGCAATTGGGCGCTGCTTTTGCCGCTGGCATAAAGCGCCGCCACCAGGCTGCCAGCCGAGGTCCCGACCACCACCGATGGCCGCAGACCGGCCTCTTCCAACACAGCGATCACACCCACATGGGCAAAGCCGCGCGCAGCCCCGCCACCGAGTGCCAGACCTATGCGTGGCGCCCTGGGGGCGGGCACTTCCGCGACAGGGGTAGCCGCCGCGTCACTCCGCCTGGCAGGCGGGCTGGCGCAGCCAGTCAATAACAACAGGCTGACAAATAACGCCGCCGCAACACCCCCTTGCAAACGACCCTGTTTTTCAATCTCAATACTATTGAGAATAATTCGCGTTTGTATTACACTGAACACATTCCAACCTTTAGCTTCAAGCCCATGCGTCAAAAACTCCGCCTTCTGAACACCCTGGCCCTTGCCGCCCTGCTGGGCGCTGCCTCCAGCGCCAGCGCACAGGAACAGGTGCTGAATCTCTATTCTGCCCGCCACTACCAGACCGACGAGGCGCTTTACAGCAATTTCACCAAGACCACCGGCATCAAGATCAACCGGGTGGACGCTGACGACGCCGGCATCCTGGCCCGGCTCAAGGCCGAAGGTGCAGCTTCCCCCGCCGACGTCATCTTGCTCGTTGATGCGGCCCGCCTGGCCAAAGGCGACAGCGAAGGCATGTTCCTGCCGATCAAGTCAAGCGTGCTTGAAAAAGCCATCCCGGTCCAACTGCGTGCGCAAGCCACAGCCGAAGGCACCACCTGGTTCGGCTTTTCCACACGCGCGCGGGTCATCGTGTACGACAAGCTCAAGGTCAACAAAGCCGATGTGGACACCTACGAAGAACTGGCGGACCCCAAAAACAAGGGCTTGCTGTGCACCCGCTCAGGTTCACACCCCTACAACCTGTCGCTGTTTGGCGCGGTGACCGAACACCTGGGCGCGGTCAAGGCCGAAGAGTGGCTCAAGGGCATGGTGGCCAACATGGCTCGCGCGCCCAAGGGCGGTGACACCGACCAGATCAAGGGCGTGGCCAGCGGCGAGTGCGGCATTGCCATCACCAACACCTACTACCTGGCGCGCCTCATGCGTTCGTCGGCACCGGAAGACAAGGCCATCATGGAAAAGGTTGGCGTCGTTTTTCCCAACCAGCAGTCCTGGGGCACCCATGTGAACATCGCCGGCGCTGCAGTGGCCAAAAACGCGAAGAACAGCGCCAACGCAGTGAAGTTCATGGAATACCTGGCCAGCCCTGAGGCGCAAAACTATTTTGCCAACGGCAACAACGAGTGGCCAGCGGTCGCCAGCGTGAAGCTCAGCAACCCGGCCCTGCAAGCCATGACAGGCGGCAGCTTCAAGTCCGAGACCATTCCGATCAGCACGGTAGGCGCCAACCAGGTCAAGGTGCAGCAGATGCTGGACCGGGTGGGCTATAAATAACGCCCCCACGTTCGCTCGCTTCGCGTAGCTTTCTGCCCCCCGAGGGGGCGCTGCGCCTGCGGGCCGGCAGAGCCGGACCCGCGGCCCCTGCTTGAAAAGAGAGCAGCGCTCATCGAAAAAGCCCGACCGTTGAACGATGGTTGGGCTATTTTTTTATGCGTGATAATTGCGGATGACGTTGACGTAAACGTCAACTCTCACCCCCCTTCCCTCCCCTTTTTCACTTCCCAAGGAACACCTCATGGACATCGCAGGCAAAGTATTCATCGTCACTGGCGGCGCATCGGGTCTGGGCGAAGGCACGGCACGCATGCTGGCGGCCAAAGGCGGCAAGGTGCTCATTGCCGACATGCAGGTTGAAAAAGGCGAGGCAATTGCCAAAGACATTGGCGGCGCCTTCGTCAAGTGCGATGTCAGCCAGGAAGCCGATGGCCAGGCAGTCGTTGCCAAGGCCGTCTCCATGGGCAAACTGATGGGCCTGGTCAACTGCGCCGGCATCGCTCCGGCTGAAAAAACCGTCGGCAAAAACGGCGCGCACAACCTGGGCGTGTTCAGCAAGTGCATCACGGTCAACCTGATTGGCAGCTTCAACATGATCCGGCTGGCCGCTGACGCGATGTGCAAGAACGAGCCCGAGGCCACTGGCGAGCGCGGTGTGATGATCTCCACCGCCTCGGTCGCGGCCTACGACGGCCAGATCGGCCAGGCCGCCTACAGCGCGTCCAAAGGCGGCATTGTCGGCATGACCCTGCCGATCGCGCGGGACCTGGCACGCAACGGGATCCGCAACATGACGATTGCGCCCGGCATCTTCGGCACGCCCATGATGTTTGGCATGCCACAAGAGGTGCAGGATTCGCTGGCCGCCTCCGTCCCCTTCCCCAGCCGCTTGGGCACGCCGCAGGACTACGCCAAGCTGGCGCAGCACATCTTTGAAAACGACATGCTCAACGGCGAAGTGATTCGCCTCGACGGCGCGATCCGGCTGGCGCCGCGCTGAGGAAGTGCCTGGGCTGCTATTGAATCGATAGCTGCCTGCACAAGTCCCGTATGAGCTGAAGGCTGATTCGACTTGCAGAAGTCGGCTTGGCCTTTTTTTCAGCTGCTTACACAAATCAGCGACCTGGCCCGGCAAGTCCCGGCTGCGCCGGCTGCGGCTTGGGTTTACCATGGCCGCTTCCCCATTCAGGAGAAGCCATGAACAACACCACCTCCGCGCGTCTGCGCCCTGTATCGCCCTTTCTGGCCGTCGCACTGGTCAGCAGCCTGCTGCTGGCGGGCTGTGTCTCGGCGCCGCCGTTTGCCTACAACGTGCCGCAGCAGCCCGAGAGCGCTTCCGGCTACACCGAAAAACCGGGCTGGGCCAGCACCAAATTTGCCGTCGCTGCAGCCAACCCGCTGGCCACCGACGCCGGTTACCAGGTGCTCAAAGCCGGCGGCTCGGCGATTGACGCGGCGATTGCCGTGCAGATGGTGCTCACGCTCGTAGAGCCCCAGTCCAGCGGCATTGGCGGTGGCGCCTTTTTGCTGCACGCCAGCGGCAGCGCGGTTGAAGCCTTTGATGGCCGCGAAACCGCGCCCGCTGCAGCCGACGAAAAACTCTTTCTCGGCGTCGATGGCAAACCCATGGCGTTCATCGACGGTGTGGTCGGTGGCCGCTCTGTCGGTGTGCCGGGCACCGTGCGCATGCTGGAAATGGCGCACAGGCAACACGGCAAGCTGCCCTGGGCGCAACTGTTTGTGCCGGCCATCACGCTGGCCGAAAACGGCTTCAAGGTCAGCGCGCGCCTTGCCACCCTGCTCAAAACCGAGCAACACCTGAAAAAAGACCCGGTCGCCGCCGCCTATTTTTACCCGGTCAATGGCGAACCCCTGGCTGTTGGCACGCTGCTGCGCAACCAGCCGCTGGCCGATGTCTTGAGAAAGATCGCGGGGGGCGGCTCCAAAGCGCTGCTCGAAGGTGACATTGCCCAGGCCATCGTCAGCAAGGTGCAGCAACACCCGACCAACCCCGGCAAACTGAGCCTGGCCGACATGGCCGGCTACCAGGCCAAAAAGCGCGATCCGATTTGCCACGACTACCGCGCCCAGTCCCGCGACTACCGCATCTGCGGCATGCCGCCGCCCAGCTCGGGCGCGATTGCCGTCGGGCAGATTCTGGGCATTCTGAACAACACCAACGCGGCCACACTGCCCCTGGAAACCGGCATGGGTGGCACACCCGGCACGGTGGGCGCCGCGCCTTCGGCCGACTGGCTGCACCTGTACACCGAGGCCTCGCGCCTGGCCTTTGCCGACCGCGCCCAGTACCTGGGCGACCCGGACTTTGTGCAGCCTCCGGGCGGCAGCTGGATGAGCCTGCTGGCCCCCGCCTACCTGGCCGAACGCGCCAAACTGATTGCCACCCAGCCCGGTGGGCAAAGCATGAAGGTGGCCAAACCCGGCAGCCCCGGCGGAACACGAATGGCTTATGCACCCATGCCCGCGCAGCCCGAATACGGCACCTCGCACATCAGCATCGTCGACGCCTACGGCAACGCAGTGGCCATGACCACCACGATTGAAGACGCCTTTGGCTCGCGTCAGATGGTCCGGGGCTTCTTGCTGAACAACGAGTTGACCGACTTCAGCTACGCCCCAGCCGACGCCGAAGGCAAGCCGGTGGCAAATCGCGTGCAGCCGGGCAAACGCCCGCGCTCGTCCATGGCGCCCACGCTGGTGTTTGACAAGGCCACAGGCCAGCTGGTGATGAGCGGCGGCAGCCCTGGCGGGGCGCTGATCATCCACTACACCGCCAAAACGCTGTACGGCGTGCTGAACTGGGGCCTGATGCCGCAGCAGGCCATCAACCTTCCCAACTTCGCCTCAATGAACGGGCCCAGCCTGCTGGAAGAAAAACGTTTTTCGCCCGCCACGGTGGAGGCCCTGAAAGCCCGCGGCGCCGAAGTGCGCGAAATGCCCATGACCAGCGGCCTGCAGGCCATCACACGCGGCCAGGCACACGGCACACCGCTGTGGCTGGGCGGCGCCGATCCGCGCCGCGAAGGTGTGGTGATGGGGGATTGAGAAGGAAAAGTGCTCCCCGCCCTTTTCTGGCGGGCGCAAGCAGCTACTTTTTTTATAGCGCCTGAGACCGGAGGTGGCGATGTGCTGGCGGGTCTGACCCGCGATCCATCCTGGGCCAGGATGCACACGCTGCCAGGCTCACGGCCTCACCGGTACCGCCTTCAGACCGCCCCGTGCGCCTCCACGTACAGCGCGTACAGCGAGTGGCTGCTTGCCATGTACAGGCGATTGCGCTTGGGGCCACCAAACTCCAGGTTGGCACAGCGCTCTGGCAGGCGGATAAAACCAATCGGTTTGCCGGCGGTATTGAAGACCTTGACGCCGTCAAAATCTTCGGTCTTGCCATTTTGCAGATGCGCTTTCATGCCGCCACCCACGTCGGTGGCTGTGGCCTGGAACGAACCGTTGTAACCCCAGCCGCACCACAGGTTGCCGTCACGGTCCACCCGAAAGCCGTCCAGCGACCCAGGGCCATCCGCGTCGATCAGCTTGGTTTTATTGGCGCAACTGCCGTCTGGCGCGACGTCGTAGCTCCAGACACTGCGGTTGGGTGTGCCCTTCCACTCGACCACGTAGAGCTTTTTTTCGTCGGGCGAGAACGCCAGGCCGTTGGGGTTGACCAGGTCGGTGATCACGGCGCTGAGTTTGCCGTCCTTGCCAATGCGGTAAACATTGGTGGTGGCTTGCTCTGGTTTGGCGCGGGAGCCTTCCCATTCGCCATTGATGCCAAACAGCGGGTCGGTGAACCAGATGCTGTCGTCAGACTTCACCACCACGTCATTCGGCGCGTTGAGCTTCTTGCCCTCAAAGCTGTCGGCCAGTACTGTCAGCTTGCCGTCTTTTTCGAAACGCACCACACGGCGCGTGACCGAGTGTTCGCAACTGATCAGGCGCCCCTGGCGGTCACGCGTGTTGCCGTTGGCGTAGTTGACGTTTTCTTTATGAACGGTAAATTTATTCGTCGCTTCGTCAAACTTCATCAGGCGGTTGTTCGGAATGTCACTGCACAGCAAATAGCCGGGCTTGCCCGCTGTCTCACTGGGGAAATACACCGGACCCTCGGCCCAGCGCATGCCGGTGCCCACCTGCTCGACGGTGCTGCTGTAAATGCGGTATTTGGCAAAGCTGGGGTCCAGAATCAGAACCGACGGATCGGGGTAACGCTGGTTGGGTTTGAAGTCGAACGACTGTGCGCCGACCGCGCCGCTCAGCACCGCCAGGCCGGTGCCTGCTGCTGATCTAAGGAAGCTGCGGCGGTGGCTGATGGTGTCATCTTGCATGGCTTGTCTCCGTTGTTTATCGTCTGTTGAAACCCGGCATCCGGCCGTTCGGCTCCCGGAGGTTCGCCCCAGGAAAAAACCCGGTTATCGCTTGCGCCAATCGGGCACCAGCTTTGCGTCAACTTTGCGTACAAACCGTCTTGAACGCGGTGCAACAACCTAGCGGTCAAATGCCGGACGTTTAGGGTCAAACTTCCAGCCTGGTATCAGGCTTTGCATGGCCGCTGCGTCATCGCGCGCGCCCAGGCCGTGCAGCTTGTAGAGTTGGTGGGCTTTTTCGACCTCGCCCATGTCCAGCTCGACGCCCAGGCCGGGCTTCTTCGGCACAGCTACCTGCCCACCCACGATCTGCAGTGGCTCTTTGGTCAGGCGCTGGCCGTCCTGCCAGATCCAGTGCGTGTCAATCGCAGTCACCTTGCCAGGGGCGGCAGCGCCGACGTGGGTGAACATGGCCAGCGATACGTCGAAATGGTTGTTCGAATGCGAACCCCAGGTCAAGCCCCAGTCACGGCAGGTCTGCGCGACACGGACCGAGCCGGCCATGGTCCAGAAGTGCGGGTCGGCCAGTGGAATGTCCACCGACTGCAGCGAGAGCGCGTGGCTCAGCTGGCGCCAGTCGGTGGCGATCATGTTGGTCGCGGTCGGCAGGCCCGTCGCGCGGCGGAATTCGGCCATGACCTCGCGGCCCGAGAAGCCGTCCTCGGCGCCGCACGGGTCTTCGGCGTAGGCGACGATGTTTTTGGTGTCGCGCATCAGGCGAATCGCGTCCTTGAGCAGCCAGCCGCCGTTCGGATCCAGCGTGACCCTGGCCTGCGGAAAACGCTCGTGCACGGCAGTGACGGCCTCGATTTCTTCCTCGCCGCGCAATACGCCGCCCTTGAGCTTGAAGTCGTTGAAGCCATAACGTGCATGCGCGGCTTCAGCCTGGCGCACGATGGCCTCTGGACTCAGGGCCACTTCATGGCGCACTCGTGCCCAGGCATTGTCGGCATTTGGCTCGCTGTTGTAGGCCAGCTTGGTCTGGGTCCGGTCGCCGACAAAAAACAGGTAGCCGAGCATTTCAACCGCGTCGCGTTGCTGGCCTTCGCCCAGCAGCGCAGCGACCGGCACACACAGGTGCTGGCCCAACAGGTCAAGCAATGCCGACTCTACGGCCGTCACGGCGTGGATGCTGGTGCGCAAATCAAAAGTCTGCAACCCGCGGCCGCCGCTGTCCCGCTCTGCAAACTGCTGTTGCATGGTTTGCAGCACGCGCAGGTAGTTGCCGACCGGCTGGCCCACCACCAGCGCTCTGGCGTCTACCAGGGTCTGGCGGATCTTTTCGCCGCCCGGCACCTCTCCCACGCCGGTGCGCCCGGCGCTATCGGTCAGCATCAATAAATTTCGCGTGAAAAACGGGCCGTGCGCACCGCTCAGATTGAGCAGCATGCTGTCGCGGCCGGCGACAGGGATCACGCGCAAGTCGGTGATCAGCGGCGTAGAGGTGTTCAACATGCAGAGGTGACTCAATCGATGGTGATTTTTCCGGTTTCAATGACTTTCTTCCAGCGCGCAAACTCCAGTCGCTGAAAGGCGGCGAATTGCGCCGGCGTGTTGGCCACCACTTCAAAGCCGACCGATACAAACTGCTCCTTGATCCGTGGGTCATTCAGGGCAGCGACGATGGCGGCATGGGCCTTGCTGCGCACGTCATCGGGCAGGCCCTTCGGGGCCACCACGGCTTGCCACGAGTACACCTCGACGTTTTTGACACCCGCTTCAGCCAGGGTCGGCACTTCGGGCAGCAAGGCGGACCGTTTGGCCGAGGTGATGGCCAGCGCACGCAGCTTGCCGGACTTGATGTGCTGGATCACGGCGTTGATGTTCTGGAACGATGCATCAACCTGGCCGCCCAGCAAATCGGCGACGGCAGGTGCACCGCCCCTGTAGGGGACGTGCGTGCCGTTGGTGCCGGTCTGTTGCCAGAACAGCTCAGCCGTGAGGTGGTCACTCGATCCGTTGCCAGACGATGCGAAGGACATCCTGCCAGGATTGAGTTTTTGGTAAGCGACCAGGGCACCAAGAGTTTTATAGGAGGAGCCTGCCGGCACCACCAAAACGTTGGGAGCCTGCACGGCCACCGTGATCGGATCGAAGTCCTTCAGCGCGTCGTACTGCATGTTCCTGATCAGGTGCGGTGCAATCACCAGAGGGCCGAGCGAGGTCACCAGAAATGTGTAACCGTCAGAAGTGGCGCGCTTGACAAAGGTCGCACCAATCGTGCCAGTTGCGCCGGCCTTGTTGTCCACTATGAAGGACTGACCCAGTTTTTCGGTGAGACGGGGGCTGATCGCTCGCGCCACGGTGTCTGTGGAGCCACCAGCCGGAAACGGCACCACCATGGAAACGGGTTTGGCGGGCCAGGCCTGCCCCTGTACGTTGGCGCTGAAGGCCAGACCGATGGCAATGGCAGCGACGCTGGTGAAGGTATTGAGTGTGCCAAACAATCTAATCATGCGATGTCTCCTTGAATAAGCAACTTGCTGGGTGGGACCGGGTTTCGAGATCAGCTGCGCGGATGGTTCAACTTCAGCTGATCCTGGCAGCACATTGGGGTGGAATGCGTCACTTGGTAGCGCTATCATTCCGTCCAGATGGTAGCGCTACCTTTTCTGAAGTCAAGAGAATATTGATCAGGGAATCTACGTAGTTCGGCTACCCGTCAGCCGACACTTGCCAACGCAGCAGTGCGAAGCAGGGGATCGCGCCGGGGCTTGAAGCCTGTACCTGGCGCCTCAGGCGCTGTCGCGGTCCACGATTGAAAAGCCGATATCAACGGCGCGGGACTCAACCGCCCCGCCTTCCGCACGCTCCACAATGAACTGTGCGGCGATCCGGCCAATCGCCGAGCTGTCGATACGTACCGTGGTGAGCGCAGGGTGCAGGTCAGCGGCAAACTCGAGGTCGCCAAAGCCCACGACCGCGAGCTGGCCGGGCACCGCCACACCCTGCACCTGCGCCTCTGTCATGACGCCGAGCGCGAGCAGGTCAGAACTGCAAAAAACAGCGTCAATGCCGGGTAAAACCCGCAACAACTCGGCCATTGCGCTACGGCCGCTTTTCAGGGTGGTCGGAGCAGGCACGATCACCACCGGCACGTCAGACAAACCAGCGGCTTTGGCCGCCGCCTGGAATGCCTGCTGACGTCGCCGCGAGCGCTCATCGTCACCGGCGACGACCGCCAGGCGCCGACGCCCCTTTGCGTACAGGAAATCCACCACCGCACGCCCCACGTCCACATGCGAAAACCCCACCAGCATGTCCAGCGGGGTGGGCGTGAAGTCCCAGGTTTCGACCACAGGGATACCGGCGGCCAGCAGACGCTTGCGACCTTCTGGCGAGTGCATGATGCCGGTCAGCACGATGCCGTCGGGGCGGCGGCTGATGATGGCCTCCAGCAAGGCGTCTTCCCGCGAGTCGGCGTAGCCGCTCTGCCCCAGCATCAACTGGTACCCGCGCTCAACCAGCGCCTCATCGAGCGCCTTGATGGTTTCCTGAAACACCGGGCCGGAAAGCGTGGGTACCAGTGCCGCCACCAGACGGCTGCGCGCCGAAGCCAGGCCACCAGCCACACGGTTGGGCACGTAACCCGTGCTGGCCACCGCCTCCAACACCTTTTTCAGCACCTCGGCAGAAACCTGGCCCGGCGTGTTCAGTGCCCGCGAGGCCGTGATGGGCGCCACGCCCGCGAGCCGGGCCACATCATGCAGAGTGACTGCGCCGCTGCCCCGGCGGGCGCGTCGAACCGGGGTGCCTTCTTGTGTCATGCATGAATTTTAGGGGCAGCTTGCGCGTGAGCGGATGATTGTGCAGCGGAGGCTGGAAAAGGATCCCGATCAAACCCGATGCGACTCGGTGCGGGATTTGATCCACCTTACGCCGTCCGCATCGGCTCCGCTGGCGCGTCCTGTTTGGCGGTACCTATACGCTCATACTCCGAAATCACCTGCGCGCCCAACAGCAGCAAGGTGGCGGCGATTTCCAGGCTGAGCAGCACCACAATGGCGGTGGTGAGCGAGCCGTACACCAGCCCCACCTGCGACAAGGTGCCGAAGTACCAGACCAGCAGGTGCCGCGTCACTTCCCAGAGCAAGGCCGCTGTGATACCGCCTATCAGCGCATGGCGCACCGACAGCTTGCCGACCGGCATCACCATGTAGACCGAGGTCAGTACAAAAATCTCTCCGCCCAGTCCCAGCAGGTAGAGCAGCACGCCCGAAAATCCGTCGAGCGACCAGCTGTAGCCCAGGAATTCAATACTCTTTTCCCCCAGCGCCGCGAAACTGCCTGAAACCAGCGTGACCAGAACCAGCCCCGCCCCCAGGCTCAGGATGTAGGCGTAAGGCAGCAACGCAGAAACCAGAAAATGGCGCCGCCGAATGGCCACGCGGTGCAGAAAAATCACCGACATGGCGTTTTCCAGCACGGTAAAAGCCAGCGAGCTGAAAAACAGCATGGTGGCCAGCAGCACCCAGCCCATCAAATCACGGTGTGCCAGAAAGTTTTCCAGTTCTCCCACGATAAAGTCAGACTGCCCGGGCGCCAGCCAGCCAATGTAGCGGCCCAGCGCTTCCAGCAGCGCCGACTGGTCCACCACATGCGACAGCGCAATTGCCATCAGGATCAGCAGCGGAACAATCGACAGCAAGGCGTAATAGGCCACAGCGCCCGCCAGCAGCAGCCCCTGGTTGGCGCGAAAACCCTTGATCACCCGCAGCACAAACGCGCCCGGATGGCGGATGACGTAGGCAGCCTGCGGTCCCGGGTTCACGGTGCCGCCCTCTCCCTCGAGAGAAATAGCGCCGCCTCACACATCAATCGCCACCGCAGAACCCGCCTGCTTGCGCAGCTCAAACTTCTGGATTTTTCCGGTGGAGGTTTTGGGCAACTCACCAAACACCACGGCGCGCGGCACCTTGAAGCCTGCCAGGTGTTTTTTGCAATGCGCCACGATGTCTGCGGCGGTCACGGTGGCCCCGGCTTTCAGCTCAACAAAGGCGCAAGGCGTCTCGCCCCACTTCGCATCGGGCTTGGCCACCACCGCGGCAGCCAGCACGTCCGGGTGGCGATACAGCACGTCTTCCACTTCAATCGACGAGATGTTCTCACCGCCCGAGATGATGACGTCCTTGCTGCGGTCCTTGATCTTGATATAGCCGTCGGGGTACATCACGGCCAGGTCGCCGGTGTGGAACCAGCCACCGGCAAACGCCTCTTCTGTCGTCTCCCGGTTCTTCAGGTAACCCTTCATCGTGATGTTGCCTCTGAACATGATCTCGCCCATGGTCTCGCCGTCTTGCGGCACCGGCTGCATGGTTTCCGGGTTGATCACGCTGGCGTCACGTTGCAGGTGGTAACGCACCCCCTGGCGGGCATTGAGGCGCGCCCGCTCGCCGATGTCAAGCTCGCCCCAGGCCTCGTCCTTGGCGCATACGGTGGCCGGGCCATAGGTCTCGGTCAAGCCGTACACATGAATCAGATCAAACCCGAGGCGCTCCATGCCCTCGATCATGGAGGCTGGCGGCGCGGCGCCCGCCACCATGGCTTTCACGCCACGCGGCAAGCCAACTTTCATCGCATCAGGGGCGTTGACCAGCATGCCGTGCACGATGGGGGCGCCACAGTAATGTGTGACGCCATGTGTCCTGATGCTGTCCAGAATGGCGCCGGCCTCCACCTTGCGCAGGCAGACGTTGACACCGGCACGCGCCGCCACTGTCCACGGAAAACACCAGCCATTGCAGTGGAACATCGGCAAGGTCCACAAATACACCGGGTGTTTGGGCAGGTCCCACTCCAGGATGTTGCTGATCGCGTTGATCGCCGCACCGCGGTGGTGGTACACCACACCCTTGGGGTTGCCCGTGGTGCCACTGGTGTAGTTCAATGCAATCGCATCCCATTCATTGTCCGGCAGGTGCCAGTCATAAGCGGCGTCGCCACTGGCCAGAAACTCTTCGTAAGTCATGCTGCCGATACGCCCAACCGCCCCGGCGTACATCGCGTCTTCCACGTCAATCACCAGCAGTGGCGCGGACGACTTGCGCAGGGCCAGGGCTTTTTTCAGGGTGCCGGCAAACTCCGGGTCCACGATGACCACTTTGGCCTCCCCATGGTCCAGCATGAAGGCAATACTTTCGGCGTCCAGCCGGGTGTTCAGCGCGTTAAGCACCGCGCCCGTCACCGGAATACCAAAATGCGCCTCGACCATGGGCGGTGTGTTGGGCAGCATCACCGCCACGGTGTCGCCCTTGCCAATGCCGTGGCGCTGCAGCGCGCTGGCCAGCAGGCGGCAGCGCGTGAAGACTTCAGCCCAGTTGCGCCGCAAAGTGCCATGCACCACAGCCAGCCGCTGCGGGTACACCTCGGCAGTACGCTGAATGAAGGACAGTGGCGACAACGCGGAAAAATTGGCCGCGTTCGGGGCAAGGTCCTGGTCAAAGATGCTGGGCATGGTTGTCTCCTGGGTTGGGCCGCCGGCTTTGCCGGTTGTACGACCATGTTAGCCCCACAGCGGCGCCTGAGGCTGACAGTCTTGCAACAGCGTGGCGGGGCATGGGGATGGGCTCCCGGGGCACAATACAGCCGTGGCCATTCCCTCATCATTCATTCAGGAGCTGCTGGCGCGCGCCGATATCGTCGATATCGTTGGCCGCCATGTGCAGCTCAAAAAGGGCGGCGCCAATTTCATGGGCCTGTGCCCCTTCCATGGCGAAAAATCGCCCTCTTTCAGCGTCAGCCCGACCAAGCAGTTCTACCACTGCTTCGGCTGCGGCGTCAGCGGCGACGCGATCAAGTTCATGACCGAATACGGCGGCATGACTTTTATTGAAGCGGTGAAAGACCTGGCGCAGCAGGTCGGCCTGCAGGTGCCGGAGGACGACGTCTCGCCTCAGGACCGGGCCAGGGCCGCCCAGATGCGCGAGCAGCAGGCCACGCTCACCAGCGTGCTTGAAAAAGCCGGCATCGCCTACATCAAACACCTGCGCAGCTCGCCGCGCGCGATTGAGTATTTCAAGGGGCGCGGCCTGTCTGGCGAGATCGCGAAGACCTTTGGCCTGGGTTACGCGCCCGAGGGCTGGCGCGCACTGGCCAGCGTCTTCCCCGACTACAACGACCCGCTGCTGGTCGAAAGCGGCCTGGTCATCAGCGGCGAGCCCGGCGAAGAAAACGCCCAGGGCGAAGCCAAGCGTTACGACCGTTTCCGCGACCGCGTGATGTTTCCGATTCGCAACGTCAAGGGCGAATGTATTGGTTTTGGCGGGCGGGTTTTGAGCGACGAAAAACCCAAATACCTGAACTCGCCAGAAACCCCGGTGTTCAGCAAGGGGCGTGAGCTGTATGGCCTGTTCGAGGCGCGCAGCGCCCTGCGAGAACACGGCTACGCGCTGGTCACCGAGGGTTATATGGATGTGGTGGCGCTGGCCCAACTCGGTTTTGCCAACGCGGTGGCAACCTTGGGCACGGCCTGCACCGCCGACCATGTGCAAAAGCTGTTTCGTTTCACCGACGCGGTGGTTTTCAGCTTTGACGGCGACAGCGCCGGCCGGCGCGCCGCGCGCAAGGCGCTGGACGCCGCCCTGCCCTTTGCGACCGATGTGCGCAGTGTCAAGTTTTTATTCCTGCCGGAAGAACACGACCCCGACAGTTTCATCCGCGCGCACGGCAAGGAAGGTTTTGCCGCCTATGTGGCCAAGGCGGTGCCACTGAGCAAGTTCATGCTGGAAGCCGCCGCCGAAGGCTGCGAGCTCGACAGCGCCGAGGGCAGGGCCCACATGGCCAGCAATGCGCGCCCGCTTTGGAGCCTGCTGCCCGACGGCACACTCAAACGCCAGTTGCTGGCCGAGATTGCCGACCAGGTGCAGATCGACAGCCGCGAGTTGCTGCAGATCTGGCAACCCGCCCATGCAAACAGCTATAAAACTAATAGCGGCTCACGCACACCAGATAAGGGCTACAGGCACAGATCATCTGAAACCTCGGGTGCCGGTCCTGGTCTGGAGGAGTTTTCGGGTAATTTTGCCGACTTGCATGACGAAGGCGCCTACGCCGCCTCGCTGCCTGCGCTGACCGGACCCGCCAGTTCTTCCCGAAGCCGCCCTGTGCGCCGTATCGCCGGGCGTGTGTTACCGGCCAGCCGCGAAGACCGGGTGCTGCGGCTGATGCTGACCGACCCGCAGAGCTGGGACAAGCTCAGCGGCGAAGAACATGCGCTGCTGTGTGAACTGCCTGCACCGCACGGCCCGCTGTTTGTCTGGCTGGAAAGCCAGTTGCATGAACACGGCCCGCAGCCCTGGGCCGCCCTGCGCGAGGGCCTGCGTGAGCACCCCCAGGAAAAACACGCCATCGACCAGATCGCCCAGCTGCCGGAGGGCATCGAATGCGACTGGAACGAGGTCCGCAGCATTCTGGACCAGTTGCTCAAGCTCAAACGCCAGCAGGAAATGGTCGATTTGCTGCCCAGCGTGATGGCCGATCCGGCCGCCCGCCAGCGTTATGAAGCCCTTGCGGCACTGCTGAAAAAAAGCTGATTCGCGCGGTCTGGAAATGCCTAAAAATGAGGCATTCGGGTATAATCCGATTTTCCGCCACGGCAAGCGCGACAGCAGCACCTCCGGTAACAGCCCCCCGCAAGAACGGGACCTCACAGGTTGAAGGGCTACATCCCCGCAAGGACTGCACACCAAATGTTCGCCCAAACACCTTGCCTGGGGCCCTTCAAGGCCCCTGAATGCCCAGCCACCCGGCCCGGGCATTTTTTGCGGCTGTGCCCTGACCTGCGTCGGGTGCCGGCAAACCAGTCTGTTGAGGAAAGTTTTCACCCGGGAGTTCGCCATGCCTGCTCAAAAGTCCAGCAAGTCCGTCAAAACCGTGACCAAGCCCAAAGCCGTAGCCAAGCCTGCAGCCCGACCGCCTGTCAAGAAGACCGCCAGCAAGCTTGAAAAACCCGCAAAACCCGCCATATCCAGACCAGTGACCGGCAAAAAAGCACCTGCTGCAAAAGCGCCCCTGAAATCCGAAAAGCCCGTCAAGAAAGTGCCCCCTGTGCCGACCAAGTCTCCTGCCTCCACCGTCAAGCCCGCCGCCAAAAAAGAAGCCGAACTGAAGGTCACACCGACCACAGCCGGCACCGACCTGCCCGTGAAGAAAAAGCCCGGCCGCCCGCCCAAAAATCCCGCCGCTGCAGTGGAAGCCGGGGGCGCCAAGCGTGGCCGCAAGCCCAAGGTGGTCGGCAAAGGTGAAGGCGACGAGGACATGTCCGACATCGAGGACGATCTGGTTGGCGAGCCTGTGGTGGAAACCACCGAGAAGGTCAAACCGCTGCGCATGAAAATCAGCAAGGCGAAAGAACGCGCCTTGATGAAAGAGTTCGGCCTGGATGAAACAGTGCTGTCCGAAGAAGACATGGCCAAGCGCCGTGCGCGCCTGAAGGCGCTTATCAAACTCGGCAAAACGCGCGGTTACCTGACCCACGGCGAAATTTCAGATCACCTGCCCGACAAGTTGATCGACGCGGAGACCCTGGACGCAGTGATCGTCACACTGAACGACCTCGGCGTGGCGGTGTATGAACAGACACCCGACGCAGAAACCCTGCTGATCACCGCCAACGCGCCGGCCGGCGCCACCGAAGAAGAGGCTGAAGAAGCGGCCGAGGCCGCCCTGTCCACTGTGGACAGCGAGTTCGGCCGCACCACCGACCCGGTCCGCATGTACATGCGCGAGATGGGCACGGTCGAGCTGCTGACGCGTGAAGGCGAGATCGAGATCGCCAAACGCATCGAGGGTGGCCTGATGAAGATGATGGAAGCCATCTCTGAAAGCCCGGCGACGATTGCCGAAATCCTGCGCCTCGGTGAAGACATCCGCGAAGGAAAAATTGTCATCTCTACGGTGGTTGATGGCTTTTCCAACCCCAACGAAGCCGACGATTACGTGGCTGAGGAAGATTTTGACGAGTTCGATGAAGAAGACGACGACGACGGCAAGGGCGGCTCCAAGGCGTTGACCAAAAAGCTGGAAGAGCTGAAAAAGGAAGCGCTGACGCGTATCGACACCATCGCCTCGCTGTTCGAGAAGGTTCACAAGACTTACGACAAAGAGGGCTACGGCACACCCGCTTATACGAAAGCGCAAAAAGCCCTGAGCGACGAGCTCATGACGGTGCGTTTCACCGCCAAGACGATTGAAAAACTGTGCGATTTGCTGCGTGGCCAGGTGCTGGACGTGCGCAAGAAAGAGCGCGAACTGCGTCGCATCATCGTCGAAAAATGCGGCATGCCGCAGGAAGTGTTCATCAAGGACTTCCCCCCGAATCTGCTGAACCTGAAGTGGGTCGAAAAGCAGGTCGCGGCCAACAAGCCCTGGTCGGTCATCATGGCGCGCAACATTCCGCCTATTCAGGATCTGCAGACCAAACTCGGTGAGTTGCAGGCCCGTGTGGTGGTGCCGCTGGGCCAGCTCAAGGACATCAACAAGCGCATGAACGAAGGCGAGACCAACTCGCGCGATGCCAAGAAAGAGATGATCGAGGCCAACTTGCGCCTGGTGATCTCGATCGCCAAGAAGTACACGAATCGCGGTCTACAGTTCCTGGACTTGATCCAGGAAGGCAACATCGGCCTGATGAAAGCCGTAGACAAGTTTGAGTACCGCCGTGGCTACAAATTCTCGACCTATGCGACCTGGTGGATTCGCCAGGCGATCACGCGTTCCATCGCCGACCAGGCCCGCACCATCCGTATCCCGGTGCACATGATCGAAACCATCAACAAGATGAACCGCCTGTCGCGCCAGCATTTGCAGGAGTTCGGCTTTGAGCCCGACGCCAGCATCCTGGCCGAGAAGATGGAGATTCCGGAAGACAAGATCCGCAAGATCATGAAGATCGCCAAAGAGCCGATTTCGATGGAAACACCGATCGGTGACGACGACGATTCGCACCTCGGTGACTTCATCGAGGACAGCGCCAACACCGCACCGCTGGAAGCCGCGATGCAGGCCGGCCTGCGCGATGTGGTGAAAGACATCCTCGACAGCCTGACACCGCGCGAAGCCAAGGTGCTGCGCATGCGTTTTGGTATCGAAATGTCCACCGACCACACGCTGGAAGAAGTCGGCAAACAGTTTGATGTGACGCGCGAGCGCATCCGCCAGATCGAAGCCAAGGCGCTGCGCAAGCTCAAGCACCCTTCGCGTTCGGACAAGCTGCGCAGCTTCATCGACACGCTCTGATCCGCTGCCCGGGCTTGTCCCGGGCTGGATAAAAAAAGCCTCAGGCCTGCGTCCAGCGGTCCTGGGGCTTTTTTATTGGTAAACGATGCCAGGCAGGCGATCTGGCCATCATCTCAAAATCTCAATCAAGTCGGCCTCCAGCCCATTCTGGACGGGCGCTACCAGCTACTCAAACGATAGCAACTGCAAGTTGCTGGCCACAGCCTTTGGCGCAGGAGCCCGTGTCCTCCGGGCCAGCTCCCTACAATCCCATTACCAGCGCGGCAGGCGCCGTGACGAACCAGGAGTTCTTATGCAAGCTGCTGTCCTTCACACCTTCGGTCACACCCTCAGCATCGAAGAGGTGCCGCGCCCGGTCCCGGGGCCGGACGATGTGCTGATTGCGGTCGAGGCCTGCGGGGTCTGCCACTCGGACCTGCACGTGGCCGAGGGCGACCAGCCCGCGCTCCAGGCCATCACCAAGCCTGACCTGATTCCGGGCCATGAGGTGGTCGGCCGTGTCGTCGAGCGCGGTGCCAACGTGACGCACCTGGCCCTGGGCGAACGCGTGGGCGTGGCCTGGAACCACAGCACCTGCGGCATCTGCGCGCCCTGTCTGGAGGGCATGGAAAACCTTTGCCGCCGGGCCGTCATCACCGGCGTGATGGTGGACGGTGGCTACGCCGATTACATGGTGGCGCGTGCCAGCCATGCACTGCCGATTCCCGCCACGCTGAGTTCCGAAGAAGCCGCGCCGCTGTTTTGCGCCGGGCTGACGGTGTACCGGGCGCTCAAGCGCGCCGGCGTCGCGGCCGGCCAGCAGGTCGCCGTGTTCGGCGTCGGCGGCCTGGGCCACCTGGCGGTGCAGATCGCGCGGGCCTGGGGCGCAGAGGTAATTGCACTCGACCTGGATGCGGCAAAGCTGGTGCTGGCCAAGGAACTGGGCGCCGCGCAGGTGCTGAACGCCGGCAGCGCCGACGACATCAAGGCGCTGCGCAAGGCCGGCGGCGTGCACGTGGCCGTGGTCACCTCGGCCGCGCGGGCCGCCTACGACACGGCGCTCAAGTGCCTGCGGCCCAACGGCGTGTTGTCGGTGGTGGGCCTGCCCGCCGAGCCGCTGAGCTTTCCGGCACTGGCGCTGGTCGGGCTGGAGGCGCGCATTGTCGCCTCGTCAGTGGGCACACGCGAAGACATGCGCGCGGTGCTGCAGATGGCCGCCGACGGCCAGCTGCGCTGCATCATCGACACGCAGCCGCTGGCCGAGGTCAACGCGGTCTTCGAACGCATGCGGCGCGGCCAGATCAACGGCCGCGTGGTGCTGCGCTGTTGCGGCGACGCCCACGCGGTCGGTCGCGCCGCTTGATTTACAAGACATAGGCCTCCAGCCTTTCCAGTTCGTGTGCACCTAGCTCCTGTTTCAATAGCACTTAAACCTGAAGCGCCCGGCCCCGACAGGCGCTTTAAAAGTCTTCGGTATCCACCTCGCTGCAGCTTTGCGTGCTGTAGCGATGACCGGTGACCGTGTCCTGGTTGATCAGCGCTTCCGCCTTAGCGACAACCTCGGTGCTGAGTTGCACCGTCGCCGAGCCCAGGTCCTCCTGCAGGTGCGCCACACTGGTGGTGCCAGGAATCGGCACGATGTGCGGCGCCTTGTGCAGCAGCCAGGCCAGCGCGAGTTGCGCCGGTGTGCAACCCGCCTCCAGCGCCAGGGCCTTGTAGGCCGGCAGCAGCTTGAGGTTGGCTGCATAGTTGTCGGGCGTAAAACGTGGCATCGCGCTGCGTATGTCTTTGGGCTGCAGCGTGCCGACATCATGCAGCGCATCACACAGAAAGCCGCGCGCCACCGGGCTGAAAGCGACAAAAGCTGCACCAATCTCGCTGCAGGCATCCAGCACCGCGATCTCGGGGTTGCGCGTCCACAGCGAATACTCGGTCTGCACCGCAGCAATCGGGTGTACCGCATGGGCTTTGCGCAGCGTGGTGGCCGACACCTCGGACAGGCCGATGCTGCGCACCTTGCCCTCGCGCACCAGTTCAGCCATGGCACCCACGCTGTCTTCGACAGGCACTTTTTTATCCCAGCGGTGAAGGTAGTACAAATCGATCACATCGGTCTGCAGGCGCCGCAGGCTGTCTTCACAGTTTTTGCGAATGGTCTCCGGCCGGCCGTCGATGACACGTTTGACGCCATCGTCAAACTGAACACCCGCCATGCCACCCTTGCTGGCCAGCGTGAAGCGGCTGCGGTGTTTTGACAGCACCTTGCCGACCAGGGTTTCGTTGGCGCCAAAACCATACAGCGCCGCCGTGTCGAACAGCGTCACACCGGCATCCAGCGCAGCCAGCAACACACGTTCGCCCTGCTCTGCCGTGGGCGGTGTGCCGTAAGCATGGCTCAGGTTCATGCAGCCCAGGCCTATGGC
>NZ_JAUXUP010000027.1 GCF_030680935.1 Polaromonas sp. | reverse complement strand
GCCGAAGGCGGCTCAGGGGGGTGAGTCGTCAGGCTGAAAAGAAGTTGACCGGCAGCCCCGGCACGTCCACACGCCGGGACAATACCGCGCCGGACAGCGGCATGGCCGCCAGCTCGGCGGCCTGGCGGCCGTGGCGCGCGCTGGTCAGGTACAGGGTCTGCAGGTCGTCACCACCAAAACACACCATGGTCGGGCACATCATCGGGGTGGCGATCTCGGCCAGCACTTCACCGGCGGGCGAGAGTTTGAGCACACGCGCGCCTTCGAACATCGCCACCCAGTAGTTGCCCTGGCTGTCCACCGCCGCGCCATCAGGCCGCCCGCCATAACCGGGCTGGCCGGGCGACCATCCCGCCGGCTTCAAGGGAAACTGCATGAACACGCGCGGCGCGAACAAGACATTGTCGGCCGCATCCCAGTCCCAGGCGCGGATCAGATGCGCGGTGGTATCGGACCAGTACAGGGTGCGGCCGTCGGCCGACCAGGCCAGGCCGTTGCCGACGGTGGCGCCTTCTGCCATGCGCTGCAGTGCGCCGCCCTGCAGGCAAAACAGCGCCGCCTGCCGCGCATCGCGCGGCTCGTAAATGGTGCTGGCCCAGAAGCGGCCCAGCGGGTCGCATTTGCCGTCGTTGAATCGTGTGGTCGCGGTGTTGTGCGCGGCGGGGGCCAATGGCTCCAGTGCCCCGCCCCAACTGCGCGCGCGGTAAAAACCGTCGCGCAAAGCAATCACCAGCCCACCGCCCGCCGCCGGCGCAATGCAGCCCGGCTCCAGGTCATGCGGCGCGGCCATGCGCCAGCTTTCGACCGTGCCCATGAACACATTGCAGCGGTGCAGCGTCTTGCCCGGGATATCGACCCAGTACAGCAGCTGCTCCTGGGGGTGCCAGAACGGCGACTCGCCGACCTCGCAGGGCGCTGCCGACACCACCTGCCAGCCGGCACTCACGCAGCGCGCTCCACCTGGATGCTCATCTGCGCGCTCATGGATTCACCGGGCGCCAGCACCTCGATGCCCAGATCCTCGGCACGGCCAGTGCCGGCCTGCAGCAGGTTGACGGCGTTGTTGACATGGCTGACTGGCTCGATCGCGACAAAGTCGCGCGTCGTATGGGTGAACACCACCAGCCGGCTCAAACTGGAACTGATGCGGGTGTGCAGCAGCTCGTCGTGCAAGGTGACGCTGCCATTCCAGCCGTCGAAACAATGGTCCACGTCCAAGCTGGCGCAGTCGGTGTCCAGACCGGCCGAGGGCTGGCGATGCGTTGGCAATTTTTCACCGCTCATCTCCCAGCGCCCGCTGGCCTCGAACGCGATGTGGCTGTCCGGTCGTTTGACAAAGTAGGGGTGCCAGCCGAGCCCGGCCGGCGCCGGCACCGCCGACTGGTTGGTCATGCTGAGCGTCAGCTCGAGCACATTGCCGCGCAGGCAGAAGGTCTGCGAGGCGTCGAAGGCAAACGGCCAAGACGCGTCGGCGCGGTGCTCGCAAGCCAGCATCAGCAGCTGCCCGTCGTGCTCCAACACCTCCCAGGGCCGCTGCCAGCCGATCCCGTGGATGGCATGCGGTTCGGGTCCGTTGTTTTGCACCAGCGGATGGCTGGTGCCCTGCCACTTGAGCGTCGCATGCCCAACGCGATTCGAAAACGGCACCAGCGGGTAACTTCCCGACAGGCGGACAGTGGCGAGTTCGGCGGCCGGCGTCGAGCGCAACACCGGCACATCGCCCAGCCACAGGCCGGTGATACAGCCGCCCAGTTCGGGCTTGATCTCGCAACGCAGTCCGGCGCCGGACAGGGTGATGGCAGGGCTCATGGCCTCATTGTGAATCCCTGGCGCAAAAAAATGGCCCTCAGGAACCGAAGTTCTTGCGGGCCGAACATCCAAAGGAGACTCTCGCTGTTAAAAATACTGCCGCAGCTGCCGGGCAGCTGCGGCGTTTTGTACCGGTGTTAGCGGCTGTAGGCAGTTTCGCCGTGGGAGGTGATGTCGAGGCCTTCGCGCTCGTCTTCCTCGCTGACTCGCAGGCCGATGGTCAGGTCGACCACCTTGTAGGCAATGAAGGACACCACACCGGACCACACCAGAGTGATCAGAACGGCCTTCAGCTGGATCCAGACCTGGGCGACGATGGAATAATCCGCCGCAGTGACCATGGTGGCCGTGACCCAGTCGGCCACGTAGCCGGGGCCACCCAGGCTTGGCGAGTTGAACACACCGGTCAGCAGGGCGCCGAGGATACCGCCGATGCCGTGCACGCCGAACACGTCGAGTGAGTCGTCCGCACCCAGCAGTTTCTTCAGGCCATTGACACCCCAGAGGCAGGCAAAACCAGCGACCAGACCGATGATCAGACCGCCGCCTATGCCGACATTGCCGGCTGCAGGCGTGATCGCCACCAGCCCAGCGACTGCACCGGAAGCTGCACCCAGCATCGAAGCCTTGCCGCGCATCAGCGCTTCGCCGACACACCAGGCCAGCACCGCAGCTGCCGTGGCACCCAGGGTGTTGATGAAGGCAAGGGCGGCGAAACCGTTGGCTTCCAGGGCAGAACCGGCGTTGAAACCGAACCAACCCACCCACAGCAGCGCCGAACCAACCATGGTCAGTGTCAGGCTGTGCGGCGCCATGGCCTCCTTGCCGTAACCAATACGTTTGCCCACCATGTAGGCGCCGACCAGACCGGCCACGGCGGCGTTGATGTGCACGACGGTACCGCCGGCGAAATCAAGCGCACCCGACTGCCAGATGTAACCGGCTTTGGAGGTCATCTCGTCAACAACTTCCTTGGCGGTGTAGGCATCAGGGCCCATCCAGAACCACACCATGTGGGCCATGGGTGCATAGCTGAAGGTGAACCAGATGACCATGAACATCAGCACGGCAGAGAACTTCATGCGTTCGGCAAAGGCGCCGACGATCAGTGCGCAGGTGATGCCGGCAAAGGTGGCCTGGAAGGCTGCGAAGATGATCTCAGGAATCACAACGCCCTTGCTGAAGGTTGCCGCGTTGGCGAAGGTGCCGGCGGCGTTGTCCCAGACACCTTTCATGAACAGCCGGTCAAAGCCACCGAAGAAGGCATTGCCCTCGGTGAAGGCCAGGCTGTAACCGTAGATGAACCAGAGCACCACAATCATCGAGAAGGTGACCATGACCTGCATCAGCACCGACAACATGTTCTTGCTGCGCACCAGTCCGCCGTAGAACAGCGCCAAGCCGGGGATGGTCATAAGAATGACCAGCATGGTCGAAACCATCATCCAGGCGGTGTCGCCCTTGTTCGGAACGGCAGCAGGCGCGGCAGGTGCTGCGGCTTCGGCCGCGGCTGGTGCGGCCATCGCCGCAGCAGCAGTAACGGCCGCCGGTGCAGCTGCTTCAGACGCGGCTGGCGCAGCCGCTGGCGTCTGCGCCAGCACGGCTGCGCCGGAAGTCAGCAGACTCAGTCCCAGAGCCAGGGAGGCAAGTAGTTTTTTCATGTCAATATTCTCTTTATGGGTTGAGCTTTACAGCGCCTCTTTGCCGGTCTCGCCGGTGCGGATACGCACCACCTGCTCCAGGTTGTAAACGAAGACCTTGCCATCGCCGATCTTGCCGGTGCGGGCAGCGCCTTCCACGGCTTCAATCACGCGGTCCACCAGCTCATCGGAGACGGCGGCCTCGATCTTGACCTTGGGCAGAAAGTCCACCACGTACTCAGCACCGCGGTATAGCTCGGTGTGGCCTTTCTGGCGGCCGAAACCCTTGACTTCGGTCACGGTGATGCCCTGCACACCGATACCGGACAGCGCCTCGCGCACTTCGTCCAGCTTGAACGGTTTGATGATGGCCGTTACTAGTTTCATGAGTTCTCCTTTGTCTCAGCTTCCAAGCCGTGTTGTGTTTCAGAAACTTTTCTTGACGGACAGGACCAAGCCATCCTTGGCAAGGTCACGGGTACCCGAACCAGGCAGGGTGTAGGGTGCGCCCAGGCCGTTGGTGCCGACTACTGTCAGGCTTACCACCAGCCCGTCGATGTCCTTGTTGATGGCGACAGAGTAGTCCGTGTAGGAGTTGCCGTTCTTGATTTTTTGCGCGCCGATGTGCGGCACGACGGACCAGCCAGAGCCCAGGTCAAAGTTGGCGCTGAGGTCAAGGTAGCCGCTGTTCTTGCTGTTGGCCGTGCCGAACAGATTGGTCGTGGCGTGCGAATATTTGGCCGTGACAATGCCGAAGGTGAGGGCACCGTAGAGCTCGAAGGTGTTGGGGCTGACCTGGCCGCGTGTTTTTTTCATGTTGTTGCCGGCATACCAGTAATAGAGGCCGCCAACGTCATATCCCACACCTTCGGACAAGCTGCCTTTGTAGCCACCGTAGAGGTCGATCTCGATCGGGCCTTTGGTCGTGTTGGGGTTGGCCGTGGTGTCTTTCAGCCAGGTGATGGTAGAAGCCCAGGTACCGAGGTAAAAGCCACTGCTGTGGGCATAGTCAATACCGCCATTCAACGCTGGTTTTTTGCCGCTCTGCGAAATGCCGCGGTAGCGGTAGTCGGTGGTGGCGCCGACGTTGTAGGACAGGGTGTAGTCTGGCGCTGGAGCAGCGGTCTGGGCAAAGGCGGTGCCGGTCAGGGCAAGTACCATCACCAGCATTGATTTTTTGGCGGCTGATTTCATCGAGGGCTCCAATAGAGGGTTGAAAAGGGAATTTATTACGTTGAACACTTAGCATGGAGCGTGCCAAACTTTGTAGGCCTATAGCTCCTTCGTCATCGTCGGGAGGGGCTGAGGCGTTAACTTGGACGGGAATAAATACAAGATGTGCACCAAATGAGTGCATAAATGTGTGCGCTTTTTTGGTGCAACAGGGGGATATCGACAAATGAGCTTATCTTTAGTGCAAAGCCGTGCCCTGTTGGGCATGCAGGCGCACCCGGTCTGCGTCGAAGTGCATCTGGCCAACGGCTTGCCGAGTTTCACCCTGGTCGGACTGGCAGAAACGGAGGTCAAGGAGGCCCGTGAGCGCGTGCGCTCGGCCATTCAAAACACCGGGCTGGAGTTTCCCAGCAACAAGCGCATCACCGTCAATCTGGCGCCCGCCGACCTGCCCAAAGACTCGGGCCGTTTCGACTTGCCCATTGCCTTGGGTATTCTGGCCGCCAGCGGACAGATAGAAACGCGCAAGCTCGACGGCTACGAGTTCGCCGGAGAGCTGTCTCTGGGCGGAGAATTGCGTCCCATACGTGGTGCACTGGCCATGAGCCTGGCCCTGCCAGCGCTGGACACTGACAAGCCCCGGCCCCGGCTGGTGCTGCCAGAGGGCAGCGCCCAGGAAGCCGCCCTGGTGCCAGAAGCCGAGGTGTACTGCGCGCGCCACCTGCTGGATGTGGTCAGGCAGTTTTTGCCCGGCGATGTGATTCCCGAAGAATCTACCGGCTGGGCGAGGGTCGAAGCCAGCGCAGTGCAGCAGGCCGCGCCCTACCCCGACCTGTCGGATGTCAAAGGCCAGGCGGCGGCCAAAAGGGCGCTGGAGATCGCGGCCGCAGGTGGCCACAGCCTGTTGATGGTCGGTCCGCCAGGTTCGGGCAAATCCATGCTGGCCCAGCGTTTTGCCGGGCTGCTGCCTGCCATGAGCACGGCCGAGGCACTGGAAAGCGCGGCCATCGCATCGCTGGGCGGCCGTTTCTCGCTGGACAAATGGGCGCAACGCCCGACCTGCGCACCGCACCACACGGCCAGCGCGGTGGCGCTGGTCGGCGGTGGCTCGCCGCCCCGGCCCGGGGAAATTTCACTGGCGCATCACGGTGTGCTGTTTCTGGACGAATTCGCAGTTTAACTTTTTACCGATTTCTGTCAATATGTGGTCCACGCAAGGGTCACAAGATGAAATCACCAGAAAAAATTGGCGATCTTTTATTGCCAATTGTCAAAAAAAGCAGCAAGTACAGGGGTTACCCTCTCGGCGCATTGACGGATGATGCAAAAGATCGCTTTGCGGATTCTTTAAGGCATGGCAAACGCGGACTGCAGTCACACAAACAAATTTGTAAGCTATTTGAATGCTTTATTTTTCTCAATGATGCCGTCGTTACGGCGAAAGATCTAAAGACACCCCTATTTCGTGACTTGAGTCTCAAATTCATTGGCGCGCTCAATTCCTCCAAGTTCATCGACACAGCTCCTAACGTCCGACTCCAGCTCACGCGAGCTTTTCTCCTCATCCTGGAAGATCTTGGCATTGCTCACCCGGAAGTACGCGATGAGCGACCTCATTACTCTGACCAAGTCAACGAGCTAGTGCGGCTTTTCGAGGCAATCGAAGTAGATGAGGAGGAGGTTTGGCTGTTTCGGGGATGGTGGACAGAAAATCGGAAGGGGACGGCAATCCAATTACCCCTCTATCCCCTCTACGCACGATTTGGTCGGGCTTTTACGCAAACCGTTTATGACGCATGCGACGGTTACATCTCGGTGCGAAGCGGCAACCTCACAGGAGCATTTCGCGCGTTCATCAACTATCTGTCCGCACGCCCTTCACTCGTCGCGGAGGATTTGCAAAACAAAATTTACGCAGCCCGCTTTTGGATAGACTTTCTGGTTCATTACTCAGAGGTCAGCTATGCAGATGGACAGGGAAATAAGGCCAGCCAAATCGTCAACAGCTGGAATATCCATTTCATCCCATTTGTCAAAGATTGTCTGCTTCCAACCGGCCTTTTCGTGGCCCCCTTAGGCGGGTTTCCGCATCCGAAGCCACATCGCGTGCCTGGGTCGGCACGAAAAACGTCGGTAAAGGATGGTCAGGCGGTCAAGACAAATCTATTGACCCACGTACCGCTGAACGTTACTGACGCAGAAGCCATGAAGTTGCTGTTCTTCAGCATCCGCCGGGACTTTGATCTGATTCTTCAATGGGCAAATGCGAAGGCAGAAAGGGTTGAAAGGTGTATTAAAGAGCGCGAGGAAATGGCGGAGGTTGGCCAGCCAAGAGTTATTCAGCAAATTGGCGCCCGTGGAAGCGGTCAACGGTACCTAACGTCACATGAAAATCCGTCGGTTTGGCACAACGCAGCGACCACGTTCAAGCATCAGGGGTTTAAGCCCAGTACTGATGCAAAGGCTATCCTCCTATACCCACAACCCATAGGTGAAACTGCCATCAGATTGGGACTACCGGTAACTGGTTCAGAGCTACCATTTCTGAGCATACTGGTGGCAGAACATCCATCAATCACGCCTTCATATCTCGAAAATCTTGAGCTATTTGATAGTTCTGGAAAGCAAATTGGACTTATTGAGACCGACGCAGGTTGGTATCTTATTGGGTACAAGGACAGAAGGGGCAGCGAGAACTCCCAGCAGAAGATCCTACTCTCATCAACATCATTGAAAGCGGTCGGAACTTTGATCGCCTTGACACAACCTATTCGCAAATACCTGAGAGATAACAGTGACAGCAATTGGAGGTACCTACTGCTCAATTCAGGCCAAGGTTTCGGATATCCCAGGCGAACAAAGAAGCTCACCACAAACACCAGCTCACCGTCATCCGTAAAAAGGAATGCTGCCAGCATCGCCGAGGTTTGCGGGTTGCAACCCAACGAGGCATTAAGCCTCGCGAAGCGATTCTCGCTTTCATCGCTCCGCGTGACCAAGGGCGTATTGATATATCTTGAAACCGGCAGTACTGCCAAAATGGCGAAGGCACTGGGGCACAAAGAATATGCACCGGACCTTCTTTCGCACTATTTACCGACGGTCATCTTGGATTTCTTCCAAGAGCGTTGGATCCGACAGTTTCAAACAGGAATGATTGCTGCAGCACTCGAGCACAGCCCTTTTTTATATGTCGCGACTGAGATGGATGAGAAAAAACTAAATTCGTTCTTGCTGCAAAACGCGCTCAAAAAACTTCCAGAAGACATGGACTCGACAGCCCCGGCTGAGCCAGGCGAAATAATTTTCGGTTTGGATGCGGGAATTTTTGGAGCGCTGCTAAGTCTGGATCAAGCTGTTGCATTCGCTAAAGCCAATGGCATGCATCCTGGTACCAAGGCATCGACATTCTCGGCAATTACTCAACTAGTGTGCAAGTACGTCGAATCGTCCGAATGCGGGCGAGAAGACCTTCAAGCTCAGCTTGAGCTGGCACGCAAAACTGTGCGACCACAAGATATGCAGGACATCCTATATGTCTAGTTCGCATAAATTCACGGGAGAACTGGATTTTTTAAACGAATACGCAACTGTCTCTGAAGAACGATATCGAGATAGCCGATTTCTCCTATCCCCGTTTGAAACCAATCTTTTTCAGTTCAAGTTCGGTGAGACGATCATTGAGGTGGACTTCGATGTCCGACTTGAGGACGGAACACTCCTAACCGCGCCGCAACATCGGCCGCTGTGCAATCTATTCAAGAGTTGGCTTTGTGTTCACGAAAGCTTTGATGTAACTCAAGGCCGAGTCCCGGCGACGGAGCCCTCCAAATACAAAGTCCAGCGGACACTCCATTTGATTGACTACTTCTTGCTCAACGCAGAGCGGTTTCAACTGGCTAAGCACGGACTGCTAACAGTTACAACGAACGACATGCATGGCCTGCTGCTGGATCTTGCAGGGGCGTCAAGGGCATACGTAAGTCTCTACAAATGGCCCGCGCGACTTCAGGAATATCTCCTTGCTCGGGCCAAAGGGCTAACAGCGTTTGACATTACCTCCGCCCTGCAAGATCAACCGGATCTCGGCGATCCGTACGAAGGGGATGATGCATTGCTGGACCTCGATGCGATTGGCATCCTCCACGCAAGAGTCTGGCTCTGGAAAAACGGCTTCTACAGAAGGGGAGGAATCCGATCTCACGAGTACGCGCCAAATCTCAGTCTTATTTCAGATATTGTCTACCGGAATACCTTGTACGGGCGTGTCAAATTGCTGGTGGCACCTGAGCTATTCATTACGCCACGCGAAAGAAATGACCGAGAACTGGATCGTGCGCCGGTCTACGACTACGACCGCAGTCAAGCGGCAACAAGACATTTTGGCCGGTATCTTCGAACTCTTAAAGCACTCGAACACCTCTACCTGGCGGGAATGGCCGTACCTTTGACAGCTCTCGAGGCTCTCAGCGACAACGTCGCCCTGCAATGCGTAGTTCTCCGCAAGGAGGGTCGACATAGAACTTTGCCGCAGCAGATGGTTCTGGATGCGTTACGCAATAGCCTAGAGTTCGCATTGGAACATGGCGACGACCTAGTCGATGGCTACCTTCGAATTATCAATGCGTGGCGAAAAACAGATCTCACATTCATGGAATTTGTTGACTCGTCTGAGTTCCACGCGGCAACTACAGACAAACTCAAAGAGTTGGGTGTGAAGAGTTGGGCCATCAAACCTCTTCCAACCGTTGGGGCGCTCGGAATGGTGCATATGGTCAAAACCGAGTTCTTTTCCAAATTCAGACGCAACGAGGGACTATTCGAACTCCTGAGGGTTTTGTACGGATGTGTATACGTTGCTGTGGGCACTTTAATGGCACGACGCTCGGGAGAGCTCGACGAGCTAATCGGCAGCACATGCTTGGACAAGACGGGGGCATATTTGATCTTTGCAAACCGCAAGTCGGGCGAAGTAGACATGAGGGAGGTTGAATCCCGCCCGATCCCACCTGTAGCCGCAAGGATGATCAGGATGATCACGCGCATTCAAAGTGAGTTGGTTAAGTTGAATATCCAACCGGCCGACCGCTTGCTGTTTGCGGGACCAACTCGGATGTACGGAATTCCATGGCCAGACGGATATGAGACGGACACCAGCGTAAGTTTGGATCTATTTTGTGATTATTTTGAGATGCCGGTCGATTCGAAGGGACGTAGATACTATCTGCGTCAGCACCAACTCCGGAGGTTCTTTGCAATCCTGTTTTTTTGGGGCGGCGCATTCGGCGGCCTTGACACTCTGCGTTGGTTCCTAGGGCACACAGATGTGGAGCACATATGGAACTACATCACCGAGTCCATTCCGGGAGAGGCGCTTCAGAATGTCAAGATCGGGTTCGCAACAGAGCAGATCCTGTCCGGTTCGCCTGCAGCGGATGATCTCGCTGCTTACTTGAAAGAGCAATACGGTATTGCAGATTTTTCAGTCTTGGATGTCGACGAATTGAATCAGTATATTGCGCTTCTTATGAATGAGGGACAGGTCGAGATCGAGCCTCATTTTCTAAACCTCCCTGGCGGCGAAAGCTACAGAATTCACATCATCGTCAAACCCCTCCAGGGCACGATCACATGAGTACGGACGCACGGAAAGTACGCAATCAAGCCAGCATCAGAGCACTGATTAAGTTTCTTGACCAAGTGCGATCCAGCCCTTTGGATTATTTGGATGATCTCCCCCTGCGCCAGGCGTTGGCGTCTCAAGGTAAGCTCGCTGGGTTCGCTCGACCATCAGCTAACGTGGTCGCGATGACACTCAATACCGCAAAGCAGGCCGCCAGTGCGGTGCTCGACGGTGGCTACAACATGTTGGATCGCCTACGGCGGACATGTCTTGATACGCTCGAAGCGGTAGAAAACAGAGTCAGAACACCGAAGCGAAACTCGAAGATCGGATTGCGTAGTGAAATTGATCACCTTAAAGAGGCGAATCAAGTCTTGCGCGAAGATCTCATGGTTTTCACACAGGCGTTTACTACTAGCATCAAAAACAGTCGGAACTATGCGGCCCAGAGCGATGCCGCCACGCAGGAGCTCTGCGCTAAAGAATGCCGAGAACTAATTGCAGCTCTTGGCCTAGTTCGTACACCCCTGGCCTTGAGATGGATTAACGCATTGGGAAACATTCATGAGCCCTAAGAAACTATATGCCCTGACCAGGTCGGATTTCGGATTGGTTGCATATGTAGAGCCATCAGGACATGTGCGCGAACTGCCCTCGGGTAGCATTCCCATGCTGTCATGGCCAGATGGGCGATGGTGTGTGCCGGCGAACATTTTCATGCAAGAGCTAGCCAGACGCGGGCTTTCCCGGCGAGAGGGCGGCTCAACCCTTCTTACTTACGCGGCCAATCTCAGTCATTTCATCCGCTTCTGCTTTAACAACAAGGTCGACTTTCATTCCTTGCGGGATAGTCAGTTCTCGATGTTCATTCGCACCCTAGCTGGTGAACGCAAGAATTCCCAGGATGATCTCAGGGTTAGAACGCCCAATTCCACCATTGCTATCGGTAGATTGTGCTTAGCGTTTTTGTCCTCGCTATCAACGCTCTATGGCCGACAACTTGTAGGTGAACATGGCCAGATCCGCGCAGAGATTCGCGAGGCACGCATAATTTTGGCCTCTGGAAAGCATCGAACCATAAGGTATTGGCATCACAATTCATTTCCACCGGCATCCCCGCTTAAGACTCGTCTGCCCGTCTCCAGGCTTGCCATTAATGCACTTCGGAATGCCGTAGCTAAATGCAGCGCGGCCTCAAGATCGCCTTATCTTAAAAAGAGGCGTTACATGATGCTGAAGCTACTGGAAATTCTCGGAGCACGGCGCGTAGAGATCGCCTTATTAACTGTAGGCAGTGTGGAAGGGGCCGCGACAATGACAAGGCCTATGTTGGAAGTGACAACGGTAAAAGGTCGAGCTGGCGGGACGGATGTCATGCGTATGATTCCCATCGCGCGTCATGACGTCAAGCTTCTCCTTGAGTTCATCAAATTCAACCGAAAACCGCTTATCTCAGATCTTAAAAAGGCAGGAACCATCGATAAAGACTGCGGCATTCTTCTTCTGAGCGAAACGTCCGGCCTTGGCTTGCGACCGAACACCATCACGCAAGAGATCTCGGCTCTATCTCGTGTCGCTGAAATTCCAGAGAGAGTTTGCGCGCACATGTTTCGCCATCGCTACGTCACCAAACTTTTTATTGCCTTGATCCAGCAGCACGAGTTCGACAACGTTGAGTCCTTGCGCAGCGCGCTAGTTTCAACTGAGGATTTCAAACGACAAGTGCTCGAGTGGACTGGGCATAAGAGTCTGCAATCGTTGGAGCCGTATCTGCACTTGGCTTTTGACGAGCTTAGCGGTGCGCGAAAAGCCGTCGATCTCGCGTTGCTTCGGAATGCATTAGATTCGTTTGACGCCAGCGCAGACTTCATCGAATTCGAACTGGAGGAAGGCATCGACCCCAAAGTTCAACTCGAACGCACGCGTGAGTTGGTGAGAGCATTGCGGAAGGATTTGGATATGACCAATTACTTCGCTCAGAATGAGTCTAGCTAAGAATCTACCGCTAGGAGCTTATAGCTACCGTACGATAGTTCTGTTCAACCGGGATACAGCAATCTGCCTTGCAGAAACAGGCTTTCGCCTAAGAGGCGCTGGTCGTCCATAACTTTCAAAGGTCCTGAGAAGTTCCTCCTCCGAAAGAAGCGACGGTAATACACGACTTGTGTGCACACGACCAAATGCCATCGCATACGGTAGCCACCACCACAAGGCCCAATTCGAAGTGTGGTTGCGGTGGCTGCTCCAGGTTAGGCGGGCGGCAGTCAAACGTCGCCACACCCAAGCCAATGGCCAATCCCACCTCTGCTCTTCCACTCGCGCAATGTTGTATAAGTACTGCAACTCTGAGTAGACCGTGAGGTGCGGATTTCGATAGCCTTTGAGCTGTGAGCTTGCACCCTCGACATAGAGTTGAGCAGCGCTTCCAAAAAGCTGCCATGAAAGGCGATGTGCTATTGCGCCTGTTTTTACAAAGCACCCCACCGTCTCTAGAAAATTGAATATCGAAGTCAACGCTTCTTCTTCATAAACTGTACGCGGGCGAGGCGTACCGGGCTCTGTTAAACAATCGTGAAGATAGGCCGCAGCCAAGCGCTTATGCGCCTTCAAATCCTCCGATTCCCAACGATGATCCAAGTGAGTGACGGCTTGCATCGAGTGACCAAAAATAGTCGTCGCCCGATTTTTCTGATTCGTCCATGCTGCAACTGCAATCGAAGCGATAGTGACAGCGGCCGCTGGGATCGGGTGTCGCTCCACTACTCCCGCTAGTGCCTCAAACTGCGACTCGATTGCACTAACTATGATCTGAAATATCGACACTTTTTACCTCCCCATTTGTTGTTAGACGAATTGCAACAGCGCAACTCTACCCGCTAGATCGCCGTCGCATATCCCCAGGAATATTTCGCGTGTATGAACAGCGAGGGAAAGTGCTGCATCCAAAAAACATTCCGTACTTCCCCCTTCGCTGCACCAGAAAGCCTCCTCCACAACTTGGCCCAGGACACACCTCGCCTGTACTCGGAGAGCCATCAGCATTGAGCACCGCTAGCCGCTGCTCCTTCACCAATTCACTGATAAATGGCGACTCCTTGTGTGTGAGCGTGATGAGGGTAGCTGTTGACCTTGCTCGGGTGAGTGCAACATAGAAGAGGCGACGCTCTTCAGCGTATTCATACGAGTCGCCGTCAGGCATCGCTAACTGCAACACGGGGTCATCAGCAATTCGACTCGGGAAGCCCAGTTTCTCCGACGTCATCCGAGGAAGAATGACATGGTCAGCTTCCAGGCCCTTAGATGAGTGAACGGTAATGAACTCAACCGCTACCCACTGGGCGTTGTACGTTACTGGCAGGAAGGCTACATCCTTACGATACCGTCCCAAAAGGTAAACCTTGGCCTTTTTTCCGACGCTGGCCGCTTCTTGCGCAATCTCGTTAACACGACCCTCCACTGCGGAGCGGATGTGGTGCTCACTCTCCACGCTGACGATGCGGACCGGATATTCGATATCGGGCTTGGAAGATCGAACTTTTTTGGCAATTTGCCGTGGGTTTTTTCGAACAAAGGTGCTACTGATTTCACACAGAGATGGCGGGCAGCGAAACGTCATCTCGAGCCGAAGAGTGACGGCTTTACCAAACTTGCCTTCGAAATCGGTCATCACCGCCAGGTCGGCGCCCGCGAAACGATTAATGCTCTGCCAATCGTCGCCGACCGCAAAGAGGTATTTCTCAGATCCGCGCATCAGACTTGCCACCAAACGGGCCCGAGCTTGGCTGGCGTCTTGAAACTCATCAACCATGACAAGCTCATACGGGCTGACCCAACGCCCGCTTTCTACGCACTCGGTAGCCAGATTGAGCATGTCCTCAAAGTCGATGCATTGGCTGGAACGCAGCTTTTCCTCCCATGCCATCCACAACTTCTCGAAGAGTTGAAGAAACATCTCGTGTCGGAATCGAAAACTCCCTGCGGCACCAGCGTCCAGCCGATTTCGCAGCTCGGCTATGGTCAGTCTGTTGCTCTTGGCATGTGTCAAAAACGAACGGAAAGTGCGTGCCAGCCGTGGGCTCTCAATGGGATTACGCCCAGGTATCGGTCGCTCCGGGTTGGGATCCAGGGCAACTCCCAGCTTGGGCAGCTCATCGACGAGGTACCTGAACGCCTTGCCTGACCACAGTTCGGCCATGGTCGTTTCGAGGAGTTTGGTTTCATGCTGCGCATGCAGATTGCGCTTCCACGTCATTCCATCCTTGTACCCAACAAACTCTTTCGGCGGCTCACCCTTTTCATCCAACGCCCAATGTTCCAGGTAGGCCTGGGCGTCAGGCAAGTAGAAATCAGGTCTGTACTGCCGATGCGTAGCGTCTGCGGTCTCATGCTCGTACGGACCTTCGTACACGTATCGCACGCCGTTGTAGAACAACCAATTGGCTATAAGGGCCTCGCCTCGACTTTTGACCACCTCGTTGTTGAGCGTCCAGAAGCCGCCTCGACGCTGTTGGTTGTCCCACGAGTCGGGAGACTCTTGTTCCAGACCAAATTTCGGTAGGTCTTGGCCGAAAACGAGCCGGAACAAGTCCCAGTTGGTTCGGAAAACTGGGTCACCATCCTTAAGCGCATCCGCCATCTGGAGGAGTGCATCCAGGTCCTGGCCGTTCTCGAGCCACGGAGCCAGGGATGGACGCTTGCCGGTTGCGATGCCAATGATGTCCAGGCTAAATGCGTGGAATGTCTTGGCAACAACCTTGTCCGCCGGTAGGCCCAGCGGCAGGAGGCGCCTTTGGATGCGCTCACGCAGCTCCGCCGCGGCGTCATTGTTAAATGCAAGGAGCAGCATTTTTTCGGCTGAGAAATAGCCATGCTGAAGCACATATCCGGCCTTTGCCACCATGGTCGAAGTCTTGCCCGAGCCAGCGGAGGCGACAAGGAGTACTCGGTTGTCAAGGCAGATAACCGCTTCGCGCTGCTCTGTAGTCAGTGGAGACTTCTCCACACTGTCGAAAAAGGCTTGATCGTCCTTGACCACCTTGTCCGCGTGACGCCGATTTATGCCGCTGATGAATTCCTCGCAGGGCCTGCGCCACAGCTGGACCGCATTTTTGACGGGGTCGGACTGTCCATCCAGATGTCGCTCGACTTCAGGGTTCATCAGAAGTTGGAGCAGCTCTTTAGGCTTGCCGGCACTTATGCGATTCATGAACTCGTGACTCAGCCAGCCTCGCTGATTCAGTTGAAATTTGCACGCCTCGACGGTCGTCCGTGCCCAATTGACCACTGGGTGTACGTGAACGCCAAAACTCTTGATGAGCTCGGCGACCTTTTCACGGTACCTCTTGCCCTCGATGGCCGCGGTAACTGCCTTCTTCAGTTCCAGCGCTGCGGTATTGGGAATGCCATCAAGTGCCAGGGTGTTTCCATGAGCTCCGTGGACTATCAATGTCGCCCAAAAGGTCCCTGGATTTACGACTAATCCGGCCAAGAGCTCAACATTTCCCCTCATGGCTTGACCCTGCACCCTAAGGGCAAACTCCTCGTCAGTTAGCTCCAACGACCATTCCGGCGTTTTAGTGAAAAACTTTCCCGGTGCGTTAGGTTTCCAGATATGTTGCACGGTTTACTGGCCTGTCATTGGAGGTAGGGCTGAATATCGAGTAATCCTCCCCATCCTTAAGGGCACATGTTAACCAGCAGATGATAGAAAATGATCTCCCGGTGATTCCGGCGTCGTCGTTCAATACCTAGCCATAGATGATCTGTCATGCGGGCCTGCGCGGACCACTTGGACATGCAGAGGGAACTGTGGGAGGCGTGTGGCTTGCTTGTCTGAAATGTTTAGGCGTAAAAAAGCCTCAGTGCGTGGATACCGAAGCTCTAATTGCTGAAGTATGGATCACGCCCCTGAGGCACCCTGATTATCTGCCTTTTTCGATAACAACTATCAACAAACGGTCGAACCGCCAATGCAAATGCAAATGTGGGAATTTTTCGCCCCACGCGAAAGCTGGGCGGGTACAGGTTCAGTGCATCACAGCATGCTCTGAGAACCCGGCCAAGCGCACGCTGGGCCGCGCTGCCGGGTACTCCATTCGCGACATTAATTCGCAGCGTTGTTTTTAGCGAAGACGTCTCCCTGGACTTTCACTGGACCCAGCCAAACCGCCGCAGCTTCTTCTGGCAGCATTGCGCGCAACTGCACGTCTTTCCATAGGTCCACCGCCAGTTCCTCCAATTGGGCCGGCTCGACCGTGCGCCACCGCTGATGAAGCCGGTCGGCGCACTGGGCAATCCACTGAGTGGGCAGGAGCGTATCCATAGGTAAATCATACTGTACATCCATACAGTTTGCAAGTACCATGCTTGCCATTCAGATACCAGAGCACTAAGCATGAGTCCCTCCCCTCACCTCCGCGCAGCCGTTCAAGCTGCGCCTCCATCTCTGCCGACGCGCCCGGTGCGTACCCCGGTCTGGCCTTTTAGCATCGGCCGCAAGCCAGCGGCTGCTTGTCCCATTCGTGCCCGCGCGGCAGTGATCATCGCCACCACCGCCAGGCACTGGTTATCCTCAACCGAGTCATGACGTTCGGCCGTCTTTTTCCCTCGTTCTCAACCCCGGTCCCCGGCCGAGACTGGAACAGCTCATCCCGCGTGTGGATAGGCTTGATCCTGGCACTTGGCTCGCAGGTGGCCAGTTCGGAAACCATCGCGGGACGGGTTGTGGGCGTGACTGATGGCGACACCCTCACTGTCAAGGATGCGAGCGATCAGCAGTTCAAGATCCGTTTGTCTGGCATTGATGCGCCGGAGAAAGGACAGCCTTTTGGAAACCTGGCCAAGGAATCACTGAGCGAGATGGTGTTCAACAAGCAGGTGGTCGTTGAATCCAGCAAAGAGGACCGGTACCGGCGCAAGGTCGGCAAGGTACAGCACGAGGGTACAGACGTGAATCTTGAACAGGTCAAGAAAGGCATGGCTTGGCACTACATCGCTTACGCGAATGAGCAAGCGCCGGCAGACCGCGAAGCATATGCGAATGCCGAAGCAGAGGCTAAATCTCAGCGGCGCGGCCTTTGGCGGGAAAAAATGCCATCAGCGCCGTGGGAGGTTCGGCGGATCAAGGCCGCCGTCCGACAAGCACCCGCAGGAAATTAAGCTGCGCCGACGGCGTCCTTGACGCACTTCTTGCTGAAGCTGTTCTTGGCTGCGCCGGAAAGCTTCTTCTCTTTGCTGGCGATGTCGCACTTGGCTGCCGCATCTTTCTCGCACTTTTTGAGGAAAGAGATTTTGGCGGCGCCGGACAACTTTTTCTCAGTGGCGTTGGCGGTGCAGGTGGCGTCTTGAGCGAAGGCTGAGCCGGTGAAACCGAGAACGGCGATCGCGATAAATTTCTTGAACATGAATGCTCCTTGTGTAGCCCGATTTATAGATCAGGTTTAGACAATGTATCCCATGCTGTCGGGTATCTGCTTCGGAATTCAAAGCAGACATCCCTATTCAGGAAAAATGACCTACCGCTTGCCTCTCGCATCTTGTTCATGTTGATACCGCTTCATGACGCGCTTCATAAATTCAGGCAGGCTGTACTCCAAACCCTCAGCCAATCGCAGCAACACGCTAATTGTTGGCTGCTTGCGAGCTACTTCCATTAGGGAAATGTAAGGACGGTCAAGTTCGCAACGCCCAGCCAGATCGTCTTGGCTCAATTCCAGGGTGTGCCGACGCGCCTTGATTTCAACGGCCATTGCCTGGATAAGTTCCTGATTCTTGCTCGGTCGCATTACAGACGACTATTGCAAGGTTGTATACTTTTGACACGTGTCTATAGACAGCTAAATGACTTTTGGAGTTGATCATGTGTGACGCCACTAAATTCTGCAAGTCCGCCCTTTTATATGGCTTGCTCCTTTCATAGGCTCAAGCTGGCGCGTAGCGCTATTGTCCAGAGGTCAAATGGCTAGGTTACTGGGTTTGCTGCAAGAGCAACGCTGTGGACCACCCTTGGTATCTACTTACTGATTTTTGCCGGGGCACTAACATGTTTGTTACATATAAAGAGCACAAAGCGCCATTGAACCCCTTTGGAGACGGACTGGCTCATTGGAGAGCAGCAGAGCTGGCTCTTCAGCGCCCGTGGTTTCTTGTTTCGCTGACTCAACCCGAATCGATTGACGATGACTCATCACGAGTCAGCCGAACGATGCTTGTCTCCAACATCACTGATGTCGAAGGATTGGCACAAATGGAAGAGAATGGGGGACTGCAGCTTGACTCGGTATTCATCGTTACCCCTGGTCCCTTCAACGGCACCAGCCAATGGAAGATGGAGCCATTGCGGGCGGTCTGGAGTGCTGAAGAGCCGTCGCAGATTGGGCAGTTGGCCGATCTCTACGAGACAGCAGAGGGGGCGACGTATGCTGACTCCCTGCTTGCCACACCACTTAAAAGCTTTCACAAAAGGGTTCTCTACCGCACGTTTCCGTTGAAGTAGTAAGCACTCGCCTAACGATCTGTATGGCTGGTCGAGTCGCTTGGGGCTCAAGAGCATGCCGACTTGTAGGGGTACGCAGGCGTCCATCCGCCCAAAATTCAACTTGATTGGGACCCAAGCAGAAGCGCAGCGGATTTCGCCAAGTAGGCCGCCCGGAGAGCCAGGGCGTCAGCGAGGGCATGGTGTCGTGCAAGACCTCGGGTCTTGAGGGAGCGATAGCATTCTTCAGCCGCGAGCTCTCCTGTGATGGTTCCAGAGATAGCGTCGATATTTCTCGGGATCACGACTTCTCGCACTTGCTCCCATAAGCCGGCATCCCGTATGGCGTACTCCAACAACTCATAGTCCATGGAGTAATCGAAAGCGATTTCAATACTTCGTCCAGTGCCGGTAGCAAGCCCAAGGATCCATTCTCCTGCTCGACGGCCCATTTCCCACTCAGTTCCTGAAGCACCCGAGACAAGGCCCCATTGGTCAATGACGCCGTTGTAGCGGACAAACTCCGATGAGGTCTTGAGACGGGCTTTGCCGATAGCCGATTCCAGGTCGAGCTCTGCGTAGAACTCGTGGCCCTCAAGATCCGCAAGTCCAAGGCTGAGCAATTGGGGATCCAGAAGATCGGTGAATTCGATGTCTAGAAAAACGATCATTTGACTTGGGCGTACTAGTTTGGTGGCACGCGGCGGATACCGAACCTCCCGCCTCGTTGCCGAATCGGGTCCACGCTGTTGGGATTATTTCATGGGACTAAGGTCAACCGTCTCCCTTATGGCAGGAAGAAAGATTCATGGCTGCCCAAACTGAGTGGCAATGGGAAGTTACTACTTCGTTCTAATGAAGAAGCCGCCTCCTCAACCCCAAATTCCAAATACTCCTGAGCGTTACGCTTTCGCTACAGGCAGGTCTTCCCAGCTGGTGGTGTATTGCGGCGTTAGCAGGTTCTGCTTCATTTCGAAATCGCGCTGGGGTCCTTTGACGCCGGCACTGGCCAGCGTCACGGTGCCTCGGCCGAAGCGATCATTCAGCTTGTCCAGAGTGCCCATTAGATGACCGCGAGACTGTGGTTCGGGCTCCAAGTCTAGTTCTCCTTGCTCGATGCCACCTTCCTGTAGGTCGAGCAGCATCACGCCAGCCTTGGCGAAGTTGTAGCCCGGTCGGTAGATTGCCTCAATGCCGCGCACTGCCGCGTTCACCAGCACCACGCTGTCGTCTGTGGGTCGACGCAGGGGAATGATCAAGCTGCGACTGTACTTCGGCCCTGGCCTGAAGGCGCTGGTGTGCGCAAACACCTGTAGCTGCCCGGCCTTGCTCCCCTGCGTGCGCAGCTTGATGGCCGCGCCGCTGGCAAAGCGCGTCACTGCCGCCACCAAGTCAGCCAGTTCGGTCACTGCGCCGCCAAAGCTGCGGGTAAAGGCGATTTCTTTCTTCGGCGCAGGCTGGTCTTCCAGGCTGATGCATTGCTGGCCCTGTAGCTCGCGCACCGTACGCTCCAGCACCACGCTCCAGCGCCTGCGCACGGTGGCTGGGTCCAGACGCACAAGGTCAAGCACGGTCAACACGCCGCCCTCGTTCAGCTGGTCTGCGATGCGCCGGCCAACTCCCCACACCTCGCCCACGGCGGTGGCCTGTAGCACGGCGTCCAGATCAGCCGCCGGCAGGTTGGCCAGATTGCACACTCGGGCAAGCTCGGCTGGGTAGCTGCCAGGCTTGCGGTCGGCGCTCTTGGCGATGTGGTTTGCGAGCTTGGCCAGGGTCTTGGTGCTGGCGATGCCTATACCGGTCGGGATGCCGGTCCACTGCAACACACGTTCACGCACGCGCCTTGCGCGCTCGGTGATGTCGCCACGCAGGCCGGTCATGTCGATGAAGGACTCATCGATGCTGTAGATCTCTTGCCCCGGGCCCAGCCCGGCGGCGACGGACATCATGCGGTCGCTCATGTCTCCGTACAGCACGAAGTTGGCGGACAAGGCCACTACGCCGTGTTCTTCGGCCAGCTGCCGGCATTCAAACCAGGGCGCGCCCATGCGAATGCCCAAGGCCTTGGCCTCGTTGCTACGGGCGATGGCGCAGCCGTCGTTATTGCTCAGGACCACCACAGGGCGGTTTTTCAGGGCAGGGCGGAAAGCGCGCTCGCAGCTGACGTAAAAATTGTTCCCATCGACCAGCGCAAACATGGCATTACTTGAAGCGCTTGATGGTGGCAGTGACAACGCCGCAGATCGTCATGGTTTGACCGTCACGGAACAGGATGGCTGGGTACGTGGGGTTAGCCGGCCGCAGCTGCACCACGCCAGCGCGGCGCCAGAACTGTTTGACGGTGAAGTCACCGTCGACCTCTGCAACCACGATGTCGCCGTGCTTGGCCGGCAGCAGGGCCCGGTTGACGACCACAATGTCCCCGTCAAAAATCCCCAGCTCAATCATTGACTGACCCGAGATCCGCCACATGAAAGTGGCGGCCGGGTGGGTGATCAGCAGCTCATTCAGGTCATGCCGTTTGACTGCAAAATCAGCGGCTGGGGATGGAAATCCTGCCGGCACTGTGCCTTCCACCCAGGCGATCGGCAATGGTGGCCCGGGGGAATAGGCCACTGCACCCGGAGGAAGGTTGCTGTACATTCATACAGTATATTGGCTGGGCCTGGAGAAATGTTTTTTAATAGGATTTATTGCCATGGCCACCGCCCGCCTTTCGTCCAACCAAATCACCTTCCGTTTGCGGGCGTCCGACAGCCCGAGCGGTGTGTCGCGAGAGACGTTAAAACGCTTGGCGAAGCTGTTGGGGGTCAACGAAACCCAGGTGATTCACTTTGCCCTGCGTGAGCTTGCTGTAAAGCACCTGCCCCAGTACGAAGCCGATGAAGGCCCAGCTCCAGGGCGCCAGCAGCGCACACTTGCTGACAGGCTGAAATTGTTCGATCCCGAGCGGCATGGCGGTGAGGCCATGGTCTCCGGCCGTGTTGGCATTGAGAGGTTTTGAGCATCAAGTAATAGGAAATATGGCTGCCGCCCGCCGTTCATCCAACCAAATCACAGTTCGCTACCGGACAACCGATAGCGTGAGTGGTGTGACGCGGGTAGCAGCCAAACGCTTGGCGGACCTGTTGGGGATCGACGAAACGCAAGTGATTCACCATGCCCTGCGTGAGCTTGCTGTCAAGCTAGGTCGCTATGAGGTTGTTGCGGCTACCCGGGAGGTGACCGAACTCAAAGGGATGTTTGGTCTGGCTAAGAAGTCCGTTTCCATTGCATCCATGAATGCGGCTATCGCGCAGCGAGGATCCGCAGCCCGATGATTGGCCTTGATACGAATGGCCTAATGCGCTACGAGAGGTTTTGATGTGTAGCCATTACGAAGCTCTTCGGGCCTACGAAGACTACAAAAAGTATTTCGACGTCCTGCAGCCGACACCACCCCAGGGCAAGCTGGACATGTGGCCGCGCTACACCGGCACGTTCGTCCGAAAGCCGCCTGAGAGCGATCCACACGACGAGGCGGTACCGGCTAGGGAAGCCATGCTCGGCCGCTGGGGCCTGGTGCCATGGCGCCTGAAGCCGGATCCCGAAAACATCAAGAAGGCGATGGTACGTTCGACCTTCAATGCCCGCATCGAGGGCATCGAAAAGAACTTCACCTTTGGCCCTGCCTGGCAACGGGGACAGCGTTGCATTGTGCCGGCCGACGCCTTTTATGAGCCTGACTGGCGCACGGGCAAGGCCGTGGCAACGCGATTTGCCCGGGCAGACGGTCAGCCAGTAGGCATAGCAGGGCTGTGGGATGTGTGGACTGAGCCTGGCAAGCCGCCCCTGCTGAGTTTCACCATGCTCACGATGAACGCGACCGACCATGCGCTGTTGAAGGATTACCACCGAGCAGAGGACGAAAAACGGATCATTGTGATCCTGCCGGAGAGCCGCTACGGTGACTGGTTGAATACGCCGGCTGACCGGGGCGTGGACTTCATCCAGCATTACTCGGCCGACAACCTCGTGGCCACCCCGATGCCGCCAAAGGTGAAGGCGGCCCAGCTGCGTTAGCTCAGCCCACTGGGTTTGAGTTAGGCCCTTCATCTCACCACATCAGCTCTATGATTCGGGCATCGGTAGTTCTACGTGACGTGCGCATTGCTTAAAGTCAGATTGATGCCAGCCATACGATTTACGTGAGACTTTTGTGACGCTTAGCCCCCAAACCCTGGAAGTACGCCTCGAAGGAAGTGCTTATGGCCTTTCAGCGCGCCGCCTTTGGGAGCACACGGAATCTGGGCAGATTAACGTATTTCAGCTGGCAATCAGCACCGAGCCTAGTCGCAACGATCCCGCCAAGTTCGTAGATGTGGCCTGGATGTACGCCACGGGCCTCTCTCTGCTTGGTTGTACCTTACATGACTGGAAAAATGGGCGCGATGCCGTGTACGCCGAAGCCAACGGCGAGCCTCCCGACCGCGGCCAGCTTCGGTCCCCCGAAGTGATAGCTTTCCTCAAAGCGGTAGCAAAACATCTTGAGGTCGTGGCAGAGCGGCGGGCAACCCGCGATCAGCATGGGGACTTCTTTCCGGCCGCCACAGCGAAAGACACTTTTGGGTCGCCGTTTGTCTTCAGTACCTTGCAGCGCTTATTACAGGACATGGGTAAAACAGCGGCTGATGGAAAGCAGTGGGAGGGTACTGTTCGAAATCTTGAGAATAGGGGGCTACGTTCCGACGAACTCAGGCGATCAGGCCTGCTGCACTATCTGGAAGCTTTGAAACAAAGTGGCAAAAAAGTCACTGCCCAGCAGATGCTGGATGCCTGTGACTTTTCCTCTGCGCGTTTGTCTGTCATCCCCGTAGTGGGATATGCCCAACGACAACTCAATTTCGTGCCCGCTACAGAGCACCGATTCAAGCGAGCGGCCAAGGCCCCTAAGCCTCAGGCCGGTCAGGAGCGCCATGTTGTTGAGTTTGATCCTGTGCTCGGCTACCGCATAGAGGAGGTCGAGCACCAAACCCTATGGGGTACAGAGCGCCACTGGCTTGCCATCTCCCACGATGGCCGAACGCTTCCAGATTCTCAAAACAAAGCGCTGTTTGAGACGCCTTATTGGGCGGCATTGGCGTCGAAAAAGGATGCTAAAAAGCGATTTCCCAAGCGCGTGGCATTAGGACGGTGGAACGATCACGCTTGGACGGGTGGGCAGGACTACCGGGAATGGCTGGTGACTTTGCCCTACTACCCGAATAGTTTTTTCTCGACCCATTTCAGCATTCGGAATGTGCTGGCTCATATCCGCTGCGACATCCGCGATGGTCCAGATGATGAGAAGGTGCTGATGCTTCACGAAGTCCAAAGCGATTGGGCGAAAAGTACCCGCGACGCAATTGACATGCTCGAAGCAGATCCCGCACACGAACAGTTTCCGCCTTTGTGGCGGGAGTGGTCGTCCCTCACCATGAAGCTGGTACTTTTGCATGCGGCCTACCAAGGGGTAGATGCCGTGGGTTGGACCAAGGGCGTTCATCAGGTCCGTCGCTATGAGGGATTCGGCGCCAAAGGCCTGAAACAACTCTACGACCAGATCTTGCCGCGCGAAGTCAATCGGCTGGTTAAACCCTTTGGAATTGCCTGTGTAGAACTTGGAGTTTTCGTTCCAGAGAACTTTAGTATCAAGCAGTCCGAATCAGGGTATGAAGTCCGAGCATCAACGCTGCGACGGGCCTCGCTCTTGGGCACAGCCGCGACTCTCGAAGAAGCGAGGCGATTTGTGCCAGACGGCGGCCATGAAATCCTCTATGAAGTGCATGGTGTCAGGCTGTCGGCAGAAACGCGGCAGATCATGCTAAAGACTGGATTTCCAGTATGGGGCTGACCTTGAGCGCAAGCTGCGGCGAATCCAAGTTTCGACATGCGGCCGATGTAATCTACAGCGCTGATGCCCTAGTTATTGCAGCGGGTGCTGGCATCGGGGTGGACTCCGGCCTGCCGGACTTCCGGGGCAATGGGGGCTTTTGGCGTGCCTATCCCGCCCTAGCCAAGGCAAATCTCAACTTCGCCGAAGTCGCCAGCCCGCACACGTTTGAGCACAACCCGAGCCTCGCTTGGGGCTTCTATGGCCACCGTTTGGCTCTGTACCGTAAGACTGCCCCTCACGCTGGGTTCGACATCCTGAAGCGTTGGAGTGAGCACATGGCGCTCGGTGCGCGGATCTTCACCAGCAACGTGGACGGTCAGTTTCAGAAAGCTGGGTTTTCTGAGGACCAAATTCGCGAATGCCATGGCTCAATTCATCATTTGCAATGTATCAACGAGTGCAGATCTGGGGTCTGGCGGGCAGATAATTTTGAACCCGAGTTAGATGTAGAAAGCTGTCGACTGCTGAATCCACCACCGCGCTGCCCACAATGTGGAGCTTTAGCCCGACCGAATGTCCTCATGTTTAACGATTGGAACTGGATTACCCAGCGCACCGAATCACAGGCGAGGCGGGAATCGAAATGGCTAGAGACCATTACCGAGAGTCAGGCGCGAGTCGTTGTTGTGGAGATTGGGGCAGGGACATCCATTCCTTCTGTACGTCACTTTAGTCATCGGATCAGTCACGAATTCGATGGCTGCATCATCCGCATTAACCCACGAGAACCGCAAGTGCCAAGTTCCAGAGATATTGGCATTGGCACAGGTTCGCAGGAAGCCTTGCATGGCATTGACACGCTGTTGCACCTAGGGTGACAACTTCACACGTGCTTGTCTGGTGCATGCATTCCAGCGACTTGCATTTCACGCAGGAGCGGCCTGGAAAGCTGGGCGCGTCTGACTGAGGGAAGTCATGCCTGAGAAGTGGCTAGTCCACTGGTAGTTTGTCGACTCAGTGGGTCGTGCGAGGGAGTTGTATGGCCAACAGGTTGCAACGCGCATTGTTGACTGGCCATACAGTTTCCTGCAGAATAAAGCTTCGCCGATTTAGGACTACTTGCGGGCGAGTAATAAATGCAGCTAAACCGTCGGCCCAGAAACAGCCCCTGGTGACCGGCAATGCCGGTTCTTGCAGGGGCTGAGTTGTTTTTGGAGCCACCATATGATTCAAAACGGTCTTTTCTCTTCGGAATCTGTTTCCGAGGGACATCCTGACAAGTGCGCTGACCGCATTTCTGATCGCATCCTGGATGCTTTTCTCGCTCTCGACCCCAATGCCCGGGTTGCGTGCGAGACGCTGCTTGCTGACCAACATGTCGTCGTTGCAGGCGAGTTCAAGACAAGGCGACCTGAAGACTTTGAAACGGTTCGCGGGGCCGCGGAGGGAATTGTTCGTTCTGTGCTCTGGGAGACTGGCTACAAAAGTGCAGAAACGGGCATAGATCCGCAGCAATGCGAAGTGCGCGTACTTTTCAACCGGCAGTCGGCAGACATCAGCCAGGGCGTAGACAGAGCTGACGGAGAACTCGGTGCGGGAGACCAAGGCCTGATGTTTGGCTTCGCCTGCGACGAGACACCCGAGCTGATGCCAGCGCCAATTGTTTACGCTCATCGGCTTGTGCAGCGCCAAGCAGAACTGCGCAAGTTGGGAGCGCTTCCTTGGCTACAGCCAGATGCAAAGTCACAGGTGACTTTTCGCTACGTGAATGGAAAGCCCATTACCGTCGAAGCAGTGGTGCTGTCCACGCAGCACGATGAGACCGTTTCCCTCGAAGAGTTGCGCGAGCAGGTAGAACGTTTCATCATCGACCCGGTGTTGGAGGGCGTCAGACGGGGACCCAAAGTGCAACTGCTCATAAACCCCACCGGGCGCTTTGTTACTGGCGGCCCTAAGGGCGATGCCGGACTCACCGGTCGCAAAATCATTGTGGATACCTATGGAGGCTCTGCGCCGCACGGTGGCGGAGCTTTCTCGGGCAAGGACCCGTCAAAAGTGGACCGCTCAGCAGCCTACATGGCACGCTTTCTTGCAAAGCAAGTAGTGGCTCGTGGCTGGGCATCCAGGGTACTTGTCCAACTGGCATATGCCATCGGGGTGGCCGAGCCGGTCAGTTTTGTAGTGGAGACATTCGGCACCGAGACAAGCAGCAATCGTGATATTGCAGCACTGCTCCTGCGCGAATTCGATCTGCGTCCACAAGGCATCATCGAAGAGTTGGACCTTCTTCGGCCTATCTATTATCCGACGGCGGCTTATGGCCATTTCGGGCGGACCGACGTCGACCTTCCCTGGGAGCAAGTTCGATGAGCATCGCAGAAGCAATTCAATCACAGCCGCCAAATGAGCGGCCTGTCATGCCGGCTCAAGGCTTGGTCGACGCCTATCGGCTGACTGATTTCGTAGTGCAGAAAACCGACGATCCCATAGTCCTGCAGGTTGACCACCCGGTTCGTAAGCTCAAGCACTGGCTTGAAGCGCAAAAGTCGGCAAGCGCCGTTGTCATTTCTGCCTGGAATCCATTCAGCATGTCGCTGTCAATGGAGGAGAACACTAGGCGCAATCAAGAACTTGGGAGAGCCATAGAGATCGCTGGCCTTCGCAGTGTGTCTGCAAGCGGTTGTGCGCGAAGCGGAAATTGGGAGCCAGAGGCAAGTTTTTGCGTATTCGATGTACCCCTAACTTTGGTCAACGAGTGGATGCAGCGTTTTGAACAGTATGCGGTTGTGCGGGCCGACAAAAATGGAACATGTCGGCTGCTTTGGCACCCTGCGATTCGCACTGCCATGTCAGCGAGGGAGACGCCATGACTACAGTCACATCATTCTCGCGTGGCGAAAGTCTCGTGATTCATCAGGAATGGCGATCAACGATGGCTAGTGACTGGACCGACGCTGTGGTGGTGACCCGCAGCGGAAAGAAAGAATTCTCCGTTTTTTGCCGCAAACACGGGGACTTTTCGGAACGGGTCGGTGACCGACGGTGGTCCACCGTTGCACGAATGAAAGGGCTTCGAACAGCCATTGACTTAAAGAACGCTTTGGAGGATGCCCAGCAAGTTCTAGAAATCAGCTTGAACTGGAAGCAGGTCATAAACAGGTTGGCTACGCTCGACTGTGCGGCTGCTACCGCACTTGCGCCATTGGTGGGAATTGATATGCCCAAATTTCCGGAAGTTAGTGACCTGGATAAGGAGTGAGCAATACCAAAGCAGGACAAAAGCAATCCGGCAAGCCATCCGCGGGCATGTCGTAAAGTTCAGTGGAACCCGTTTAGCAGGCGCGACCGGAGCAGTACAGGGAAGCGATGACCAGGTGGCGTTCGTACCAGAAGGGCTCGGTACAGGACTTCCAACCGAGCAGCCAGAGGGGCAGCAACCTTTTCGGATGAGTTTAGTGACGTTCGAGGTGATCAGAGGGGCCTTGTTTGAAACCGCCCTGGGCATGACCTAAAATTTCTTGTCTAACTTACCTCCTGAGCGTCGGCCTCTTTCATAGCCCTAGCCGCCTATTGAACAGACGCGATCAAGGTGATATCGATTCACAACCACACTGTCGAGGAGCACCATGCTGACCGAACGGATTTCCCAGGCGCTCGCGTTAGCCGTAGAGGCTCACGATAAGCAGGTGCGCAAGGGCACCCAGATTCCGTACGTGGCGCATCCCATGGGGGTCGCTTCTCTGGCCTTGGACTTCGGTGCGGATGAGGATCAGGCCATTGCCGCACTCTTGCATGATGTGCTGGAGGACGGGGGCCTGCAGTTTGCCCCCGTGATCGAGGAACGCTTCGGCCGTCGCGTTTTAAAGTTGGTCGAGGGTTGTACGGACGGCGTCCCCGATGCTGCTGGAGAGAAGGCGCCCTGGGCAGAACGGAAGAAATTTTATCTTGCCCATCTGGCCGAAGCAGACGCAGAAGTGTTACTCGTTTCGGGCGCGGACAAATTGCACAACGCGCGAGCGATCCTGAGCGATCTGCTCACTGTCGGGCCTTCAGTGTTTGAAAGATTTACTGCAAAAAGGGACGGCACGCTGTGGTATTACCGCGCGCTGGCTGATATTTTTGCCAATCGTCAAGCTCCGATGCACGCAGCTTTGACCAGTGCCGTTGATGAAATGGAACGGCTTGCCACCATCAAATGATCGTGGGTACCGCTAACGCTTACCCGCTTAAGACGGTAAAAAGAGCCAAGCGTGCGCCACAGGCAAATCAGTCCAGCCCCCATGGGGAATGCCGAAATATTGACTTTCAACGATAGCTTGGCGCAGAGTCTGAACGGTCGCGGTAATGCTCGCATCTGATAAGTTCGAAAAGCAAGCATCAGAGCTGGCGGAAAGTACCCCTCAATGGTGAAGTCAGGCGACGGACGCGGCAACAGCCCAAGCCGCCATGCGTTTTCGAACACACGGCGGTTGTCCAAGTGAGGGGGAAGCCAGCGATTGAGAGTTGCCAACCGTTGCCTCTGTGCACGAAAGAATGACGCCGACGGGAGGTTAGCGGTCACATATTGTTGACGCATCTGAGACACCCCGGCACACTAGAACACTGAAATCAGGGGACCAAGCATGCGCATTACTTTCGGCCTGCACGTCGGGTCATGGCACGGGCCAGGAGCGGCCCATCTTGGGAATCCAGTGGTGGGTCAATCGGCCTTCCTAAACTTGTTGGAAGTGCAACTTGGACTCTCGGCGCCTGCGGTGCCAGCCGCCCGGCGCACCGCCGCCTACCTAGTAGCGCTGCGCAAGGCCGACGACCCATCAAGGTTTTATCACGGCAGCCTCGCGGCAGACGAGATTGGGACGGCTGCCCACCTATTGCGGTGGCGGGACGAGTGGATGCTCGGCGGTTGGGACGGATTCGGGAGCCAAGCCTGGCCCCAACGCCTGGCTGATCTTGCTGCGGTCGAGAATTTTGTGGTGGGTACGGTTCCCCAAGGCGAGGGGGAGCGGTTGGCGAAGGTCGCTGAAAAACTCAAGGTCCGTTCCACGCAGATTGAAAGCATACGGCTGCTGGATCCTTTTGCCCTTTATCCAGCACGTTGGCGCACTGTCCTCGAGCTGCTTCCACTAGACCGGCAGCCTTCTGAGGTTGCAACCCCCGTTGGTGACTTGGGACGACTGCAAACCGGGTGCAGGCAGGCGCTAGAGCAGCGCAATCTTCCGGTGGTGAACTCTTTGGCGCACGACGCCACGATTCACGTGCTGAGACCCTTGAGTTGCGAAGTGGCCGAACACTGGCTGGCGCATCGAATCCGGTGCACGCCAGACGCATCAAGGATGATCGTCAGCGAGGAACACGGCGCGTCGCTTGATGAGACCCTGAGAGCGCACGGAGCTCCGGCCTGCGGCTTCGGAGAGGCAAGCACTCTCCGACCTGCGATGCAGGCGTTGCCGCTCGCGCTGGAAACGCTGTGGGACCCGGCTGAGCCGAACCGACTCCTTGAGTTCCTGATGCATCCGGTTGGACCCTTTTCCCGAAAAGATCGTCGGACTCTAGGGAAGGCATACGCACAGCAGCCCGGTATTGGGGGGCCTCAGTGGCTCGCCGCCCGTGAACGTATCCGCGCCGAATCCGGCGACAAAGCCTTGCTCGCAGTGGATGCATGGTTGGAAAGCACCCGGTTCAGCCGCACGGAAGGCGCATCCTTGGAGCTGGTGATCGCGCGGGTCAGCCAGTTGCAGCAGGCCATTCAGGGTAGGGCTTCCGCTTTGGATGAAAGCGCAACCGAGCAGGGTGAGTTGCTAGCGGCAGTCAAGCAGTGCTCCGCAGTCTTGCAGGGTTTGCAGGAATTGCGTGGCAGTGACCTGACTTTGGTGCGCCCTCGCCTTTTGGAGCAGCTCACCGCCCAAGCGACATCAGGCACCAGCAGTAGCCTGGCAATTGCGGAAGTGAAGTGCGCGCAGAGCGCTTCGACGCCGGCGGCTTGCTCTGTCGAATCGGCCGACGAGGTCATTTGGTGGATGCCCGCCAAGCCTGCTCTGCCGCCTTCTCACCCCTGGGTGGCGTCAGAACTCGAATCCCTGAAAGCGGGGGGCGTGCAACTGCGTGATCCCGCCGCGGAAATGGCGGCGCTGATGGCTGAGTGGGTGCGTCCGGTGCTTGCCGCGCGCAAGCACCTGATCCTGATGCTCCCTCCAGAAGGCACCGAAGAGCACCCTGCTTGGCAGCTGATGAAGAACATCGCGCCAAGCATACAAACGATACCTCTGGACCAGTTTGCAGCCAACCACGGCGTCTTGGAAGTTGTTCCGGCCCGGCCGCTGCGGCCGCCGGCTGGGGTTTGGATGCTGGATCCCACGGCGCCATGGCGGGCACACTTCCCTCGTCCAACGCGCATGTCCACGCAGTCGTACAGCTCACTGGAGATCCAGCTGAATAATCCAGCGCTGGCCATCCTGAAAGATGCCGCTGCACTGCGCGCATCCAATACCGTCAAGGTCGACGACGGGACGCGTCTTCTCGGGACCCTGGCTCACCGATTGGTCGAACGCTTGTTCGGGGAAGAGGGCGCCCTGGGCTGGAACACCGCACGGCTAGATGCTTGGTTCCCGAACGCATTGGAATTGCTGTTGGAGCAGGAGGGAGCGCCCCTACTTGCGCCAGGCAGTGCAGTCCAGCTTCACCAGTTCCGGCAAACGGCGCGACACGGCATTGAGGTGCTTCTGGTCCACCTGCAGCACGCTGGCGCCTTTAGGGTCGAGGCTGAGCGCGCCTTGAGCGGCTCGATGGGGGACGTGCCGCTGAACGGAGCCACGGATCTGCTGGTCCACCTCAGTGGCGGTCGAACCGCTGCTTTGGACCTGAAATGGTCCCGGGCTAGCCGGTTCTACGACGTGCTGAAGCAGGGTGAATACCTCCAGCTTGCCTTCTACGCCGGTATGGTAGAGCACGAATTGGGGCAGGCTCCGATCGCTGTAGGTTATTTCACTTTCCTAGACGCAACGCTATTGACGCTGACCCCGGAGTTGTTTGCTCCCTCAGCCAAAGTGGTGACGGCAAAGAATGGCGCTACCCCGGTCCAGCTGGTGCAGATGGCGTCTGCCTCCTGGCAGTGGCGCGTGAGGCAGTGGCAAGAAGGCAGGATCGAGGTTATCGGGAGCGGGCTTGATCCAGAGCCTACAGTCCCCCCTGATGGATGCTTGCCCCTCAAGCAGCTCGGGCCTTGGTACGGGGATTTCGAGGCGCTCTACCGCAGCTGGGACACCGCACAATGAATGTCGAATTTGTCCGGGCCGGGGCAGGAAGCGGGAAGACCCACTACCTCACGCAGCTGCTTGCGCAACGACTAAAGGATGGGGCCGCGCGTCCTCATGCCGTGTTGGCCACCACATTCACCGTGAAAGCGGCAAGCGAGCTACGAGAACGGGCCCGAGCACGCCTGCTGAAAGAGGGACGCTTGGACCTGTCTGCTGCGATTGGCCAAGCCAAGATCGGAACCATCAACAGTGTCTGCGGGCAGCTGATCAAGCGTTTCTGTTTCGAGCTCGGGATTTCTCCTGATCAGACGGTGCTCGACGAACATCAAGGCAAGCAACTGGTGGGGATCGCCATCGAAAGCGTTCAGTCGCCTTTAGAGGTCCAAGCGTTGATGGATCTAGGCCACCGATTCAGTATCGGAAGCGACGATCGACGGGCGGTGAACACCGAACAGAAGCGCCGTGACGCACTCACCGCCACGATCGGTGCCGTGATCGATGCGGCTCGCTCCAACGACCTGTCTGCGGATGACGTGTGGGCAATGGGACCGCGCAATGCGGATGCCATGTTGGCCTGCTGGCCGACGCCCACTGGTCACCACACAGCTGCACTTCTGGAGGCCTTACTGACGGCCTTGCCGCAGTTGCAAGCCGTCCAGGCTGCCGGCAACACGACCGCAGTGCTGGCAAAGGGAATTGATCAGGTTCAGCAGGCCATTCAGGGTATCGCTCGAGGCACTTTGGCCTGGAGCGATTGGCACAAACTGGCCGGAGTCGAAGCGGGTGCCAAGCAACGACCGATGCTCGTCCCCGTCCAGGACGTTGCCCGCCTGCACGACTCCCATGTCGGCTTCCATGACGATATCCGGCAGTACCTTTCGCTCGTTTTCGAGCTGGCCGCTCGCGCCCTGCAAGCCTTTGCTGATGCCAAGCGTGAGCTTGGCGTCGTTGACTTTAACGATCAGGAAGTGATGCTACTTCGCGCGCTAAAAGACAGCGACCTTGTGCGGCAGGCTCTCCGTGAAGAACTGGATCTCGTTCTCGTGGATGAATTTCAGGACACTAACCCCTTGCAGTTGGCCATCTTCGTGGAGTTGGCGAAGCTTGCCAAAGCGTCCGTCTGGGTCGGCGACCAGAAACAAGCCATCTACGGATTCAGGGGTACTGACTCGAGCCTCATTCAGCAAATTCTCAGCTCTGTAAGAGAATGGGGCGGGACGCTGGGTGCGCCGTTGACACAATCTTGGCGCTCGACCGCCCCCCTCGTTGAGTTGGCCAATCAGGTGTTCGTGCCGGCCTTTGCGCCTGCAGCACCCGCCGATATCACCCTGACAGCGCAACGGCCAGCCCTTGAAGGCCCGAACCTGCTGAATTGGAGTTTCGTCCTCCCCAAAGGTAAGCGGGCGCTCGATGTCACTGCGCTCGGTCCAGCCGTCACCCAGCTACTCGACCGCGGACTGCAGATCCAAGACAAGGTCACCGGAGAGCCCCGGCCTCTGCGACCGGATGACGTCGCGATCCTTTGTCGCTCTAACAAGACTGTACGTGACGCTGTTGCAGCGCTTGGTCGGTGGGGCATTCCAGCGGCGGCAGAGAGCCCGGGCTTGCTCGACACACCCGAGTGTCAGCTCGTCCTTGCATGCCTGCGGAGAATGCATGACCCTGAGGACACCGTCGCATCGGCCCTGATCGTATCGCTCAGTGATGCTGAGGAGCCGGTGGAGTGGCTCCAAGACCGTCTGAGCTTTCTCGCAAAGTTGGACATGGACGAACAGGAGCACCCCCGGCACGCTCGGTCCTCCTGGAAGGTCGAAGGCGAAGGTGCTCACCCTCTACTCGCGCACCTTCACGCCGAACGAGGGCGCTTGCTCTCGATGACGCCGCACGAAGCGTTGCGCTTCGCAAAGGCGCGATCAGGCGTCGCCCGCCTGGCCCACCAGTGGTCGGGCAACGACCGCTCTGCCCAAGTGCGAATCGCAAACGTAGAGGCCCTGCTGATGCTCGGGCGCGAGTACGAGCAACTGTGCCTTAACTCTCGCAAGCCGGCCACCATCAACGGCTTGCTGCTTCATCTGGCCGACCTCGCCGACAAGGCCATGGATGGACGGGCTGCCGCGGCTTATGGTGCTGTGGAGATCATGACGTGTCACGGTGCCAAGGGTCTGGAATGGCCGGTCGTGATCGTCCTTGGCCTGAACCATGGCCACCGTACAGATCTCTGGAACGTGCGCGCTAGGACGGAGGGCGCTTTTGACGCGCAAAAACCGTTGGCGCGCCGCTTCATCCACTGCTGGCCATACCCCTATGGTGCTTCTTCAGACGTCCCTGCTACGCAAACCGCGGAGGACAGCCAGGCAGGGCTACATATGGCGGAGGAAGCTCGACGAGAAAACTGCCGGCTGCTGTATGTGACTTTGACGCGCGCCCGCGACATGGTGGTACTGGTAGGCGCCACAAAGGATGCCGACGAGGCTCCCGCACGGGATTGGCTGGACGAGGTCGGCGCATCCGACAAACTCTGGGGCCATGAGGGAACTCGGGAAATCAACGGTGTTCAACTGCGGTGCGAGCGCGCGGCCTGGGATCCGGCAGAAGCCAGTGCGGCGCCACCAGCCCGGCCGGCTCAAGTCCTGCAGTTTTTTGAGCCAGGTGCGCCCAAGAAGCTCTCGCGGCTCTGGTATGCACCGAGCTCCATCAAGGAGCGCGAAGGGGCGTTCAAGGTGGCCACCATTGAGGATGTCGGTGCACGAATCGCTGTTCAACCAGGAACGGATTTCGAATCCCTTGGCTCCGCGATACATGCGTGCATTGCATGCGCGACGATTGATCCAGTACGGGGGCTGAACGAAGAGGAGATCGAGCAGATTCTGCGGCGTTGGAGTGTGTATGGCTCCATCAGCCCTGCTGCTGTCCAAAAACAGATCACTGCGTTCACCGCCTGGTGGCGCGCCAGATGGCCCGATGCGACACCCGAGGTGGAGGTTCCGGTAGAGGCCCGAATGGAAGACGGGTCGATCATACGAGGCCAAATCGACCTTCTACTCAAGGTCGGTGCCGGACGAGTGCTGATTGACCACAAGTCTGATCCTCGTGGCGCTGGCGTCGACGACCGGCTCGCCCGGGCGCATGGCGGACAACTGGAAGCCTATGCCTATGCAGTCCAGTTGGCGACGAAGGAGCAGGTCACCGAACGCTGGCTATTTCTGCCAGTGTCAGCAAAGGCGGTCCGGATCGAGGCTGCTTCGCAGGCGGCCATCGGCTGAGCTGGCTCTTCGGAACAGACGACCTGCATATCTCGTCTCTTCAGGCGGAACTCCGGGGGCGCATCCGCATACGCTGCGCAACTGAATCCTGCGATGCCTACGGCAAGCGCCCCGAGTCCGCCGATACAAGGGTTGATCATCGGGGCAGTCAATTCTGCGCGACGCTCAAGGTCTCGCCGCCATTGAGTAAGTTGCGGCAACACGGGGAGCTGTGTCAAGGTTCTGCAGACGATGCTCCCGACTATGGAGGCCTGGATTAGATATCCGGGTCCCGAAAACAAGAACCTAGCGAAGCATGGGCATTGATCTCAGTGAATTTGGGACAGACACACACGCCACTGATGTCGGTTCAGATGAGAGCGCAAAATATCTGTATGCGTCTGGCAATCCCTTCTTGAGATATACCCACCACTGGGGCATCGTGTGTACGATGAAGACCATGCACACGATGGCAAACGAGGCGACCGCCCAACGCCCCAAGCCGCGCTACTACCCCCCAGAACTCAAAGTCCAGATCGTGGCCGAATACCAGGTCTCTGCCGCTTCAGTGGCCGGAGTAGCACTTGCATTCTGGCTGCCGGCGTCACCGAGGTGGGCTGCCTCGCCCACGCGGGGCGCAAGCTCTTCGATCTGCACGCGACCAACCAGAGCCGGATCGCCCAGAGCGCGCTGGAGCAGCTGGCCTGCATCTACGAGATCGAGAGTGAGGTCAAGGAGCTCAGCGCCGAGCAGCGTTTGGCAGTCCGGAGGGAGAGAACGAAGCCGCTCCTGGACGACCTGCACGAATGGATGACGCTGCAGTGGCGCAAGGCTCCCTGACGGATCGGCCACAGCCAAGGCGCTGGATTACAGCCTCAAACGCTGGGCCGCACTTATCCGCTTCGCAGATGACGGACATTTGCCCGTAGACAACAATTGGATCGAGAACCAGATCCGGCCCGTCGCCATCGGCCGCAACAGCTGGCTGTTTGCCGGCAGCTTGCGCGCGGGCAAGCTGGCGGCAGCGGTCATGAGCCTGATCCAGTCAGCACGCATGAACGGGCATGACCCATGGGCATATATCAACGACGTACTCCGGCGCCTGCCAACCCACCCGAATAGCCGCATCGACGAACTGCTCCCGTACCATTGGCGACCAATGACGCTGATAGCGTGAAGCCCGTTCAGGTCTCGGCTACGATGTCTCGGTTGCCGCCGATCAAGCTGTGCCCCAGATCGTCCGCTACGCAGGGCGGATTCAACCGGTCGACGCAACACACTAACCACCGCTTAGGCGGAAGGCCTTGATGTGGGAGCGCTGGAAGCAAGGCTGGACGCTTCATGAGATTGGCAAGCTCTTCGATCGTGCCCATACGTCGATTCACAGAATACTTGCGGAGACAGGTGGATTTCGCCCGGCGCAGCGATTGCGTGCATCAAGTGCATTGACCCTGGCGGAACGCGAAGAGATCTCGCGAGCGATGGTGGCAGGCGAATCGATTCGATCAACAGCGGCGAGGCTCGGGCGCGCACCATCGACGATCAGCAGGGAGATCAAGCGCAATGGTGGCGGTGAAGGCTACCGTGCAAATCAGGCCGATGAAGCGGCTTGGGAGCGAGCGCGGCGCCCAAAGCGCTGCAAGCTGATTGAGGACCGTGCCTTGGCGCGAATCGTCGCTGACAAGTTGCGCTTGCTCTGGTCGCCAGAACAAATCGCAGGTTGGCTCAAGCATACTTATCCGAGCGACGAGAGCCATCACGTGTCACACGAGACCATCTACCGCAGTCTGTTCATTCAAGCGCGTGGTGCCTTGAAGAGGGAGTTGCTGGAGCACCTGAGACGTACCCGCGGGATGCGTCGATCTCGTCACTACACGCAAAAGACCGCAATTCACGGACAGATCGTCGATGCTGTTTCGATCAGCGAGCGGCCTGCCTTCGTCGAAGACCGAGCGGTGCCCGGCCACTGGGAGGGAGACCTGGTCTTTGGTAGTGGCAAGAGCCAGATCGCGACATTGGTCGAGCGTCAAACGCGATATGTGATGTTGGTGAAGCTGGATGGCAAAGACTCGCAAACGGTCGTCAACGCGCTCATCAAGAACCCCCGAAAACTTCCGCAAGAGCTCTACAAGTCACTGACCTGGGATAGAGGCACGGAGATGCATGCGCACAAGCAGTTCACCATGGCCACCGACATCCAGGTCTTCTTCTGCGATCCACAAAGCCCGTGGCAACGCGGAAGCAACGAGAACACGAATGGGCTGCTCAGGCAGTACATGCCCAAGGGCATGGATATTTCGGGTTTCTCACAGCTTCAACTCAACGCGATCGCGAGACAATTGAACGAGAGGCCGCGCAAAACGCTCGGCTTCCACACACCCGCTGAGATGGTCCGCGAATGTGTTGCGTCGACCGGTTGAATGCGCCAGCGGAAGCAGTCATTCACCCGTACCGCTTGAACTACCGGTTTGGGCCAGAAGCAGACGTTCGCCAATGACCGCTAACCGGTAGCTTTTCGTCGAGTTATCGGCACTCAAAACTCAAGGTAATTTTATAAAGCATTGAGGCCTGGCTGATATCACACAAATTGACATAGCCTCCGCGACACCGTTGTGAAATGAATAGTGAAACAGAGAGAAATCAGAACTGGATGACTGCTTGCAGCCAAGGAAACCTTCGTTGTTCCCGCTGGATACTTCGGGAGTCGCGTTTGCATTTGAGGTAGTTGATTGGCCAGTTCGTGGAATTTCGCGAGCGATGATCGGCCGACTGCCGCTTGGGCAGCGTCGTAATGCGGGGGTGCATCCATCGGGCCATCATGTCGTACTCCTGGGCGGCAGGCTAGGTAACCGTGGATCTTCACTTCAATTCAATTCTGTTGGGCAATCCATGTGCTTCTCCACTAGCTACTTCCTGAAAGACCTGGACTGTTCTAGATTCTCCAAATGTGCGCTGAAGCGCTTCACGGCTTGCGAATAGCATGGGTTTGGTGGTGCCAGCCGACGCGGCGACAAGCCCGCGCTGAGCGATCGCCCGCATACCTTTGATCGCGTGCGCTTGCCATATCGAGGATTCAAAAACCGAAACGAGCGCCGAGATTGCCTGTGTTTCGGCAAAGCCTGGCGATGTGTTGCCGCGCCCAGTGTGTTGAACTAATTTCAGAGAAACTCTGAGATTATGACCAGAGGATGTCGTAGCGATCGCGGTTTGAAGGCGAAATTCGGCAGTTGAAAGCGTCCTACGAGATTCTTGCGCCAGCACGGCAACGATCATGGAGCGACCGGAAGCACACGCTTCGTGATATTGGGCGCGGTGTCCACCTGCCAGACAGTTGTTGATCGTTTGACCATGTTTTCTCAAGGCCGCAATGTCCTCGAGACATATCACAACCATTCCGTTCGGAGCAATGAATTCGCCATCGGGGATAAAGCACCAATACCGTTGGCTGTCAATAAAATCAATCAGGTCGCGATGGCGGACGACTGCGAAGGAAAGCTCTTGCGAGAACTTGCGCGCCAGCTCTGTCAACCTCGGCCAGGCCAATCGACCGAGATAGCGATCAATACCGATCGCAATAATGCCGCGACGCTCCATTCCCGCGGCCGTGTGGCTACGATCCAGTTCAAAGTGGTTGAGCACAATTTGCTTGAATGCATCGCGAAAACGCTCAATTAATTCAATGTCGTTTGTATCGGCCTCTGGAAATTGGAGACCTTGCCTGGCAGTGATCCGCATGGCGTGCCGCAGTCGTGCGCCCACAAGTGCGGCGTGCGCTGGTGAACCATGAAACAGATCAGTGAATTGCTTGTACTGTCGGGATAGCAGTTGCCACTGCTGGACATTTCGAGGACGATGTTCAGGCGCGATGGTGTCAAGCGCGGTGAGCAGCTTGTGGGGCTTCGACTCCCATTCAGGTCCCGCCTCGGAAGGGCTTACTCGCCTCAGGCATCGGACGGTCGACGGGGATACGTGAAACTGTTTAGAAATCGAACTGATGGGGGATTGACCAAGATCAATTTCCGAACGAACAGCAGACCATCGCTTGTCTGAATCCTGCCCGACAACTGCCCTCAAAAGTAGGGGCAAGTTCTGCGCAAATTGCATGCGATACAGTCGATGATGATGGCGCCTTGCTAGGTAGTTAAATTCACTTAGAACTATGCCTCTGGGACGTAGCAGCGCGACGACATCTGCATCTAACTGCGCCACGAACTGCCCAACAGCGACTTGCACGCACGCAACCAGCTCACGATTCAACGACTGGCGGTCGTCAACGATACGGACAAGACACGATTCGTAAGGCCGATCCTGAAGCCATTGCCGAGTTATTGAATCAGTGACCTTGTTCAACTTGAAAAGAGCTTCGGCACCGCTATGCAACGGGGTATTTTCGACGGAGATCTTTGGGATCTCCAGATCGTCGGCCAATCGCGTGGCCAGTCTGTCCCAAGACCATGAATCGCCCAATTCAATTAGCAACGTTGCTGCCTGATTCACCTTGCTGGTGTCCCAAGGGTGATCGATCGTGATCGTGGACAGCAACCATGCAGTTCCGTCTTGGAGTCTGAGAAGGACCGTGGAAGGCATATGGCGCAACCCTGCACGCTGAGTACTCCGGTAAGGGGATTGCACGGCAATCCACGAGACCGTGTCGTTCTCGCCAGCGGTCAGGTGATTCTGTACAACATGTACAGAGATGGTCTGGATTGGCGACAACATGCGGCTCGTGTGCAATCAATTCTCAGACCGGTCTTCCCAGGAAATCGACACGTCAGCGAGCCAATCGCTGAAGTTCGCCTGGTTCAGTATCACCATACGGATGCGCATCACCGAGAACCCGGCTCCCGATAGTCGCTTCACCATATCAGGTGCCTTGACTGTGTTCATGCTGTGCACAAGGATTGGTACCGTTTTGGGAACTTTTCGGCATATCAGGTTAACCACGTCACTCCCCGATACCCATTCGTCTGAGAGAGTGCGTGGCTGGCTGTTCAGGTCGTGGTCGAGGCAAATGCCGGCAACACCCTCAGCACCATATTTGAGCATTCCCATGGCTTGGCCTCCAGATGTCACTTCCACCGGTATATAGGGCGTTCCCGACAGCCATTGCCGAAAGAGTGCGATACGGTCTGCGTTATCCTCTATAAGCAGGACGCGGGGCTGAAGAGTCGGTTTATTCGGCATGGAGGCTCCTTTGACTTTGGATAGGGCGCAAACGAACTAGCTGTGTCGCCGCCAAGCACGTAAGACCAGCCGCTTGACCAACTCTGGCATTGCGTAGCCGGCTGCCATGGCCGCATCCGGAAAGAGCGACGTTGCCGTGAAGCCCGGCAGCGTGTTGCACTCCAAAAACCAAAGGCGAGGCGACATTAATTCAGCGTCGCCTTCTTCCACGATGAAATCGACACGTGAATAGTCACGACAGCCCAGCGCGCAATGCACTGAAACCGCAGCGGTCTGCACGAAGCCGAGCCACGCCGCACGCAGCCGGGCCGGGATGATGTGCTCGCTTCCGCCGGTTGAGTACTTGTGCTCGTAGTCGTACCAGGTGCCCGCGGGCGTCACGATCTCCACCACGGGCAAGGCCGCCGGTTCCGGGTCCTCCAGAACGGCGACAGTGATTTCGACCCCAGTGACGGCGACTTGCAAAATAACCAGGTCGTCGTAGGCAAATGCTTGTTCGACGCGCTCGATGATTCGGGCGAGGCGATACTTTGCCATCGAGCCGTTGATCGTGAGGACTGCTTCCTCGGCGGTCAATGACTTGTGGTTGGGCATGACACAGAACGAAATTCCCACCGAGCTGCCCTCTCTTGCCGGTTTGACAATCAGGAGACTGGTACTGGAGTGGGCTTCGGAAAACTCCTGGATACAGCGGCGGATGTCATCGCCCTGTCGCAGGGTCACAAAAGGAGGGACTGCGCACAGGCCCGACTCGTTCGGCCATTCGGTGGCGCGCGTGAACCATTGAGCTACCGCTCGATTCGCGTCAACCTTGTTCCAGCAGAGGACGCTGCTTACCACGTCGCTGCCGACATAAGCCATGTCAAGGGACTCCAGGAGTTGCTGCAGCTCACCGGTTTCGCCGGATCCGTGTGCAACAGGGAAAACGACGTCCGGCTGCCATGCCGTCAGCCGGGACTGAATGTGCGTGTCGAATGCGAAGGTTTGGACCACGGGAAAGCTTGATCGCAATGCCGAACAGACGTTTTCTGCACTTCGTATTGATACCGCATGCTCTGACCCACCCGCGCTGGTGACCACGGCGATCCGAACAGGAGAATAAGTTTGACTAAAGACGTTGTTCATGAAAGGGGTCTGATTCGCAGTAACGCTACTTCGCAGCTCCGATCTGGTACTTGGCGACTTCCAGGTTCGCGTAGGCTGTGCCAGCCAGGGTGGTGTGTAAGTGCGACAACATCTCCTTGGGCGGCAGGACCATGTCGTTCATCAGTGCCCGGTAGGCGTGCATGAAGTATCCGTGAGTGAAGACGATGCAAGATTCAAAATCGGTTTGCTCGACCCAGAGGCGGAACGCCATGCAGCGCTCGATGAAATCCACGAAGCTCTCAGCGTTGCTTCCGCCTTCCTTCTCCAGCGGATCGAGCCGCGCCCAGAATTCTTCGACCTGGCTTCGCCGATCCGCCTCGGAGGGCAGCGGTTGCGAGTACTTCAAGTCCCAATAGGTGAATTCCTGAACGCGATGCGTCATCAGTGGCAAAGTGAACTTTTCCGCCAATGGCAGTGCGGTTTGCACGCTTCTCACGTACGAGGAAACAACGAGGATGTCAGGCCGAACACTCCAGGCCCTTGCAAACTCTCGCGCTCTGGCGTGCCCCTCGGCAGTCAGCGGAATCGTTGCAGGGCCATCGTTCCAATGTAAACCCACATTGGTATGGGAAGCCGCGTGACGAACGAGATACAGAGTTTTCATTTGTTGTCATCCATTTGTTTGACAGCATCCAGCGAGTAGTTTCGCCCGGCCATATGATCTTCGATGCAGCGCATGACCGCGCTGCTTCGATGAAGCGCGCGCTGGGCCAGCACCTGCTCAAGCGTGAGCCAGTGGCATCCCAGAATGCTCGCGTCACGGGCCACATCTGGCACACCCTGGGTTACGGTGCCCCCAAAGGCGAAGCGGACGGTGCAAATAGGCTGGCCTGTCAGGGACGTGTGCGTTGCGACATAGCTTCCTAGGAAGAACGCCGGGACGAAAATGACGCCTGCTTCCTCGGCGGCCTCACGGATGGCAGTATCCGCGAGCGATCGGTCGCCAGTTTCCCAGCGGCCCGATGGGGTATTCAAAACGACACGTCCTTGAGCCCTTTCCTCTACGAGCAGGAAGCGACTTTCCTTTTCAATGACGGCTGCGGCGGTCAGACGGAAGATCATGGGGCGGCTTTGTTGGTTGGGCGGTTTGTGAAAAACAAAGAGAGATTGCCGGTCCTGTCGGCGCCATCAGGCCCAATATCCTTGGGCACGACGCCATTGCTGGTCGACTTTGCGCTTGCCATGCAAGGCCCAGCTTTCGAAACGCGCATGATTGAGGTGTTCGCGGTCGATTGAGCTTGCAGGGAAGCCTGCCAGGCGCAGGTTCGTGACCAGGGCGCGAGCCCTTGGCAAGTCACCCACCACAAGCCAGGAAACGGACCTGTTGATCTTCACCAGCGAGTCGATGAACGCGGCTGCCCCTGCCTCCCCGGGCCAGATGGTGGACACATCTTCCTCGGACACGATGATGCCTGCTAGCGGATCGCACATCGTAGCCGCGTCGCAGAGTACTTTCAGATTTTCGACGGTCATCGCCCCGTCAGGAAAATTGACCCAAGCGCTGATCCTATCGCGCGTTTCCCGCGAACTTGCCGCAATCACAAATTTGTGCTTGATTCGAATGGGCGTTCGGTCTACAGGCACCTCGTCCGCAGGCCTGGAATACGACTGCAGTACTTCTAGCGTGGAGCGGCCCTCCGCACACCACTCCATTTGCTGCCGGCTGTACCATGCGAGCACAGCGTCCCCCTTCACCTCGCAAAGCATTTTGAAGTTTTTTGCGGCCTGTTCGAACTCGCGTCGTTGTCTGTGAATCTCAGCTTCAAGAAAGAGGTGCACGGGCACTTCAACCGATCCCTTTTGTCTCTCAACCCCCCCGGCAACCCATCGATACAGCGGCGCCTCGGTGAAGGCGCGACACTCTGTCAGGAGGACCTCCAGCATTGCCTCGCGCCGCAGGGGGTCCGCTACAGGGAATCCGGCGCGAATCCGGTGGTTTTCCTTCCGCCAAAGCCACAGACGGAGTTCATGTGCTTCGCGAGAATCAGCAAGGAACGGGGCCTGCGCCGAGTCGAGGGCCGCGGCCGCCTGTAGAGGGGATGCTTCGACCCACTTCGCAGGTCGGACGAGGTAATGTCCGCTCTGCGACACAACGTAGTGCGCGCGCAATCCGACCCGACCACATCCTTGGCACCGCACATACTTTGGCCGCGGCATCCGGTTTGAAAGCACGACGCGCTCGAGATCAGAATAGATACTTGTGGCCCAAGTGGAAGATATGACATGCTGAGGGTCTTCGTGCAAACGCCCGCAGTTAGGGCAGGCGACTGAAAGGGGAGGAACTGGAATCATTTGGACTGACTCGTATCGACGGGAGAACGGCGCGCATGAGCTAAGGGCACCACTTTGACTGTATTGATGCTGATATTTCGGTCATCGAAGAGCTCTTCCATCGATGGAACCACCGCTTGCGCCTGCTCAAGGGTCATACCTAAAGCTAGGCTGGAAGGTGCGTCGTTACCTGCGTGAGAAAGCAGCGCAAAGGACGCAACGATCGCGAAGGCGAGCGCTAGTGGAATTGACATGGATTCTTCTTTCCTGAAAAACCCTCGGGCGTCTTCCCGATATCCTCGAACTGCCTCGTCGATCTGACGCTCCTGATACGCCGTCAGAACAGGCTGCCCCTAGTCTGAAGAGTTCGCTACACCGTTCACCGACGTAGCCGCCAGGTCGGTGCTGGACTCAGCTTGCTGTGAATCAAGGGCAGGTGCTTCCAGACGGCGAACGAGCGACATTCCACTTGCGGCGGCGATTTTGGTCGGCGTTGCCTTTTTGGCGAGTTCGCTGGCAAGGCAGTACGTTCCGGAGGAATCCACAAAGAAGAAGTCGGTTGCTGTAGTTCCCCTCAATTGGTCAATGCCGTGCCCACCAGATAGAACAACGGCCTTGTATTCGCCGTCCGCGTCCTGCTTACAGGTCACGTACACAACACTGCCGTCCAGTGTTTGATAGAAGCTACCTCCAACCGTCTTAAGGGTATGAGTGTTGGCCAATTCTTGTTCAAGCAACCAATTGAATGAGCATTCACGCTGTGGTGCGCTACAGAGTTCGCTGACTTCCCGAACCTGTATTTCCTTTTGGAGCGACATCCCCAGCAGGCGACTTGATGACTGTTTGCTGCAGTATTCACCAGTCGGCTTCAGGTCAAAGAATGAACCCGGTCTTTCACCCAGCAGTGCTGCGTCCCGATGTCCACCTTCAAGTACGACAGCTTTGGCAGCCCCGTTGCCATCCACCGAGGTGACGAACACCAGCGATCGGTTGCTGGTTCGGTAGAGCCGGCTGGCCATTGGTTTTACTGGCGACGACGATGTGGAGTGCTGCGCCGTATGCAGCCACGTGACAAGGGCGACCCTGTCGGCCTCAGCGAGTTTGCTGCTCTCATCACGAGTCAGGGTTCCGCGCAGCTTGACGAACCCTTTCATCAAACTCTGCAGTGGCTTGATTTCATTCACTGTCGTTGCGCTTACAGCAACCCCGTCCACTAGCTGCGCAGGCAACAGAGCTGGCGGTGGCGCCGCGCCTGCCAGCATGGAATCCCTGGCTGCAATGCCGTACATTTCACGGGAGAATTTTCGCGCCGATGCCGCTGATTGGGCCCGCTCCGCCTGAGACCGATCTTCAAGCACCGTTTGCGTGGTGAAAATGAATGGCATCGACACCTTGTTGTCAATCAGCAGACGTGCGGCAACTTGGCGGTCAGCAAGTTGCGATAGGGTTAAACGGTTAATCTGAGGTTGCAGAGCCTGCTCCAGCAGTGCAGCGTCTTCTATACCTGTTCGAAAGATCAAACGAGTCGGAACGTTGCCGAGGACCGCGTCCAGCGTAGCGCGTGAGGTTCCAGTGCGAAGTTGCCCTATCGATTGATGCCCCAACACCATCTGCAGCCCCCACTTCCGGCCCTGGTCCAGAACGGCGCCAATATCAGGGCTTAAGTAGTCTTGAAATTCATCGCAGTAGTACGTAAATGGCACCCTTCGCGCTCTGGGCAGATCGAATCGGCTCATGGCAGCCCCAAAGAGTCCCTTGGTAATGAGCATGCCGATCATTTTTGCGTCGAGAGCCCCGATGGCGCCCTTGCTCAAGTTGACCAGCAAGATCTTCTGTTCGTCCATGATCTTTCGAAAATCTATTGTCCGGCGTCTGCTGCACAGGAGCGGTCGCAGCAGCGGGTTGTCGGTGAATCGAGTCAGTTTGTTGGAGATGTAGGGCACCCAGTTCCGAAAAGACGTCTCGCCGCTGGTTGCTTCTGCGGCCTTAAAGAACTCCACGACTTCGTTGGCCATGTGTTCTCCGAGGAACGACATCCTCGCCTTGCTCAGAACCCAGTCGCGCCAATCCTTGTCGCGCAGCAACGCCAAGACCGTGAAGAAGCTGGGGCATCCGTCTTGACGGGATGGGCTTTCGTAGGGCGCAGTGGCAGCCAAAAGCATGGTGTATCTGAAGAACTGTTCGAAACCCGGTCCTCCTGCAGTTTTCATGTCGTACAGGTGATCGAATATGTCGAGCAGGTCCCCAGTAAGGTGGTTGACCGCCAGTGGCGAGGGGTTGTCGCCAAGGTCCAAGGGATTGAGTCCGACGGCCATGCTGGCATCGCTGGGGTCGATGACGACCACGTCCTTCAGGCGATGGTCTGGCACGTGCTCCAAAACTTCTTCAAAGAGATCTCCCGCTGGGTCGCCTAGAGCCAGTCCTCCGCCCTGATCCATATCCTGCCTGATCATGTGGAAAATGGCTTTGGTCTTGCCAACGCCCGTGCCGCCTACCATGTAGACGTGGCGCGAGCGATCAGCTTGACGCAGGCGCACTTCATGCTCAAAGCCCCCAACTTGCGCGGCTCCCAACAGCAAGCCGTCTTGGGGGAGCCGCAGTGCACTGTTCAGATGGTGGCGAGGAAAATCGAGATCCCGCAACGCTTCCGGGTTGGCAAGCAACGGCGGCAGCGACCCGCTGAACGGCATCGCCGTCGTCAGGTCCAAGCCAACGGAGGCATTCGTACAAGGCAAAAATCTGGGCCGCTCAACGCCGGACACAAGGCGACCGCCCGTGTGCAGTGGCAGGACCTCCTTGGCAAAGACGTCAACCAGCGCCGACACACGCCTGGAAGACCAGGGCGCAATGGCGCCCGATAGCATCGGATCCAGGGTGACTTCGATGAAGGGTTCAACCCGTAAAAACTCACCGACGTGGTCAACAAACGTTTGCTTCACCTTAGACAAGACAGCGCCGTGGATACGACCTTGAAAATCCGAGCTCACATCAAGCTTTTCCAAGGCGGAACGCTGCTGACCGATCAGGGCAAAGCGTGAAATCCTGACCCCGACAGCGACCGCCGCTTCCTGAGCCCGGGCGGCCTTGAAGGTGCGCTCCAGCGTGCCGGGCCAAAGCGACGACCCACTGACCGCAGCCCAGAGCGCCAACGAAACCTGGACGGGTGGGTCCGCGGCAGCGGTGAACCCCATGCTCGATTGATCCGTCACGCTGCATGAATCGAACTGCAGAAAAACCCGGTTTGCTTGCGGTATCAGGTCTAGGGATTCCAATTGCCGAAACGAATACTCTTCACTCAATAGCGCAAGTCCAGTGCGAAACACGCCTCGCCAGTCGGTAATGACGTCGGCCAACAGCGAAGGCGCTTTGTCCGGTGGGGCACCCGTCGGCCTCGAGTCACCCTCTCGCTCGATATGAAAGCGGGACGAAACGCCCATGCAGCCGCTGCCTTCCGGATAAAACGAGTGGGTGGCGATCAGGGACTCGCCCTCACTGAGTCGCGCGACAAGCAAGGAGAAGGCTGCATCGATGTTGGACTTCAGACGCCCATCAGCAAGCGCGGATTCCTGCTGCAAAAAGGAAAGCCGAAGCGCGTCGCCGTGACTTACGCTGGCGAGCTGAAAAACCGGGCTGATCCGGGATGCAAGTGGAGCGATTTCCAGCGCGGGAGAGTCCATATGGGATTCAATGCGCCCATCATTTCCGCGGCTCTTGGCGACTCGTCGATCTCCCGAATCTGCGAAGCTAGCCGGCACATCGACCGGCGATGGCTCGGGTACAACGACGCCTGTGAAGTCCTGCATTGTCACGTCTGGCATCATGCCGGGCTCCTAGAATGCGCTTGCGCCCGCGAACCCCGGCTCAGCCCGCCAAACGAGCGGCCGTAGCCGAGTGCAGTCCGGAACGGACTACTAGGCCTAGGGCCGAACGTCCACGCGCGGCCAATATCAAAGCCCAGCAGTGAGCGAGCGCTCCAGTGAGCAAACGCGCGCTCCAAGTGTTGGCGAGCGCGCTCACCCAGACGGAGCAGGGCGGTGGGGTTTGGCATCAGCATGGTTTTCGGGGAAGTCGATCTAGCGAGAGAAGCAGCTGTCCAGCTCGCACTCAATTTGTCTAGCAGGCCCGAAGCGTTGCAACGGGATCGGCGCGCGATGGATCGGAGCCACAGGGGACATTTGACGAGGCGCAAGGCTTGGGTAGCGTCAGCCCCTCCTGGACCGGCCGAAGAAACGTTGCTTCCAAAGCGCATATCTATGTGAACTCCTTTTGATTTTTGATGTTGCCGAGACGGTGCCTTTACCGAAGGCAGTTGTTGCAGCTCAGTTGAATACTGCTCCTGCGGCTGCAAGATCCACAAATTTGGCATGTTGGGCAAGCGTTTCGTCGTTACATTTAGCGAGCAGGGTTGCACAGACGGAACAATCCGGATTGCTCTCCAGGTTAGTGATCGAGGAATCAATCTTCTGCGCCTTTTCTTCACAGCTGTGCCTGTAAAGCGAGGCTGCGGGTTCGTACCAGCCGCAAACCAAGTTCATGACTTCCTCCAGGACCTAGAAATCAAAAGCGCGGCGATGGCATCAACCATGCGCGCCGGCTCCTTTCGCGCTGGCTGCTCTCCGCTTGCGTGGCGGCCCGCCCTTTGCCACGTGCGTCAGGTGGGTATCAAAGCCTTCGGGCAAGGGTCGTCGGAACGCGCTGCGAGGCAGCAACTGGCCTTTGCCGGCCTCGTCGAAAACGGTCACGGCGTTGACGTCGCCGGGGACGACGTCGCCAATCGTCGCGTTTTCGGGCGCGAACACGGTTTCACCGTCGACGATGATGGGCTTCAGGCGTTGAGGATTGAACTTGGCCATGGAGATTTCCTTTCAGTGGGATTTGGAGAGACAAGGGACAGGGACAACTTCGTTCATCGCTTCGGACAACAATGCGTTCGCAGCGGCGGCAAGAACCAGATGCGAGCCAGTGGCCGGCAAACGGCCTTCGCGGCACAGGCCGGCCTGCGTCCCACAGACGGGGCAACCCGGGTCGGGCCAAAGATCGGCCAACGTAGCGTCCAGGCGCTGGATTTGCGTGCTGTCGCTGCGCCAGAAGACAGACGCCGCCGCTGGCGCCCAGCCGCAGTACCAGTTCATGACTTCACGCAGCATCCAGCTGACAGCTTGCTGGTTGACGAGATAGGCCGATGGCGTCGCCTTTTGTGGCTCCTGCGCCAGATAGCCGGCGGCGCGCTGTTGGCGCAAGGACTCTAGGTCCATGAACTGCGTCGGCAGCTTGCGCGGGCAGAACTCGACCGGCGCGCAATGGCCGCAGGCGGTGACCGTGGGTAACACCATGCTGGTGCGCACTTCATGGTGGACCGCCGGTTGCGTGTGCAACAGCACGCCGCAGTCGAACCAGGGAATCATGTACTGCACGGCCAGCTGGTTGAGCCACCAGCGGGTTTCGGGGTTGTCCACGCAGCCCAGGATGAGATCTGCGCTTTCGAGCAACGGACGCGCCGCCTCGTCGAAGCACTTTGCCGCCACGCCCTCAAAGCGCGTTGCTGGCGCAATGCGCCGCGCGTGGTCCGCCAGCACGTCAATCTTCAGCCGGCCTATGTCCGCGGGACCGGCGCCCTGCAGGCGGTTGAGATTGCTGGCTTCAACCCGGTCGGCATCGATCACTGACACTTTTCCAAAGCCCAGTCGCAGCAGACTCTCGAGCGCGATCGATCCGGTGCCACCTGCGCCAACCACAACCGCGTGAGAGCGCCCAATAAGGTTTTGCTCACGGGCGCTGACCAAGCCTTCGTTGCGTGCGAAGCGCTCCTCGATGACCGGCGTGCCGATGTCGCTCATGCACTGCGCGCGTGCGCCGATCCGGTCGATCCGCAAGGCGCTGAAGGCTGGGCCGCCGGGCGCTTGGTCGTCGACGAAGCGCGCGGCCCAATCGCCTCGGGAGATGACGATCGCTGCGGCGAACAACTCACGGCCAGGCGGCATGAAGGCCTGCACAGTGTGCTTGAGGTAGCGCGCGTTGACCCGGTCGTCGCGGGTGTCCGTTGAGGAGAAGCGCGCAGAGTGGGAAAAGTGGTGGTCGTGGATATCGACCACCGCCGTGAACCCGCCCTCGACCGCGCGGTGGAATACCTTCGCCTTGATCTGCCGGTCCAGAGTGACGTGGCCATAACCGGAGCTGATGAAACAGTCGGGTGCGAACAGCAGCACGTCGCCGGGCTCGGCCACAACGATGGTGAGTTGCCCGTCGGCGCCGCGGTACGCGTGCCCGAGCGCGTAGGAGAGGGACTCGACGTCCTTGCCCGGCGCCAGGTGGTGGGCCTCGAGCTTGGCCGCGACCGCATCGCTGATGCGCAGCCGGCCGCCGAAACTGTGTCGATCGATTTGCATATCTATACTCCTGATAAACGCCAAAACTCACTCAACATCTTCTGGATGTTGTCGCCCTTGTTAGGCTGGGCCGCGTCGTAAAGCCAGCCGTCGAGATAGCCGATGCACAGCCACTCGAAGCCGGTTACGGACGGCGCGCCGTGAAACCCCTTTTCGCGAAACACGTTGAACCGCGCCTGCAGGCTAGCCACGACACGGCTGTTGTCAGGCCGGCGCAGGATGTACAGACCCTTGGGTGGGTCGGCCGGAAAGGCGGTGACTATCAACGCGATGTCGATGCGGTCCGGCGCGTAGCTGTCGGGCAGCGGAAAGTCGCGCAGAATCATGGTTTCGCCCGACGGCGTGATCGCCACGCGCGGGCGCACCGCGCACTGGAACCTGCCCAGCCATTGCTCCAGGTTGTTGAGCTCCCACTCGAGCAGCTCGGCGCGCGCTTTCATGCCTCACCTTTCTCACGCGCTGCCGGTGTCCCTGGGGCATGCTCCGGGTCCGCTTGCGCCGCTGGCGCGCCGCCCGATTCTGCGGCGGTCGCGGGTCGCACCCGCACCGAGCGCCGTGCGGCGGCCTGTACCAGTTCCATCTCGTGGTGGGCCAGGATGCCTGCGGCAGCGCTGCGGTCCTGCGCAATGCGCTCCACGTCGAAGGGTGTCGTCGACAGGAACGCCAGTCCGAGCAGCGGCGACATCTCCAGAACGAAAAGAAACACCGCCGCGATAAAGGTGACCAGCACCAGGCCCGGCCCAACGTCGCTGTCGCCGTACAGCTTGATCAGGGTGCTGGCTTCGGCGAACAGGCCGCGCTTGCGCTTCACGTAGCGCGCATCCTCCTGCATGTCAGCTTCGATGTTGCCCATTGCGCCCGCGCGGTCGGCGGCGATGCGCTCGCGGTCGGCGTTGAGCTGCTGCAGCTCGGCCTGCACCTTGGCCAGCGCTTCTCGGCTGCGCGTCTCGCGTGCGCGGGCGTTGACCCCGGCGTCCTGGCTCTGGCGCGCGATCATCTGGTAGGCGTCGTGGCGCACGCCCGGCCCGCTGGCGCGGCCCGCGATGCCTCCCAGCTCGGCCGCCACGTTGAACTGTGCGCCGTGCATACGCTCTTCTGCCACTTCGGCGAGCTTGCGGCTGGCGGCGTAGTCCTCGCGCAGGATGACCGCTTGCGCCTCCAGTTCGGCAGACCGCTTGGTAACGCTGCGCGTGCGCTCGCCGATCTGCGAGTCGATGCGGGCGGCGATTTCCGCGCGCAGCGGCGCGTTGGACGCCTGCTGGTCGCGCTGCTGCCGGGCGTGGATTTCCGCGCCGGAGTGGTTGATGAGGAACACCGCGGTGGTCACGACGCTGAAGGACAGCGCGGCCAGAGAGCGCAGCGCAAACTCCCAGCGATTGGGCAGCAGCCCATCGATAGCATAGCTGGCGAGCGCGCCTCGCGGGTTGCGCGGCTGCGAGACAATCATGCGGTCAACCGCGAGCATCATCGTCGGGATGAGCGCGAAGGCCGCGCCTCCCGCGGTGCCGAAGAAATACAGCCCGGTTTTGACCCAGGTGACGAGCATGAACACATACCAGATGCACACCAGCAGACCCGCGCCGGTGTAGCGCATCTGCACGTCCATACGGTGCGCCAGGATGGCATCGGCAGGCACGCCCACGAACCACAAGAGCGCCGCGCGGACGGCGGCGACGGCGTTGCGGCCGGTTTGCGTGATCTGCGCCAATGCGTTGTGGTCTGCGTTCATGGTATGTCTCCTGATGTAGGGTGGATGAGAAGTACGTCGTTTCAGTAGGGTGCAAAGCCGCGCGCCTGCGGCCAACCGCGCGGCGAGTGATCCAGTCGGACGGGCTCGGCCCGCCATTGGCCGGCTTCATCGCGGTAGCGCAGTACGCCGCACAAGGGCGCGAGCAAGCTGTTCTCGATCACGCCCTCCGAGGGCAGCGGCTGCGCCGCGGCCGCGCCGTGCAACAACAGCTCAAGTGCCTCGGCGTTTTCGGCGCGGTAATACAAACCACCCGTGCGCGACGCACGCATCTCCAGGCGCATTGGCCGTGCCCCCACCTCGTATTCCAGCGTCATGGCGCCCTGGTTGCCATCCAGAGCTCGCCAGGCCAGCTCCACGACGTGGTGGCCGATGACACCGGTGCCACCCGCTACTTCGAACATGGCTTGCTCACCTGGCGCGGCGGCGTGCCGGGTGAGGGAACCGTCGGCTTGCGTCACCGTCAGCTCTTCGATCCACAGCGCGCTCACCTGTGCAGACCACGGCGAGTGGCGCAGCACCTGGGCCGGCGCGCTGGCGACATCGACTTGGGCAGCTGGCCAAGCGAGTTCGAGGAAAGCCCAGGCGATGACCTGCGCGCCGTCGCCGTCGGCGGCGCCCAGCGAGCGCAGCTCCATCGTACCGGCGCGGCCGCAGCCGGCAATCGCGAACCGCCCACCCTGCAGCGCGGCGGGCGACCAGGCGTCATCGCCGCGCATACGCCAGAACAGCTGGCGAACCTGCGCCTGCGACGCGTGTACCGTGCCGCTCACCAGGGCGGTGGGTGCCGCGCTGGCGCCGCCATCGAGCGCGATCTGCAGTTCGGGCTCGGGCAGATCGATGCGCCCGGCGCGCAAGAACTGCGCAAAATCGGCGGCGTAGCCTGGCGCGTTCAACGGATTCTCCTGTTGTCACGGGCGTTGCGAGAGGCCAGCGCATTGGCAATCAGGTGGCCGATCACCGCTCCGCCCAGCGCGGCCCGGGCCTCTGGCGGCGCCAGCGTGCGGCGTATGCCGCGAAAAATTACCCGCACTACCAGGAGCACGCCCATCAGCAGCCCCACCACCGCAGCTGCTGCGATGGCTAGCACCCACCACCAGGTATCTACTGAGCCCGAGGGGTGTTGGCGCAGCCACTCCATCGCGCCCAGGATCGCGAAGGTCTTTGCGATCAGCAGCACACCGGTGACGGTCAGCTTGACGCCGATGCCAACTCTGCCGGTGAACATCAGCACCACCCCCAGCAGAAAGAGCACGCATCCGAGCGCGACGATATTTTCAGTCATAGTGCGAAGTCCTTTCTTTAAAAACCAGCGGTCTCAATCACGCCGGCGGTCGCGCACATTGCACATGCGTAACTTGGTCGTGCAATCGACGGCAGACAAGTACAGGTGGCGGCCGCCGGCTTCGGCGACCGCTTTGGCGCATTCGTGCCGCAGGGTCGCCAACATGCCTTGGCCGAGGCTCACAGCCTGCGGTCCGAGCGCGAGCAGCGCGCGCTGGGCGTGCTCGATCACGGCAAAGGCCTTCAAGGGCGCGTCGTTGCCGGTCTCATGCCGGAAGGCGCTGGCCCGGTAGCGCGCCTCGTTGACCCAGCCGCGCAGCAAGGTTTCCAACACACGCTTGAGGTGCTCTGGATTGCTGTCGGCCAGCTGGGCCAAAGCGCTGCTGCGCTTGGCGAGTCGGCGTTCGGAAGCGGTCTTGGCCATTGTGTGTCTCCTGAAAGTTGGTTTCTGCCGGACGATTCCCGTCATCTGCCCGCAGGCGCAGCTGCGCCCCGGGGGAGGGTGCCGTCCCGCGGTGGTGACCGCGCCCGGCTTGGGTTTCGTCAGGAAGCGCAGCCGAATGGCGTGCGCTGTGTTGTCAGCAGAATTTCAGAAGGACACTGAACCGGAAGGAAGCTTGCTGTTCGTCCGGCTCGTTAAGGAAAGAGCAATATTAAGGCCAGCGCGCGGGGGCGGAAACAGGAGGAACCACAGGTGTTTACATGCGTTGCAGCACGCTTTGGTAGCAGAAGTGCTACCGATAAAGGTGAAGACGGCAGGGGTTGGGCGCGGAATCAGACCTTGATCCAAATGGCCCTGTAGACCGACGGACCCGCGATTTCGCGTGTGGTTTCCACACGGATACGAGCTTGCTCGCTGCGCATCGTGTCTGCCAAATCCTGGCTGCCCACATCCGCGATGTAGTGCTTGCCGTTTATCAGCAGCTCGACGCAAGTCGGTTTCTTTTTCACCAGTGCGCTCATCACGCACGCGCTGAAGGTGCCCCCGGGTTCTTCTAGCGTTTCGAGGTTGGGTGTTGTGGCTTCAGGGGTCGCCTCCGGAGCCGCCACAGGTGCTACCTCCGGCAGCGCCTCAGGCGCGCCTGCCACCAGGATGGCCGAGCGTCTTGCCAGCGAACTGTCGCGCGTTCCCAAACGGTTGAAATCGTCGACAAACACTTCGTATTGCGCTGCATTCAGCTTGCGCATGGCATCGGCGCCTTTGCACAGCAGCCGGGGCAACACCGAGGATATCGGGTGCGCGCGGTCCTCTTTGGTTTCAGCGCACGCGGCCAGCGCCCCCAGCAGTACACAGCCGCCCAAGTCACCCAGGTTGTGATAACGGCAGCTGTCCATGGCTAGGTCGGTGGCCCGGCCGGCATGGGTGTTGGTCAGCGAAATGGCGGCATTGTCCTGGCACTCGGCAAACCATCGAAGTTGTTCGCTCGGGTCCTCACCGGGCAGCGGCACAAACGTCGAGGAATGGATAGTGGATGCCAGGGAGTCGGCTAGGTTGTGCAGCGTGCGCAGCGCGCCATCCTCTGAATTCATGCCCTCACCCCTGCAAATTTGGGGCTGCAGCTTTCTGATCGCCGGGTTTCGATTGGCCAGTTCGGTCCAAAGGCGCGCTGGCGTTGCCGGTCCTATCGAATGGTAAGCAACTCCGTGCTTGCCTGTTTTGCTGTTTATGAAAGGCTCCGTATCGATGCCAAACCTCGACGTGAATGTCTTGCCCAGTTGATCGGCTTTCGATTTCTCCGCAAACCCGGTCGTGTCTGCAGCGTTCGAAACAAATCGCAGCCGATTAGCCAAAAAAACAGACAATGGATAGTCCGGGTTGTGCAGTCCTTCGCCCAGCAGCTCGACCGTCAGCACTTCCAGGCAATTGAGCAAATGCTTGAAATTCAATGCATCAAGAGAAAAATCTTTCAGCGCGTCGGGACCCTCCCGAGCGTTGTCTTCCATTCGCGAATACATGCTGACGGCCACGATGCGCTCAACCTCATTCCAACCCGCGGCGCTATTGAGCAACGCCGGGGTGTTGTCCCGGAAGACTTTCCATTGTTCGCCGTCTTGTTCGTTCTCCATCCTCTTGGGCATTGGCTGGTTCTCCGCATACACACTACCCTTGCGCCACCTGAAAGGCACGTTGATGCGGGCAAGAGGATTCTTGGGATCGCGGATCCGGACGGTGCGCTTATGAAGCGCTGGTTCCAACTCGGCGGCTTCCACGGAACTGCGGGCACGGCGGTAAATCACAGCTAGCGCGGTGACAACGAAATGGTGACTATCGTCTCGCCCCGACTCATCAGTGAAGATTTCGACGTAGCTCTGAGCCTTGACCACGCCGTCCCGCTTGGGACCCGCCGCATTGCTGCGCGAGAGCATCGCCTGCGCGGCGCCGCGAGCGGCCAGCCGCTTTCTGACGAACGCGAGAGTCTTGGCCTGGTGCTGCCGAAATTCAGCCCCGATCTCGCTTGAGGCGTAGGCACCGAACCGCGGCTTGGGGAAATCGAGATAGATAGAGGGGTAAGGCGCGCACAGTTGTGCCAGCCTGCGCTGACCGCTGGACGAAAACAAGATGACCGGATAGCTACAGTCCATGCATGCCAGCAGACGGGCCAGCAGCGTGATGGCTTGCAGATACTGAGGTGCAGCGCGCCAGTCTGCCGCCTGCCCCGCCTCGACGGGAGCGAGCCAAGTACGCAGATCAGCGACTTCATCCTGCCCAATGGCAAGGCCTTGACGCGCCTCGTCATCGCTTCCTTGGGCATATAACCGCTCGATCAGCCCCGGTACGCTGTCAGTCCCCAGCAGCGCCCTGAAGAATGCGGCTTCCCGTCGGGTTGACTCGGGCGTTTCGCTGCCGAACAGCCGGATGTCCAGAAACAGCGCCTCGCTTTCCTGGCCATCGAGCGACAGGCGTAACCGCAGCGAACGGTAAGGGTCCATAACTGCCTCGCGCGCGAGCTCTTCGAGCCTGGTCAAGACGGCATCTACGTTGGTGAAGCAACGCAAAGGCTTCTGGACACCGGCTTGCGCCAGACCCGCACCCAGCAGCGCCGACCAGCCGAAGTCGGCCTGGTCATCGACCAGGATGAACCCGGCATCTCGCAGTTCCGGAACTTGCTGCATACTTGCATCCGCCGCCCCCTCCGGCGCGCCGGCAACGCGGCGCAGCACTTCCATGAGGGTGTGGCGTGCGATCCTCGAGCGCTCTTGGCATTTTGCAACCTCTTCGAATGCCCTGGAGCCTCGCGCGCTTTGCGCAGCGATGGCAAGCGGAGCCAGGGCGTTGTTCAAGAAGTGGTGCTCGTTGCGGTCGTCCGAGTCGCTGAGCTGGCGCACCCAGAGCTGGTGGACTAGCGTTGCCTGCGCCCTCGAGATGTCGCCCGCGCTGCGTTGCGGCCCTGAAATATCTTTCACGCGATCCACCAGATCGTCCAGCTGTCCGGGCGCATACGGGCTGAAATTGTGGATGGGTAGCGGCACGCCGCGCCGACGCCGCAGGAGATCGACCAGCTCGCTGCCGTAGTCCACCCTGCCGGATGCGTAGTTACGCGCATCGACGATCAGGATTTCGGGGCGCGCCTTCCCATCGAGGGTCCGCGAGCTGCAGCACATCAGCGCCCAGTCATGCGCGCCTAGATGCCGGGTGTATTCCACCTCGCCGATGCCGCGAAGATCTCCGCCCTCGACGAGCACGACAAGATCGAGCTCGGCGGACCAGGCCGCGCCATCAAAATCCCAGAGTGCCGAAAAGTTGGGCTCGTAATCGAGTACCCAGATCCGGTGGGCTGCGTCCGGCGCCGAGGCCACGCGCCGCCCGGCCTGGCCGGCAATCTTACCGAGCGAATCGCGAATCAGGCTCATGGCCCGTGCGAGCCGTACTTGCGCGCGACCCATTCCTGCAGCAGCCGTTCCAGCCATTCACGGTCGACCGGGCCTTTTGTAGTCAAGCCAAACGCCATCTTGAGATCGCGCTTGGCATCTGTCGAACTCAAAGCTGCATCGTTGGTCAGGAAGCGCATGCTGGCCAGCAGGTTCACCTTGCCAGACACCTTGTGGCGGCATCGATGCATCGCGGCCAGCATCAATTCCTGCCGAACGCGCCGGCTCTTGTCATCGAATCTGGACAGCAAGCCGCGCAGGGCTTCGTCCGTGTCAGGGATGGCTGCCTCGTCCATCGAGGCCAGCAGGTCTGCCAGACGCACCACCGGGCTCGACGGCGAAATTGTGGCTTCGTGCGCCTGCGAGGGTGATGCGGTTGCTTGCGCGTGAGCCTTTGGCGGCGTGGCGGGAGCCACAAGGTCCAGATCCCTCAGCTGCACCACGCTGTTGGAGGAAAGGCGCAGGACCGCGTTCTGGACCATGTTCTCCAACCCGCGAGAGTTGTCGGGCCAGGGCTGCCCAGCTAGGGTGGCCAGCGCAACCGCGGAAAATTTCATGCCCTTTTTGGCCTGCTTTTTTTGGGAGATCGCCAGAAAATGTTCCGCGAGCTTTCCGATCTCCTGCGGACGCTCGCGCAGTGGCGGAATGGAAACTGTCTGAAAGCGCGCCCAAAGATCCTTGCGCGAAGCATCCGCGTCGATAGGGTCTTGCGTCGCCGCCACCAACTGGCAGCGCAGTTCCTGATCTTGTGCCGCGCCGATCCGTCGATAGCGGCGCTCGCCGACCGCGCGAAGCATCTTGGCCTGTAGCTGCGGGGGAAGCGCGCCGATTTCGTCGAGGAAAAGAGTGCCTCCCTCTGCCTCGCTGAACAGGCCTGGCGAAAACCTGTCGGCCCCGGTGAACGCACCCTTCTCGTGGCCAAAGAGCAGGGCCTCGAAGAGATTATCTGGTTTGGACGTCATCTCCATCACCACCCAAGGTCCGGACGCGTGGGGCGACATGTCGTGGAAGTAACGCGCCAGATGGGTCTTGCCGGTCCCCGTTTCGCCCACGATCAGCAGCGCGGCGTTGGTGGCCGCCAGCCGGTGTACCTGTGCATACGCCTTGACTGTGGCATCGCTGGCGATGATGGTGTCGGCAGGAATCCGCAGCAGCAATCGCCGATCTTCCAGTGAAAGCCTGCCGCGCTCGATCAGCTGGTTGCGCAGATCCTCGGTCGTTCCATCGATCTTGGACAGGTAGTACCCGCCTTCGTGCGCCAGGTCAGCATGCATCTGCGCCGTGAACTGCAAAATGGGGAGTTCGGGAAACTCGCGCTCCAGCAAGGCCTGGATCTTCAGCCCGAACCGGGGATCGGCACGCCGTGGCTCGCCGTTGACCAATTCGCCGTGGTCAAACTGCATGTCCAGCAGCACCATGCTCCAGGCTTCGGGGTCTTCGGCGACAAACTCGACAGCTAGCTGCGCATCGTTGTCGATGCGGTCGGCCAGAACATGCTGGCTGGAGATGAAGGTGAACTGCGGCGCGCGCGCGAAGGCGCGGCCCGGAAACAGGTTCCAGCGCGCGAGAAATTCTTCGCGCTTGTACGCCAGTCGCGCCAGTTCGTCGTCGATCACCAAGATGCGGATCGTCATGGCAGGACCACCCCGCTGGGGATGAGACCGCTGGTGAACAAGGCTTTCATTTGCGCGCCGGCGCCGCGCACCTGGCCCCAAGCCGAAACGATCTCGGCTTCGCCAGCGCCCGGTTGCTGCGCCAGGCTGAAGAAGGAAACGGCGCAGCTCCACAGCGTTTGCAGACGAGCGAGGTACTCCGTACGCAGCGCGGGTGTATCGATGAAATTTTGGTGCAATGCGTCCAGCCGCGCCCTAAGCTCGCCTTTGGCCGCCAGCTCCATCGCATCGAAGACAGGCAGCGTGTCAACCAGCGCCGCTGCGCTGAACCGGTGCAGCATCTCACCAAACTCCAGCGCCAGGTCATGCATGGATTCCCACTTGCACGCGATCGTCGGCCAGTTTCCCGAGCGCCAGCGGGTGACAGCCACGGGGGTATCGATCATCGAGATTTCGTGGTCCAGCCAGCTGTGGCTCACTTTGGCGCGCAGCGAGACGACCTCGCCGGCGAACTGCACGTCGTCGATGCACATCATGAAGGCCGTACCCGGGCGAAGTAAGACTTGAGCGCTTGCTCGTACTGCCCGTCCGGACATTCCCGCTGCGCGGCTTCATCAAGTCCGGGGACTAGGCTGAAATCCAGGCCAGCCTTTTGCATTAGCAGGGCGGCGACGGCGGCTGTTGGGAGGTTTTCACGCCCGCCACTGAATTCGGGCCCTCCATTCAACGTGCTATTTCGGAGCATCAATAGCCATTGCCGCTCGACTTGTAGCAGCTCAACGGCATCATAGATTTCTGGGCAGATTCTCGGATCCTGTTTGGGCTGGTGCCACGAGGCGTCGCGATAGAAATGAACCAGCGCCCACTTCTCGGCAGCATAGCTATTCGTCAAAGTATTCTCAAGCTCGGCGCGTTCGAGTAGACCCGCGTGAATGAAAAAGAGGGCAGGAAAGTCGTATTGGTTGTCGACAGCCGTATCGAAACTGATATTGGGAAACAACGTAGAACCTGGATCCAATTCGCGCAACGTGCTCGCTACCTCCGTTGCCGCAGCCAAACCCCTGTGATCGATGACATAAATATTCATGGCCGGGCTTTTCTGGCTACACGGGCTTTACAGGAGAGGTCTTAAATCGAATGGAGTCGACAAATCTTCCCCCTTTTTCAATGGATACGGACATCTCAAGCTGATCATTGAAAACAATCTGCAAGCGCTCTTCGACGCGGCTGGAAGGAATGCAGGTGGCGCTGCCGAGCGAAGACCGCATGAGCTTGTAGAACGGCGTCACGACGCTTCCGTTTGCGTAGCCAGTTAAATCGTTCCCGCCGCCACCTTTGGTATAGCGCTTATGGAGGTCGATCAGAGCCGCCGCAAGCCTTGGCCCGCCAAGAGATTCCTTGAGCAAGGGGACGACCTTGCCGCCACTGGCAGCTTCCGTGCTTTGTTGCATGAGGGTAAAAACCACCTCGTAGCGAGCTTCTCCGGCGCAGACCTCGTAGTAGTGCAATGGCTTGCCCAGCGCCGCATCTTTAGACGCGAGAAAGTAATCCAGGAAACGTAGCAGCGGTTCGTGAGAAGCGAATCCGTGATTGGTCCAAATGCGATGCCGGGAGTCTAACTTGGGCTCCATGGCAACATAAGGCGCGAGTTGTGAAACGCACAGCCAAGTCGCCTCCCGCGTCTTCAACACATGGTGAAATCGGTTTTTCAAGCAAAGCAGCATCTGGCTGCGCAGGGAAGTCTTTTCTGGTTGCCACGCCGTCCGCAACTCCTTGATGGCATCCGGACTACGAGCGTTGTCTTCATGCAAAATTCGCAATAACGCCATCGCCACGCGATTTCCGCTCTCCGCGTGTTGAATAGCCTTTTCAAGGCTAGCATTCAGGTGCGCCAACGCAGCGCTCAAATCTTGCGGGCTGTTGGGCCTCTCGATTCGGTCGGGATCCGCTGGCGTCAAGGCTGGATTTTCGCCGATGAAGTAGCTGATAGCCCACGATAAAACCCAAACCAATTCCGCATTGCGGCCTGCATTTTCGTAGCCGCAATCGTGATCAACCGTGATGTGTTGCGCACGCCCGGGAATTACAATACCCTTCGAGCCTTCAAAGAGGTTCTCAACCTCTGCATACGCCGAAAAGAGACCGTCTTGGGCGCGAGACAAGTGCAAGTTGACAAACTGGACCTCCGACTGCAGCCGAGCAATCGCATCATTGATCCGCGCGATCGGCAGTCGAACCGTCTGGAAGACATCGTTTTGCGCCACGAGTCGGGCACGTTCCAGATTGAGTTGATCAATTCGCACTTTGGCCATGTGCGAGAAGAGCTCCGACTGCAAATTGCGCATGCCGATATGTATGCGCCGCGAAATCGAAAGTGCTTCGGCTTTGCTGCATCGCATACCAAAATGGATGAAAGTGCCAGAGGCGCTGATGCTCAGTGGTCGTTCCAACGGGAGTGCCTGTCCATGAACGCCTTCAAGATCAGGGCTGGCGCCGAACATGACAAAAGCCGAATAGTCAAACCCCTCGAACAAACGGGTCCGCATGGCCGTAGCTAGCTCGTGCAGACTTTCGGTCTTGAACGGTCCGTCTGGCACGCAATCGAGCGGGATGCCATTCCAGTATGCACTATCATCGCGGTGGGAAAAAAGCAGGGTGCCGCTGCATTCCTGATCATCGTAGAAAGCCCTGTACCGCAACACCGATTTGATTCGTTTTTCGGCCGATTCGTCTCCAGCATCATTTGTCGAAAAAATCCGCCCCGCATACTCATTGCGGGGGTGAGCACTTGCGGACCAGCGCAATCCAGTGTTCTCGTTGTAGCCATCGAAATTGATTCTGATGTCATCGAGAAGCTGGGGTTTGCGTGCGTCGAAAGCCCAGATCGACAGCAAATCAAGCCAGACGCATTGCGCTTCTTTCGGATCCAGTTTTGGGCCGCGCCGGAAGCCCGCCAGCCCAACCTGCTTATCCGGCACGCCGCGCTTCACAAGCCAGATCAGCTCGGACAGCAACTCGCTGAGGAAAAAAACTTTCCACGGCTCTGTTTCTGGAACATACGGCCGCTCGAGCTTATCGAAGCTATCGACGCTATATCCGGGATCGAGCATGAATTTGGCAACGTGTTGCGAAATCTCGATCTGCAGCGGTGCCGCGTGTCGCCCCAGCTTCGAATAAGCGCCTGGAGGAACTCCCGAACTGTCATGCGTTGCAGTCCTCTTGCGGCCCGACGCGGACGCGGGACGCATTGGGAACATTGCGCCCAGCGGAACGTACAGATATTCCCAACTGCGGCGGAAAGAAGTATGGAACTGCTCCTTTGTGACGTCCCCGTGCATCCACGCGGTGTCGGTCTCGACCTGCAATACACGATCCTTCCTCAATGTCTCCAGCATCGCTTCGAGGCGGGATTGCAAAGGATTGACGCCGGCCGCCATGTCCTTACCTCGCCGCCTCGACGAACTTGTTCGTGAAGGCCTTGGATACCTCCACTGTCTTGGGCAAATCCGAATACGTCGACATGATGAATTTGGTTTCTTCCCAGCGCTCGGTGGTCATCAAGCCAGGGCGCTCGTCACTTTTGCCGCCGTCGAAATAGGACTTGCTCGCCTGGAGAACTTCCTGCTCGAGCGCGCGGTCCAGCTTGGGCTCGGCCTTGATCAGCGCGTCCAGAGCCGCCGCCTGGTCGGTGAAAGTGAAGTTCCAGCCCTGCGCCAGACCGGACACGAATTTCTGCACCAGCTCGGGCTTTTCCTGAATCATCTTTTCGGTGGTGAAGTACACGTTGCCATAAAGGCGGATACCGTAGTCGCGCGGGTTAATGGTGTTGACACTCTTGCCCTGGCGCCGCGCCTCCAGAGGATGGCCATTGAGGTACACGGGTATGACATCGACCTGCCCTGTGTAGAGCGGATTCATGTCGAACTTGACGGCCACACGCTTCATCGATTTGGGGTTCATCCCCAGCTTGGAGATGAGTGCGTCAAATGTTGGTTCGCTGTTGGTGCCGTACCAGGCGCCCACGGTCTTGCCAGCGAACTGCTGCGGCGTGGTGATGCCGCTGCGCGTTTCGGTCATCCAGCCCACCGGGCTGTCCTTGAGCTCCATGTAGATGGCCACGATGGGAACGCCATTGGCGCGCGCCTGCAGCAGTTGCTCGGCGCCGGTGATCCCAAAGTCATTGGAGCCGGCCGCCACCAGTTTGATCGGGTCCGCCTCGAAACCGCCGGTTTCGATCTTCACGTTCAGACCCTGCGCGGACCAAAAACCTTTTTCCCTGGCCGCGATGCTTCCGAGATAAAGCGCGCCGGGCAACCATTTCAGGCGCGTCGAAACTTCCTGTTTCGCCGGCGCAGCGGGTTGTGGCGCGCCGGTCTCCTTGCCACAGCCATGCAACAAGCCGAGCATCAGCACTGACGCAACCAGCGATCTGTAATTCATCTCCAACTCCTAGTAGATATCGAATGCGAACGGTCGGAACCAGGATCCGCCTTGATGGACAGTAACTGGCCTTCCTGCGCCCGCATCAAAAAGCCGTCATCCGCCCATCTCTGGCTGACCGCGAACGCCCTGACGATCGCCGACTGCCACACCAAGGAGTCGATTGTGACGCGCAATGCGAAAGACAGGAACAGGCAAAACGGGTCGACGGCCGCGGCGGTCCTGGAGGCCAGCGCGTCGAGCCCGCGCCGCACCTCCGCCGGCGCGATGGTGAAGTCGGCGGCCACGACGGTCAGACGGGCGGGCACGCTAAGATTGAAAGCCGCCGCACACACTTCTTCGATGCAGGCGGCGTGGCCATGCCTGGCGAAAGTTCGCTCGAGCTCGGCCGATTCGATCATCCGGGGCAACATTTCCGTGTACAGAGGGTGCTGGAGCGTGCCGGCGGTCGCGGCGGTGCAGCACAGGACGCCACCCGCAGCGACCGCCATCCACAAACTCTTGAACAGGGCACGCTGATCCGCGAAGTGATAGGCGATGTTGGCGCCCAGCACGACGTCAAAGCCGCCGCCGCACAGCGGCGCCGCGCTGGGCCATTTGTGCGGCACCAGTGCCACGCCGCTATCGCCGGCGAATCGCGCCTGGAGAGTAGCCAGGCGGTGTCGGTTGGGCTCCACCAGTGTCGCCGACACGTTGCGGCCCAGGCGTCGGCAGGCGCTGATCAATGCTGCGGCGATTGCGCCGTTGCCGGCGCCCACATCCAGGATGCGTATCGATGGTTTGTCCGCAAGCTGTCCCAGCACCAGGCGTGTGAGGCTGTTGCCTGTGGCCTCTTGCTTGTTGACTTGCTCGAGATACTTTGCATAGGCGTAGTCGGCCAGGGTCGGGGACGCGGTCATGGGCGCCGTCCGATGCGGATAACCGCGGTCGAGCCCAGCGTCCGCTCCAGCGACCTACCGCTGTCTGCGGCCACCCATTGGTCGATGACCTGGCGGGCCGCGCTGAAATGATGCGACACGTAGTCGTGTATCAGCAGCGTGGCGTCAGGCGCGAGCAGCGGTGCCAACAGTGGCAGGTCTCGTTCGAAATCTTCAACTGTGTGGCCAGCGTCATGGAACACGAGATCGAACTTCAGGCCGGCCGCGGCCGGCGAGATCGCGAAGTCCTGGAACTTGGCCTCGTGAATGGTCGGCGCATCCAGAAACGCCGCAGTATTGGCCTCAAATTCGAGCCGCAGCGCCCTGGCGCCAGACAGGTACGGATACAGATCGGGCTGACCGCCGAAGTTCCAGTCGTCTATGGCATGAAGTGGTTTGCCGGGGCAAAAATGCGCGCGCGCCGCGCCAAGCAAGGTGGTTGAGCGGCCGGTCCACGAGCCGATTTCGCAGATGCCAAAGTCGGTCGCCGAATAGTCCTGCACCGTCTTCCAGAGGTTTTCTGCCTCGCCTGGAAACAGCCAGCCGCCGACCGTTTCCGACCAGTTCAGCGCACGCTTGAACGCCAGCTGCCCTCTGAAAAACGCGAGGAATTCCTCGCACTTGCGTTCCTGCCGCGCCGCCGGGACGAAGGCGCCGGTATCTAGCGCAATCGCCAACGCGATCTGCACCGACAGCGGCGCACCCTCAAAATACCAATAGTCAAAGTACCGGTCTTTGCTGAGTATTTGCGCCTTGGAGCGGGCAGCAGCAGAAATATTTTCATCGCCGGTGTCTCCATCCATCAGCTGCAGGATTTGGCGGGCTTCGTCGACATGGCATCTCCCCCAGCCAGTTCCTTCGAGGCTGGTTTCCATCCGCGCTAATGCGTCTTGGCGAATGCGCTTGTTCTGCGAAAAAATTACGTTCATGTGGTTTGGTATCGCTTGGTCACCATCGTTTCGATAGCCTCGATGACCTTGTAGAAAGAGACGCCTGCCGCGGACGCGAATGCGATGGCCGCGAACAGCATGGGGGTGTCCGTCTTGTAAGAAGAAATCAGGATCTGGTAGCCGATCCCCCGGTCCGCGCCGGCCAGTTCGGACACGATGGCGCCTATGACGGCGAGCGCCGCATTGACCTTCAATCCCGCCAGCAGGTAAGGGACGCTGTAAGGCAGCCTCAGCTTGATGAATCTTCGCAGCGCGCTCGCCCGCACGACGGTGAACAGGTCTTCCGCATCCTTTGGCGTCTGGCGCAACCCAATGGCGGTGGTGACCACCATTGGAAAGAAACAGATCATCGCGGCCATAGTGACCTTGCTGGCATATCCGTTCCCCATCCAGACTATCAGGAGCGGCGCCACGGCCACCAAGGGCACGGCTTGGAGAGCGACGAAGATCGGCGAGAACGCCCGCTCGACGCGCCGAAATTGCGCGAATGCCGTGCCGACTGCAAACGCCGCGAGGGAGCCGGCGGTAAATCCGGCGACCGCCTCGAGCAGGGTGACCAAAGTGTCCAGTGCAAGTTCTGAGGCGCGCAGTGACGCGGCCTGGGCAATGACACTGGGCGCGGGCAACAAATAGCGGGGCAACTCGAGCAGGCGTGCGAAGGCTTCCCATGCGGTGAGGCCGATGCTCAGCGCTGCCAGTGGGTACAGCAGATTCCAGCTGGCAACCGCATTGGCCAGCTTGCGCTTTCCGATGGACCCTTTGCTCATGTCTGCTCCACGTACTGTGCGTCGCAATGGGCAGCTGCGCGCAATGAGCGGCGAAGTTGGTTTAATACGAGTTCGAATTCGCGAGATTCGAGCAACTCGGTAATTCGTGGCCGGGCAAAGGGAATGGCGATATCGTCGAATACTCGGCCAGGCCTGCTTGTCAGCACAATGACTCTGTCGGCCAGAAAAACCGCCTCTGCCAGATCGTGGGTGACGAATACCACGCTGGCGGGGGTCAGCGCCATGATGCGCTGGAGCTCTGCATTCATGTGCTCCCGGCTGATCTCGTCCAGACTGGAGAAGGGCTCGTCCATGAGCAGCAGCAATGGATCGTTGGCAAGCGCCCGCGCTATCGAAGCGCGCGACTGCATGCCACCTGACAATTGTCTGGGTAAGTAGTCTGCGAAGTCTGCCAAGCGCACCAGTTCCAGGCTTGCGTCGACGCGGTCGCGAGGCACTTCTTGCCCCTTGGCGGTGAATATGATGTCGACGTTTTGCCTGACTGTTAACCATGGAAGCAGCACAGGCTCCTGAAATACATAGGAGAGCTGAGCAAATACGCGGGGTTGCGAGCCCTGAACAGTTAATTGACCAGAGGTTTGCTCCTGTATGCCTGCCATCATGCGAAGGAGCGACGTTTTGCCGCTTCCGGAGGGGCCGACAATACAAACAAATTCACCCGGATGTACGTCGAAACTGATTCGACGCAATACCTCCAAGCCTGCTTCTGTTGTCCAGCAAATGTTAATTAGCGAAAGCATAGTGTTTGATTTGCAAACGGTGTGCCCGAATATGAGCTAAAAACTGACTATCCAACCGTACTAAACGCATAAACAGTGTCTTTTTAGTTATTTTTAGCATCAAACTTGATACTAATCGGATTGCTCGACAGCCATCCAAAGTGAACACGACGCAAGATGCAATCCCCGAGCGCGACGGATCTCCCGTTCATTCGCCGGGCCTTTAGACGCAAATGACCCGTTTATTCACATCTGTGGGCTGAGAACTCTACCGCCAAAGGTCGACGGCCTCCCCTTTCTGCCCGACCGGGGGGACCGCCGACGCCCCGTCGCCGCCCCTCACCCCGCACCCGCAACTTGCAGTGCTTCGTCTCCCACGCCTTCGCGGTACTTTTCATGGGCCACCCGACCTTCCGTGATTGAGGGAGGTTGCAATGATCACTCCGGTAGCAGCCTGGGCTAATCAAGGCGCTTTCGCGCTAAGGTCAAGACTTGCGAAGATAGCGGGCAGCGACTGCAGATGCGCTCGTGAAAGGTCCAGCTAGACGATGAGCACCCCGGCTGGCGGCAACCGTCGCACAGGATTGCCTCTCCCGAAATGCGGAGCTCAGGCCAGGCAACGCGTGCTAGCGTCTGTTCGCGCTCGGCGACGGTGGTGCATATAGCCGCTCCTAATGGGGGACGGCGTGTAAATGAGGTCATCCATGTCGTACGGCGCGCCAGAGGGAGCCCGCCACAACGTAGAGATGTGCCGCGAGGAGCTCGCGAAGAGCCAGTGCGATGTTGCTCCCCAGACGCGCTAGGTCAAAGGCATACTTCGACGCTGAATCTTCGGCTCGCGTCAGCGACGCGGAGAACATTGAGTTTGATCAGCATGCCACATTAACCTCTCATAGACAGGTAGTGCCGCCCGCAATACCTCACGTGGGTGCGCAGGCTTATGCGGGGCAATACGACCCAGATCCTCCACAGCGCTTAATAGATCGGGATACTTGCGCGCAATCAACTGCGCGCACTTTTCGGTATCGCGTACAAAGTCTTTCTCTACCCTCATGAACTCGTGCATGACCAACCTCAGGACAGATTTGGCCACTGAGCTGCAAATGTAAGCCTGCAGATTGCTATCAAGGGACACGAATGCAGGAGAAGATATGGCGGAAATCTTCGCACACGCGATGCCCGTTTGCTTCTTCCAGATGAGATCCGCATTCGCTTCCGAAAATTCGACGGGTGGAATCGCGGGGAGCAGGTTCTCGCCACAGACGAAGGTACCATCGTATTGAAGGATGAGCCGAGTCATCTGCCGCCGGTCCGGGTCTAAGAGATTGTCCCGAGTAAAAATCGAAAGATCTGGACGCGGCAAGTCGGGGAAACCTTCGTGGAGCTTAAGGCATATCTGCACACTGTCAGACATTGACATATCCGGCCCTTGCAACACATAGTACATGTCAAGGTCAATCGGCGCATGCGTTGAGTAACGCTGCACCGATCCGCGGAAATAAAGTGAGTGTCTCTTCGGCGATAGTTCCCACACGGCCTTGACCAACTGGATGACTTGGGCGACCTTGGCTGGCGGCCAGCGAAAGTCCAGTTGCTTCAGCGCATCTACAGATATCTCGAAACTCATTTCGTACAACTTTGCAGCTGGATATAGCCTTCCGCAATCAGTTGTCTGATGAGCTTTTCGAAAGCTGTACGGCTTAACCCAAACCGCAGCTCCGCCCCCAGTGAGAGAGCGATGTTGCCGCTCGCCTCAACAGCATTCACAAAACTGCTAGCAGCTCCATCAAGCTCAAGGACTTTTCCGTGGAAAAAGATCTCTAGACCAGCGCCTGAGTGAGCAACGTATGACAAGGCAGGACGTTTACTCACCATCATCGCGACTGGAAATTCGATGAAGTGATCAGCAGCCAACTGATAGGGCAGCCTGAAGCGCCCCCCCATAATTAAACCCGCTGATCGATCCTTCCAGAACGTCTCCGGAAAATCCTGGTCCCTCAGCCTGGATCCGAGGCTTTCTACTAGCGCAATAAGCGCCTCTGGATTGTCTGCGAACAGGGGCCTGCGCCAGCTTTCATCATCGACCAATTCATCGGCTAACCATTTGAGAAAGTCAATGCCTGTCGGAGCGTTGACGCCGACCGTGAGATGCATTGAGGTACCGGTTTCGGCGCTTGCGCAGTGCCAGTGGCCGCGGGGGATATACAGTACCTCTCCCGGCCGCAACAACAGATCAAAGTACGGAGCTAATGCAGGACCATCACGGTCATGCCGCTTCATGTCAAAAAGTGGATGCGGTGTCGTTGGCGGATGAATTTTCCACCGTTTGGATCCTTGAACCTGCAAGATGAAGACGTCATGTGCGTCGTAGTGCACGCCGAAGCCACCAACACCCTTTTGGGACAAATACAGATTGGCCACCGCAGTGCTGCGGTAGTAAGCCGCCACTGCATCCACGACACGATGGATTTTGGCCGAACTCTGGTGAATTTTGTTAACTATCAGCGTCGCACCCCTGCCAAGATGTTTCGCCACGTCATCTGCGTCGGAGTAGTCCTGATAAACATTGTCCAAAACGACCCGTACGTTCTCAGACGGCAATCGAATCGAATCGAGCACATGGTTGAGCTCTTCAAACTGAAGCAGTTGTTCAAACCGCTGCATGTCAGCACCAGCTATGTGTATCGCGGAGATGCCCAGGTGTGGTCGGACCTGCGCCTCAGTCAGAGGCGCTATCAAATGGTCAAATTGGTACACAGGCGAGAGCTGGCTCTGCTCGGCTAACTCAAACGCGTCAAGGCTAGAGTTTGATCTTGACTCTCATTTGCCGCTTGGCAGATAGTGTTTGCACCCGGCTGCCTTCGTCACCCTCACCGTTGTCACCGTAGCCGATGCCACGCATATCGTGCTTGGGCTTAACGGTTGGTATCGGCGCGACTGCACGGACTAGATCACTGCCCCCTAGACCGATCTTTGCCTGAGACTTGCTTCGCATAAGAAACCTCCACAAGGTAGTTGGTTCAAGACTAAGTGAATAGATCTCGTTTGTCAACTTTGCGCTCTCCCAGATTCTGCGACTAACGATACTCACGCTTGAGCCTGTTTAAGGCGACGCTAAGTGAAAGTCGCAAAATAAGCTCGCTACCATGGGTAAGACCCGTACCACAAAAAAGGAACCGCACGATAGATGCGGATTCGACCTACCCCATCCTTCACTAGCAAATAGCGAACGGATCGCTTACTTCATGGGAGGCAAGGCGCGAGCTGCGCTTTCAGCGAAGACCAATCCGGTCAAGCTGGATGCTACAAAGTCTGCACTGATTGCGACCTTCGAAAGGCACAACTGCGGCGCCAAAATTTGAGCGGGCTGCTCGATAGCAAACGTAGCTGCACCAGTTTGCGTGGGCTGAACGTGCGGTTTTAGATAAATTTTTTCCTCCTGTGGCATTGCTGTTGCAATAAGCAGCTACTATCAATTCAATACTTGATCGGGCTTTGGCAAATTTCGTTGGTTATTGACAACTTTTGCCACTTTTAATGCTAAAAAGTAAAATGCCAGAGTTTCCACGCGCCGCGCTTGAAGCCCTGCGCGAGCCGCTGGAGTCAGGGACCATCACGATCTCGCGCGCCGCTCAGCGCGCGGAATTCCCGGCGCGTTTTCAGTTGATCGCGGCCATGAACCCCTGTCCCTGCGGCTACCTGGGCTCCAGCCTTCGGCCCTGCCGCTGCTCGCCGGACCAGGTCTCGCGTTACCAGGGCAAACTCAGCGGCCCGCTGCTGGACCGGATTGACATACACGTCGAAGTGGGTGCGCTCGCTGCAGACGAACTTGTCAACACCGCACCCGGCGAAAGCACCACCCACATCCGCCAGCGGGTGGTTGCGGCGCGCGAGCGGGCGATGGCGCGCCAGGGCAGCAGCAACCAGGCACTCCAAGGCAAGGCCATAGACACGCAGTGTCAACTGGACACGGCAGCCGCCAAGTTTTTAAACACCGCAGCAGCGCGGCTCGGCTGGTCGGGCCGCAGCATCCACCGCTGCCTGAAGGTGGCACGCACCATTGCCGATCTGGCGGGTGCTGCCAGCGTGCAGGTGACGCATGTGGCTGAAGCGGTGCAGTACCGGCGGGCACTGAAAGCCGGCGCCTGAAAACCCCGGGGGCTGACGGCAGTAGCGTGGTCTATGGGTCCCGGGCACACCGAAAGCCGATGTACACCACTGCCGTGTCGCGGGGTTTGCTCTGCTGGTGATCGTCGCGCATGCTGGCGGCGCCATACCACCACGAGCCGCCGCGTGTGCGCTTGTCCTGCGCGCCGCCGCTGTCCACCCATTCCCATGCGTTGCCACCCATGTCCCACAAGCCGTTCACACCTTGCCGCGTGCTGCCGGTGGGTGCGTGGCCGCGCCCGCGCGAGGTCACCGCGCTGGCAACCGTTTTGACAACCCCGCAGTCACCGAGGCAATTGGCGCCTAGCGGCTGGTCGCCGGTGGGGTAGGGATAGGTCTTGCCGGTCACAAAACCGGCGGGCGGACTGACCCTGCGTTCGGTGTAGGCAGCCTCGCCCCACTCTGCATCGCGCGGCAGGCGCTTGCCTGACCACTTGCAGAAGGCGGCGGCCTCGTCGTAGGTGACATGCACCGCCGGCTCCAACGGTGTGGCTGGCGTGCCGAACGGCGCTTTCCAGGTCCAACCCCCGCGCTGCTCCCACCCGTTCTCAAAGGTGCGTCCGCCACCAGCCCGCTCTGCCGCCGTGACAGTACCCGTGGCGTCCACAAACTTTTGAAACTGTTCGACCGAGACCTCGGTGCGGTCCATACTGAATGAACCGATCGGCTGCATGCCGGTTTGCGCGGCCAGACTCGATGCAGCAGACGATACGATCGCAAAAAACAGGCCGTAAGAGAGTTTCATTTCAGCAGTTTCAACAACATCGGTGCCGGAATTCTGCCCCCAACGCAAGACCCTTGCCGGCCCGGCGTTAAAGATTCGGCGCCAGCAGACGCTGCAGGTCTTCGGCTTTTTCACCGCGCCGTTTGGCGAGGTCGTGAAGCTGGTCGTCGCCAATCTTGCCAACGTTGAAGTACACACTTTGCGGATGGCTCAGGTAAAAACCACTGACACTTGCGGCGGGGGTCATGGCCAGGCTGCTGGTCAACGCCATGCCAATATCCCCCGCCTGGAGCAGCTCGAACATGTCTTTCTTGACGCTGTGGTCCGGACAGGCAGGGTAGCCGGGTGCCGGACGTATGCCCTGGTATTTTTCGGCAATCATGTCCTCGGGGTTCAGCGTTTCGCCGGCCGCGTAGCCCCATAAATCCTGACGCACGCGTTTGTGCATGGCCTCGGCAAAGGCTTCGGCCAGCCGGTCGGCCAGCGCCTTGAGCATGATGGACGAGTAGTCGTCGTTGTCATCGTTGAAGTACTTTTCCTTCTTCTCCGAACCCAGGCCAGCGGTCACGGCAAACAACCCGATGTAGTCCGGCAGCATGAAGGTGTTGTGGCCCTCGGCGCCCGCATGTCCGGCGCGCACGGCCTTGGTTTCGGCTGACAGCACTTTCGGCGCAACGAAATCCGCCAGGCAGCGGCTGGGCCGCATCACGCCATCCACCGCGGTTTTCTCGGCCTGTTGGCGCAGGCCGTACCAGGTCATGGCCACTTCGCTGCGCGACTCGTCGGTGTAGATCTCGATATCGTCGCCCACGCTGTTGGCCGGGTACAAACCGATCACACCGCTGGCGGTGAGCCAGCGGCCTTCGATGAGGCGCTTCAGCATGCGTTTGGCATCACCGAAAACGCGCACCGCTTCCTCACCCACCACCTCGTCTTTGAGAATGGCCGGAAACGGGCCCGCCAGGTCCCAGGTCTGGAAGAACGGGCCCCAGTCGATGTAGTCCGCCAGCTCAGCCAGGTCGAAGTTCTTGAACACACGCCGGCCAATGAATTTTGGTTGCGGCGGCGTGTAATGCGCCCAGTCAACCGGCGTCGCATTCGCGCGGGCCTTGGCCAACGGCCACATCGGTGTCTGTTTCTTGTTGGCGTGCTGGGTGCGCACCTTGTCGTAGTCGCTGTTGAGCTCGTCAATGTATTTGGCGGCCTGGTCACTCAACAGACTTTGCGCAACGCTGACGCTGCGCGAGGCGTCGGGCACGTACACCACCGGGCCTTCGTAATGCGGCGAAATCTTCACCGCGGTGTGCACCCGGCTGGTAGTGGCGCCGCCTATCATCAGCGGAATTTTCTTGATGCGGAAGTGGTCGTCCTTCTGCATCTCACCGGCCACATACTGCATCTCTTCCAGGCTGGGTGTGATCAGGCCAGACAGGCCGACAATGTCGGCGCCCTCGACCTTGGCGCGTGCCAGGATTTCATGGCAGGGCACCATCACGCCCATGTTGACCACGTCGAAGTTGTTGCATTGCAAAACCACGGTCACGATGTTTTTGCCGATGTCGTGCACGTCGCCCTTCACGGTGGCAATGATGATCTTGCCCTTGGTCTTGACGTCGCCACCGGCCGCTTCCAGCAACAGCTTTTCAGCCTCAATATAAGGCAGCAGATGCGCGACGGCCTGCTTCATCACACGCGCGCTTTTCACCACCTGCGGCAAAAACATCTTGCCCTGGCCGAACAGGTCACCGACGACGTTCATGCCGTCCATCAGCGGGCCTTCAATGACATGCAGAGGTCGGCCGCCTTCGGCCTTGATCGCCTGCCAGACCTCTTCGGTGTCGGTCACGATGTGTTCGTTCATGCCGTGCACCAGCGCGTGCGACAGGCGCTGGCGCACCGGCAGCGCGCGCCATTCATTGCGTTTGCTGTCGTCCTTGGCGCCACTTTTGGCGGTCTCGGCGACCTCGATCAGGCGCTCACTCGGGCTCAGGTGTTCCTCGCCGTCCTTGTACACCGGCGTGCGGTTCAGCACCACGTCCTCGACACGTTCGCGCAGCGTCGGCTCGAGGTCGTCGTAGACGCCGACCATGCCGGCGTTGACGATGCCCATGTCCATGCCGGCCTGGATCGCGTGGTACAGGAACACCGTGTGGATGGCCTCGCGCACCGGGTCGTTGCCGCGAAAGCTAAAGGAGACGTTGGACACGCCGCCCGACACCTTGGCGCCGGGCAGGTTCTGCTTGATCCAGCGCGTGGCGTTGATGAAATCGACCGCGTAGTTGTTGTGCTCCTCGATGCCGGTGGCAATCGCAAAAATATTCGGGTCAAAGATGATGTCTTCCGGTGGGAAGTCCAGCTCATCGACCAGCACGCGGTAGGCACGCTCGCAGATCTCGATTTTTCGTTCGTAGGTGTCAGCCTGGCCTTGCTCGTCAAAGGCCATGACCACGGCCGCTGCGCCATACCGCTTGAGCAGCTTGGCTTGGTATTTGAAGGGCTCCAGCCCCTCCTTCATCGAAATCGAGTTGACGATGCCCTTGCCCTGGATGCAGCGCAGGCCGGCCTCGATCACCTCCCACTTGGAGGAGTCGACCATGATCGGCACCCGCGCGATGTCCGGCTCGCTGGCGATCAGGTTGAGGAAGCGGACCATGGACGCCTTGCTGTCCAGCATGGCCTCGTCCATGTTGACGTCGATCACCTGCGCGCCGTTTTCCACCTGCTCGCGCGCAATGCTGAGCGCGCTGGCGTAATCGCCGGCGGTGATCAGCTTGCGGAACTTGGCCGAGCCGGTGACGTTGGTGCGCTCGCCGACGTTGACGAAGGGAATGTCGCCGGTGAGCGTGAACGGTTCCAGGCCCGAAAGCCGCATCAGCGGAGCGACGTGCGGGATCTCGCGCGGCGGATACTTC
>NZ_JAUXUP010000023.1 GCF_030680935.1 Polaromonas sp. | reverse complement strand
CGTGGATACGGCCGGCGTGGACCGGGCGATCGCGGCGATGCGCGGCTTCTTCAGCAACTGAGGGGCATTCCATGGCGACCGGACAACTGCTGCTATTCATCGTTGCCGGCGTGTTGCTGAACCTGACGCCCGGCCCGGATGTGCTCTACATCGTGACCCATGCCCTGCGCCGCGGCGCGCGCGCCGGCGTTGTGGCGGCGCTGGGTATCACTGCGGGTTGTTTTGTGCACATCATTGCGGCGGCGCTTGGGGTCAGCGCCTTGCTGGCCGCCTCGGCGACCGCTTTCAGCGTGCTCAAGTGGGCCGGCGCTGCCTACCTGGTGTATGTCGGCATCCGCCTGCTGACCAGCCAGGGTGCCGAATTTGCTATCAATTCAGAGGCTAATGGCGCCCGTGCGGTAAGGGCTGGAGGCATAAAAGACATATTTTTCCAGGGCTTCTGGACGAACGTACTGAACCCCAAGGTGGCGCTGTTTTTCCTCGCCTTTGTGCCGCAGTTCATTGCGCCCGGCGTGGACAACAAGCCGCTGGCGTTTTTGCTGCTGGGCCTGCTGTTCAACTTCAACGCGCTGTGGGTCAACATCGGCTGGGCGCTGGCCGCCAGCTGGCTGGCGCGGCGCGCGGGGGCCTTGCAGCGCGGGCTGTTCTGGTTCGACCGGGTGGCCGGCGCCATGTTCATTGGATTTGGCATCAAGCTGGCCCTGACCGACAATCCTTCTGATCACTGAGAGCACCCCATGCCCCTGACCAACAAAATCACGCCCCAGGAAGCGCTGCAGCGCACCATCGAGCACCGCGAGATTTTTCACGACGAGATGCTCAAGATCGTGCGTCTGATCATGAGTGGCGATCTCTCACCCGTGATGATGGCGGCGCTGATCACCGGCCTGCGCGTCAAGAAGGAAACCATTGGTGAGATCACCGCCGCCGCGCAGGTGATGCGTGAGTTTTCGACCAAGGTGTATGTGGCCGACAAGACGCATCTGGTCGATATTGTGGGCACCGGCGGTGACGGCTCGCACACCTTCAATATCTCGACTTGCTCAATGTTTGTCGCGGCTGCGGCTGGCGCCAAGGTCAGCAAACACGGCGGGCGCAGTGTCAGCAGCAAGTCCGGCAGCGCTGATGTGCTCGAAGCGCTGGGCATCAACATCAACCTGCCGCCGGATGCAATTGCCAGGTGCATCGAAGAGGTGGGCGTGGGCTTCATGTTTGCGCCGAATCACCACCCGGCGATGAAAAACGTCGCACCGGTCCGCAAGGAGCTGGGCGTGCGTACCATCTTCAACATCCTGGGCCCGCTGACGAATCCGGCGGATGCGCCCAACATCCTGATGGGTGTGTTCCACCCGGACCTGGTCGGCATCCAGGTGCGTGCGCTGCAGCGACTGGGCGCCGAACATGCGCTGGTGGTGTACGGCAAGGACGGCATGGACGAAGTGTCGCTGGGCGCTGCCACCGTCGTGGGCGAACTGAAAAACGGTGAAATCACCGAATACGAGATCCACCCTGAGGACTTTGGCCTGGCCATGGCCAGTAACCGCAGCTTGCGCGTGGAAACGCCAGAACAGTCCATGGCCATGCTCAAGGGTGTGCTCAACAAGGAGCCGGGTGCGGCCCGCGACATTGTGATCCTCAACGCTGGCGCCGCGTTGTACGCGGCCAATGTGGCTGACAGCCTGAAAGCCGGCATAGTCCTGGCCCGCCAGGCGATCGACTCCGGCGCCGCGAAAGGCAAGCTCGAACAGCTTGTTTCCACCACCACATCACTGGCAGCTTGACACCATGTCCGACATCCTGAACAAAATTGTTGCTGTCAAGCGCGAAGAAGTCGCCGCAGCCATCAAGCGCAAACCGCTGGATGCGGTGCGTCTTGACGCTGAAACACGCGGTCTGACGCGTGATTTTGTCGGCGCTCTACGCGCCAAAATCGCAGCCGGCAAACCCGCCGTGATCGCCGAGATCAAAAAAGCCAGCCCGTCTAAAGGGGTGCTGCGCGCCGACTTTACTCCGGCTGATATTGCACAAAGTTACGCAGAATATGGCGCAGCCTGTTTGTCAGTGCTGACTGACAAAGAATTTTTCCAGGGCAGCGTGGATTATCTCAAGCAGGCCAGGGCGTCCTGTGACCTGCCCGTGCTACGCAAGGATTTCATCATCGACCCCTACCAGGTCTACGAGTCGCGGGTCATGGGCGCCGACTGTATTTTGTTGATCGCCGCCTGCCTGGACGACTCCCAAATGAAAGCGCTGGAGGCCTTGGCCCACTCTCTGGACATGGCGGTCCTGGTGGAGGTGCATGACCGCGCCGAACTGGACCGCGCGTTCAAGCTCAAAACGCCGCTGCTGGGCATCAACAACCGCAATTTGCAGACTTTTGAGGTGTCGCTGGACACCACGCTGGACTTGCTGGCCGCGGTGCCGCCAGACCGCCTGCTGGTCACCGAGTCGGGTATTTCGACGCCCGCCGACGCGGCGCGCCTGCGCGCCGCCAAAGTCCAGGCCTTCCTGGTTGGCGAGGCCTTCATGCGGGCCGAAGACCCCGGTGTGGCGCTGGCGGAGCTGTTTCCCGATGCTATTAATTAAGTAGCTGCTTACGGCCGTGTCCAAAGGACTGCAGGCCAATTTGGCCTTTGAAAACCGGCCCGACCTGGGAGGTGAAGGTCCGGCGCCTGCCCGGCGCCTGAGCGCCTGGAATCCGGCCGCCTGGGATCTGGCAGACGATTGGCTGCCCACGGTCCAGCCCTTTCTGGACAGTCCGGCCGGCCGGCAACTGGGCGCTTATATCCAGCAGCGGCTGTCTTTGGGGGCTGTTGTTTACCCGCCAGCGCCTTTTCGGGCCCTGACGCTGACGCCCCTGGCCGATGTTCGTGTCGTCATCCTTGGTCAGGACCCCTACCATGGCCCCGGCCAGGCCCATGGCCTGGCTTTTTCGGTGCCCGACGACATCAAACCACCGCCAAGCTTGCGCAACATTTTCAAGGAGCTGGCGCGTGACCCGCGCATCGAGCCAGAAAACCACCCAGACGGATCGCTGGAGCGCTGGGCCAGGCAAGGTGTTTTACTGCTGAACACCTGCCTGACGGTAGAGGAAGGCCAGGCCGCCAGCCATGCTAAACAGGGCTGGGAAGTACTCACAGACCAGCTGATCAGCGCGGTATCGGCCAGGCCGGAACCTGTGGTTTTCATGCTTTGGGGTGCCCATGCCCAGGCCAAACAGGTGCTGATAGCTCCCCGCCACGAGGTGCTGGTGGCCAACCACCCGTCGCCGCTGTCGGCTTTGCGCCCGCCCCGGCCCTTCATCAATTGTGGGCATTTCAGTGCCGCCAATGATTTTCTGAAAAGCCATGGCCGCCGCCCCGTGAAGTGGTAAACACTTGTGGTTTCGCGTTGCCAGCCGTCAAATTTCCATGGCATAATCTGAGGTTCGCCAAAGGAGAGGTGGCCGAGTGGTTAATGGCAGCAGACTGTAAATCTGCCCTCTAACGAGTACGCTGGTTCGAATCCAGCCCTCTCCACCAGCGATGAATTGATTTTGCAGGCGCAGCTGGGCAGGCAGTCTGGACAGTTGGATGCCGTTTTCGGGGGTGCTGATGCATCAAGGCGGCGGCGGCCGATGCGGGAGTAGTTCAATGGTAGAACCCTAGCCTTCCAAGCTAATGACGCGGGTTCGATTCCCGTCTCCCGCTCCAGGTCAGCTGTGCCGGTTGTGTTGGTAGTTAGTACAGATTTTGAATTCGGCCCATTTGGCTCAGTGGCAGAGCACTCCCTTGGTAAGGGAGAGGTCCCGGGTCCGATTCCCGGAATGGGCACCATTTTCAGGTGCTGGTCATGGCGGTTGCCGTGCTGGCGGGTCAGTGGTTATGGTGGTTGAAAAAATTTCTTAATTGAATCCTTAAGGTATCTGGAGTCGTAAAAATGGCAAAAGGCAAATTTGAGCGGACCAAACCGCACGTCAACGTAGGCACCATCGGGCACGTTGACCATGGCAAAACCACATTGACGGCAGCGATCACGACCGTGCTCGCTGCCAAATTCGGCGGCGAAGCCAAAGGCTACGACCAGATTGACGCGGCTCCGGAAGAAAAAGCCCGCGGCATCACCATCAACACCGCCCACGTTGAATACGAGACGGCGAATCGCCACTACGCCCACGTTGACTGCCCAGGCCACGCCGACTATGTGAAAAACATGATCACCGGCGCAGCCCAGATGGACGGCGCCATTTTGGTGTGCTCCGCCGCTGACGGCCCCATGCCCCAGACCCGCGAGCACATCCTGCTGGCCCGCCAGGTCGGTGTGCCTTACATCATCGTGTTCCTGAACAAATGCGACATGGTTGACGACGCCGAGCTGCTCGAACTCGTTGAGATGGAAGTGCGCGAGCTGCTCGACAAATACGACTTCCCCGGCGATGCCACCCCCATCATCCACGGCAGCGCCAAGCTCGCCATGGAAGGCGACAAAGGCCCCTTGGGTGAAGAAGCCATCATGAAACTGGCCGACGCCCTGGACACCTACATCCCCATGCCCCAGCGCGCTGTGGACGGTGCCTTCCTGATGCCTGTGGAAGACGTGTTCTCCATCTCCGGCCGCGGCACCGTCGTGACCGGCCGTATCGAGCGCGGCGTGATCAAGGTCGGCGAAGAAATCGAGATCGTCGGTATTGCCGACACCCAGAAGACCATCTGCACCGGCGTGGAGATGTTCCGCAAACTGCTCGATCAGGGCCAGGCCGGCGACAACGTCGGTATCTTGCTGCGCGGCACCAAGCGTGAAGACGTCCAGCGCGGTCAAGTCCTGTGCAAGCCAGGTTCGATCAAGCCGCACACCCATTTCACCGGCGAGATCTACGTGCTGTCCAAAGACGAAGGTGGCCGCCACACACCTTTCTTCAACAACTACCGTCCCCAGTTCTACTTCCGCACGACGGACGTGACCGGTGCGATCGAGTTGCCAGAAGGCAAGGAAATGGTCATGCCAGGCGATAACGTGTCGATCACCGTCAAGCTGATCAACCCGATCGCGATGGAAGAGGGTCTGCGTTTCGCCATCCGCGAGGGCGGCAAAACCGTCGGCGCCGGTGTCGTGGCCAAGATCATTGCGTAA
>NZ_JAUXUP010000018.1 GCF_030680935.1 Polaromonas sp. | reverse complement strand
TGCCTCCCGTAGGAGTCTGGGCCGTGTCTCAGTCCCAGTGTGGCTGGTCGTTCTCTCAAACCAGCTACAGATCGTCGGCTTGGTGAGCTTTTACCTCACCAACAACCTAATCTGATATCAGCCGCTCCAATCGCGCGAGGTTCTTGCGAATCCCCCGCTTTCATCCTTAGATCGTATGCGGTATTAGCGTAAATTTCTCTACGTTATCCCCCACGACTGGGCACGTTCCGATATATTACTCACCCGTTCGCCACTCTCGAGTATTGCTACTCTACCGTTCGACTTGCATGTGTAAGGCATGCCGCCAGCGTTCAATCTGAGCCAGGATCAAACTCTTTAGTTTAATCACTGCAATATTTCAACTCCGCACATTGCTGCGCGAAGAAAACTCATAAAAACGGAATTGATGAGAAATCTTGACGATTTCACATTTTCTATCTCTATGAGCGTTTAAAGTCAAAAGACTTTGACTTCTCCCGGTTAACCGAAGTCAACCAAAAGACGTCTGGCAATCGCCTTCAAACGCCCATACTTATCGGCTGTAAATTTTTAATGATCCTGACTACTTTCGTCACCGCTTGGCGGCTTCGTTTTCGTCGTTAGCTGTAATCAGCCGAGCCTTTGATTATGACATGTTTTTTAACAAACCGTCAAGCCAAAGGGCTTTTTATTTTTTACTGGTCTTGCTTGCAAACCTTCTTTTTGGAAGCGATTTCTTGTGAAATCCGTTTGCTTGCTGCACTCAGCAGAGCCTCAAATTATATACCGGTTTTTTCATTTCGGTCAACAAAAAATTTCTTTTTTGTCTGCCTGCTGTCGGTGCCGATTTCTGCTGTTTTCATCCTTCGATGAAAGCCGCGAATTCCGGTACCTCAAACCTGCTTTGAGGATGTTGACTGCGATCAGTCGAGCCTTAGATTCTATACCGGTTTTTTAGCACCAGTCAAAACAAATTGAAAATTTGTATTTTTTATCTTCAAGGCCCACCAACTGATGCGCGACTTCACTTGAAAGAGGTCCTGCACCAGCTGAGCCAGTGACTATAGCACGGTCGGCCTGCCCCGGCCGGCGCGATCCTTATCCCTAGAGGGGCAGGCTTCGCAGGCGCTTGCCATTCAGGGCAAACAGGGCGTTGGCTACTGCCGGAGCCAGGGGTGGCACCCCTGGCTCGCCAACGCCACCAGGGGGGCGCGTGCTCGGCAGGATGTAGGTATCCACCTGGGGCGTCTGTTCCATAGCCAGGATCGGGTAATCGCCGAAGTTCTTTTGTTGCACCACACCTTCATGGATATCAATTTTCCCGTGCAGGGCCGCGCTGAGGGCAAACACCACAGCGCCTTCCATTTGCTGCGCAACAATGCCGGGGTTAACCACCGAACCGCAATCTATGGCGCACACCACGCGGTGGACGCGCAGCCGCCCGCCGGCCGCCGACACCTCTGCCACCTGCGCCACGATGGTTCCAAACGATTCATGCAGGGCGATGCCCCGGGCCCGCCCTGCCGGCAGAAGGCGGTCCCAGCCGGCCTGACTGGCGACCAAATCCAGCACTGCCAGATGGCGCGGCGCCTGTGCGAGCAGTTGACGCCGCAGCGCCAGCGGGTCCTGTTTCAGCTCAAAAGCCATCTCGTCGATGAAACTTTCCGAAAAAAACGCATTGTGCGAATGTCCAACTGATCGCCAGAAGCCAACCGGCACACCTTTGCGCGTGGCCACATGCGACATAAGCTGACTGGGAATGCCATAGGGCAGGTCAAACAAACCTTCTACCGTGGTTTTGTCTGGCAGATCGACCGGCCCGGCCAGCAGGGGAATGGCGCGCTCCCTCCAGCGCGGACTGATCGCGTCGCCGGCCGACTTGATGCTCAGGCTGCTGAGCTGGCCCTGCCCATCCACCGCAGCGCGCAGTCGCGCCACATGCATGGGCCGGTAAAAATCGTGGGTGGTGTCTTCTTCGCGCGACCAGATCAGCTGCACCGGCCGGCCCCCGCAGGCCATCGCCACACGAACCGCCTGGGCGATGTAGTCCAGCTCCAGCCGGCGCCCAAAGCCACCGCCCAGCAATGTCACGGTCAGGCTGACGTCCTGTTGGGCCACCCCCGCCACCCGGGCAGCAATGGCGGCGCCCATTTGCGGCACCTGGGTCGGCGCCCAGACAAAGACCTTGCCATCCTTGACCTGCGCGGTGCAATTCATCGGCTCCAGCGTGGCATGTGCCACGTAGGGCGCGCGGTACAGCGCCTCCACACGGCGCACGGCACCCGCTTCAGCCTGCGCCACGTCACCCTGTTCATGAAACGTGAATCCGGCTTCGTCACGAAGTGCTGCTTCCAGCTCCTGCTCTATCTGCCGGGAATCGAGAGCGCCCGCTGGCCGCTGCTGCCAGTCCACCGCCACAGCCTGGGCGGCCTGCTGCGCCTGCCACCAGCTTTTGGCCACCACCGCAAAACCTGCGGTGGACCCGGCATACGCAGGCAAAGGCAGCAGGCGCTCGACACCCGGCATGGACTGCGCGGTATGGGTGGCGATGGCGCCCGGCGCACCGCCCAGCATGGGACACAGCCGAATGGCCGCGTACAACATGCCGGGCAGGCGCACGTCCAGCCCGAACCGGGCGGTGCCGTTGACTTTGCCCGGGATATCGCCGCGCGGCGCGCTCTGGCCGATCACCTTCCAGTCCTTGCGATCCTTCAACCTGACGGTACCCGGCGGAGTGGCCGCAGCAAATTTGGCCAGCTCGCCATAGTGGGCAGATTTGCCAGAGGGATGCGACACCACCCCATTGCTCACCGTAAATTCATCCACCGGCAAGCGCCACTGCAGCGAAGCGGCGCCCAGCAAAGACGCTCGCGCCGTCGCGGCGGCCGTACGCAGCGCCAGCCAGGCATCGGCCACGCTGCTGGAGCCCCCGGTGGCGTTAATGCCCAGTTCCCGCCCGACTTTGCCCGCCATCCATTCACCCACCTTGACCTTCAGAGGCCTGTTCTCCAGCTCCTGCGGGTGAAAAGGCAGGTTGGCCACCAACATGGCGACATTGCCGTACAGGGTGTCGGTGCCGGCCTGCTCCAGCCGTATGCGCGCCAGCGCCACATCCAGTTCCTCTGCCGCCAGCATGGCAAGCGCAGTATGTACGCCCTGCCCCATCTCGCTGCGCGGCATGGCCAGCACCACCGCACCATCGGGCAATATTTTTATCCAGCCATTGAGCGCCACCTCGCCCTCCGCCCGCGGCCACAGGCGCCCGGACCCGGTGCGTGAGCGCTGCGGCAACACGCCCCATCCCACCACCAGGGCGCCAGCCGCGCCAGCCGCACTGAGCATCCAGGTCCTTCTTTTCATGCGCGCTTTCTGGTCACAGGGCGCACGGGGGTCATGCCCGCAGCCTGTTTGATGGCTGCCCGCACCCGCTGGTAGGTTCCACAGCGGCAAATATTGGTCATGGCCGCATCAATGTCGGCATCAGAGGGCTTGGGCGTCTTTTCGAGCAATGCCGCTGCCGCCATCAGCATGCCGGACTGGCAATAGCCGCACTGCGGCACCTGCTGCGCTATCCAGGCGCGTTGCAGGGCATGCGGTTTTTCAGCCGTGCCCAGCGCTTCAATGGTCTGGATGCGTTTGCCAACCAGCGTGGACGCGGGTGTGACGCAGGAGCGCACCGCCTGGCCGTCCACCCGCACGGTGCAGGCACCGCAGGCCGCCACACCGCAGCCAAACTTGGTGCCAGTCATGTTGAGCAGGTCGCGCAGCACCCAGAGCAGGGGCATGGCGGGATCGGCATCCACCTGCAGGGCCTGGCCGTTGATCTGAAGTTCCATAGACACACGCTTCCGTTGTTTACGCACAGCCTGCAGGCCAAGGGTGAAATTGCACTATAGCGATCAGAGTCAGCCGGCCAAAGCCCGAAAACCAGCATGCGAAATCGCACACCCGGATAATCCCTGACAACATGGCATTAATTACACTTCTTGACGCTCAACTCGCTTTTGGGCACGTCGCCCTGCTGGACCACGCAGATTTTTCCCTGGAACCCGGCCAGCGCATCGGCCTGATCGGCCGCAACGGCACCGGCAAATCCTCGCTGCTCAAAATCCTGGCCGGGCTGGAAAAGCCCGACGACGGCACATTGCAGTTGCAGCAAAACCTGCGCATCGCCTACGTGCCGCAAGAACCCAGTCTGGACCCGCACGCTACAGTTTTCATAGCTGCCAGCGCAGGACTGTCAAGGGTCAGACACATTGTTGAGCAGTATTTGGCAGCCGACGAACACACCGACCTGGACGCTCTGCAGTCGGAAATCGAGGCACTGGACGGCTGGAACTGGGAGCAGCGCGTCGAGGAAACCCTGCACCGCCTGCACCTGGACAAGGACGCCATCGTCGGCTCGCTGTCCGGCGGCACCAAAAAACGCGTGGCGCTGGCCCAGGCGCTGGTCGCCAAGCCCGATGTACTGCTATTGGATGAGCCGACCAACCACCTGGACCTCGATTCCATCGCCTGGCTGGAAGAGCTGCTGGTCAACTTCAACGGCAGCATCATCACCATCACCCATGACCGGGCCTTTCTGGACCAGGTCGCCACCGCCATTGTGGAGCTGGATCGCGGCAAACTGCTGACCTACCCCGGCAACTTCGCCCAGTACCTGATTCAAAAAGAAGACCAGATGGCGCAGGAAGCCGTCATCAACGCCAAGGCCGACAAGCTGCTGGCGCAGGAAGAAATCTGGATCCGCAAGGGCGTGGAAGCGCGCCGCACCCGCAGCGTGGCCCGCATCGGCCGGCTTGAAGTCCTGCGCGACAGCCGGGCCTCGCGGCGCGATGCGGTGGGGCGCGTGAATCTGGACGTCTCAAGCGGCGAGAAAAGCGGCAAGATCGTGGCCGAACTGACCGAAGTGAGCAAAAGCTTCGGCCACCCGGGCAGCGAAAAAATCATCGTCAACAAGTTCAGCGGCACCCTGCTGCGCGGCGACAAGGTGGGTCTGCTGGGCCCGAACGGCGCGGGCAAGACCACCTTGCTCAAGCTGATCCTGGGCGAATTGCAGCCCGACGTGACCACGCCGCCCGGCAAGATCCGCCAGGGCGCGAATCTGCGGGTCGCCTATTTCGACCAGATGCGCGACAGCCTGGACCTGGACGCCACGCTGGAAGATTTCATCAGCCCCGGCAGCGAGTGGGTGGAGATCAACGGCCAGAAAAAACACGTCAAGAGTTACCTGACCGACTTCTTGTTTTCACCGGCACGCGCCAACTCGCCGGTGCGCACACTATCAGGCGGCGAGCGCAACCGCCTGCTGCTGGCGCGCCTGTTTGCGCGGCCGGCCAATGTGCTGGTGCTGGACGAGCCGACCAACGACCTGGACATCGACACGCTGGAGCTACTGGAAGACCTGCTGCAAAACTACGAAGGCACCGTCTTTTTGGTCAGCCATGACAGGCGCTTTCTGGACAACGTGGTCACCAGCACGATTGCCTACGAAGGCACACCCGAGAACCCGGGCTTCTGGCGCGAGTACGAAGGCGGCGTGACGGACTGGTTGACCCAGTCCAAACGCGCGGCGCAGCTGGCCGGCGGCGGCAAAACCCCGGCGCCTCCCGCCAGCGCCAAAGCTGCAGGCAAAAACACACCCGAGCCCAAGAAGGACGGGCGTGAGCAGCTATCAAAAAAGAAGCTGAGTTACAAAGAGCAACGAGAGCTGGAGGGCCTGCCGGCACTGATCCAGCAGTTGGAGTCGCAGCAGAAAGCGATAACGCAGGAGTTGTTTGATGGCACGCTTTACACCAGCAACGCCAAACGTGCGGCCGAGCTCAACGCCCGCAACAGCAAAATTGAAGAAGAGCTGATGGCTGCGCTGCAGCGCTGGGAAACGCTGTCCAGTTAAGGTCTGTCGGGCAAAACACCTACAAGATCTCGCGTCCCTGGCGGGCGCCGATGAACCCGCCAGCCGCGCGCCCTGGGCTAAAGTGGCTACACCCCAACGCCCGCCCGCCGCATGCCCGCCTGCTCCGCACGATTTTCCCGTCTTTTTTTCTCGCCATGGCCAGCCATGCTGCTGGCGGCGACCTGGCTGACCGGCTGCGCCTCGCTGCCCAGCGAGGTGGAGCGACCCGTCAGCACTGCACTTGCCGCGCCGGGCGACACCGCCCTGGGCCGCGCAGTGCAGGCCCGCGCCGCCAAAGCAGGCACCCGCAACGACTCGGGTTTTGCGCTGGTCAACAGCGCCGAGCTGGCGTTTACCAGCCGCATGGCGCTGATTGGCGCCGCACAGAAAACGCTGGACATCCAGTATTACGCGATCCACGCCGACGAAACCACCGACCGCATGTTTGACGCCTTGCGGGCCGCAGCGGCGCGCGGCGTCCGCGTCCGCATCCTGCTGGATGACTTCAACACCGTCGGCAAAAATGCACAGGTGCTCAAGCTGGCATTCGAGAAAAACATAGACCTGCGGCTGTTCAACCCCCTGCCGGGTTCGCGCGCATCGCTGTTTTTCCGACTCCTGGCGTCGCTCAAGGATGTGGACCGCCTCCAGCGGCGCATGCACAACAAGATTTTTGTAGCCGACAACGCGGTGGCCATCACCGGCGGACGCAACCTCGGAGAAACCTATTTCGGTCAGGGCGAAGGCACCAACTTCATCGACGCCGACGTGCTGGCCGCGGGCCGCATCGTGCGCGAGCTGTCGCACAGCTTTGACCAGTACTGGAACAACCCGCTGGCCTACCCGGTGCAGTCGCTGCTGACACTCGAAGAGATAGCCGCGCTCAAGCCGCCACCAGGCCCAGCCGCCGGTCCTGCCAGTGCGCCGCCGTCTGGCGAAGCCGGGGCCGTGCCGCCGGCAGCTTCTGCGAAAGAGACGATTCGCACCACTACCAAACTCGACGGCTCCATCAGCGTCATTGAGCCCTTGCCGGACAGCACCAACCTGGCGCTGCTGGACTGGACCTGGGCCCCGTCCACCCTGCTGGTGGACAAGGCGTCGAAAATCGCGGCAGATGCGGATGTGATCGAGCAGGCCCAGGACACCACGGTGGACGGCCTGTTGAGCCTGATGGCGCAGGCCAACCGTGACCTGCTGGTGGTGTCACCCTACTTTGTGCCAGGCCAGCGCATGATGGACCAGTTGGCTGCCATCCGGCAAAAAGGGGTGCGCATCCGTGTGTTGACAAACTCGCTGGCGTCCAACGACGCACCGGCCGCCCATGTAGGTTATGCCCGCTACCGCAAGGCCCTGCTGGCCATGGGCATTGAGATTTACGAGATGCGCGCCGAGCAGGAAGGCACCGTTTCAAGCTTCAGCGGTCTGGGCAGCACGGGCTCGGCCAGCGGCTCACGCGCCAGCCTGCATTCGAAAATTGTGGTGCTGGACGACCAGTTGCTGGTAATCGGCTCCATGAACCTGGACCTGCGCTCGCAACTGCAAAACTCCGAGGTGGCCCTGGTCATCCGCAGCAAAAAACTCGCGGGCGAAACAGTGCGCCTGATTGAGCCAGCGCTGGCCACCGGCGCCTACAAGGTGGAGCTGATGGACGGCCAGCTGGTCTGGCGGGCGCCACAGGGCTCGCAGCTCAAGGACAGCCGGACCGAGCCAGACGCCAGCCTGGGGCTGCGGCTGGTGCTCAAGCTGATCGGGCCGTTTGCGCCGGAAGAAATGCTCTAGGAGTCTGGGCCGCCTCAAGCCTCTGGCGTGTCGGTGTCCCGCTGCCCGGTCAGCAGCCCCCTGCGTGCCGTTGTGGCCAGCGCCTGGTATTTGGTCCTGAAGGTATCCAGGGACTCCTCGTTGAGCTCCTCCAGATCCAGCAGCGCGTTGTGCGCGCCCTGGGTGGCGCGTATCAGTTCATCGAGTTTGATCTGTATCGCTTCGGTATCGCGGTTCTGCGAGTTCTGGATCAGGAACACCATCAGAAAGGTGACGATGGTGGTACCGGTGTTGATCACCAGCTGCCAGGTGTCGCTGAAGCCGAACAGCGGCCCCGTCACGATCCAGACGACGATCACCAGTGCGGCCATAAAAAAGGTGACCGGCCGCCCGGCATAGCGGGAAGCGGCTTTGGCCGTATTGGCATACCAGTTGTTGTTTGCCATAAAGGCCTCTCGTACAGGTTGAGTCGGAGTGGAGCAGGCAAGCTGCTACATGTTTAATAGCTGTCTGCGCCCGTTCGGCAAGGGCTGGAGGCCGAAAACGTACAACATTTTTACCCACAGCCAGAACGCGGCCTACTTCACGCCGTCGCGCAGGCGCGCAAACACCTTCCAGAAAGCCGCCTCCTGCGTCGTCGCAAAGTTGATGCGCATCAGGGTGCTGGGTTTGCGCACCGCGTGAAACAGGGCGCCGGGCGCAATCAGGTATCCCTCGTCCAGCATGCGCTGCGCCAAGGCGTCGGTGTCCACCCCGGTATCCACCCAGCCGAACAAACCGGCGGGCTCGGCCGCAAAGGTGCAGCCGTGTGCCAGCGCCAGCTTGGTGCTGCGGGCGCGTGCCTGGTCAAGCCGGGTGCGAATGCGTTCGGCGTGGCGGCGCAGCTGGCCCTGGTCGATACACCAGGCCATGGCTTTTTCCAGCAGGGCGGGCGTGGTGAGCGAGGCCAGCAGCTTGGTGTCCAGCAGGCGATCGACCAGCTCGGGCGGCGCCGCCAGGTAACCGACGCGCCAGCCCGGCGCCAGAATTTTGGCAAAGCCGCTGACATAAATCGTGCGCTGCAAGCCGTCCAGCGCGCACAGGCGGGTTGCGTGTTCGGGCGCCAGGTGGCTGTAGGTGTCGTCTTCAACAATATGGAAGTTGTGCTGATTGGCCAGTTGCAGCACGCGGTGCGCGCTGCCGGGCGTGAGGCAATAACCGGTGGGGTTGTGAAACACGCTGACACTGACAAACAGTTTGGGGCTGTGCAACTCACAATACTTCGCCATCACCTCCAGATCCGGGCCGTCGGCACGGCGCGGCACCGGCAAAATGCGCATGCCCATCGCGTCCAGGCGCGCAAATTCCACCGCCCAGCCAGGCTCTTCGACCATCACGCAGTTACCGGCGCGCAGCAGGCTGCGGCTGACAATGTCCAGCGCGTGGGTGGCGCCGACGGTGGTGATGATCTGCTCTGGCGCGGCAAACACATTGAGTGCGCTGAGCTTTTGCGACAGCGCGCGGCGCAGCCCGCTGTCGCCCATGGGTTCACCGTATTGCAGCGAAAACTCCCTCAGCGCCGACACACTGGTCACCTTGCGCACCGCCGTCTGCATGAAGCTGGTCTCCAGCCACTCCGAGGGAAACACCCCCATGCCTGGCTGCGGTTTGTTGTTGACCTTGTGAAACATGCCGCGTATCAGCGCGGTCGCATCCAGCGGCGCCTGCCGGGTCGCCATCCAGGTCGCGGTGCTCCAGCTGTTGAGCGGGGCTGGCATGGGCGGGTTGGCGTATTGAGCGTCAGTTGCTATTGTTTTGGTAGCTGCTTGCGCATGCGGGGCATGGGCTGGAGCTACATTTAGTGATGCATCCCGGACAAAAAAGCCGCGATTTTTATACGCCACCACCAGGCCCTGCGCCAGCAGCTGGTCGTAAGCCGCCACCACGGTGGAGACACTCACCCCCTGTTGCTCGGCGCACAGCCGCACCGAAGGCAGGCGTGCGCCCGGCGCCAGCAGACGGCTGCGGATACGCTCGGCAAAACGCGCGCAAAGTTGCTCGGTCAGCGACTGGGAAGCGGATTTCATCAACATGGCGTGGTTCTGCGTGGGGGTGGCTTTAGTCTGTGTGCTGACAACAAGACCAGCACAGTTCGGAAATTTGTACCCAAAACTGTATCGGTGGTGTGCTGGTTTGAACTATAAAGTCTGAAACATGAATTGGCAAGAATTTACCGCCCTGCTGGTGCTGGCGACCGCGATGAGCTTTTCGCCCGGCCCCAACACCACGCTGGCCGCCGCCCTGGCGGCCAACCACGGCCTGCGCCGCGCCATGCCTTTTGTCTGCGCGGTGCCGGTGGGCTGGGGCGTGCTGCTCAGCCTTTGCGCGCTGGGCCTGGGCGCGCTGCTCTTGGCCGTTCCATTACTGGGCCTTGCCGTCAAAGTGACAGGCGTGGCCTACCTGCTCTGGCTGGCTTCCAAAATTGCGCGCTCGCGCCAGCTCAGCGAGGTCGATGCAGAAAAAATGAACGTCGGCTTCTGGCAGGGCGCCGCGCTGCAGTTTGTCAACATCAAGGCCTGGATGCTGGCCCTCGCGATTGTCAGTGGCTGGATTGCCGGACGCCCCGATCCCGGCCTGCGTTTTGCCGTGGTACTGCCGGTCATGTTGGCATATGCGTTTGCCAGCAACCTGCTGTACGCCTGGGCCGGGTCATTGCTGCGCGAGTGGCTGTCCGGCCCCGGCGGAACAGGCCGACGCCTGCGCGGCTTCAACTTCGTGATGGCAGGCGTGCTGGTGGCCACTGCCTTGTGGATGGTGACGGTATGAACAGTCAGCAAGACCGGCAAGCCCTGCTCTGGGGCCTGGTAGGCGTGACCCTGTTTGCCGCCACCCTTCCCATGACCCGCCTGGCGGTCGGCACCGCCGAAGCACCCCAACTTTCTCCCTGGTTTGTCACCTTTGGCCGCGCTGCGGTGGCCGGTGTGCTGTCCATCGCCTACCTGTTGTGGCAACGCGCACAGGGGAGATTGCGGGTACCAAACCGGGCCGAGTGGCCCTTGATTGGCATCACGGCGTTTGGCGTGATCGTGGGTTTTCCGCTGTTTTTGGCGCTGGCATTGCGCCACGTGCCCAGCACACACGGTGCCGTGGTCACCGCCTTGCTGCCCTTGTCTACCGCTGTGCTGGGTGCGCTGTGGTTCAGGCAGCGCCCTTCCGCCGGTTTCTGGGCCTGCGCTGTGCTGGGCAGCGGGCTGGTGCTGGCCTACATGGTGTGGCGTGCGGGCGGTTTTTACCTGGGCGCGGCGAATATCTACCTGATCATCGCCATGACCACCGGCGCGTTTGGCTACATAGGCGGCGCGCGGCTCACGCCACGTCTGGGAGCCGAGCAGGTAATCTGCTGGGTCCTGGTAAGTTGCCTGCCCCTGACTTTGCCCATCGCCTGGCTGTTTGCACCGGCCGACTTTCTCGCCATTGCCGGCATGAGCTGGCTGGGGTTTGGGTATGTGGCCCTGTTTTCCATGTGGATAGGTTTTTTTGCCTGGTACCGGGCGCTGGCTTTGGGGGCGGTTCGCGTCAGCCAGATCCAGCTGGTGCAGCCATTTTTGAGCCTGTTGTTTGCCGTCCCGCTGGCGGGCGAGCAGTTGGACATGGTGACGCTGGTTTTTGCGCTGGCCGTGATTGCCACGGTCTATATGGGCAAGAAAATGCCGGTGCACGCCGCAGGAGCCCCCGCATGAAGATGAGCCACATTCCTTTTGAGACCACCGACTGGGCCACCGTGCCGCGAGTCGAACAAAGCGCCAAGGCCGGCCAGGCCTTCTGGCGCACCCGCCAGTGTGGCGACGTGCGTGTCCGCATGGTCGAGTACACGCCCGGCTATGTCTCCGACCACTGGTGCAACAAGGGCCACATTCTGCTGTGCCTGCAAGGCGAGCTGCATACCGAGCTGGACAACGGCACTGTGCATGTGCTGCGGCCAGGCATGAGTTACCAGGTAGCAGACGGCGCCGAGGCCCACCGCTCAAGCGCCCCGATTGGTGCCACACTGTTTATCGTCGACTGAACGCGCAAAAGTGTATAAAAAACCAGCCCAGGGAAAGACAACACCGATGGAGAAAAAACCCATGCCATGGATACAGGCTCAACGTGCTGAAAAAATGAACCCCTCGGTGATCCGCGAGATCCTCAAGGTCACTGAAAAGCCCGGCATCATCAGCTTTGCGGGTGGCCTGCCATCGCCCAAAACCTTTCCGGTCAGCGCCTTTCGCGAAGCCTGCGACAAGGTCCTGCGTGAAGACGGTCACGCTGCGCTGCAATATGCGGCCAGCGAGGGCTTTGCACCGCTGCGCGAGATGGTGGCAGCCATGCTGCCGTGGGAGATTGATCCGGCGCAGGTGCTGATCACCACTGGCTCGCAACAGGGCCTGGATCTGGTCGCCAAAATCCTGATTGACGCGGGCAGCAAGGTGCTGGTCGAAACCCCCACCTACCTGGGCGCGCTGCAGGCCTTCACGCCCATGGAGCCGGCCATCGTCAGCGTCGCAAGCGACGACGAAGGTGTGGACATCACCGACCTGAGCAGCAAGGCCGCTGGCGCGCGTTTCCTCTATGTGCTGCCCAACTTCCAGAACCCCACCGGCCGCACCATGAGCGAGGCGCGCCGCGCAGCGCTGAGCGGCGAAGCCGCGCGCCTGGGCCTGCCCATCGTCGAAGACAACCCCTACGGCGATCTGTGGTTTGATTCGCCGCCACCGCTGCCACTGACCGCGCGCAACCCCGACGGCTGTGTGTACCTGGGGTCGTTCTCCAAAGTGCTGGCACCCGGCTTGCGCCTGGGTTTTCTGGTGGCACCCAGGGCGCTGTACCCCAAGCTGTTGCAGGCCAAACAGGCCGCAGATCTGCACACACCGGGGTTCAACCAGCGCATGGTGGTCGAAACCATGAAGGACGGTTTTCTGGACCGGCACGTGCCGACCATACGCGCCCTGTACAAATCGCAGCGTGATGCCATGCTGGCCGCGTTAAAGCGCGAGATGCCCGCAGATGTGAGCTGGAACACGCCAGACGGCGGCATGTTTTTGTGGGCGCGCCTGCCGCAGGGCATGAGCGCTGTCGAGCTGCTGCCCCGGGCGGTTGAAAAAAATGTGGCCTTTGTGCCGGGCGCCGCGTTTTACGCCGACAAAGCCGACCCCCGCACCCTGCGCCTGTCTTTTGTGACCGCCAGCATTGAGCAGATCGCCACCGGTGTTGCGGCACTGGCGGCCGCCATACGCGAGAGCAGTGCCCACACGGCCGGTGTGACAGAAGTTGCGGAGGCGAAGTAGATGCTGAAGATCTGGGGGCGCATGAGCTCCATCAATGTCAAAAAAGTGGTGTGGACGGCGCAGGAACTGGCGCTGGACTTCCAGCGCACCGAGGCCGGCGGCCTGTTTGGCGTGGTCAAGACTCCGGATTACATGGCCCTCAACCCCAACTCGCTGGTGCCGGTGATTGAAGACGACGGGTATGTGTTGTGGGAGTCGAATGTTGTTGTGCGTTACCTCTGCGCAAAACATTCGGCCGGCCAGATGTACCCCACCGACATACACGAACGGTTTGACGCCGAACGCTGGATGGACTGGCAGCAGACCACATTGAACCCGGCCAGCCGCGCAGGATTCTGGCAACTGGTACGTACGCCGCCCGATCAGCGCAACGACGCGCTGGTGGCCGAATCAAATGCAGCGGTAGAGGCGCTGATGGCCACGCTGGATGCACACCTGGCGCAGCGCAGCTTCATGGTGGGCGAGCGCTTCACCGTGGCCGACATCCCGCTGGCCTGTGAAGTCCACCGCTGGTTCGGCCTGCCGCAAACGCGTCAAAGCCGGCCCCACATCGAACGCTGGTACGCCGGCCTGTGCGCGCGGCAAGCCAGCAAAGGTGTGCTGGACATGGCGCTTTCCTGAATTTTTGATCTCCCGGAATGCCCATGAAAACCAGGCCCTTCAAACAAGTAGACGTCTTCACGGCCCGCCCCTACTTCGGCAACCCGCTGGCGGTGGTGCTCGATGGCCGCGACCTGGACGACGAGACCATGCAGCGTTTTGCAAAGTGGACCAACCTGTCGGAAACCACCTTTGTACTGCCGCCCACAGACCCTGCAGCCGATTACCGCGTGCGTATCTTCACGCCCGGCGGCGAGCTGCCTTTTGCCGGCCACCCGACGCTGGGCACATGCCACGCGTGGCTACAGGCCGGCGGCCAGCCCAAACGCAGCGACTGTATCGTGCAGCAAAGCCAGATCGGACTGGTGCAGGTGCGGCAGGCCGGCGAGCGCCTGGCTTTTGCAGCACCACCGCTGAAGCGCTCCGCCATCAGCCCTGGGGTGCTGGCCCAAATTGCCGCAGCGCTTGATCTGAAAGCGCAGCAGATCACTGCCGCCCAGCTGCTCGACAACGGGCCAGTCTGGCTGGGTTTGCTGCTGGACAGCGCCGACACCGTGCTGCAAATCGAGCCCGACCACCTGGCGCTCAAAAACATAGGCATCAAAGTAGGCGTAGTCGGCGCCCATGATGCGTCGGCAGCTCCCCTTTTGATATCACGTGCCAACCGCGAGGCGCGCGCGTTTGCCGGCGCCACGCCGGAAGCCGGCAACGGTCTGGACGCGCCAGACTTTGAAGTCCGCGCCTTTGCGGCCCCGCTGGGCATCAACGAAGACCCGGTCACGGGCAGCCTCAACGCCAGCCTGGCACAGTGGCTGATCGCCGAGGGCCATGCGCCCGGGCGTTACCTGGCCGCCCAGGGTACGTGCCTGGGCCGAAGCGGGCGGGTACACATCACGCGTGACGCCGCCGGGCAGGTCTGGGTGGGCGGCGAGTCGGTCACCTGTGTGGAAGGCTCGGTGCTGCTCTGATGAAAGCGCAAGTCGATCATCTGGTCATCGTCGCCGCCAGTCTGGCGCAGGGGGTGGCCTGGTGTGAACAAACACTGGGCATCACACCGGGGCCAGGCGGCGAACACCCGCTGATGGGCACACACAACCGGCTTTTCAGCATTGCCAGCCCGGCCTATCCACGCGCTTATTTTGAAATCATCGCCCTGCAGCCGGGCATCACACCGACGCGTGCAACCGGCCTGCAGCGCTGGTTTGACATGGACGACGCCATGCTGCAAAGCCGCGTGGCCAGCGCCGGGCCGCAGCTGGTTCACTTTGTGGCCAGCGTGGGCAGCGTAGTGTCAGCGGTCAAGGCGCTTGCCGTGCTGGGGTTGGACCGGGGACGCGTGGTGGAGGCTTCGCGCCAGACCGACAGCGGCTTGCTGAGTTGGCGCATCACCGTGCGCGACGACGGCCAGCGGCTTTTTTATGGCGGCCTGCCGACGCTGATCCAGTGGGGTGACGCCGCTACAGACCCGGCGCTGGCGTCGCACCCGCTGGACGCGATGCCAGCCTCGGGCGTCACCCTGCAGGCGCTGCACGTGCAGCACCCGCGCCCGGACAGTCTGCAAAAGGCCCACACCGCCATCGGGCTGGCTGGTGTCGACGTCCGGCCCGGCCCGCCCAACCTGGTGGCCACACTGCAAACACCGCGCGGCCTGGTCACGCTGGAATCAAAAGGAATCTGAATGTACCGAACGCAAGCGCTTGCGCCGTCCGCCACCCCACCCGTCACCGACCTGCCCGACCTTCAGACCATCGAACACGCTGCCCGCGTGGTCTACCGCGAATTCCAGGCCACGCCGCAATACCGCTGGGGGCTGTCCAGCCAGCGCCTGGGTACCGACTGCTGGATCAAGCATGAGAACCACACACCCGTCGGCGCCTTCAAGATACGCGGTGGCCTGACTTATTTTGATGCACTCAAGCAGCTCGGCACGCTGCCGAAGGAAGTCATCAGCGCCACCCGTGGCAACCATGGCCAAAGCATAGGCTGGGCGGCACGTGCACACGGCGTGGCCTGCACCATCGTGGTTCCGCAGGGCAACTCGCTGGAGAAAAATGCCGCCATGCGTGCACTCGGCGTGACGCTGATCGAGCACGGCGAAGACTTTCAGGAAAGCCGCGAACACGCCATGGCGCTGTCTGCAGAGCGCGGCGCCCACATGGTGCCGAGTTTTCATGCAGATCTGCTCAGCGGTGTCAGTACCTATTGGTGGGAGTTCATGCTGGCCGTGCCGCAGCTCGACGTGGTGTATGTGCCCATCGGCCAGGGCTCGGGCGCTTGCTCGGCGATTGCCGCCAAGCTGGCGCTGGGCCGCCACTTGCGCATCGTCGGTGTGGTCAGCGCCCATGCCACCACCTATGCCGATTCCCTGGCCGCCGGCCGCGTCGTCGAGGCGCCAGTGACGACGCAGCTGGCCGACGGCATGGCCTGCCGCATTGCCGACCAGAAAGCGCTGGACATCATCGCGCCGCACATTGATCACATCGTGAAAGTAACCGATGACGAAGTGGCGCAGGCCATGCGCGATCTTTACGCCGACACCCACAACGTCGCTGAGGGCGCCGGTGCCGCCAGTTTTGCCGCCGCCATGCAGCAGCGTGCACAGCTCAAAGGTCAGGTGGTGGGCACCACGCTGTGTGGCGGCAATGTGGACAGCGCCACTGTCGCCAAGGTATTGAGCCCCCACACTTCTCGCTTTGCGTAGTGCGCTGCCCCCCAAGGGGGCGCTGCGCCTGCGGACTGGCAAAGCCAGATCCGCGGCCCCTGCTTGAAAATTTCTGGTCCTTGTCGCCCTGGCGTCTTGAACGGGATCTCCCAGTCCCGCGCGTGACTAAATGCAGCTGCGATGAGCGCCACAATTTGAGCCATGGGAACCCTCTACCTCGTGCGCCACGGCCAGGCCTCGTTTGGCGCTGACGACTATGACGTGCTCAGCCCCATGGGGTATCAGCAAAGTGTGCGTCTCGGTGAGTACTTCAAATACAAAGGCCTGAGTTTTGAGGCGGCCTTCACTGGCACCCTGCAACGCCAGATGAAAACCTTTGCCGGCATCTGCGAGGGCATGGGCGTGGCGATGGATGCCGCGCAGCGGCCCGGCCTCAACGAGTACGACAGCGAAGCCGTGATCGGCGCCATCCATCCGCATAAGCTGGAGAAGCCGACCTCCCCAGAGATGTATCGCAGCCACTTCCGCCTGCTCAAGGATGGTTTGGCGCAATGGATGGCCGGGGTCGTCAGTCCCAGGGGCATGCCCAGCTACAACAACTTTGTGGCTGGAATCACCGGCGTGCTGGACCAGATTCGCGCCGCCCACACCGGCAATGTGCTGCTGGTCTCCAGCGGCGGGCCGATTGCCACCGCCGTGGGCCATGTACTGGGCACCGCGCCCGAAACCACGATCGAGCTGAACCTGCGCATACGCAATTGCTCGCTGACCGAGTTTGCCTTCACGCCCAAGCGCCACATGCTGGTGACCTACAACACGCTGCCGCATCTGGATGCGCCCGAACACGCAAGCTGGATCACCTACGCGTAATCATTCTGCTATTATTTTTATAGCTGATTGCACCGATCACCAAAGGGCTGAAGGCCAAAAAGATCTCTTGGCTATTCTGAAGCGCCGCGTCAACGGCCTGCGCTGCCGCTGACACGCCAGATCACATTGCCCACGTCGTCGGCCACCAGCAATGCGCCGCGCTTGTCCATCGCCACACCAACCGGCCGGCCATAGGCCTTGCCCTCGGGGCTCAAGAATCCGGTCAGCACATCTACCGGCAAACCATCTGGTTTTGCGGCCTTGAAAGGCACAAACACCACCTTGTAACCACTGTGCGGCTTGCGGTTCCACGAGCCATGTTCGCCCACAAACACACCGTTTGACAAAGCTGCAGGCAGGTTGCTGCCTTCTGCAAACGCCATGCCCAGCGGCGCCACGTGGTTGCCCAGCGCATAGTCAGGTACCACGGCCCTGGCCACCAGATCGGGGCGCGGCGGCGTCACACGCACATCCACGTTTTTGCCGTAGTAGCTGTAAGGCCAGCCGTAAAACGCACCGTCTTTCACCGAGGTCAGGTAGTCGGGCACCAGGTCGCTGCCAATTTCGTCGCGCTCGTTCACCACCGTCCAGAGTGTGCCGTCAGGCGCCCAGCCCATGCCGTTGGGGTTGCGCAGGCCCGAAGCGAACAGGCGGCGGGTGTTGGTTTTGGGATCGACCTCCAGGATGGCGGCGCGGTCCACTTCGATGTCCATGCCGTTTTCACCCGCGTTGCTGTTCGAGCCCACGGTCACATACAGCTTGCTGCCGTCGCGGCTGGCAATGACATTTTTGGTCCAGTGGTGGTTGATGCCGGCCGGCAGGTCCACCACCTTGACCGGCGTGGCCGTGATCGCGGTCTGGCCGTCTTCATACGGCACCTTGACCAGCGCATCCGCATTGGCGATGAACAGCTCCTTGCCGACCAGCGCCATGCCGAAGGGGGAGAACAGGCCCTGCATGAAGACCGTGCGGGTTTCGGCCACGCCGTCACCGTCCACATCGCGCAGCAAGGTGATGCGGTTGGCACTCGGCACCCCAGCGCCGGCTCGTTTCATCACCAGACCGGTGATCCAGCCCTTCAAACTAAAGCTGCTGTCTGCCTTGGGCGGCTTGTTGCTCTCGGCCACCAGTACATCGCCATTGGGCAAGACGTAGACCCAGCGCGGGTGGTCCAGCCCGCTTGCCAGCGCGGTCACCCGCAGCCCGGCGGTAGCCGTCGGCATCACACCCGCAGGCCAGCCCGTGGCCTCGGCAATCAGCACAGTGGGAAACAGGGTTTTGACAGGCGCCGGCAAAGTCGGAGTGGCCCCCATGTCGGCGCCAGCCGGCAGTTTGGCGGTGTCGCCGCAGGCCGTCAGGCCCGCAGACAGCAAGAGGCCGGACAGCACCCAGGTCAAAGGCGCGCGAGCGGAACGTGGGAGTGCGAGTAGTGGCATGAAACACCTTGGGAATGAGCGCGCCTGTGTGGCACAACATTCCTCAGTCTGGCATAGCAGGCGCATGTCGGCTGTCGGCAACCGGGCCGGGCATCTGTCAGTGGGGGTATCGCGGCAGCTTCACCCCAAGGCCGGTAGCTGGCTGACCTCGCGCAGCAAAGCGGCCAGGGCCTGCCCGCTGGCCTGCAGCACCGCCGTACCTTTTTCAGCCGTGGCCGCCGCCGCGTTGCCGGCAGCGCCCTGCGGATGGAGGTCCTGCGCGGCCCAGGCCAGCTTGGCACTGCTGCCGTTGCCCAAAATCGCGTATTGCTGGGCCCGGTCCTGGCTGCTGGAGTGAAAGTTCTGCGCCTTGGCCATGTCCACCCGCGCCGGATGCAGGGCCAGCATCATGGAGGTTTCCACATCGCCGCCGTGTACCCCAAAACGTTCTTCATCGGGGCCAAACAGCTGCCGTACATCGGCCGGCATGGGCAGGCTGAAGGTGTTGACGGTGAAGACCGTGAGGGCAAAACGTGCCCGCAACTCCCGGCCCACAATGTCCAGCGTAGAGACATTGCCGCCGTGTGCGTTCAGGAACACCAGCTTTTTGATACCGCTGCGCGCCACACATTCACCCAGATCCATCCAGCTTTGAATCAGCGTGGCCGCGCCCACTGTCAGCGTGCCCGGAAAAGCCACATGTTCAATGCTGCGCCCCACAGCCTGGGTGGGCAAAAACAGCACCGGTGCGCCGGCCAGGTGCGGCAGGCAATGCGCGATCACGCCATTGACCAGGTCGGTGTCCACACTGAGCGGCAGGTGCGGGCCATGCTGCTCAATGGCGGCCACTGGCAATACGGCGATGGTTCGCGCCAGGTCCAGGCGGGCGAAGTCGGGGCTTTTGAGGTCGGCCCAGAAGTGGGAGGAGGGAGCGGTTGGAGTCATTGGCGCATTTTGAGGCCATTCTGCTGTGGCGGGGTGCCGCAGTGCGTGGAGGGCTAGTTGAAGCTTTCTTTGCTTCTGCCCTTAGTGGTGTGCATGCTGGCCGGGTCTCGCCCCGGCGGGCGACTCACTTTCTCTTGCGTCGCTGTATAGACCGGAGACATGGGAAACAGGTGTGCGGAGACATAGGAAACACCTTGGAATCTCATCAGGCTTGCGTCAGGGTATTCAAGTCGAGCCGCATGAAGCGGTGGTGACAGAAGAACACATCGTAGCAACCGTCGG
>NZ_JAUXUP010000004.1 GCF_030680935.1 Polaromonas sp. | reverse complement strand
ATGTACTTGGCCTCGCGGTCGGCCTCGGAATACACCATCACGGCCTTGACGCCGAGCTCCCGGCAGGCGCGCTGGATGCGGAGCGCAATTTCGCCGCGGTTGGCGATCAGTATCTTTTTGAACATGCGGCGGTCACTCGATCATGAAGAGCGACTGTCCGTACTCCACCGCCTGACCGTTCTCGCACAGGATGCGGGTGATGGTGCCGGACTTGTCGGCCTCAATCTCGTTGAGGATCTTCATGGCCTCGATGATGCAGATGGTCTCGCCTTCCTTGACCTGGCTGCCCACTTCCACGTAGGCCTTGGCGCCGGGGCTGGACGAGCGGTAAAAGGTACCGACCATCGGGGACTTGACCGCATGACCTGCCGGCGCGGCGGGTGCCGCGGCTTCGACAGGCGCAGCCGGAATGCCGGCCGCCGGGGCGGCCACCGGTGCCGGCATCATGGCCATGGGGGCCTGCATCACCATGGGTGTGCCGCCTGACTTGACGATCCGGACCTTGCCTTCGGCCTCGGTGATTTCCAGTTCAGACACATTCGACTCCGAAACGAGGTCGATCAGTGTTTTGAGTTTTCTCAGATCCATGGTTTCTCCAACGGCAGTGGGCGCCTGTGAGGCCTACCCCTGATTGTTATTTTGCTGACGGTACAACTGGCAGGTTGGGCGCAGAGTGTGTCTAAATTCCGCCTTGTTCAGCCTTCAGCACCTAAGAGTCGGTTAGTTTGATCAATTCGGCTGAATTGGCCAAACGCGAAAAGGCGAAGTCTACCGCATAGCGGTAGCCTGCCGGACCAAAACCCGCCATCACGGCTTCGGCCAGGTCAGAGAAATAAGAGTGATGTCTGAAGGCTTCGCGCCTGTGCACATTGGAGAGATGGACTTCCACAAATGGAATAGCCACTCCGGCAAGGGCGTCACGCAGGGCGACGCTGGTGTGGGTGAAGGCCGCCGGATTGATCACGATGAAGCGGGTGCCGTCGGTGCGCGCCTGATGAATTCTATCCAGCAGCGCGCCCTCATGGTTGCTCTGAAAGGTTTGCAGCGATATGCCGCGATCTGCGCCTAATTTGACCAAACCTGCATTGATCTGATCCAAAGTCGTCGAGCCGTAAATTTCCGGCTCCCGAGTGCCCAGCAGGTTCAAATTGGGGCCGTGTAATACCAGTACGCTCATTGGACGCCGCCTCCGTGCCGGACCAAGCCGGTGAAGCCCAGACTTTAACCCAGAAACAGCCGTTTATTAAAGCTTGCGCCCATGCGTCTCACGCCAGTTGCGCCCACTGCGCCAGGTCTTCCTCGGTCACCTTGCCGCTTTTGCGATGCAGCAACTGACCATCAGCGCCAAACACCACGGTAAACGGCAGGCCGCCAGTCAGATTGCCCAGCGATTTGCTGAGCTCTGTGCCTGCAAAGCCAGCCATGGCGATTGGAAAGTTCAGGGGTTTGCGCTGTAGCCAGGCTCGTACTGCGCTGGGTTGGTCCACCGCCAAACCAAGAACTTGCCAGCTTTTAGCCTTGTTTTCTACGTAAAAACGGTCAATTAACGGCAATTCCTCAATACATGGTGGGCACCAGGTGGCCCAAAAATTCACCAACAGTGGTTTGCCGGAAAAGCTGGCGATGGCCAGGCTGCCACCGTCTGGCGTGTCAAAGCTTTGCTGCCAGAACGGGTCGCGTGTGCTGAGGGATGCGTCAGGGCCGGCGGGGTTGCCGTGCGGCTGAAGTTGCCGCCACGCCAGGCTGGCTCCTGCCAGCGCAGCGCCTGCGGCCGCGCCCCCCAGAAGCACTTTCCGGCGGTTCAAGAGGAGGTCTCCTGGTTGGTCATCAGCAATTTTTGCACGTCCACCATGTCACCGCGCGGCTTGCGGCCTTTGCTGTCCGGCCGCAGCGCGCCGCGCAGGTCGTCATGGTCGTACACCAGCAGGTGCACGCCGACGTTTTCGTTCAAGCCCTGGCAAAAGCTGCTCAGGCTCAGCGCCTCAACGCTGTCGCCGGTAAAGCCGGTCACGCTGCGCGGTTCATAGTCCACGCTATGGTCGATCAGCGCAATCTCGGCAGATTTCGGGTCATCGCAGAAAAGCTGGATGTAAATGTCTGATAGCCGGGTGGCAGTGCCGTGCCAGACCGCGCCACCCAGGTAGGGCCGAAACGGGGCCATGCGCTCCATCCAGGTCAGCGCCAGCACGCGTAGCGCCGCCAGTTCGGCTGGCTGCGTGTCGGCGCAGAACAGCGCAATGTACTCGCGCACCGCATCTTCCACTTCGTCATTGCCCGGCAGCTCGCTGCGCGCCGGCAGGCCCATTTGCTTGACGGCTCGGCGTTTGGCGGGGCCGTACTCCAGCCCTTCTTCGACCACCAACGCGGCAGCGGTGGCGGCAATGTCCAGTTTCAGGGTAGTGGGGTTCAAGTGGGGTATCCGCAGGGCAGGTGGGGGCAGCCCCTGATTCTGCCCCGATTGACCGGTGCTGCCGGCATAAAGTTGCAGCGCCCCTACGGGCGCAGCCCGCGATTGTCAGACGCTGCATTGACTTGCTATGAAAAATATAGCTGGCTACGCATTCTGCATTAGGGCCAGATGCCGATTTGACTGCTCAAGCGATGGCGTGCGTGCTGGCTCCAGCTTGCCTCCTAAAATACCGGCATGCACATACACATTCTGGGGATTTGCGGTACTTTCATGGGCGGGCTGGCGGCGCTGGCGCGTGAGGCCGGGCACAAGGTCACGGGTTGCGACACCGGCGTGTATCCACCCATGAGCGATCAGTTGCGCGGGCTTGGGATTGAGCTGATTGAGGGTTATGGGGCGGATCAACTGGCTTTTCGGCCGGATGTGTTTGTGGTGGGCAATGTGGTGTCGCGCGCGCAGGATGCCGGTGGCAAAGCCAGATACCCTTTGATGGAGGCGATTCTGGACGCCGGCTTGCCCTATACCAGCGGCCCTCAATGGCTGTCTGGCCATGTGTTGCACCACCCGACGCACCATGCGACTGGCCCGCGCCATGTGCTGGCCGTGGCCGGCACCCACGGCAAAACCACCACCACCGCCATGCTCGCCTGGATTCTGGAGTGCGCCGGCCTGCAGCCCGGTTTTCTGGTGGGTGGCGTGCCGCTCAACTTTGGCGTGTCGGCCCGGCTGGGTAGCGGCAACACCTTTGTCATTGAGGCCGATGAATACGACACCGCGTTTTTTGACAAACGCAGCAAGTTTGTGCATTACCGGCCCCGCACCGCGATTTTGAACAACCTGGAGTTTGACCACGCCGACATCTTTGACAACCTGGCCGCGATTGAGCGGCAGTTTCACCACCTGGTGCGCACCGTGCCCGGCTCTGGCCGCATCGTTGTCAACGCGCGGGAAGAAAGCCTGGCCCGGGTGCTGGCCCAGGGCTGCTGGAGTGAGCAGGTACTCTTCGGCGGCGATCCATCCAGCGGGTTTTCGGCAACCGGCGAGCCAGACGCTTTTGATGTGCTGAAAGATGGCCAGAAAGTTGCCCGTGTCGAATGGACCATCAGCGGCGTGCACAACCAGCTCAACGCCCTGGCCGCGATAGCTGCTGCCGACCACGTGGGGGTGGCGCCCGCGTTGGCGGCTGAGGCCCTGGCGAGTTTTGAAAACGTCAGGCGCCGCATGGAAGTGCGCGGCGTGGTGGCGCGCCCCGGCGGCAGCATCACGGTGTATGACGACTTTGCGCACCACCCGACGGCGATCCACACCACCATAGACGGCTTGCGCCGCCAGCTGAAAGGCCAGGGCGGCGCTCAGCGCATCCTCGCGATCTTCGAGCCGCGCAGCAACACCATGAAGCTGGGCACCATGACCGCGCAGCTGCCCTGGAGCCTGGAAAGCGCAGACCTGGCGTTTTGCCATGCGGGTGGACTCGACTGGGACGCCCGGGCTGCACTGGCCCCGATGGGCGCCCGCGCTCAGGTGGCCGACAACATTGACCAACTGCTGGCCCAAGTCACTGCGGCAGCCCGCCCCGGTGACCATTTGCTCTGCATGAGCAACGGCGGTTTTGGCGGCATTCATGCGCGTCTGCTGGAAGCGCTTCAGGCTGGCTGATTTGCTATTAGATTGATAGCTGGTTACGCGCGTCAATAAAGGGCTAAAGACCTAAAACACTCAGTAAGTGAGGCCCATGGCCGCCACATCGACATGAATCATCGGTCTGGCCAGCGCGGCGCTGGCGGCGCGGGCAAAGGCCTGCGCCCATGCGGCATCGGCAAATTGCTGCGGGCCGGCGGCCTGGGCCACTACCAGCACCTTGTCGGCTGTCAGCAGTTTGCCGGTGGGGCGCAGGGGTTCGCAGCCCATGCGGGTGAACTGTTCGTCCAGCCACTGCCTGGCCATATCGTGTGGCATGGGCTGCACTTCATTGAGGTCCAGGCGCAGGGGCGGGGAATTCTGAAAGGTGACGGTGACTTCGCTGCGCATGTTGACCTCGCAATCTGGGGATATGGCCATCAGCATGGGCGCATGGGCGACGCCTGGCAATCGGCTGAAACCCGGGCGCTCAGTCGCTAGTGTGGTGTTGCATGCTTGATGACACAAATAAAAATGATGGATTTTTGGTCAGGGCAAGGCGCAAACCACAGCGATACCCGTAGGTATCGCGCGGATTTGCAACGCCGCCATGGCCGAAAAGACGCATTTTTATGTGCCAAATAGCGTGCAACACCACACTAGGCCGCGCTATTTGCGGCTTAGCTGGGCGGGTGCGGTCGGGTCTGGTTTGGGAAAACTGCGTGGCGGCGCGGCCAGCTCACTGGGCGCGGCCTGGGGGGGCTTGGCCGGGCCCGGCTGGCTTCTGCCGGGCAGGCTTTCGTCGCTGGCGGAGGCGGTGCTGGCGGTGAAGGCGCCGGTGCCGGCTTTGTCGGCCGTGGTGGTAATGGACCCGGCAAAGTAAAGGCTGGCAAGCTCGCGCGCCAGCTGGGCCGGCGTCAGCCCGGTGCGCTGGCGCAGGGTCTCAAAGTCGCTGGCCTGCACCGACAACTCGCGCAGCAGCAGAAGCTGCGGGTCGCGCAACCAGCGCATGGGCACCTCCGGCGCGCGGCGGAAATAAATGGGGCGGCTGCGGTACCTGGTGGGCAGCACGTCGCGCTCGGTGCGTTGTGCGTAGATCCAGCGCAACTGCGTCAGGCTGCTGCGCAAGAACTGCGCGGGGATATCGTGGGCCTCCAGCGGGCGCCGGTCCCACTTGGCAAACTCAAAATCAACCGGATCGGCCTTGCGTGAGATGCCGATGCGCCATTCGTGAAAGTCCATCACCGCCAGCAAACTGCCGTTGTGGCTGACGTGGTAAATGCCGGGCAACAATTCGCTTTCGCGTGCAATCAGCTGGCCCCCCAACACGTACTGCGAGCGCAGTGGTCGCAACCAGCTTGCAAAATGCTGCAACACCTTGAGCAGGCTGGGCAGGGAGGCCAGATCAAAGGTGAGTTTCGGGTCAAACTCGCGCGAAACAAGCGGCAGCGAGAAGGCCACCGGCCGGTCCACCTGCTCCAGATCAAGCTGCACCGTGCGCTCACTCGGCAGGCCCGCCATAATTTTCAGGGTGTCGGCAGCAACCAGGCGACATTTCTCGCCGCTGACCAGCCACGCATCGGCGTCTGCAAAGGCACACAACTTCCACGCGATGCCGCCTTTGGGAAGCTGAGCCAACAACCCATGGAGTTGCAGGCGCTGCTCCGGCGTAAAGCCAGCCAGACCTAACCAGATGACAGGTTGATCAAAAGACATGGTGCATGGAGCAGACTTTGGGGCGGGAGTGGGGCGGGCGCGGTAGAACGAAAAGGTAACAATAAGTTAATGATTAATTTAACACCAAATGGCCCGCCACCCCTCCTCTAAACGGAGGGTGCGAAGGGCGGACTGCAGAGGGACTTCAGCGGCTGCGACGCACCTTGACCGACTCTGACAGCACATCCAGCAGGCGCAGGGAGTCGTCCCAGCTCAGGCAGGCGTCTGTGATACTTTTTCCGTACTCCAGGTCTTTGGCCTTGTCTTTGCCGGGGGTGAATTTTTGCGCGCCGGGCTGGAGGTGGCTTTCCACCATCAGGCCGAACACGTGTTTAGAGCCACCCGCCACCTGTGCGCCGATCTCGCGCGCCACTTCGAGCTGCTTTTCATGCTGCTTGGAGCTGTTGGCATGGCTGCAATCGACCATCAGCGTGGCCGGCAGTTTGGCCGTTTCCAGCTCCTTGCAGGCTGCGCCCACGCTGGCGGCGTCGTAGTTGGGGGTTTTGCCGCCGCGCAAAATCACATGGCAATCCTTGTTGCCGCTGGTCTGCACAATGGCCACCTGGCCGTTTTTGTGCACCGACAAAAAGTGGTGGCCACGCGCAGCCGCCTGAATGGCATCGGTGGCGATGCGGATGTTGCCGTCCGTGCCGTTCTTGAAGCCAATCGGGGCAGACAGGCCGGACGCCAGCTCGCGGTGCACCTGGCTTTCGGTGGTGCGGGCACCAATCGCGCCCCAGGCAATCAGGTCGCCGATGTACTGCGGCGAAATCACGTCCAGAAACTCACTGCCCGCTGGCAGGCCCAAGCGATTGATGTCGATCAGCAACTGGCGCGCGATGCGCAGGCCCTCGTCGATGCGAAAGGTTTCGTCCAGGTAAGGGTCGTTGATCAGGCCCTTCCACCCTACGGTGGTGCGCGGCTTTTCAAAATACACGCGCATGACAATTTCCAGGGTGTCGGCGTACTTTTCACGCTGCACCACCAGGCGGCGCGCGTATTCCAGCGCTGCAGCCGGGTCATGGATGGAGCAGGGGCCGATCACCACCAGCAGCCGGTCGTCCTTGCCTGCCATGATGCGATGGATGTTGCTGCGGGTTTGGGTGATCAGCGATTCAACAGCGGTTCCGCTGATCGGGAAGAATCGGATCAAATGTTCGGGCGGTGGCAACACAGTGATGTCCTTGATGCGTTCGTCGTCTGTCTGGCTGGTTTTATCGACGGGACTCGCATACCAGGCATCGCTGGCTTGGGTGGCTTTGGCATTCATGGCTGGCTTCCTTTTAAAACATCCAACAATTCATCGGCAAATAACAAGGGACAAAAAAAAACCGCCGGGTGTCCGGCGGTTTTCAAGAATCTGTTGCGTATTTATCTGCTTACGCGAGGATCTCTCTACCGCCGGAGGCGCTTGAGAACCAGAAGTAAGCAAAATAAAATTTCGCGGAGGTCATGGCTGCAATGTAGCACAAGGCGCAAAGCGGGCGAAGCGCAATGCTGTTCATTTAAGCGTTACAACTCCGTTCGGGCTGAGTTTGTCGAAGCCGCTTGGCATTGGACGACCCTTCGACACGCTCAGGGCGAACGGTTGAGCCCACAGGGTTGGGGCCAGGCGACCAGCGTGGGGCCCCTGTTCAGCTGCGCAAGCGTTCCCACCAGTTCCTGGCCCGTTTCACCTGCGCCTGGTCTATCGCCGCAACCGAAGATTCACTGGCCTCGCGGCCACACAGCTGCTCGTACATGTCGATCAGCAACATGCCTTCGCCCAGCATGCGCCAGGCAATCAGCTCAAAATCTTCAATGGCGACTGGCCGCTCGCAAGCGCTGCCTGCAGCGACCTGGGGGGCCACTGGCAGCAGCCACTGGCTGATCAATACCCGGAAGTTGTTCAGCGCGGCCAGGTAGGACGCATATTCGTACAAGCCGCGCCAGGCCGGCGACAGCGCGATCACCAGGGCACGGTGCTCGCGCAACACCGTCATGAGGTCCATCAGCGCAGGCGCGAGGACTGCCGGATCGGGCTCGCGCTTCAGGCCTGACAGCACCGCTTCAATGCTGCCCGCCATGCTCCCCATGCCGTCGGCCAGTTGCAGCGACTCCTCGTCGGCCATGGCCGAGCGCAGGAAGTGGCTGAGCTCGCCGAAGCTCTGCACGCTGGGTAAATGCGTGGTCGGATCGATGGGTAGCCGTGAACTGGGCGTCTCGCTCATGGTTCACTTTCCGGGACGCTCAGGCGGTGCCGCCGACTGTCAGACCGTCGATGCGCAATGTTGGCTGGCCCACACCTACCGGTACGCTCTGCCCTTCCTTGCCGCAGGTGCCGACACCGCTGTCGAGCTGCATGTCATTGGCGATCATGGTGACGCGGGTCAGCGCGTCCGGGCCGTTACCCACAATGGTGGCACCTTTGACCGGGTACAAAATTTTGCCGTTTTCGACCCAAAAGGCTTCGCTGGCAGAGAACACAAACTTGCCCGACGTGATATCTACCTGGCCGCCGCCAAAGTTGGTGGCGTACAGGCCCTTCTTGATGCTGGCCACAATTTCTTCCGGCGCCTTGTCGCCACCGAGCATGTAGGTGTTGGTCATGCGCGGCATCGGCACATGCGCATAACTTTCGCGCCGGCCATTGCCGGTGGGTTTGACGCCCGAGAGGCGCGCATTGAGCGAGTCCTGGATATAGCCCTTCAGGATGCCGTCTTCAATCAGCACATTACGCTGGCTGGCGTTGCCCTCGTCATCGACGTTGAGCGAGCCGCGCCGGTCAGCAATGGTGCCGTCGTCCAGCACGGTGACACCCTTGGCAGCTACACGCTCGCCGATGCGGCCTGAAAATGCGCTCGAACCCTTGCGGTTGAAGTCGCCCTCCAGGCCGTGGCCAATCGCTTCGTGCAGCAAAATGCCGGGCCAGCCGGGGCCAAGCACCACCGTCATCTGGCCAGCCGGCGCAGGGCGCGCTTCCAGGTTGGACAGCGCTGCGGTCACCGCGTCGCTGACGTATTCGGCGATTTGTGCATCGTCAAAATAGGCCAGACCAAAACGACCGCCGCCGCCGCCAGAGCCCATTTCGCGGCGGCTCACACCGCCGACTTTTTTCTCGGCAATCACGGTGACGCTCAGCCGCACCAGGGGGCGCACATCGGCGGCCAGGGTGCCGTCGGCACGCGCCACCATCACCACGTCGTATTCGCTGGCCAGGCCGGCCATGACTTGCACAATGCGCGGGTCTTTGGCTTTGGCCAGCTTCTCGACTTTCTCCAGCAACTTGACCTTGGCGGTGCTGTCCAGCGTGGCAATCGGGTCCAGGTCCTGGTACAGCGAGCGGCTGCTGGCGACGCGGCGCGCCGGGACCTTCACACGGCCGACGCGTGTCGAAGCCGAAATGGTGCGTACCGTGCGTGCTGCGTCCAGCAGCGAAGCTTCGGAGATGTCGTCAGAGTAGGCAAAGGCGGTTTTTTCGCCGCTGACGGCACGCACGCCGACGCCCTGGTCAATGCTGAAAGAGCCGGTCTTGACGATGCCTTCTTCCAGGCTCCAGCCTTCGCTGCGTGTGTACTGGAAATACAGGTCGGCGTCGTCCACACCATGCGATGTGATCTCGCCGAGGGCCCGGCTCAAATGCGCCTCGGTCAGCCCGAAAGGCGTCAGCAGCAGCTTTTGCGCAATCGCCAGCCGCCCGGTGGTGGACTCGGAACTGGGTCGGGCGGTGGCTACGGAGCCACGGGTGGGCTTGAGGGACGAAGACTGCGATGATTTGAGGAAAGTCATACGGTCATTGTAGGCAGTCTGCCCCGGGTGTTGCCCGGCAGGGGTTCTACCCAGCGCCCGGTGACCCGGATGGCCGTTTGCCTGACAGAAAGCGGTAAATCGCCGCATCGTCCAGCTCCGCCAGGCCGGCCTGATGAGCGGCGGCAAACACGGCGCTGGCGTGCACGCCCAGCGGCCCCTCCATGCCGGATGCGCGTGCTGCCTCGACGGCCAGGCGCGTGTCCTTTTCAAGCAACGTGACGTGTGCGCGCGGTGCGTAATCACCCGCGATCGCGCGCCGCATGCGGTCCGAGCCTATCCAGCTTTGTCCGCTGGACTGCTCGATCACGTCCAGCGTACGCCCCGGATCCAGCCCGAGCCGACCGGCCAGCGCCAGCACCTCGGCGGCACCCACCAGATTGATGCCCGCCAGCAGGTTGTTGACCAGCTTGGTGCGGGCACCGTCGCCGGGGCGCTCACTGATTCGAAACACCTTGGCCGACAGGGCCTGCAACAGGTCAGCCTGCTGCGCATAGACTGCGGCCGGGCAGGCCACCATCAGGCTCATCGAACCGTCGCGCGCGCGCGCCGGCCCGCCCGACATGGGTGCATCGATCGTACCGACGCCCAGCGCAGCCAGCCGGCTGGCGAAAGTTTCGACATCCTGCGGTGCCATGGTTGGGCAGAGGAGCACGGTATGGCCTGATTGCAGCATCTGGTGCAGGCCGTGCTCGCCAAACAGCACCTCGGCGGTTTGCGCGGCGTCCACCACACAAACAATAAATGCTACCGAATTAATAGCTGCTTGCGCAGGCGTGGAAAGGGCCAGGGCCCCATTTGATACCAAACTTTGAACCCGGACCGGATCGATGTCGCAGACCTCGACGGTCCAGCCGCGCTCCAGCAAGTTGGCGGCCAGGGCGCCGCCCATGTTGCCTGCGCCTATCAGGGTCACCTGATTCATGCGGGTTCTAACTCTGGACGCCTCGCCCGCCGATCTGCACGCGTACATCCAGGTGTCGGCGTCCTGGCAGTCCTTCGCCTTGTCGATCCCCGCTCTGCGGGGCCTCGGCGCAGCGCCCGTGCCAGCGTAGCTGCACAGCGAAGCCGAAGCACTGCAGCGCCTCCACTGCGCCCGTTCCGGGGCGCGACGTTCCGGCGCTGCCTCGCCACGGGGCTCATGACTGCACGAGCCTCTTCGCCTTGGAGATCGACATCAATATGCCGACCGCCAGACCGAGGGTGACCATGGCGGTACCGCCGTAACTGATGAAGGGCAAGGGCACACCGACCACGGGCAAAATGCCGCTCACCATGCCCATGTTGACAAATGCGTAGGTGAAGAAAATCATGGTCACTGCGCCGGCGAGCAGGCGCGAGAACAGGGTGGGCGCCTCCAGCGCAATCACCAGGCCACGCAGGATCAGAAACAAGAAGGCGCTGATCAGCGCCAGATTGCCCAGTAGCCCGAACTCTTCGGAGTAGGCGGCAAAAATAAAGTCGGTGGTGCGTTCGGGAATAAATTCCAGATGGGTTTGTGTGCCCTGCATGAAGCCCTTGCCCAGCAGGCCCCCTGAGCCAATGGCGATCATGCCCTGGATGATGTGAAAACCCTTGCCCAGCGGGTCGCGGCTTGGGTCCAGCAGGGTGCAAATGCGTTGCTGCTGGTAGTCGTGCAGCACCGGCCAGCGCACGCCGTCAGCGCATATCTGGGGTCCGAACCAGACCAGCGCAAAAATACCAGCCAGAGCCAGCAGCACCGGTGGCGCAATCAGCTTCCAGCTCAGGCCGGCAAAAAAAATCACCGACAGGCCGGCTGCCAGCACCAGCAGCGAGGTACCCAGATCGGGCTGCTTCATGATCAGGCCTACAGGTGCGATCAGCAGCAGCCCTGCCACCAGAAAATCAAGGGGACGCAACTGGCCTTCGCGCTTCTGGAACCACCACGCCAGCATCAGCGGCATCGCGATTTTGAGAATTTCGCTGGGCTGGATCACGATGCCGAGGTTGATCCAGCGTTTGGCGCCCTTTTTTGTGATGCCAAATATGGCGACAGCCACCAACAGGGCCACACCCGCCACATACATGGGCACGGCAAACGCCATCAGGCGCTGCGGCGGGATCTGGGCCACGACAAACATGATGGCGCCGGCAATCAGCATGTTCCGGCCGTGGTCCATAAAGCGGGTGCCATGGTCAAAGCCGGATGAATACATGATCAGCAGCCCGGCGCTGGCCAGCACAAAAACCGCAAACGCCAGCGGGCCGTCAAAGCCCTGAAACATCGGGGCGGCGCGCCGGAACAAAGAGGGCTTGTCAAAAACAGCGGACATGACGGGGATTATCGGCCAGCGTGGCGGGGCGATTTACGGTCCATCGGTCTGCTCAGACTGGTAGCGCAGCTTCTTGGGCTGCTTCTGCGCGCAGCACCTCGCCGCGCAGCGAGCGCTGCGAGGCTTCGGTGATGGTCACGTCTATCATTTGCCCAATGAGGCGCGGCTGGCCCTTGAAGTTGACCACCCGATTGCATTCGGTGCGGCCCATCAACTCGGTCGGGTCCTTGCGTGAGGCGCCCTCAACCAGAATGCGTTGCAGCGTGCCCTGGCGGCTGGCACTGATGGCACGCACGCTGTTATCAATCGCGGCTTGCAACTGCTGCAGGCGTTGCAGCTTGACCGCGTGGGGTGTGTCGTCCGGCAGGTTGGCGGCAGGTGTGCCAGGCCGCGGGCTGAAGATGAAGCTGAAGGAGGTGTCGTAACCGACGTCGTCGATCAGTTTCATCATCTTGCTGAAGTCCTCATCGCTCTCGCCTGGAAAACCGACGATGAAGTCGCTGCTCATGGCCAGGTCGGGGCGGATGGCGCGCAGTTTGCGAATGGTGGATTTGTATTCCATCGCGGTATAGCCGCGCTTCATGGCCATCAGGATGCGGTCCGAGCCGTGCTGCACCGGCAGGTGCAGGTGGTTCACCAGCTTGGGCAGCTTGCCGTAGGCGTCGATCAGGCGCTGCGTGAACTCGTTCGGGTGGCTGGTGACGTAACGGATGCGTTCAATGCCCGGGATGTCGGAGACGTACTCGAGCAGGGTGGCAAAGTCGGCGATGTCCGCCGTGTTTCCCATGGGGCCGCGGTAGGCGTTGACGTTCTGGCCCAGCAGGGTGACTTCGCGCACGCCCTGGTCGGCCAGACCGGCGACTTCGACCAGCACGTCCTCAAAGGGGCGCGAGACCTCTTCGCCGCGGGTGTAGGGCACGACGCAGTAGCTGCAGTACTTGGAGCAGCCTTCCATGATGGAGACAAAGGCGCTGGCGCCCTCGACACGCGCCGGCGGCAGGTGATCGAACTTTTCGATTTCCGGAAAGCTGATGTCCACCTGCGACTTGCCCAGGCTGATGCGTTTGCTCAGCAGGTCGGGCAGCCGGTGCAGGGTTTGCGGGCCGAAGACCACATCGACATAGGGCGCGCGCTCAATGATGGCTTCGCCTTCCTGGCTGGCAACACAGCCGCCCACGCCGATCAGCACGCCTTTTTTCTTCAGGTGCTTGACGCGGCCCAGGTCGCTGAAAACCTTCTCCTGTGCCTTTTCGCGCACCGAGCAGGTGTTGAAAAGAATCAGGTCGGCTTCATCGACGTTGCTGGTCGGCTCATAACCCTGGGCGGCGTGCAAGACGTCGGACATCTTGTCCGAGTCGTACTCGTTCATCTGGCAGCCGAAGGTTTTGATAAAGACTTTTTTGGACATGGTGTTGGCTGTCTGCTAATTGCTATCTATTTAATAGCTGCTTGCGCAGCTGCAGTATGGGCTGGAGGCCGATTTACCTGCAAAAAAACAGCGCAATTACTGCTTGTAGCCTGGTAGCTGCTTGTAGGGCGTCTTTCCGTCGTCCTGCGGGGCGGCGGCTGATTCGGAGCTGAAGCTGAAATTGCGCGTGTTCAGGCCCGCGCGTTTTTCCTTGGCTTCCTCGGGGTTGAGTATCCACACCTCATAAACCAGCCCGCCGGTATCGCGGGTGTAGTTGACCAGCAGCTCCTGACCCAGCAGGCTGCCCGACAGCACGTAGTTGTTGTTGATATTGCGGATTCGCGCGCCCGGCGACAGACGATCGGGCTTGCCGTTGATGCTGATTTCGGGCGGGGCCCGCACCACCATCAAACCACGCAGCGCGGTTTTTGGAAAATTGCGCACGCTGGGCACATCGTCGGTCTGTGCCAGTGCCGGGAGGGCCAGCAGGCTGGCCAGCGCCAGCAGGGTGGCGCCAAGAAAAAAATGCAGGCAGCGTTTCATGGTATTTATCCAGAGGCTGTGAAGTAACAAGGCCCCAGAAGTATTACCTCTGGGGCCCCGGGAAAATCTGGTGGTGATAGGTGGACTTGAACCACCGACATCAGCATTATGAATGCTGCGCTCTAACCAACTGAGCTATATCACCGCGCGACCGGAATTATAGCGGCTTCGCAAGCCGCTTGCCCCCGCCTGACTCCTGCAATGTTGGTTGCTGCGTCTGCGTCTTGCGCTCCGCGGCTGGACGACGCGGGGCGCCCGCCTTCGCTCGTGTCCCCCGGGGTGGGCCCGGCCCTCCTCCTTGACCTCGCTGCGGCGGTCACCCCGCGCGCGCCAGCCGCTCCGGGTCGGCGTACAGGGGTCCCCGAGTTGCGCGGCGAGGACGGGAGGACATGCGCGGAGCAGAGAACCCCGCCCTCCGGACCGGGGCAAAATACTGAAGCAAGCTTGATCGCGTCTCGCCGTAAGGCTGGCGCAGATCGCGCACATCCTGCCTTCTAGCGGTGTTTGAACGCCGCCTTGCGTTTGCCCACAAAAGCGTCCATGCCCTCTTTCTGGTCTTCGGTGGCAAAGGTCGCATGAAACAGGCGCCGCTCGAACATGATGCCATCGGCCAGCGTACCTTCGTAGGCGCGGTTCACCGCCTCCTTGGCCGCCATCACCGCAATCTGGCCGTAGTCGCAGATTTGCAGCGCCGCGCCCAGGGCTTCTTCCATGAGTTTGTCCAGCGGCACCACGCGGCTGGCCAGGCCGCTGCGCTCTGCCTCTGCCGCGTCCATCATGCGGCCCGTGAGCACCAGGTCCATGGCTTTGGCTTTGCCGACGGCGCGTGGCAGGCGTTGCGTGCCACCGGCGCCAGGGATGATGCCTAGCTTGATTTCGGGCTGGCCGAACTTTGCGTTGTCGGCGGCAATGATGAAGTCGCACATCATTGCCAGCTCACAGCCGCCGCCCAGTGCAAAGCCACTGACCGCGGCAATCACCGGCTTGCGTATGCTGCGAATTTGCTCCCAATTGCGGGTGATGTAGTCGTTTTTGTACACATCGGCAAAGCCGTAGCTGGCCATGGCGCCTATGTCGGCGCCGGCTGCAAAGGCTTTTTCGCTGCCGGTCAGAATCATGCAACCGATGGTGTCGTCCGCGTCGAAAGCCCTGAGCGCGGTGCCCAGCTCGTCCATCAGCTGGTCGTTCAGCGCATTGAGTTGCTTGGGTCGGTTCAGGGTGACGATGGCCACGCGGCCCTCGGTTCTAGTCAGAATCATCTCGTAGGTCATGGTGCTTTCCTTTTTGCTGCTGAATCATGCCATGCTGCCAGACATCCCAGCCAAGGGAAAACATTAACCGACCAATCGGTCGGTTAATGCTAAATTCCATTCATTCAAAGCTGGAGACAGATATGAGCGAAGCCCCTTCCGAACCATCGGTCCTGTTTGCCACCCAGGGCGGCGTTGCGCTGGTCACGCTGAACCGGCCGTTGGCCTTGAACAGTTTCACGCGCCAGATGCACAGTCAGCTCTGGGATGCACTGGACAAAATCGAGGCAGATACCTCGATACGCGCGCTGGTGATCACTGGCGCCGGCCGCGCCTTTTGCGCCGGGGCTGATCTGGCAGAGTTCGACTTCGAACCCGGCCCGGATCTGCTCAAGCGGGCCGACCCGGGGCCCATCATTGACCAGGCATTCAACCCGACCGTCAGGCGTTTGCAGGCGCTGCGCGTGCCGACCATCGCCGCGGTGAACGGCGTGGCTGCTGGCGCCGGTGCTTCGCTGGCCATGACCTGCGACCTGGCCATTGCTGCGCCGACCGCCAGCTTCATCCAGGCCTTCAGCAAAATTGGTCTGGTACCCGATGCGGGCGGCTCCTGGTTTCTGGTCAAGCGTCTCGGTCTGGCCCGGGCCATGGGCCTGGCCATGCTGGGCGACAAACTCAGCGCCCACGACGCAAAAGAGTGGGGAATGATCTGGGACGTGGCCAGTGAGGGCGAAAACTGCCTGGACAAGGCCATGCAACTCGCCGCACGCCTGGCGCAGATGCCGACCCGCGCTTTGGTGGCCACCCGGCATCTGCTCAGCGAAGGTGCCAGTCGCGACCTGGATGTCCAGTTGGACAAAGAACGCGACACGCAGTCGGCGCTGGGCCAGACCCATGACTACATCGAGGGCGTGACGGCCTTTCTTGAAAAACGCGCACCAACGTTCAGGGGTAACTAGCCATGGATGCGAAACAGCTGGCCCAGGCGGTGGGCGAATCGATGTTTGCGGCAGACAGCGCTTCACGTGACTTCATGCAGATGGAGCTGCTTGCCTGCGAGCCAGGCCGCGCACTGATGCGCATGACCGTACGCGAGGCCATGCTCAATGGCCACAAAATTTGCCATGGCGGTCTGATTTTCACGCTGGCCGACTCCACCTTTGCCTTCGCCTGCAACAGCCACAACAAAGTGGCGGTTGCTGCTGGCTGCAGCATCGAGTTTCTCAAGCCTGGACAGCTTGGCGATGTACTCACCTGCGAAGGGGTGGAGCAAACGCTGCAAGGCCGGCACGGCATTTACGACATGAAAGTCAGCAACCAGCGCGGTGAAGTGATTGCGATGTTTCGCGGCAAAAGCGCGCAGATTGCCGGCAGCGTTATTCCCGGGATTTCGGGGACATTGGCATGAAGAGTTTTCCGCTCGAACCCATAGAAAAGGCGAGCCTGGACGAACTGCGCGCATTGCAGCTCAAGCGCCTGAAGGCCACCTTGCAACATGCTTACCGCCATTCGCCGGTTTACAAGGCCAAATTTGATGCTGCCGGGGTGCACCCCGATGATTGCCGGTCTCTGGCCGACCTGGCGAAGTTTCCTTTTACGACCAAGGCCGACCTGCGCGACAGCTACCCCTTTGGCATGCTGGCGGTGCCGCGTGAGCAGTGTGTGCGTATCCATGCGTCCAGCGGCACGACTGGCAAGCCCACTGTGGTGGCCTACACCCAGAACGATGTGGACATGTGGGCGGCTTGCGTAGCACGCAGCATTCGCGCAGCCGGTGCGCGTCCGGGCGACCTGGTACACATCAGTTATGGCTACGGGCTGTTCACTGGCGGCCTGGGCGCGCATTATGGCGCTGAAAAACTGGGCTTGACGGTGGTGCCGTTTGGCGGGGGGCAGACCGAGCGCCAGGTGCAGCTGATCAACGACTTCAAACCCGACATCATCATGGTGACGCCGAGTTACATGTTGGCGATAGCCGACGAGTTTGAAAAGCAGGGCCTGTCGGCCGCCGACTCCAGCCTGCGCACCGGCATATTTGGTGCCGAGCCCTGGACCAACGACATGCGCCATGCGCTTGAAAACCGCATGGCCATTGATGCGGTCGATATTTACGGCCTGAGTGAAATCATTGGCCCCGGCGTCGCCAGCGAATGTGTGGAAACCAAGGACGGTCCGACCATCTGGGAAGACCACTTTTACCCCGAGATCATTGACCCCGTCACCGGTGAGCTGTTGCCCGACGGGCAGATGGGCGAGCTGGTTTTCACCAGCCTGAGCAAGGAAGCACTGCCCATCATCCGGTACCGCACGCGGGACCTGACACGCCTTCTACCGGGTACCGCGCGGACCATGCGCCGCATGGAAAAGATCACCGGTCGCAGCGACGACATGATGATTGTGCGCGGCGTCAACGTGTTTCCCACGCAGATTGAAGAGCTGATTCTCAAACGCGCCGAACTGGCGCCGCATTACCAATGTGTTTTAACGCGCGAAGGTGCGATGGATTGCCTCAGTGTGGTGGTGGAAACCCGGCCCGATCTGGCGCCCGACAGTGCTGCGGCCCGCGCTGCGGCAGCCTTGTTGCAGCAGGAGATCAAGGCCTACATCGGCACCAGCGTTCAGGTTGAGCTGCGGGCTGAAGGGGGGGTGGAGCGCAGTCTGGGCAAGGCAAAACGGGTGCTGGACCGCAGGCGCTGAAGTTACGGGGTGCGAGTGACCGCATCCAGATTTTCCCGGATACGAACCCTCTCGACGCGGTCTCGTTTCGGTCTTACACTGAAATGACAACAAGCGCTGGAGACTACCCATGGTTGACAAGCAGGCAATTTACCGCAAGACCGCAAAAGGCGCGGAGGCGATTTCAAACCGGCAGTCGGGTCTTGCACCCAGGCTGCGTTCGCTGTTGATCATGGTGGACGGCAAGCGAAGTTATGCGGAACTGACAGTGATCGCCACTTCCCTGGGTGATCCGGAGCGTTTGGCAGAGCTCGAAAGTGAAGGTCTGATGGAGCCGGCGGTGACAGAGGAAAAAACCATGCCTGCGCCGCTGGAGCCCGCGGTTTCGCAGGCGGCTCCCGGTCCGGCGCGTGCGCTCAACCTGGCGCAGGCGCGGCTTTTTTCGTCCCATCTGCTGGAGCACATGATTGGACCACTGGCCGAGCCGGTGTGTATCAAGATCGAGGCAACGCGCGACCTTGCCGATTTTGTGAGCGTGATCAAACGTGCGCGTGAGATGGTGCGCGAAATAAAAGGCTCTGTCGAGGCCGACCGGTTTGTCGCCCAGATAGAAGCGCAGATGCCCGAGTAGCCGAGTACTTTCTCAGTGCGTTGAGACCAGCCACTTTTGCGCCAGTGGCATGTCCTTGAGCACGAGGCGCCAGGTGCTTGCGGCCTGCGGCATGGCCAAATCCAGGCGCAGCAGGCGTTTGTCCCTGGACACCAGGGCCGTGATTTTTTTGCTGGGTCCGGCGTAAAGCAGCAGGTCGTCCAGCTTTCCCAGACGCCAGCCCTGGCTGTTGGCGCCGTCCGCCTTGCTACCTTTGCCCCCGCGGGGTTCGACGCCCAGCCATTCATCGCCGGCGGCAAAGCCAGCGCGTTCGGCCAGGCCCCCGCGCAGAACGGTCTTGATCTGCACCCCTGCGGTTTCCTGTACGCGTATGCCCAGCGCCTGAGCCAACTGCGCAGGCTCTTGCAGCACCGCGATGCCATGGATCCGCAACAGTTCTTCAAGTGGCAACTCGCCGGTCCCGTGTACCCAGCGGGCAATCTCCACCGCATAGGAGCGCCCACAGACTTCCTCGATTGCGGCGGCAAAGTCGGACTCGCTCATAGGCCCGCCCTTGCAGCGCAGCCACAGGGCGCGCATGACGTCGTCCAGCGTTGCCTGCCTGCTGCCCCTGCTTTCAGTACGCAAGCTCAGGTCGAAACACAGGGCAACCAGGGCGCCCTTGGTGTAGTAGCTGACGGTGGCGTTGGGTGTATTTTCGTCCTGGCGGTAATACTTGACCCAGGCGTCGAAGCTGGCCTGGGCGACGGACTGGACCAGCCTCCCCGGCGTCTGAAGGACCTGGTTGACGGTTTTATTCAGCAAGCGCAGGTAAGCGGCGTCATCGATCAGACCGGCGCGGCGCAGCAGCAAGTCATCGTAATAGCTGGTGAATCCTTCGAAGAACCACAGCAACTGAGTGTAATTTTCACTGCCGTAGTGGTAGCTTGCAAATTCTGCCGGGCGCAGGCGCTTGACATTCCAGGTGTGGAAGTATTCGTGGCTGATCAGCCCGCACAGCGTGGTGTAACCCTCGGGCATCTTGCTTTGTCCCAGGCGCGGCAGGTCTTTGCGGGTGCAGATCAGGGCGGTGCTGCTGCGATGCTCCAGCCCGCCGTAACCATCGTCCACTGCATTGAGCATGAACAGGTAGCTTTTGTGGGGCGGTTTTTTGCCACCATGCCAGAAGCGGATTTGCGCCTCGCAAATCTTCTTCGTGTCGGCCAGAAGTCGCGCGCCGTCGAAGCCAGCGGTAGCGCCCGCGACCACAAAGCGGTGCGGCACGCCGCAGGCACTGAAGGTGCCGCTCCAGAAGGTCCCCATTTCCACCGGGCAATCCATCAGCTCGTCGTAATCGGCGGCCAGGTAGGTACCAAAGCCGTTGGCCCCGACCTGGTTCGCCGGCAGTGCAGTCGCTGCCGACCAGCCAGCGATGGCCGGTGCGGCCACCAACTCCAGTGCGTGCGGCATTTTTTCCTGGCCGTGGACCTGCATGCACAGCGAGCTGCCGTTAAAAAAGCCGCGATGGGCATCCAGCCAGGCGGTGCGGACTGAGTTGTCGTTGGCGTAGACCTCGTAGCTCAGGCGCACAGGCTGGTCGGCCTTGCAGCGGATGTCCCAGGTGCATTTATCCACTTGCGTGAGTTGGTCAGCGGGCAGGGCTCTGGCCGTCTGATGCACGCGCAGCCCTTGCAGATTTTTCGAGAATTCACGCACCAGGTAACTGCCGGGAATCCAGACCGGCAGGCTGACGCGCTGCAAGGGCTGCGGCCGGGCGATTGTCAGCGTGACGCGAAACAGGTGTGCGTGCAGGTTGGCAATTTCGACGCGGTAGTGGATGGCGGGGGGTGTTGCGGCAGCGGCGGTTTTTTTGGTCGGCATATGGCTTGAAAGAATACCCCAAGCGCGCTGGCCCGCAGTGCCCCGGAGCGCAGGGGTGCTGATTATTTGCTATGAAAATAGCAGCTGGGTGCGCAGGCCCCATAAGGGCTGGATGCCGATTTCGTCGTCAAGGTGGGTGCGGATGTGCCTCAAGGTGCCTTGGCTTCGCTCAGTGATTTCTCCACCTGCTGGGCGCTTGCCGCGCCCGGCACACGCGAGCCGTCGGCAAAAATCAGGGTGGGTGTACCGGTGATGCGGTATTTTTTTCCGAACTCGACGTTGCGTGTTACCGCGCTGGCGTCGCAGCTGGCGCTGGGCACGGGCTGGTTACGCACCATCACGTCTTGCCAGGTCTTGGCCTGGTCTTTGGCGCACCAGAGGTTTTTTGATTTTTCGACAGAATCAGGGCTCAGGATCGGGTACAAAAACAGATAGACCGTCACGTCATTGACCTTTTGCATGTCGCGCTCAAACCGTTTGCAATAGCCGCAATTGGGGTCCTCAAACACGGCCATCTTGCGCTTGCCGTTGCCCCGCACAATCGTGAAGGCGTCTTTCAGGGGCAATGCGTCAAAGGGCAGGGCATTGAGCTTGTCCACCCGTTCTTCGGTCAGGTTGCGCTTGAGTTTGGTGTCGATGAGGTTGCCCTGGATCAGAAAATTTCCCTCGGCATCGGTGTAGAAAATCTCGCTGCCATTGACGCGGATTTCATAGAGGCCGGGCATGGCCGTCTTGCTGATCTCGTCGATTTTGGGCAGGTTGGGCAAACGCTCGATGAGCGTTTTGCGTATGGCCGCTTCCTGCGCATGGGCACCCAGGCTGATGCCCAGCAGGGCACCCAGGAATATGGTTCGGAGCAATTTCATTGTATTTCCAGTCATGTCAATCGAATCTGTGCTGTGTATTACAGCCTTGCCTTGTCGCCCATCGCCTGCCGCATCACCCACTGCTTGAGCGGGCCGCTGCGCTCAAAACCCTTCATGCCCCAGTTCCGCAGCGCCTGCCAGCGCGCGTCGCCTTGCGCAAACAGACCTTGCAGGCCATCTGTCACTGCGCCCATGGCCGCTACGTCGGCCTGACGCGCTCGTTCGTAACGGCGCAACAGTTTTTCCTCGCCCAGGCCGCGCCAATATTCGCGCTCACGCAGCACCTTCGCCAGGCCGGCGGCATCGGCCAGCCCCAGATTGAGGCCCTGGCCCGCCAGCGGATGCACCGCGTGCGCCGCATCGCCGGCCAGGGCCCAACCAGGGCCAACCCAGCGCTCGGCGCGTGACAGGCTCAACGGCCAGGCCGACAGCGTGCTGGCCAGGGCCAGGCGACCGGCTTCGGCCCCACAGGCCGCTTGCAGCGCCGCAGAGAAGTCTTCAGGCGACAACTTCAGCAGCGCATCAGCATGGTCCATAGAGACTGACCAGACCAGCGCCAGAGAGTTCCCGTCAAAACCGCCCGTTGGCAAAAGAGCCAGCACCTCGCCGTGCGCGCCAAACCATTGGCGCGCCACGCCGCCGTGTTTGTGGTCACTTTCCAGGCGCGCGGCGATGGCCTTCTGGGCGTAGGGCTTGACCACCCAGGACGCGCCAAACTCACTGCGACTGCTGCTTTTCTGGCCCTCGCAGACCACCTGTAGCGCAGCGGTAACCGGCGCTGCCACGGTTTCTACCTGGGGCTGGAATTGCAGCGCCTGCGCCAGTTGTTGCTCCAGTGCCGGTACATCAACAATCCAGGTGAGCGCCGCACCAGCGCCAGCGGGGTCACTGGCCGGCTGCGGTGTTTCAGCGATGAAGTCCAGTCTGCCGCCTGCGTCTCCCCACACCTGCATCTGCTGCACGGGGGTAACGAAAGGGGCTTCCGGCCAAGCGCGCAGCGACTCGAGCAACTGCCGGGAGGAGCTGTTCAGCGCGTAGGCCCGCACATCCTGTGGCCGGGGCAGCGCGGGCGTGCCGGTGGCCGTCTCTGGCGAGACCAGCGCCACCTGCAAGCGCTCACGCGCCAGCAACAGGGCCAGGGTGCGGCCCACTACACCGCTGCCGCGAATACACACATCAAAGGGCTTGGACATGCTTCATTTTAGAAGGCAGTGCAAAATCTTCCCTGACCTGGCACAACTTGACCGACAACTTGAACTGATTACTGGAAGGATTGGTGACGTGATTGAATCATTGAGCAAAGCCCCCGCCCCCCCGGGGCCAGACCTGACGGCAAGCATCACCAGCCTGTGGGTGTATCCGGTGAAGTCTTGCGGCGGCGTACAGCTGCCGGAAGCGATATTGCTGGATACCGGGCTGGAGTTTGATCGCGCCTGGATGGTGGTGGATGCGGAGGGCGTTTTTCTGTCTCAGCGCGAGCTACCCCGCATGGCCCTGATCCAGCCGCAACTCAAATACCACGACATGGTGCTGCGCGCACCCGGCATGCTGGCGCTGCACATTGCACTGGACCAGGTGGAGCAGCCGGTGCGGGTCACGATCTGGGACGATGAGGTCAAGGCCTACGACATGGGCCCCATCGCCGCCCAGTGGTTCACCGACTTTTTGGGCGTCCCGGCCCGGCTGGTGCGTTTTGACCCGGAGGAAAAACGCCTGTCGAGTTTGCGCTGGACCGGTGGTGTGGAGGCGCTGAACCAGTTCAGCGATGGCTACCCGGTGCTGGTGGTCAGCGAAGCGTCGCTGGCGGGACTGAATGAAAAGCTGGTGGCGGCAGGCGGTGCGGCCGTTGGCATGGCGCGTTTTCGCCCGAACATTGTGCTGGGCAGAGCCGGCGGCGATGATGGTGGTGGCCTGGAACTGGCGCCGCATGATGAAGACCGGGTCGGTGTGATGCACATCGAAACCAGCCAGGGGCCGGTGCAGTTGAAGCCGGTCAAGCCGTGCGCGCGTTGTCCCATACCCGATATAGACCCGGCCACGGCGCAGTCCAGTCCCGACGTGGGTGACATGCTGCAGACGTATCGGCAGGACCCTCGTCTGAACGGGGCGGTGAGCTTCGGCATGAATCTGATCGTGCTGCAAGGCGCTGACTGCCTGCTCAAGGTGGGGCAGAAGGTCTCTGCTGATTACTGCTTTGAACAGGGCCGCTCACCCTTGACGACATAGTTTGAACGGGCCTGAGGGTCCGGTCATGGCTGTTCGCGGATGGGGTAACTTTCATCCACAGAGTCCGCCTCCAGTGGCGTGGGCCGGGTCAACTCGGCCGCCAGAAAACGGATGGGCCTGCGGGTGCGTGCGCCCATGCTGTCCAGCAAGCCCGACAGGGCTTGTGAGAGTTCCGGCCCTTCCATCATTTTTTCACTCAGCAGTACTGCGGCGATGTGAAACTGCAGGACTACTTCTGGCTTGAGTCCTTTCAGCGGCATGAGCCCCGCTGCGATCAGGCGCGCTGCCAGCTCGGTCACGGGTTCGCGCGACGAGATACCTTCCAGAATCAGGCCAAAACGCGCTTCATCGACCCGGCCTGCGGTATCCGCATCGCGCAGGATGCGGCGCAGCTTGATCACGCTGCGCAACAGGCTTTGCTCGGCCACGGCGATACCGTGGGTGCGCTCGATGTAGTTGTAGTTGACCAGCTCGATATACACCACGGCAGCCGGTTCCTTGTGGCGCATGGCGCGCGACACCACCTGTGACAGCCGGTCACTGAAGAGGTGCGGGGTCAGCAAACCGGTCAGCGCATCCTGGCTGGACATGGCCTGCTCGCGGGTTTCAATGACGTGACGCTCACGTGAGCGGATGTTCAATGCCACCAGCAGCAAGGGTGCCTCTACCGCGAGCGCGATCATCAGCGAGTGCTCGATCAGCCAGGAGCTGGGCACCCAGCCAAAAATACGCGCCACCGCCATCAGCGTGGCCACGGACAGGGGTGTGAAGGCGCCCAGTACCCACAGGCCCACCACATCCCCGCGCCGCGACGCCAGAAACGCCGTTACCAGACCCAGTACAACGCACAGCGTCAGGTAAACACCTATGAGGCGAACACCCCAGACCCGGTCTATGACCACAAATAGCAGTGCCAGGCCCGGGCCGGCCAGGGCGGCCCAGTAGGTGACCCGATGAAGCCGCGCGTGATGCGCAGTCGAGCTGCAAAGCGCCCTGACCATCAGCAGCGCAACGCTGCCGCCTGTCAGCCCCAGGCAACCCTGTGCAGCGTTGTTCCAGGCTGCCGAGTCGCCCCACAGCAGATGGCCGGCCATGCCGCTGGTGGTGGCGATGACGCCCATCATGATGGCCGCATAACCTGCGTACCAGCCATACAACCGGTCGCGGTACACCCAACTCTGCGCCGCACTCGCAACCACCAACAGCAGCAGGGCACCAAAGACCACGCCGATCAACATGTAATCGACCTGCAGGCGCTGGCTTCTGGTCACGCTGGAGATGACATTGACAGGGATGTTGATCTGCGTCTGGTGCTGGATGCGGACATAAACGTCCCGCACCGTGCCGGGTTGCAAATCCAGCGAAAATTGCGCATACCGCCCCGGCTCTGGCCAGCTGGAGACGGGGACGGTATCGCCGGCTGTCTGCCCCAGCCATCGCCCGCTTGCTGACAGCTGGTACACGGTGACTTTGTCGAGCAGCGGAATCGGAAACTCCATGATCCACTGGTGGTGCGAGCCAAGTGGCTCCACAAAGCGGTAGTGCTGCCATAGCGCGGCATGGCTGCCCAGGGTGTAGATGGTGTTGCTGCGCGGCGGGCTCATGAAGGGCCGAAATTTGCCGGAAGCCACCTGCTCGATGCTGGCCTCCGCATCGGCGTCTATCCATGCCAGACCCTGGTTCTGCAGGTCGAGTGACACATTCGGGTCTTGCAATACAAGCACCGGCTGGGCCTGGATCGGCGCGGCCACAAGTGCCCCCAGTATCACCAGCGCCAGACCCGCGATCTGCACTAGTGCATATCGCATACACTTCTCAGCCTGTTTTTGAAGGTTTCTCATGAGCTTGAAGTGCGGTATTGTAGGCTTGCCCAACGTCGGTAAATCGACCCTTTTTAATGCCCTGACCAAGGCGGGCATCGCGGCGGAGAACTACCCGTTCTGCACCATAGAGCCCAACGTCGGCATCGTGGAATTGCCCGACGCGCGGCTGGCCGAGCTGGCGGCCATCATCAGCCCTGAGCGTATCGTGCCCGCGATTGTCGAGTTTGTCGATATCGCAGGTCTGGTGGCAGGTGCCAGTACAGGCGAGGGCCTGGGCAACAAGTTTCTGGCGCATATTCGCGAAACCGATGCCATCGTCAATGTGGTGCGCTGTTTTGAAGACGACAACGTGATCCATGTGGCCGGCAAGGTTGATCCGATCTCTGACATTGAGGTGATCCAGACCGAGCTCTGTCTGGCCGATCTGGCGGCAGTTGAAAAGGCCTTGCACCGCGTCACCAAAACTGCGCGTTCCGGTGACAAGGAATCGATCAAGCTGGTGGCTATACTGGAAAAATGCCAGGCCGCACTCAATGAAGCCAAACCGGTTCGAACGGTAGAGTTCAGCAAGGAAGAGCTGCCATTGCTGCAGCAGTTTTTCCTGATCACCGCCAAGCCCGCCATGTTTGTGGGCAATGTGGCGGAAGACGGCTTTGACAATAATCCCTTTCTGGACAAGCTGCGGGCTTTTGCGGCCAGCCAGAATGCGCCGGTGGTGGCCATTTGCGCCAAAATGGAAGCCGAGATGGCCGACATGAGCGACGAAGACAAAACCATGTTTCTGGCCGAGATCGGCCAGCAGGAGCCTGGCCTGAACCGCCTGATCCGCGCCGCCTTCAAGCTGCTGGGGCTGCAGACCTACTTCACCGCCGGTGTGAAGGAAGTGCGCGCCTGGACCATCCATGTGGGCGACACCGGCCCGCAGGCAGCCGGGGTGATACACACCGATTTTGAAAAGGGCTACATCCGCGCCCAGACCATTGCCTTTGACGACTACATCACCTACAAGGGCGAACAGGGCGCCAAGGACGCGGGCAAGATGCGCAGCGAAGGCAAGGAGTATGTCGTCAGGGATGGCGACGTGATGAATTTCCTGTTCAGCAGCTAGAGATGTGTACACCCCTGCCTGGGCTCACTGCGTGTAGCCCATCCTCCCCTTGCAGGGGACGCCTCCTGTCGCCCGGCGGAGCCGGTTCGACGGCGGCACTTGAATGGGTCGCGCGGTTCACATGACCGAACCCGTCCGCCTCTCCAAATACCTGGCGCACATGCTCAACTGCTCGCGCAGCCAGGCCGAGCAGTACATCGCAGGCGGGTGGGTGCGTGTGGATGGTGTGGTTGTCGAAGAGCCGCAGCACCGTGTGCTGGACCAAAAAGTCGAACTGGACCCCGATGCCAGTCTGCTCGAACTGGTGCCGGTGACACTGTTGCTGCACAAGCCACCGGGTCATGCGGCCGGGCTGGACTCAGATGCCAAACAGCCGGGCATCCCGGCTGCGCAATTGCTGACTTACACCAACCATGAGCGAGGCGACCCATCGGGCATCCGTCCGCTGAAAAAACATTTCACTGCCTTGACACTGGCCACGCCGCTTGCCACGCCAGCCAGCGGTCTGGTGGTGTTCACCCAGGACTGGCGGGTGGCACGCAAGCTCAGCGAAGATGCCTCGGTGATGGAGCATGAGGTGATCGTCGATGTCGGTGGCGCCCTGGTACCTGGTGGCCTGGAGCGACTCAATCGCATCGACCACGGCTTCACTTTCAACGGCGTGTTGCTGCCACCGGCCAAAGTTAGTTGGCAAAACGAAACCCGATTGCGCTTTGCCCTGAAAGGCGAGCGGCCCGGTCAACTGGCCTTCATGTGTGAAAGTGTTGGCCTGCAGGTGCTGGCCATGAAACGTATTCGCGTTGGCCGGGTGCCCCTGAGCAGTTTGCCGGCCGGACAGTGGCGCTATCTGCAGCCCCACGAACGGTTCTGATTTTTCGCCGGTAGCGCCATCCTTCGACGGGCTCGGGACGAACGGGAGCGCAGTGAGCTACCGTGAGGGCTCAATCAAAACTTGAAGCCACCGGGGAACGCCCAGACCAGCGCAGCGGTCATCGTGAAATAACGCAGGAATTTGCCGATGGCCATGTAGGCGACGCAGGGCCAGAACGAAAATTTGAGCCAGCCCGCCACCGCACACAGCGGATCACCCACCACGGGCAGCCAGGCCAGCAGGCAGGCTTTGGGCCCCAGCTTTTCCAGCCATCGCACGGCCCGGCCGTGGTGCGAGGAATGCGAATATTTGTCCACCACCTTGTGCGCGCCGTAGCCCAGCCACCAGTCCAGTGCGCCGCCCAGTGTGTTGCCTGCGGTAGCCACCAGCACGGCCGGCCAGAACAGATCGGGACTGAGCTTGACCAGACCAAACACCACCGGCTCTGAACCCAGCGGCAGCAGCGTCGCAGAGATAAATGAGACCAGAAAAACCGTGCTCAAGCCGTACTCGGGCAAAGCCAGCGCATCGATCAGGTGCCTAATCCATATCTCCATGGCTCGCGAGTATAGGCAGGGCAGATGCAGTAGCGTGTAGGGCAGGGGCCTGCGCATCCGTGTGCCAATTCCGATTGCTGAAATTTTGGGCAGCTACAATGTGCCTTGTTTTTAAGCATGCCCCACTCCCCTTTCCTTTCATGAAACTCGGCCCCTACGTTCTGGCCAACCGGCTGTTTGCGGCGCCGATGGCAGGTGTCACTGACCGGCCGTTTCGCCGCCTGTGCAAAGCCGGGGGGGCGGGTTATGCGGTCAGCGAGATGGTGACTTCGCGCCGCGACCTGTGGGACAGCCTGAAGACCTCGCGCCGTGCCAACCACGATGGCGAAGAGGCGCCGATTGCGGTGCAGATTGCCGGTACCGATGCGCTGATGATGGCCGAAGCGGCCGCCTACAACATTGACCGGGGCGCCCAGATCATCGACATCAACATGGGCTGCCCGGCCAAGAAGGTCTGCAACAAATGGGCCGGCTCCGCGCTGATGCAGGACGAGCCACTGGCCCTGGCCATTGTCCAGGCGGTGGTGGCCGCCTGCGCAGCGCGTGGCGTGCCGGTGACGCTGAAGATGCGCACCGGCTGGGCCGAATCCCATAAAAACGCGGTGGGCCTGGCGCGCCAGTTTGAGGCCGCCGGCGTACAGATGCTCACGGTCCATGGCCGCACGCGGGAGCAGGGCTACAAGGGTCAGGCCGAATACGACACGATTGCCGAAGTCAAGGCAGCGGTGGCTGTGCCTGTGGTTGCCAACGGCGATATCACCACGCCGGAGAAGGCCCGTGATGTGCTGGCCTGCACCGGTGCCGATGCAGTGATGATTGGCCGCGCGGCCCAGGGGCGACCCTGGATTTTTCGCGAGATCGGGCACTTTCTTGAAACCGGCACACATCTTGCGCAACCGCTGGTGGTTGAGGTCAAACGTCTGCTGCTTGATCACCTGCTGGACCACTACGCGCTGTACGGCGACTTCACCGGGGTGCGCACGGCGCGCAAGCATATTGGCTGGTACGTCAGGGTGTTGCCCGGCGGGGAAGCCTTTCGCGCGCGCATGAACCGGATCGAGGACTGCGAGGCGCAGTGGCGGGCGGTGAGCGAATTTTTTGATGTGCTCGGTGAGTCCATGGACCGCATGCCGGCATTGGCCGGGCTTGCCGGGGCGGCAGTGACCGTCAGACATGCAGACAGCAAAAAGGAGGGAGAGCTCACATGAGCAAAAAACACATCGAAGAGTGCGTACGCACCAGTCTCGAGGGCTATTTCAGGGATTTGCGCGGCACCGAGCCAGACGGCATGTACGACATGATGGTGCGTGTGGTCGAAAAGCCGCTGCTGGAGGTGGTGATGCAGCATGCCGAGCACAACCAGTCGCGCGCCGCTGAATGGCTGGGCCTGAACCGCAACACCCTGCGCAAAAAACTGCTCGAGCACAAGCTGATCAAGTGAAGCGTCTGCGCTTCATCCCTTACCTTCCCCACAAAAGACAAGCATGAACGCCCTGATTTCCGTCTCCGACAAAACCGGTATTGTTGATTTTGCACGCGCGCTGCATGCGCTTGGCATCAAGCTGATTTCGACCGGCGGCACCGCCAAACTGCTGGCCGACGAGAAGCTGCCGGTGACCGAGGTCGCCGAACTGACGGGCTTTCCAGAAATGCTCGATGGCCGCGTCAAGACCCTGCACCCCATGGTGCATGGTGGCCTGCTGGCGCGCCGCGATGTGCCCGAACACATGGCCGCTCTCAAGAGCCACGGCATTGACACCATCGACCTGCTGGTTGTCAATCTGTACCCGTTCGAAGCCACGGTCGCCAAAGCCGGTTGCACGCTGGAAGACGCGATTGAAAACATCGACATTGGCGGCCCGGCGATGGTGCGTTCTGCCGCCAAGAACTGGAAAGACGTGGGCGTGCTGACCGATGCATCGCAGTACGCGGGCGTACTCGAAGAACTCCGGGCCGAGGGCAAGCTCAGGGACGCGACTAAATTTGCGTTGTCGGTGGCTGCCTTCAACCGCATCAGCCAGTACGACGGCGCGATCAGCGACTATCTTTCCGGCATTCAGCCGGACGGCGTGCACAGCCTGTTTCCTGCCCAGTCCAATGGCCGGTTTGTCAAAGTGCAGGACCTGCGTTACGGCGAAAACTCGCACCAGCAGGCCGCGTTGTACCGCGACCTGTACCCTGCGCCCGGCTCGCTGGTGACGGCCAAACAGCTGCAGGGCAAGGAGCTGTCGTACAACAACATCGCCGATGCCGACGCCGCCTGGGAATGTGTCAAGGGTTTTACCGGCCCGGGCTGCGTGATCGTCAAACATGCCAACCCCTGCGGTGTGGCGGTGGGCGCTGATGCGCTGGAGGCCTACAGCAAGGCGTTCAAGACCGATCCGACCTCGGCCTTCGGCGGCATCATTGCGCTGAACTGTACCCTCGACGAGACCGCTGCCCAGCAGATCTCCAAACAGTTTGTCGAGGTGCTCATGGCCCCGGCTTTCACGCCCGAGGCGCTGGAAGTGTTCAAGACCAAGGTCAATGTGCGCATCCTCCAGATCGATCTGCCGCCCGGAGGAGACACGGCCTGGAAGCAGGGCCGCAACCTGATGGACGTCAAACGTGTCGGCTCTGGGCTTTTGATGCAGACGGCCGACAACCACGAGCTTGCGCTGGCCGACATAAAAGTCGTCAGCAAGCTGCAGCCGACGCCCGCGCAGATGCAGGATTTGCTGTTCGCCTGGAAGGTGGCCAAATACGTCAAATCCAACGCCATCGTGTTCTGCGGCGGCGGAATGACACTCGGCGTAGGCGCTGGTCAGATGAGCCGCATCGACTCGGCCCGCATCGCATCCATCAAGGCCGCCAACGCCGGCCTGGATCTGACGGGCTCGGCGGTCGCCAGCGACGCCTTTTTCCCGTTCCGCGACGGGCTCGATGTTGTGGTTGACGTGGGCGCCACCTGCGTGATCCAGCCGGGTGGCAGCATGCGCGATGAGGAAGTGATTGCGGCGGCGGATGAGCGCGGCGTGGTGATGGTGCTCAGCGGGGTTCGGCATTTCCGGCATTGAGCCGGATTTCTGCAAATAAAAAATGGCTGTAGCCCTTACTGAACGGGCGTGAGCAGCTATTCAATTTATAGCGGGGGTCTGTCTCTGATCGGCCTGACCGAACTTCAAAGCGCAGCAAAAAACTGTGTCGCGGCATCCACCGTGGCTTCAATATCAGCCGCCGTATGCGCCGAACTGACAAAGCCGGCTTCATACAGAGCCGGGGCGTAATACACACCCTTGTCCAGCATTGCATGGAAGAAACGGTTGAAGGCCGGACTGTCTGTTGTCATCACCGTGGCGTAGTTTTGCGGCAGCTTGTCCATCAGGAAAAAGCCAAACATGCCGCCCTCGCTGTCGCCGCAAAAGGGCACGCCCGCCTGGGCGGCGGCACCGGTCAAGCCGCTGACCAGGCTGCGGGTACGCTCGCCCAGTGCTTCATAAAACCCGGGCTTTTGGAGCTCGCGCAGTGTCGAAAGACCACAGGCCGTAGCCACTGGATTGCCTGACAAGGTGCCGGCCTGATACACCGGGCCCATCGGCGCCAGCTGCTCCATCACCGCGCGGGTGCCGCCGAAAGCTGCCAGCGGCATGCCTCCGCCTATCACTTTGCCCAGCACCGTCATGTCTGGTTTGAACCCAGGAAGGTATTTGGCGTAGACGCTTTGCGCGCCGCCCAGCGCCACACGAAAGCCGGTCATCACTTCATCAAACACCAGCAGCACCCCATGCTGCGTGCAGAGCTCACGGCAGCGCTGCATGAAAGGCACACTGGCCCGTACAAAATTCATGTTGCCGGCAATCGGCTCGATCATGAGGCAGGCGGTACTGCTGCCATGCAGGGCAAAGGCTTCTTCAAGCTGGCTGAGGTTGTTGTATTCGAGCACCAGCGTGTGCTGCACCACCTCGGGCGGCACGCCAGCGCTGGTGGGATTGCCAAAGGTGGCAAGGCCCGAGCCGGCCTTGACGAGCAGCGCGTCGGCATGGCCGTGGTAACAGCCCTCGAACTTGATGATCTTGCTGCGGCCGGTGGCGCCTCGCGCAAGCCGGATCGCACTCATCGCTGCTTCGGTACCGGAGCTGACCAGTCTAAGCATTTCGATGGAAGGCACCAGCCTTACGATTTCTTCGGCGAGTTCGACCTCGCGCTCGGTCGGTGCGCCGTAGGAGAAGCCTTCGAGAACCGCTTTCTGCACGGCCTCGACCACTGCCGGGTGGCCGTGGCCGAGGATCATGGGGCCCCAGGAGCCGATGTAGTCGATATAGCGCTGTCCGTCTGCATCCCAGAAGTAGGCGCCCTGCGCGCGCTGTACAAAGCGCGGTGTACCGCCGACCGCCTTGAACGCGCGTACCGGTGAGTTGACCCCGCCGGGGATCAGTTTTTTGGCACGTTCGAAAAGAGCGAAGTTGCGTGAGGGTGCGGTGTCAGTGTTTGGTGCCATGCGTGGGTAAATCAAAAGGGGGAAGTGGCCGCAACGTGTCGTCAGGGTCGGCGACTTCTTCGTTCGTTGGCTCCGCATCGTCATCTTCCGACTGCGCCCAGAACAGGCGGTCGGGCACGATGTTACCCATGCCGGGGTGAAAACCGGCGTTCAGGCTGTGGTCAAGGTAAGTCAGGGCCTCGGAGGTGGCGGCCTGCAGGTTGTGGCCGTTGGCCAGCAGTGCAGACAGGGCGGCCGTCAGGGTGTCGCCCGCGCCGGCAAAAACGGCTTCAAAGCGTTCGAATTTTTCACTGTACAAAACTGCTTGTGGCGTGGCCAGCACGTTGTCGATGAATTGATCCGGCAACGGTATGCCGGTCACCAGCGTGTAGGGAACGCCAAAGGCGGATGCGGCTTTGGCGATGTCGCGGGCTACCGGACTTTTTTCGCCGGCCCAATCTGGCAACAACCAGCGCCAGAGACTGCTGTGGTTGCCCACCAGAACGGTGGTTTGCGGCAGCAGTAGTTCGCGGAAGGCGTCGAGGTAGTTGTCGATGGCTTCCTCATCCCACCACGCAAGGTTGGGCATGTAGGCAATCAACGGAACTTCAGAATAGTCCGACGCAATTTCCGCAATCGCGCTGACGATCTCCGGGCTTCCGACGAAGCCGACCTTGATGGCGTTGACGGACATGTCTTCGAGTGCGGTGCGGGCCTGCTCGGTGACCACGTCTTCGTCAAAGGCAATGTGATCGAATATTTCGGCAGTGTCGCGCACATAACTGCCGGTCACGACTGCCAGCGCATGTGCGCCGGCGGAGGCAATGGCGCTGATGTCTGCCGTCAGGCCACCGGCCCCGCTCGGGTCGTTGGCGTTGAAGGTCATCACGCAGGCAGGGGAAGTTTCGCTGTCCTCGGCTGCGGTTTGCCGTGTATCCAGAGGGGGGGGGGTGGGGTTTGCCATAGGGCTGGAATTTTGCGGGTACGCGAATAAGCAACGCCGCCTCGATACAATTGTTGCATTCTATTCGAAGGCAACTTAAGCTGTGACTCAATCAACAACCTGGATGTGTTTAATTTGTGGCTGGATATATGACGAAGCGGCGGGGGCACCTGAACACGGCATTGAGCCTGGCACTCTCTGGGGTCAGGTACCCATGAACTGGACCTGTCCCGAATGCGGAGCCCGCAAGGAAGATTTTGAAATGGTCCAGATCTGAATGCCCGGGGCGTTTGCCTGAATAACATGCGCGGCCTAAGTCATGCCCAAGCCGTGCATCTCAAGGAGCACAGTCAGTGAGTATTCCCAGTTCAGGGCTCAAGGTGTTGGTCATTGATGACAGCAACACCATTCGCCGCAGCGCAGAGATATTTCTCAAGCAGGGCGGCCACGAAGTCCTGCTTGCCGAAGACGGCTTTGATGCCCTTTCCAAGGTCAATGACTACATGCCGGATCTGATCTTCTGCGACATTCTGATGCCCAGGCTGGACGGTTACCAGACCTGTGCCATCATCAAGCGCAACCTCAAATTTTCGAATGTACCGATTGTGATGCTGTCCTCCAAAGACGGCGTTTTCGACAAGGCAAGGGGCAGGATGGTCGGCTCGCAAGATTACCTGACCAAGCCGTTCACCAAAGACCAGCTGCTGCACACAGTTCAGGAGCTGGGCAGCGCAAAACAAGGAGAAGCGTAATGGCCATCAAGAAAATTCTGATTGTGGACGACTCGAAGACCGAGTTGATGTTCATGACCGATCTTTTGACAAAGAACGGTTTTGCCGTCAAAACCGCCGAGAACGCGGAAGACGCCTTTCGTCGGCTTGCGGAGGAAAAGCCCGACCTCATCCTGATGGATGTGGTGATGCCCGGGCAAAATGGCTTCCAGCTCACGCGGGCCATCACGCGGGACCCGCTTTATGCCGACGTGCCCATCATCATGTGCACCAGCAAAAATCAGGAAACCGATCGCGTCTGGGGCATGCGACAGGGCGCCAAGGACTACATCACCAAGCCGGTTGATGCCGACGACCTGATGGCCAAGATCAAGTCGCTGGGTTGACATCTTCCGATTCCCGTTAAAGCATGGCCAACAGACAAGCGCTCAGAGAACTCCAAAGCCGCCTGGCCGACAGGCTAAAGGCGGCCAAAACCCAGGGTGTTGCTGCATCCTGGCTGGCTGTCGAGGCCGGCGGCAGCAAGTACCTGTTTCCCTTGAACCAATCCGGGGAAATTTTTCCATGGGTCAGTGCGCAAAATGTGCCTTACACGCAGGCATGGTTTGCTGGCGTGGCCAATTTGCGGGGTGGCTTGTACGGCATTGTCGATCTGGCGAGTTTTGTCACTGGCGTCACGCCGCGACCCCGCAGTGAGCTGGCCCGGACCGAATCGCGTCTGGTGGCGCTCAATAGCGCACTCGAGATCAACTGCGCGCTCCAGATTGACAAGCTTTCTGGTCTGCGCAACCCGGACGCATTTACCGACTTTGCAGAGCGCGCGAGCGACGCGCCAGAATTTTTTGGCCACAGCTATGTGGATGCTGTCGGCGTGAGCTGGCAGGAAATCAACCTTCAGTTGCTCGCCCAGCAAGCTCATTTTTTGACCATCAGCGCCTAGCGCGCGCACGTTTTCCCCCGGAAGGCTCACCATGTCTGTCATTGAAAAAATCCAGAAGCTGTTCAAAACAAAACAAGCGCCACCTGAGGACAGCATGGATGGTGTTTCTCTGGATATGTCGGTCGATCCGCTTGCCACTGGCGCCCTTGACGTGCAGGTTAACCCGGTGTCAGCGATGTCGTCGACCCAGACCGATGTGGGCGACGACCCCGAAACCCAGTCCCCGGACGAGACGCCTGACGACGTAGAGCTTTTGTCGCTGCCTTTGTTGGGTCGCCGACCCATGGGCCAGCACCAGCGGGTGCTTGTGATTTTGATGGCCTTCTCGGTCATCGTGCTGGGCGCGGTGACATTCGTTGCCCTGAACCAGGCGGACAGGGTCGCTCAGCAAGTGGCGGCAACCGGACAATCGCTGATGCAGTCGCAGAGGCTGGCGAAATCCGTTTCGCAAGCGCTGGTGGGTAGCGCCCAGGCTTTCCCCGACGTCCGTGAGAGCTCCGACGTGCTGGCTAAAACCGTGCGCGGTTTGAAGGATGGGGATGTGTCGCTCCGGCTTGAGCCAGTGAGTGGCGAACTGCTGCCGGAAGTGCAGACCGTAACCCCCCTGATGGAGCGCGCAGAGAAAAACGCATCGACCGTCATGGGGCAGCAGGCTATTTTGACCCAGGTGGGCAATGCGCTGCGCACCATTAACCGCCAATCTTCGGACCTGCTGGAAATCGCAGAGACGGTGGCGTCTCTCAAACTGCAGCAAAATGCGGCCCCGGCGGAGATTTCGGCGGCTGGTCAGCTGGTGATGTTGACCCAGCGTATTGGTAAGTCGGCCAACGAGTTCCTGACCATGGAGGGCGTGAGCCCGGAGGCGGTGTTTCTGCTGGGCAAGGACTTGAACTCCTTCAAGGAAATTGCCCAGGGCTTGCAGGAAGGCAGTCCCGAGTTGCGTCTGGTTGGCTCCAAGGACCCGCAGACGCGTGAGCGGCTTGAGGCGCTGATGGCGCTGTACGAGCAGACCCGGGTTCAGGCGGGTGCGATTTTGGGTAACTTGCAGGGCCTGGTGTCGGCGCGTGAGGCACAGGCATCGATTCTTTCTGACAGCGAGGCCTTGCGCCGTGGTCTGGAGGACATTCAGGGCAAGCTTTCTTCGCAGACGGGTCTGGGGGCGGGCGCGCTGACGACCCTGGCCGTGGCTGCGGCCTTTGCCCTTTTGTGCGCAGTTGGCCTGGCGCGTTTGCAGGTGCTGGACAGCCGGCAGCGCCAGGGGGTTGCGGAAAACCAGCGGCTGGAAGCCAAAGGACAGGAGCAGGACGCCAAACGTGTGAACGACGCCAACCAGGCCGCCATTTTGCGGCTGATGAACGAATTGCAGACAGTGGCTGAAGGTGACCTGACGCAGGAAGCCACTGTGACCGAAGACATCACGGGCGCCATTGCAGACTCTGTGAACTACACGGTGGAGGAGTTGCGCCAGCTGGTGGGTAACGTGCAGAACACGGCGACCCGGGTGGCCCAGACGACCGCGCAGGTTGAGAGTACATCGACCGAGCTGCTGGCAGCATCGACCGAGCAGCTGCGAGAAATTCGCGAAACCGGCCAGTCAGTGCTGGACATGGCGACCCGAATCAACCAGGTGTCCAGTCAGGCGCAAGAGTCCTCCCAGGTGGCACGGCAATCCCTGACCGCCGCCGAGTCGGGTTTGCAAGCCGTGCAAAACGCCATTGGTGGCATGAACTCGATCCGCGACCAGATCCAGGAAACTTCCAAGCGGATCAAGCGTCTGGGTGAATCGTCCCAGGAGATTGGCGAGATTACCGAGCTGATTTCCGACATTACCGAACAGACCAACGTGCTGGCGCTCAATGCGGCCATTCAGGCGGCGTCCGCCGGTGAGGCCGGGCGCGGTTTCTCGGTGGTTGCGGAAGAGGTGCAGCGACTGGCTGAACGTTCCGCTGATGCGACGCGCCAGATTTCTGCGTTGGTGAAAGCCATTCAGACCGACACACAAGATGCGGTAGCCGCCATGGAGCGCTCCACGCAGGGTGTGGTGGAAGGGGCCAAACTGTCTGACAGCGCAGGTACCGCACTGTCCGAGATTGACCTGGTTTCACGCCGGCTGGCCGACCTGATTGAGCAGATTTCGAACGCTGCATCGCGGGAAGCCGAATCTGCCAACGTGGTGGCCGGCAACATCCAGCACATTTTTGCAGTGACTGAGCAAACCGGAGAAGGTACCCGCTCAACCGCCCTGCAGGTGCGTGATTTGTCACGCATGGCTGAAGAGCTAAGACAGTCCGTTTCCCGCTTCAAGATCGCCTGATACAGGCCACTGTCCTGCCTGTGAACCCCGACTCATGAACCGGTCTGCCATTTATGCAATCGAACGCCCCGAATTCATCACCCGCTGAACTCGACCTGGCCGTCAACGATCTTGGTCCCCTGGCCTGGGTACTGGACGAACTCCGGAAATCCCTTGATGGTGCGGCCAAGGCCTTGAAGCGTTTTGTCCGCGACGCCGACCTGGCGCGCGGTTCCGACCTGGCGGCGCTTGATGCCAGCCAGTTGCGTATTGCCCGCCAGCAGTTGCATCAGGCTGTAGGGGCTCTGGAGATGGTGGGCCTGGGTGCCCCCGCCCTGGTTTTGCGTGCCATGGAAGCGGCGGTCCAGAAGTTCGTACAGCACCCCGAGCTGTGCAGCCAGGAAGCGGCGACCAAGGTCGAACAGGCCAGTTTTGCGCTGACCGAATACCTCGAAGGCGTACTGGCTGACAAGCCGGTATCAGCGGTGTCCTTGTTCCCACAGTACCGAGATGTGCAGGCGCTGGTGGGGGCAGACCGCATTCACCCGGCAGACCTGTGGGTGTTCGAGTGGCGCTGGATTGAGCCCGCCCTGGCGACAATCGCAGAACCCCGGGCCTACGACGATGCCTCGCGCCAACTGCTGGATCAACTGGTGTTGAAGATCATGCGTACCGGTGATCCGCTGGCTGCCCAAAGTTTCAGGGACATGTGTTTGGGTTTTGCAGAGGCCGCCAAAGCGGGCGAGCCCCGGGTTTTCTGGAAAATCGCCGCAGCCTATTTTGAAGCGCTTGCACAGGGCCTGCTCAAGCTTGATCTGTACGTCAAACGTGCAGCGTCCCGGGTGCTGTTGCAATACGCCTCCTTTGCCAAAGGCGAGACCAATGCGTCGGACCGCCTGGCGCAGGATCTGCTTTTTTTCTGCGCGCAGGCAATTGCGCCACGTGCTAGCGATGCGCCGGTTCTTTCGGCGGTGCGCGCCAGCTACGGCCTGGCCCGATTCAAGCCGGTGAATTACGAGGCGGTGCAGTTCGGTCGCTTTGACCCGGCGCTGCTCGCCCAGGCACGCAAGCGGATTGTGTCTGCCAAGGAAACCTGGTCGTCGCTCACGGCGGGGGATCTCGGCAAGTTCAAGACGGTGGCCGATCAGTTCAGCCTTGTGACTGATTCCCTTGTCAAGCTGCATCCAGCCAGTGAACCGCTGGCCAAGGCACTGTCGAGGGTGATTGACGCCGCAGTGCGATCGGCGCAGGCGCCCCCGATCGAGCTTGCGCTCGAAGTGGCAACCGCCATGCTTTACCTCGAAGCCGCCTTCGAAGACCTGGACCCCAACGATCCCCAACTGGCCAGCAGAACGGCCAAATTGGCCGAGCGTCTTGACGCGGCTCGAAGCGGCGGCGAAGCGCAGCCGCTGGATGCATGGATGGAAGAGCTTTACCGGCGCGTCAGCGACAAGCAGACCATGGGCAGCGTAGTGGGTGAGTTGCGAATTTCGCTCAGTGAGCTGGAAAAATCCCTGGATGTTTTTTTCCGGAATCCACAGGACAAAGCGGCCCTGACCGCGGTACCTGGACAGCTCTCCCAAATGCGCGGCGTACTTTCTGTTTTGGGGCTGGATCAGGCCTCGCAGGCGGTGCTGCGTATGCGCGACAGTGTCGAGCAGATGTTGGTCACGGAAGTGGACGAGCAATTGGCCCGGTCAGCCGGGACCTTTGAGCAACTCGGCAACAACCTGGGTGCCCTGAGCTTTCTGATTGACATGCTCAACTACCAGCCGGCGCTGGCTAAAAAGCTTTTTGTTTACGACGATCAGAAAGGTGAGCTCAAGCCCTTGATGGGGCGTATCCACACCGCCCATGATGTCGCGTTCAGCGTCTCTGCCGGCAGCGAGTTGTCTCAGGAGCTTTTGTCGGTGGTGCAGGATGCCGAGGCCGGAGTTTCCGCAGAGAATCTGAGCGTCAAGCTGGACGTGTTGGCCAATCACGCAGCACTTGCAGATCAACCCGCGCTGGCCCGGACCGTGCGAGACGCAGCGCTGGCTGTGGCCGGCAACAGCGGCCTGCAGACCCATCCTGATTCACTGACACAGCTGGTTGCGGCTGCTTCGCCAGCCGCCGTTTTGCAGGCACCCCCCCCCGGTTCACCCGCCGCAGGCGCTGATTTCGAAGAGGACGATCTGCGTGACATTTTCCTCGAGGAAGCGCGCGAGGTGACGGGTCAGGCACAGGCCGCGCTGGCCGCATTGATGCATGAGCCGGCCGACATCAGTGAACTCACGGTGCTGCGCCGTGCGTTCCACACTCTGAAGGGCAGCTCCCGGATGGTGGGGCTCAATGAGTTTGGCGAAGCTGCGTGGTCGATGGAGCAACTCCTCAACACATGGCTGGCTGAGCAAAAATCCTCCAACGACGACTTTCGCCACCTCTGCGTGCAGGCTATGGAGGCTTTTGCCGTCTGGATCGACGATATCGCTGCCAACCGGGATGCGCCCTGGTCTGCTTCCGCCTTCCGCGCCAGCGCTGAAGCCATGCGCCTGGAAGGCCGGGCTCAGGCTTTGGTCCTTCCTGCAAAGACTGCTGCCGCTGCGACGGTGCCCGAACCCGTCGCGGAACCTCTGCCCCCGACGCAGGAAGTGGCAACTTTACAGGCCACCGCAGAGGCGGACTTTGACTTCTCTTTCGAGATGCCTGTGACGCCGCCGGCTGAAGCCACGGGGTCTGTACAAGCTGCAGAACCTGCCGCTGCTGCCGAGCCTGGACTGGCACAGCCTGCCACGCCGCAGGAATTTTCTCTCGGCGAGATTCAGGGTATTGACTTCGACAGTCTGGCGGCCCTCTCGGATGTCCCCGCAGAGCCGGTGGGGGAATCAGCGCTCGCTGCTGACAGCGTGTTTGAGCTGGAGCTCCCGGAGCCGTCTCCTGCCTCCGGCTTGGCCGAGCCGCTGGAATTGTCCAGCGCAGATTTTGATGTCCATTTCAAGCTGGATGACGGGCCTTCAGAACCAGACCTTGCCGCAGCGCCTGCACCTGCACCTGAAGTGGTGGACGACGTGATTGACTTTGACTTCATCGCCAGCGCGATGGATACGCCCTTACAGTCTCCGGCTGCTGAAGTGACTGAAGCGCAGACGTCCCCGGTGCCGGATTTTGATGATCCCGCTGGCATTGAAGCGGGTGGCGACGAACAGGTCAAGGTGATTGGCGCCTTGCGTATTGGTATCCCGCTGTACAACGTCTATCTGAACGAGGCCGACGAATGGTCACGCCGTTTGGTCACCGAGGTCACCGAATGGACGATGGAGCGGGACAGGCCCATAGGCGATTCGACCCTCGCCCTGACCCATTCGCTGGCGGGCAGTTCTGCCACTGTCGGATTCGAGGCATTGTCGGAAATGGCGCGCGCGCTCGAAAACGCATTGCAGCAGTCGCAAAGCCATCAGGGGCGAGCGGTCAAGAATTACAGCAAGTTGTTCATAGACGCGGCCGAGGACATACGCCGCCTGCTGCATCAATTCGCAGCCGGTTTTCTGAAGCAACCTGACGCAAGTCTGCTGCAGGCATTGCGCGAAATAAATTACGCCATACCGGACGTGGTAGCGTCTTCCGACCCGGAGGTTCTGCACGAAGCGCCAGCCCTGCCTGACCTCCATGCCCCGGCTCCGCTCGATCCACCAGCGACGGTGAGCAGCGCCGCCGTCCCCGCTGGGGGCGGCAGCACGCGGTTGTCGGCCAAAGAGATTGCGCAGGCACTGGTGATTGCACAGCCGGTGCTTGCCGTTGTGCCACCCGTTACCCAACCCGAGCCCGAGCCCGAGCCCGAGCCGACGGTGGAACCCTTGGCGGCCCCTGCGCCGACGGTGGCACCACCAGCGGATGCCTTCGCAGCGCCAGAGCCTTCCAGGCTTGCAGCAGCAGCGGCATTCGCTGAAGACATGGACGATGAGTTCGACGCGGTCGACGCCATCGATCCGGATCTGTTCTCCATCTTTGAAGAAGAGGGCGCCGAGCTGATGCCCCAGCTGGGTGCGGCCCTGCGGCAATGGTCGGCTCGGCCGGACAACCTGGGTGCGCGCAACGAGGTATTGCGTGCGCTTCACACCCTCAAAGGCAGTGCGCGGCTGGCTGGTGCCATGCGTCTGGGTGAAATGGCGCACAGGATTGAGTCCGACATCGAACACATGGGCTCCGATGCGGCAGCCTTCCAGAATTTTGAGTCGCTGCTGACGACTTTTGATGCGATGCAGGCCAATTTCGAGGCCTTGCGTCACCCCGATGAAACGCCTGAGCCGCTGCAAGCGCTTGTGCAACAGGCCAGCGCGCCAGAGGCCCCGCTGTCCGATCTGGAGCCGCAAGCGGCGCCGGGGGCAGCAGTGGCACCCGCTGGCCGCAAGGTCACCATGTCGCTCGCGCAGGCCACGGCATTGCAGCCCTTGCGGGCGGTGGCGTCTGGCTCCATCCGGGTTCGCTCTCAATTGCTGGACCGCATGGTGAACCAGGCCGGTGAGGTCATGATCACGCGCTCGCGGCTGGAGGCGGAACTCGGGCAGTTGCGGGGATCCCTCAACGATTTGAGCGGCAACTTGAACCGCTTGCGTGCTCAGTTGCGCGACGTTGAGTTGCACTCCGAGACGCAGATGCAGTCCCGCTTGCAACAGGCCAAAGAGGCGCAGCTTGGCTTTGACCCGCTCGAGTTTGACCGTTTCACCCGCGTGCAGGAGTTGACACGCATGATGGCCGAGTCCGTCAATGACGTGGCCACCGTTCAGCGCACTTTGCAGCGCACTGTGGAGGCAACCGAGGATGACCTGATTGCCCAGGCGCGTCAGACGCGCGAATTGCAGCGCGATTTGCTGCGTACCCGCATGGTTGAATTTGAGGGTATTTCAGAGCGTCTGTACCGTGTGGTGCGGCAGGCGTCCAAGGAGACCGGCAAGCAGGTTCGCCTGGACCTGCAGGGCGGCACCATCGAGATGGACCGGGGCATGCTGGACCGCATGACACCCGCGTTTGAACATTTGCTGCGCAACTGCGTCGCGCACGGCATTGAAGATCCGCAGACCCGGACCGTCGCCGGCAAGGAGGCCAGCGGCCTGATCACGGTCAGCGTGCAGCAATCGGGCAACGATGTGGCCGTGGAATTTCGCGATGACGGTGCGGGTCTCAATTTGCAGCGTATCCGCGAGAAGGCGCTTGCCTCGGGCCTGCTGGCGGACGGCCAGCAAATCAGTGATGACGAAGCAGCCAATCTTATTTTCATGCCGGGGTTCACGACCGCAGCGCAGGTGACCGAGCTGGCAGGGCGGGGCATCGGCATGGACGTGGTGCGCTCCGAAGTCAACTCGCTCGGTGGTCGCATTGAAACCACCACAGTGGCCGGCAAAGGCACCAACTTCAAGATGGTTCTGCCGCTGACCACGGCGGTCACGCAGGTGGTCATGCTGCGCGCCGGTGGATTGTCGGTGGGGGTACCGGCCAACGTGGTCGAAACTGTTCGCCGCGTTTCTGCCAAGGATCTGCAACAGGCCTACAACACCGGCGTGGTCGATGTAGCTGGCGAGGCGGTACCATTTTTCTGGTCGGGCGCCTTGCTGCAGGCATCACGTCTGAGCACCGATCCACAGGGCAAGACAGCTCCCGTGGTTATTTTCCGCAGTGCGGCCCAGCGGCTTGCACTGCACGTGGATGAAGTGTTGGGCACACAGGAGGTGGTGGTCAAAAACCTCGGGCCCCAGTTGTCGCGGCTTCCGGGCCTGGCGGGCATGTCGGTGCTGGCGTCCGGTGCGGTGGTGCTGATCTACAACCCGGTGGCGCTTGCATTCGTCTATGGCCCGCAGGCGCGTGCCTGGAGTTCTGACAGTGCCGAGCCGCACATGCTTGAGCAAGCGGGTGCCGACAGCTCGGGTAGTTCCGGCGGTACTGGCCTTGCGCGGGCCCCCGCAAACCCGGTGGCTCCACAGATCCCGCTGATTCTGGTGGTCGATGACTCCATCACCGTGCGACGCGTGACCCAGCGTCTGTTGCAGCGCGAAGGTTACCGCGTGTCCATGGCGGCGGACGGCTTGCAGGCACTGGAACGCTTGCAGGAAGAGCGGCCCACGGTGGTGTTGTCTGACATTGAGATGCCGCGCATGGACGGCTTTGATCTGGCGCGCAACATCCGTGGGGATGTCCGCCTGCGCGATCTGCCCATCATCATGATCACCTCGCGAATTGCCGAGAAGCACCGCGAACATGCCAAAGAACTGGGTGTTGACCATTACCTCGGCAAACCCTATGCCGAAGACGAGCTGCTCAGCCTGATTCGGCACTACTGCAGCGTCGAAGCCTCGGTTTAGTAGCCAAATACGGATGTAGCCCTTGCTGCATATGCGTAAGCAGCTATAAAAACGATAGCAACTACTGTTCTGCGGCTTTCTTGACCACCGCATAACGTTGCAGCGTCAATGCCCGCGCCGCCTCGTGCTGCACGATGGGATGCGGGTAGTTGTCCCCCAGACGCACACCGGCGGCAGCCAGGGCCACGGGTTTGGCCAGCCAGGGGCTGTGCAGGTCCGGCCCGGCCAGACCGGCCAGCTGCGGCAGGTATTTGCGTATGAATTTGCCTTTGGCATCAAACTTTTCACTTTGGCTGGTCGGATTGAAGATACGGAAATACGGCTGCGCATCACAGCCACTGCTGGCCGCCCATTGCCAGCCGCCGTTGTTGGCCGAGAGGTCGAAGTCGTTGAGTTTTTCAGCAAAGTACTGCTCGCCCCAGCGCCAGTCCAGCCCCAGGTCTTTCACGAGAAAACTGGCGGTGACCATGCGCAGCCGGTTGTGCATGTAGCCGCTCTGGTTGATCTGTGCCATGGCGGCATCGACCAGCGGGTAGCCGGTGCGGCCCTTGCACCAAGCTTCAAACATTGTTATTGCGGCAGGTCCCTGCTCCCAGCAGATCGCGTCATACGCGGGTTTGAACGCGCGGGTTGCGACATGTGGAAAGTTGCTGAGGATCTGCGCATAAAAATCACGCCATATCAGCTCGCTGAGCCAGACTGTTGCACCAGCGCTGCCGCGCTGCTGCAGGTGCATTGCCGCGTCTGCCAGCCGGCGAATCGACACCGTGCCAAAACGCAGGTGCACCCCCAGGTAGCTCGGGCCCTTGATTGCCGGGAAATCGCGCGTGGCATGGTACTGGTCGATACGCGCCATGAAATCGTCCAACAGCCGCATACCGCCACTGCTGCCGGTGGCGATTTTCAGCGCACCGAGGTTGGTTGCAGCAAATCCGATGTCTTCCAGCGCGGGCACCGCCGCGCGAAAGGCCGGCGGCCGCGCTGCCAGGGAGGCCGCGTAGTGTGGCACCGGGTAAGGCTTGAGGTAAAACGGATCTACCTTGGCCAGCCAGGCGTTTTTGTAGGGTGTGAACACGCTGTAGGGTTTGCCCGCCAGTGTGAGCACTTCCGCACGTTCAAAAATCACATGATCCTTGAAGCTGTGAAAGGCTTTTCCATCCTGCCCCAGGGCCGCGGCCACTTTGGCGTCGCGCGCGAGCGCCTGAGGCTCGTCGTCGTGGTTGGTAAACACCGCGTCTGCCGCCAGCGACCTGGCCAGCTCAGGCAGGGCCTGCGCCGGCCAGGCATGCGCGATGATCAGACCAGCGTCGGCCACAGCATGCGGCGCGGCCAGCTCCCGCAACTGCTGGTCCAGATCCACCAGCGACTCCCGGATGAACTCGACCCGGCGGTCTGCGCGCGGCAGCGGATCAAGAATGTCACGGTCAAAAATGAAGACGCAAAAGACCTGCCGGCAGGTTCTCAGCGCATGGTAAAGCGCCGCATTGTCGTCCGCGCGTAAATCGCGCCGAAACCACATGAGGCCCGTGTCGTATTTCTTGTTCATGGGGCAATGGTGTGTGCGTGGCAGCCGGGTTTTTCTTCCCGCGCAGCCCGGCTGTGCGTAAAATCATCGCATGGCACTGGATTCTGCACCGATCAACCTGACTCACCATTTCCTGATTGCCATGCCCGGGCTGGATGATGTGGCATTCGCCAGAAGTGTTATCTACATGTGTGAGCACAGCGACCGTGGGGCGTTGGGGCTGATCATCAACAAGCCCAGTGACATCAACCTGCAGGGCCTGTTCGACAAGGTGGAGTTGCCGCTTCGGCGCGGCGATCTCTCCGATTCGCCGGTGTTTCAGGGCGGGCCGGTACAGACCGAGCGCGGATTTGTGCTGCACGAGTGCATGCTGGCGGGCAGCGAGTCGGTCTACGCTTCCACCATGACCATCCCCGGAGGCCTGGAGATGACCACCTCCAAGGACGTGCTGGAAGCGCTGTCAAGCGGTGCCGGGCCACGCAAGGTGTTTGTCTCGCTGGGTTATTCCGCCTGGGGCGAAGGCCAGCTTGAATCCGAGATTTCAGACAACAGCTGGTTGACGGTTGAAGCCGACCTGGCGCTTATTTTTGACACGCCGGTCGATCAGCGTTACGACAAGGCCTTGCTGCTGCTGGGCCTGCAGAGCTGGATGCTCTCGCCCGAGGCAGGGCACGCATGAGCGCAGCGGCCCCGCCTGTCATGGCCACCGGACTGCAAACATTTCTCGCTTTCGATTTTGGCCTCAAGCGCACCGGCGTTGCCAGCGGCAACCGCCTGACCCGCACCGCCAGCGCGCAAGGCAGTATTGCCGCCGAGGGTGATGCACGATTCACCGCCATAGCCCTGAAAATCAGGGAGTGGCAGCCTGACGCGCTGGTGGTGGGTATTCCCTTTCATCCCGACGGTGCCAGCCATGACAATACCGCGCGCGCGCTGAAATTTGCCCGCCAGTTGCGTGGCCGTTTCGGCCTGCAGGTGTTTGAGGTCGATGAACGCTATAGCACCACAGAGGCCTTGGCACAGGGGGAGAAGGATGCCGATGCAGCCTCTGCCCGCATCATCCTCGAGCAATTTTTAAGGAGTCTTTCATGACCAGTCTGACCCTGGATGCCGAAGCCCTGTACCGTGAAGTGCTTCGCGCCATGGAGCAACTGCTGGCGAACTGCGCCCGTCCGCCCCGGCTGGTAGGCGTGGCCTCGGGCGGTGTCTGGCTCGCCGAGCGCCTGCGTGCCGATCTGGCGCTGTCCGACGAAATTGGAACGCTTTCGTCGGCGATGCACAGGGACGATTTTTCTCAACGTGGTCTGTCGGCCAGCGGACAGACGGTACTGCCTTTTGACGTGAACGCGGCTGACCTGATCGTGCTCGATGATGTGCTTTACACCGGCCGCACCATCCGGGCGGTGCTCAACGAGCTGTTTGACTATGGCCGGCCAGCCAGTGTGCGGCTGGTGGTGCTGGTGGACCGGGGTGGGCGCGAGTTGCCGATCCAGGCCGACTTCGCTGCTGCGCGGGTGGCGCTGCCGGCTTCGCAGTCGCTGGCACTGGCCCGTGCCGAAGACGGGCGCTTCAGCCTGCAGGTACAGGGAGCCGCGTCATGAAACCCTGTGCTGCTGTGCCGGCGTGGCTGCGGAGAATATAAGCATGTTGTACCGACGAAACCCACAGCTCAACAAAAATGGCGAATTGATTCACCTGCTGTCCATTGAGGGTTTGCCCAAGGCCATACTGGTACAAATCCTCGATACGGCCGCCAATTTTGTCAGCGTCAGTGACCGTGAGGTCAAAAAGGTGCCTCTGCTGCGCGGAAAAAGTGTCTTTAACCTCTTTTTCGAAAATTCGACGCGGACCCGTACCACCTTCGAGATTGCTGCCACACGTTTGTCGGCCGATGTGATCAACCTCGATATCGCACGTTCTTCAGCCTCCAAGGGCGAATCGCTGCTGGACACCATTTCCAACCTGAGCGCGATGGCTGCCGACCTGTTTGTAGTGCGGCACAGCGAGTCGGGTGCGCCGTATCTGATAGCGCAACATGTGGCGCCGCATGTCCATGTCATCAACGCCGGCGACGGCCGCCATGCCCACCCCACCCAGGGGTTGCTGGACATGTATACCATTCGCCACTACAAAAAAGATTTCAACCAGCTCACGGTGGCGATTGTGGGTGACGTTCTGCACTCGCGCGTGGCCCGCTCTGACATTCATGCGTTGACAACGCTTGGTTGCCCCGAGGTGCGGGTGGTAGGGCCCAAAACCCTGGTGCCCGCCGACATGGCGCAGATGGGTGTGCGTGTCTGTCATACGCTGGAGGAAGGCATCAAGGGGGCAGATGTAATCATCATGCTGAGGCTGCAAAACGAGCGCATGTCCGGCGCCTTGCTGCCCAGCAGCCACGAATTCTTCAAGAGTTTCGGTTTGACCAATGAAAAACTTCAGCTCGCCAAACCCGACGCGATTGTCATGCACCCGGGGCCTATCAACCGGGGTGTCGAAATTGATTCGGCGGTGGTCGATGGTGCGCAAAGCGTGATCCTGCCGCAAGTGACCTTCGGCATTGCGGTGCGCATGGCGGTCATGGGTATTGTTGCGGGGAACGACGCATGAAGATACTGATAAAAAATGGCCGTGTGATCGACCCGGCGTCAGGGTTTGACCAGATCGGTGACGTAGCCATTGCTGCCGGGCGCATCGTTTCGCTGGGTGTCCCACAGCCTGATTTTTCACCCAACAAGATCATTGACGCCAGCGGTTGTGTGGTGGCGCCCGGCTTGATTGACCTGTCCGTTCGCCTGCGCGAGCCAGGCTACGAGCACGAAGGCATGCTGGAGAGTGAGCTGGCAGCGGCTGTGGCCGGTGGCGTCACCAGCGTGGTCTGTCCGCCCGATACCGACCCCGTGCTTGACGAGCCCGGGCTGGTCGAAATGCTGAAGTTTCGCGCCGAAAAGCAGCACCAGTCGCGCGTCTTTCCACTGGGTGCACTGACCCGCGCCTTGCAGGGCGAGGCTTTGACCGAGATGATGGAGTTGACGGAGGCCGGTTGTGTCGGCTTCAGCCAGGCCGAGGTGCCGCTGGCCAATACCCAGGTGCTGCTGCGCGCACTCCAATATGCCGCCACCTTTGGCTACACGGTCTGGTTGCGGCCCCAAGATAGCTGGCTCAGCAGCGGTGTGGCAGCCAGCGGCGCGCTGGCGACCCGGCTCGGCCTGAGCGGTGTGCCGGTGGTGGCCGAGACGATTGCCCTGCACACAATTTTCGAGTTGGTCCGTGTGACCGGCGCGCGTGTGCATGTCTGCCGCATCAGCAGTGCCGCCGGCGTGACGCTGCTGGCCCGTGCCAAGGCAGAAGGCCTGCCGGTGACAGCGGATGTCAGCATCAACAGCCTGCACCTGATTGACGCCGACATTGGTTACTTCGACAGCCGCATGCGCCTGAACCCGCCGCTGCGCCAGCAGCGCGACCGCGACGCCTTGCGCCAGGCCTTGCTCGACGGAACCATCGACGCGCTGGTCTCTGACCACACGCCGGTCGAGGCCGACGCGAAAACATTGCCTTTCGCAGAGGCCGAGCCGGGTGCGACCGGGCTGGAGTTGCTGCTGGGCCTGGGTTGCAAGTGGGGCCACGACAGTGGACTGGATTTGGCGCAGGCGCTGACCGTCTTGACCGTTGGCCCTGCCCGGGTGCTGGGTAGTGCGCTCGGTACCCTCCAGGCCAGCGTGGGGCAACTGGTCAAGGGGGGCGTGGCAGACCTTTGTATCTTCAATCCAGACGCCGAATGGACGGTGCAATCCGATACCCTGAAGAGCCAGGGCAAACACACGCCGTTTTCCGGCTACCAGTTGCCGGCTCGCGTGGGCTGGACGCTGGTGGGCGGGCAGGTCGCCTACGAGGCTTGACGCATGCGCCAGATCAAGGCCGTGTGGCGGCTGTTGCGCTGCCTCATGCACATTGCGGGCGGCATCTGGACCATCCTGACGCTGTTTCCACGGCTGGGTCAGGTCGCCAGAGAGGCCCGGGTTCAGGTCTGGGCCCAGGCCATGCTGCCGCTGGCCGGTATCGAACTGGTGGTCAGCGGAACCCCGGTTGCAAGCGGCCCGGCGTTGCTGGTGGCCAATCACCTGTCCTGGCTGGACATCGTGGTGATGCATGCCTCACGTTATTGCCGCTTTGTGTCCAAGTCGGATATCCAGCACTGGCCGCTGGTCGGCATATTGGCCGGAGGCGCCGGCACCCTGTACATACAGCGCGAATCCAGGCGTGATGCACACCGGGTGGTGCACCACATGGCAGAGCGCTTGCTGCAGGGCGATGTACTGGCGGTGTTCCCGGAGGGTACGACCGGTGATGGCACCAGGCTCAAGCCCTTTCATGCCAACCTGCTTCAGGCGGCGATCTCCAGCAACACTTGTGTGCAACCGGTGGCCTTGCGGTTTGTCGATGCAGACACCGGGCAAACCAGTTTTGCGCCGCGTTACATCGACGACGATTCCATTTTTGTCTCGATCTGGGAAACGCTTTGTGTGCCGCACCTGCGGGCCGAGGTGATTTTCGGGGAGGCCCAGCAATGTGAGGGCAGAGACCGGCGCAGCTGGGCCGCCGATCTGCAAAGGGAAGTCGAAAGTTTGCTGGGCGCAGCCTACTCGCGCTGAAAGGTCACGACGTGATCGACCTCGGCCCGGATGCCTATCCATTCGCCTAACGCATGGTCGTGGTGCGAAGGCACATGGGCCATCACCGTTTCCCCGGTTTTGAGCTGAAGCGTGTATAAAAATTCAGAGCCCCGGAATGACTTGCGCAGGATCTGCGCTTTCACCGGTGCCGCGTCGTCATGCACGATGTCGTCAGCGCGCAGCAGGACATCACACATACCGTCAGGGTAAGCGCCGGGCAGGGGGCACTCCAGCATGTCGCTGAGGTTGCCCAACGCGGTGTGCACCACCACGTCGTCTCCCTGTTGCGAGATCTGCGCCCGGGTAAACACCCCATGACCGATGAAGTCGGCCACAAAACGTGTGGCCGGCCGGTGGTACAGCTCGTAGGCATCGGCCCACTGGTGCAGCTGGCCTTCATGCATGACACCAATGCGGTCACCGATGGCAAAGGCTTCGAGCTGGTCGTGCGTGACAAACAGCGCGGTGGCGCCGGCCTGCTTCAGGATGCCGCGCACCTCATGGGCCAGGCGTTCACGCAAATCCACATCCAGGTTGGAAAAAGGCTCGTCCAGCAATAGCAGGCGTGGCCGGGGGGCCAGCGCGCGGGCCAGCGCCACGCGCTGCTGCTGGCCACCGGACAGCTCATGCGGATAACGCTTGTACACGCTGCCCAGGCCCACCAGATCCAGGACTTCTTCCACCCGTTGTCTGCGCTCGGGATGCTTCAAGTGCGCCAGGCCAAAAGCCACGTTGTGTGCCACATCAAGATGCGGAAAAAGTGCATAGTCCTGAAACACCATGCCAATGCGGCGCTGCTCGGCGGGGATGTGCACGGTGTCACTGCTCACGGTTTCGCGGGCCAGCAGAATGCTGCCGCCCTGTACCCGTTCCAGGCCCGCCACGGCACGCAGCAGCGTGGTTTTTCCACAGCCTGACGGCCCGATCAACACCCCTATTTCGCCCGCCACCAGACCCAGCGAGACCCCATTGACGGCGGGACGCGAGCGACCTGCGTAGTGCACCACCAGATGCGAAATGTCCAGAAACATGCTGGTAATTGTAGATGCTTACAATTCTCATTTGCAATGACCGGGGGTTTGACCCGGTTTGGCCCCGCCCGGCGCGGGACGCCAGGCCGCGCGCCGAACCGCCAACTACCTTTTCTGGGACTTCATGTTTCGTCGTTTTGTGTCGCCCGCGCTGTGGTTTCTGCTGATGGCGGCGCTCACCTTGCCGGTGCTGGCGGTGATGCTGTCGTGGCTGGAGCTGGGCGGCCAGTCTTTGCCCATCCTGCAGGAAATGTGGCAGACCGTGCTGCCCGAGTATGTGCTGACATCGCTGTTGCTGTGCCTGGCGGTGGCTACGGGGGTTGGGTTGTTGGGAGTCACGACGGCCTGTGCGGTGAGTTTGTTCGAGTTTCCCGGGCGCCGTTTTTTTGCCTGGGCGCTGCTGCTGCCGCTGGCCATGCCGGCTTATGTGGTGGCTTATGCCTACACCGATTTTCTGCAATACGCGGGGCCGCTGCAAAGCTGGCTGCGCTCAAGTTTCGGTCTGCAGGGCCGATTGCTGCCTGAGATACGCAGTCTGGGTGGGGCCATGCTGGTCTTTACCGTGACCCTTTACCCCTATGTCTATCTGCTGGCGCGTACCGCGATGTCCGAGCGCGCTGTGTACTTGATGGAAGCGGCCCGTCTGCTGGGCGCGCCGCTGGGCCGCCGCATCCGTGAAGTCGCGCTGCCGCTGGCGCGACCAGCCGTGGCGGCTGGTGTGGCATTGGCGTTGATGGAAACGCTGGCCGACTTTGGCGTGTCCAGCTACTTCGGAATCCAGACCTTCACTGCCGGCATTTACAAGGCCTGGCTGGCCATGGACAACCGCCTTGCGGCTGCGCAATTGGCTACCGCCTTGCTGCTGGTGGTAGCGGTTCTGCTGAAGATCGAGCGGCACGCGCAAAACCGCATGCGTTTTGCGGGCAGCCGGGGCGGCCGTGCAGGTGCGGCAGATGCAGCCCCGATTGTCCTGAGTGGCTTGCGGGCGGTGCTGGCCTGGGTGTTGTGTGCCTTGCCGATTGCACTGGGTTTTGGGTTGCCCGTGCTGTTTATGCTGCGTCCCCTGACTGCCGCGTGGGGTGAGTTGCCCTGGAGCCAGTTTGCGGGCTGGGCCATGAACAGCGTAGGCCTGGCCAGCTTGAGTGCCTTGCTGGCCACCGGCATTGCGTTGGGGCTGGCTTTTTCGCTGCGCGGTCGGCCCCATTTCCTGACCCGGTTCGCTGCGCAGCTGGCGAGCCTGGGTTATGCAGTCCCAGGCGCGGTGATTGTGGTGGGTCTGTTGCTGCCTTTGGGTTGGCTGCAGGCTGTTGCCCCCAGCAGCACGGCTGGCTACTGGATCACAGGCACTGTGCTGGGAGTGGTGTGGGCCTATCTGGTACGTTTTACTGCTGTGGCGCTTCAGTCTGTACAAAGCGGCTACTCCCGTATTCCTGCCAGCTTTGACGACAGCGCGCGCATGCTGGGCACCACAGGCCCGGCCCTGCTGGGCCGGGTGCACTGGCCCCTGCTCAATCGCTCGATAGGCGCCGCCGCCTTGCTGGTGTTTGTGGACGTGATGAAAGAGCTGCCCGCCACCCTGGTGCTGCGACCTTTCAACAGCGACACGCTGGCTGTGGTGACGTATCAGCTGGCGCGTGACGAGCGGCTTGGAGAGGCGGCCCTTCCTGCCCTGGCGCTGGTACTTGTGGGGCTGCTGCCTGTGCTGCTGCTTGGCCGGACGCTCAAAGGCCGCTAGCTCTGCTACTGGGGTGTGTTGTGCCGCCGGAATCCCTGTAGGTGCCTGCCTACGGGTGCTTATTCTTTTTGCCTATCAAGCCGGCGCTGACTTTTTCCTAAAGTGATTTTCTCCCGTCGAAGGGCAGAAAAACATTCACTTTCCGAAAATCATCCTCAAGGAAATGCACCATGAAAACCAAACTATCCATGTTGACCCTGGCCGTATCGTGCGCTTTTGCAGGCCATGCGATGGCGCTCACCAAAGCGCAATACAAGACGCAAAAAGAAAGTGTTGAGGCCGCCTACAAATCCGCCAAGGAAAAGTGCGCCGCCCTGAATGCCAACGCCAAAGACATCTGCCGAGCTGAAGCCAAAGGTGCAGAAAAAGTGGCCAAAGCCGAGCTGGCGGCCCAATACAAACCCAGTCCCGGCCGAGACAAAAAGGTGCGCGATGCCAAGGCCGATGCAGCTTATGACGTTGCCAGGGAAAAGTGCGACGACCTGGATGGCAATCCCAAGGACGTGTGCGTGAAGGACGCCAAGGCTGCCCGCGTCTCGGCCAAGGCAGACGCCAAGGTCAGCAAGGCCCGGGCAGAGCCGAACAATGACAAGGCTACTGCTGTGGTGGATGCCAAAAAAGACGCCTCCAGTGACAAAAATGACGTAATGTACAAGGCTGCCAAGGAGCGTTGCGATGCCATGTCCGGCAATGCCAAAGATGCCTGCCAGGCAGATGCGAAGGCAAAATTTGGCATGAAGTAATGCCGCGCAGGGGCCGCACAACTGTTGTACTCAGCGATTCCCGGCCTGACTTGCAGGACCTGGAATTTTTCTGTTCGGCATGAAAACAGGTTGTGGCCCTTTCGGGGTATACATGAGCCGCTATCTATTTTGTAGCGGTTATTTGGGTTGATCAGCTTTTTCGACGACGGGCATGACCGCAGGGGCCTGCCAATCGGCGTATTTGCTTAAAATCGGCCCATCCCAAGGACACACGCATGCAAATTGATAAAGAGCTTGATACCCGAGGCCTGAACTGCCCATTGCCCATTCTCAAGGCAAAAAAAGCCCTGGCCGAGATGAGCAGTGGTCAGTTGCTGCGGGTGGTCTCCACTGACGCTGGTTCCACGCGCGACTTCATGGCATTTGCCAAGCAGACTGGCAATGAGCTGGTAGAGCAGCAGACTGAAGGCGGCGACTTCATTCACGTGCTCAAGCGACGCTGAATCGCCCCCACGTTCGCTCACTTCGTGTAGCTCACTGCCCCCCAGGGGGGGGCCGCTGCGCCTGCGGCCCGGCGAAGCCGGTTCCGCGGCCCCTACTGGAATGGTATTGGTCCTTGCGCTCCTGCGCGGGTGTTCGCTTGGGGTGGCGTGCGCTACACGGGGCCGACTCAGGGAATCTGCAGGTTTTTCAGGTAGTTGCGGAAGTGCTCGCCAACTTCCGGATGGGCCAGTGCCAGCTCAACAGTGGCCTCCAGAAAACCTTCCTTGCTGCCACAGTCATAACGTTTGCCGCTGTACTGGAAGGCATAAACCGCCTCTTGCGTCATCAGCCCGGCAATGCCATCGGTCAGCTGAATCTCACCGCCCACGCCGGTAGGCTGGCTGCGAATGTGCTGGAACACCGCTGGCGTCAAAATGTAGCGACCAGCCACCGCCATGCGCGAAGGAGCGACCTCTGGCGCCGGTTTTTCCACCATCTTGCTGACCTTCATGAGCCTGTCGCCAATCGTCTCACCGGCCACCATGCCGTAGCGTTTCGTGTGCGCCAGGGGCACCTCCTGAACGGCCAGCACCGACTGCTGCAATTCGGCAAACCGGGCCGCCATTTGCGCCAGCACGGGTGGCGTGCCTACCATCAGGTCGTCGGCCAGCAGCACCGCAAAGGGTTCGTTGCCAACCAGGTGTTCGGCGCATAAAACGGCGTGCCCCAGACCCAGCGAGCGGGGCTGGCGCACGTAGGAAAAGTCCATATCACTGGGGTTCATCGAGCGCACCAGAGCCAGCAGGTCGAGCTTTTGGGAAGCCTCCAGCTCGGTTTCGAGCTCATAGGCGGTGTCAAAGTGATCTTCGATGGCCCGCTTATTGCGTCCGGTGACAAAAATCATGTGACGTATGCCCGCTGCGTAAGCTTCTTCAACGGCGTACTGAATCAGGGGTTTGTCCACCACCGGCAACATTTCCTTCGGCTGGGCCTTGGTGGCGGGTAAAAAACGGGTACCCAAGCCGGCGACAGGAAAAACGGCCTTCTTCAAAGTTGTGACTTTATTCATTTACTAGGGTGGTTAAAGGGACTAGAGTGTTGCGTGATCGCTACATTGGCGACAAGACTGGCCGCGAGATAGCGGAAAAAGAATAACAGTAACAAGGGGCAGTTTTTGGACATCTTACTTCTTGATGCATTGGTTCCAGAGGCCATGGCCTGGCTGGAAACCCGACACAGCGTGGAATACCGGCCCGAGTTGGCCGATGACCTCACTGTGCTGCGCAAGGCCGCCTATAAAACCCGGGGCATCGTTTTCCCCCGGCAGACCGTGGTGACCCGCGATTTTCTGGATTTCCTGCCCAAGCTCAAGGCAGTGGGCCGGCTGCATGTGGGCACCGACAACACCGACCTGGAAGCCTGCAAAGAGCGTGGCATCAAGGTCATCCATGCCAGCAGCGCCAATGTACGCTCCAACGCCGAATACCTGCTCAGCAGCCTGTTGCTGCTGTACCGGCGCGGTGTGGTGTCGGCACTGATGGGCCGGCGCCATCCCTCGGGCCAGATGGGGCGTGAACTGCATGGCAGCACCATAGGCATCCTGGGCCTGGCCCCCACGGCACACACACTGGCCGGCATGTTGACCGGTCTGGGCGTGCGCTTGATTGGTTATGACCCTGCCGTCCACCACACGGCACCCATCTGGGAGCGCCTGCGTATCCAGCCCGTGACTTTGACCGAACTGGTCAGCCAGTCTGATGCCGTGTCGGTGCAGATGTTGTATGCGGCGCGGTTCAGGGGTTTCGTGAACGAAAAATTGCTGGCGGCCTGCAAGCGCGGGCAAGTCTGGGTAGGCATCAGTCGAAGCGCCCTGTTCGACGAAGTGGCGCTGGCCGCTGCCTTGTCTGATGGTCGTATCGAGGCCTGCATTCTGGACGGCGCCGAAGACAATTTCACGGGTCAAAGCTCACCCCTGAACGGGCTGAAAAACCTGTTCATCACACCAAGGCTCGGCTCGCACACGCGCGAGGCGCGGCTGCGCTCAAGCTGGTATGTGGCGCATCGCATGCATGAAGCCATCAGCGCCGAGCAGCGCGGCGTCGAATATGTGCCCAGCGCGCCCATGGATATGGAACTGCCCGGCGCGATATCGCCCTCACAATGGGGCGACCATGACTTGATGATCCGATAGCGGTATAGCCCCCACGCTTGCTCACAACGCGCAAGCTCCCTGCACCTTGCAGGCCGCCGCTCGCCAGAGGCTTCGCTTCTGGCGCCTGTCCAAACCTGCTCAAGCAGGTTCGCAGCCGCAGCTTGAATGGATCCCCGGGGCGTTCGGCAGGTGTGTTAGTTGAGTCTCGCGAGTTGCTCGCGGATTTTTTCAAGCGTGGCCGTGAAATCGGTCAGGCGTTTGCGCTCCTGCTCCAGCACGGCTGGCGGCACCTTGGCGACAAAGGCTTCGTTGGCCAGCTTGGCCTGAACCTTGACCAGCTCGCCTTCCAGTCGCGTCGCTTCCTTGCCGAGGCGGGTTTTTTCGGCGGCCACGTCAATTTCCATGTGCAGGCAAATACGGGCCTCGCCCACCACCACCACCGGTGCCGCCTGGGCCGCTGCCGCCCATTCGGTAGCGCTTTCAAACACCCTGACTTCGCTGAGCTTGGCGAGCGCCTTGATCACGGGCCCGGACTGGCTCATGAAGGCGCTGTCACCCAGCACGAACAGGGGCAGGCGCGTGGCAGGTGACACCTTCATCTCGCCGCGCAGGACTCTGGAGGCATCCACCAGGGTTTTGAGTTTGGCAACATGAGCCTCAGCCAGCGGATCAATCTTCGCGGGCTGGCTTTGCGGGTAGGCGGCCTGGCCGATGTACAAGCCTTTTTTCAGCCCCGCTACGGGAGCGACTTTTTGCCACAGCTCTTCGGTGATGAAGGGGATCACGGGGTGCGCCAGTCGCAGGATGGCTTCGAGTGTGCGGATCAGCGTACGGCGTGTCGCGCGTTGTTCTGCGGGGCTGCCGTGCTGGATCTGTACCTTGGCAATTTCCAGGTACCAGTCGCAAAACTCGTCCCAGACGAACTGGTAAATGCGGGTGGCCACATTGTCCAGACGGTAGTCCGCGAAACCCTTGGCAACGTCCGCTTCGACACGTTGCATGGTTGATGAAATCCAGCGGTCGGCCTGCGAGAACGTCAGGTAGTTGTGAAATTCAGCGCCCGGTGCGCACTGCTCTTTGCTGTGTTCTGCCAGGCCGCAATCCTGCCCTTCGCAGTTCATCAGCGTGAAACGTGTGGCGTTCCAGAGCTTGTTGCAGAAGTTGCGGTAACCCTCGCAGCGCTTGCTGTCAAAGTTGATGCTGCGGCCCAGGCTGGCCAGCGAGGCGAAGGTAAAACGCAGGGCGTCCGCGCCATAGGCGGGGATGCCCGCCGGAAATTCCTTCTCGGTGTTTTTACGCACGGTCGGTGCGGTCTCCGGCTTGCGCAGGCCTTGCGAGCGTTTGTCCAGCAGTGGGGCCAGCTCGATGCCGTCGATCAGATCGACCGGGTCCAGCACATTGCCCTCTGACTTGCTCATCTTCTTGCCCTGCGCGTCTTTCACCAGGCCGTGGATATACACGTGGTGGAAAGGCACCTGGCCGGTGAAATGCGTGGTCATCATGATCATCCGTGCCACCCAGAAGAAGATGATGTCGTAGCCGGTGACGAGCACGCTGGACGGCAAAAAGAGATCGAGTTCTTTGGTTTTTTCGGGCCAGCCGAGGGACGAGAAGGGCACCAGCGCCGAGGAGTACCAGGTGTCCAGCACATCGGGGTCGCGCGTCAGCGTCTTGCCCGGCGCCTGGGCCTGGGCCGCGGCATCGCTTTCTGCGACATAGACCTTGCCGTCTTCGTCGTACCAGGCCGGGATCTGGTGGCCCCACCAGAGCTGGCGCGAGATGCACCAGTCCTGGATGTTGCCCATCCACTGGTTGTAGGTGTTGACCCATTGCTCGGGTACAAACTTGACCGCGCCGCTGTCGACCGCATCGCGCGCCTTCTGGGCAATCGATTTGCCGGTCGGGTCCTGGTCGCTGACTTTGCTCATGGCGACGAACCACTGATCGGTCAGCATCGGTTCGATGACGGCGCCGGTGCGGGCGCAGCGCGGCACCATCAGTTTGTGCTTCTTGACCTCAACCAGAAAGCCCAGGGCTTCGAGGTCGGCCACCACGGCCTTTCGCGCCACGAAGCGGTCCATGCCGCGGTATTTCCCGGGCGCGTTGTCATTGATGGCTGCATCGAGTGTCAGTACACCAATCATGGGCAGTTGATGACGTTGGCCCACCGCATAGTCGTTGCTGTCGTGTGCGGGCGTGACTTTCACCACGCCGGTACCGAAGGCCTTGTCCACATAGTCGTCGGCGATGACCGGGATGTCGCGGTCGCACAGCGGCAGCTTGACGAGTTTGCCAATGAGGTGCTTGTAGCGCTCGTCCTCGGGGTGAACCATCACGGCCACGTCGCCGAGCATGGTTTCGGGGCGGGTGGTGGCCACTGTCAGCGAGCCGCTTCCATCGGTCAGCGGATAAGAGATATGCCAGAGAAAGCCGTCTTCCTCTTCGCTTTCAACTTCCAGGTCTGACACCGCGGATTTGAGGATGGGGTCCCAGTTGACCAGACGCTTGCCGCGGTAGATCAGGCCCTGCTCGTAAAGCTGCACGAAGGTCGAGGTGACCACTTTGGACATCTTCGGGTCCATCGTGAAGTACTCGTGTTTCCAGGCCACCGAGTCGCCCATGCGGCGCATCTGGCGCGTGATGGTGGTTCCCGATTCTTCCTTCCACTCCCACACTTTTTCGGCGAATTTTTCGCGGCCCAGGTCGTGCCGGCTTTTGCCTTCGCCCTGCAGCTTGCGCTCGACAACGATTTGCGTCGCGATGCCGGCGTGGTCGGTACCCGGCACCCACAAGGTGTTGTGGCCGCGCATGCGGTGGTAACGCGTCAGCGAGTCCATGATGGTCTGGTTGAAAGCATGGCCCATGTGCAGCGTGCCGGTCACATTGGGCGGCGGCAGCTGGATAGCAAACGAGGGAAGGGCCGCGTCCAGCGTCGGTTCGTACATGCCGCTGGTTTCCCAGAGCGGAGCCCATTGACGCTCTATTGCGGCGGGTTCAAACGATTTGGCCAGGCTGTCCAGCCCCGGTGTGGGGACGGTCACCCGCGCCGTGATGGCATCAGTGGCGGGGAGCGCGGGCGTGGGCTTGGCAGAATCGGTCATGGGGCAATGAAAAACGGCATCACCTGGATGCCGCCTTGGGTTGGAGGAATTGCCCCGATTTTATTCGACTGGCGCCTGCTTCAGTTTGACTCAGCCGGTTTGGCCGCTGCAATGCAGGCTTGCAGCAGTGACGCATCGCCCAGCTGGTTGGCCAGGATCAGGATCAGCCTGGCGTTGAGCAGCTCAGACTCGTCGCGGCTCAGCCCCTGATGCGCGTCAAGCAGGCACTCGTAAAACGCATCCGCGTCCTGGAAATTGGCTTTGGTTTTCATGTGTTCGTCCTGACTTCGGAAGTCTTAACGCAGGCCCAGGGTTTTTTCGACAGCGGTGACCAGCTGGCCGTCCACCGCCTCGCCCGTGGCGGCCAGATAGCCGTCCGGACGCAGCAATGCCCAGGCGTGGCCAAAAACATGGCAGGCGCCCTGCAGGTGGGCGTTGCCGCGTGTATTGACGTCGCGCAGGTGTTCCACCGCCGCCGCCCGCTCGTCCTGGCCCAGCACCTGCACGCTGCGCACAGGCGCATGCCGGGCCAGTTGGCGCAAGCGTTCCAGGCCGGTGCTTGTAAGTTCACCAAACACCAGCACCAGCAAATCGCCATCTGCCCATTGCAGCAGGTCGTTCACCGTGCCTTCGGTTCCGTTGGCCCATCGGAAGGCCACGTTCTGCACCGATTGCCCACCCGTGCTTTCGCAGATGGCTGATTGTGTGTAGTTGTTGGCCACCGCCATACGACCTGTGTTGACCAGCGCGCGTGCAAACGGGTACTGTTTTGCCAGTCCGATGGCGGCCGTGCGAAAGCAGCGCTCCATGCCGTCTGCCGGCCGCAAAAAACGCGCAGTGCGATTGGTCACCTGCACGTTTTGTCGGGCCGCTTCCAGGCGCTCGTCGTTGTAGCTTTCCAGCAGTGCCGCGCTCGCGCGGCCGCGCGACACGGCTGCCAGTTTCCAGGCCAGGTTATCGGCATCGGCCACACCGGTGTTGCCACCGCGTGCGCCGAAGGGGCTGACAATTTTCGCGGTATCTCCCATGAAGAAAACCCGGCCCAGACGCAACTTGTCCAGACAACGGCTGCGGTAGGCATAGGGGCCCACCCAGACAATCTCGACCTCGACATCCGGGCCAAACTGCCGCTGCAGGCGCTCGCGCACCACGTCTTCCCGGCTGACCTCGTCGGGGTTGGCGTTCGGGGCCATCTGGTAGTCAATGCGCCAGACGTCATCGGCCATCAGATGCTGCCAGACGGCGCGGTTTTCATTGAAGGGCGCTTCAATCCAGGTGTGGCGTTCAACCGGCGGGCGCGTGGAAAAGCGCACGTCGGCGATACACCAGCGATCGTCGCCGCGTTTGTTCTGCATGGTGGCGCCCACCCAGTCGTGAAAAGGCGTGTGCGAGCCGGACGCGTCAATGACGTGTTCGGCTTCGACTTGGTACCTGCCCGCAGGCGTTTCTACCGTCAGCGTGGCAACATCGGCATTCTGCGTGAAAGAAGTGACGCGCGACTTCCAGCGCATGTCCACATGGCCCAGCTCGTAGATACGCTCGACCAGGTAGCCCTCAATGTAGAACTGCTGGATATTGATGAAAGGTGGCTGGGTCGAGAGGTTGAAGTTGCCTTGCTGGCGCAGGTCAAAGCTGTACACCTCGTCGTCACCGGCAAAGGTGCGGCCCACGCTCCACTGCACACCCTTGGCGGCAATCCGCTCATAAATGCCGAGCCGGTGAAAGATCTCCAGTGACTTCTGCGTGTAGCAGATGCCGCGCGAAGAGGCGCCCTTCACGCCTACTGTGTTGTCTTCATCCAGCAGCACCGCCTTTACCCCATAACGTGCCAGCGCACAGGCCAGACTGAGGCCGGTGATGCCGCCGCCGACGATGACGACCGGGTGGCGTGTGATTTCTTTCGATTGGAGCTCGGGGGGCGCGACAAACGGGTATTCAGGCAGGACATAGCCCTTCCCTTTAGTGAACTCGTAGCCGTTGGTGAACGCCGGTTGCGCGTAGGCGGGTTGTGTTTCCAGCATGGCTTTTTCGCCCTTTGCGTTGATCTTCATGAATGATTTACGGTTTTTCCCTTTGTGCACGGGCGCAACCAGCTATCAAATAAATAGCGTAGCCGGTCTCAGGCTGCGGGCTTTGCGCCCACCTCCGGCCTGTCGTTTTGCTGTGGTTTGAGCGCTTCGCTGGTTTTGCCCGCCGCTTTTTCCTTGCGCCACTGCTGCTTGCGCGCTGTCCATTCGGCCAGACGCGCGTGGGCGGTTCTGCTCTCCTTCAGCATCTCGAACTCGTCAGCCAGCTGCGCCGTCAACTCCAGCCGTACACCATTGGGGTCAAAGAAGTAGATGCTCTTGAATATGTGGTGGTCCGTCACGCCCAGTACTTCGACCCCATCGGCTTGCAGCCGCGCTTTCATGGCCTCCAGTTCAGCCACCGTATTGACGCGAAACGAGATGTGGTTGACCCACAGCGGCGTGTTGGGTGAGGGCAGGGCGGCCTCGTCGTTGCCGAGGTCGAAAAACGCGATGAAAGAGCCGTCCTGCAGCCGGAAGAAAAAGTGGGTGTAAGGGCAGTATTCGCCGGTGCTGGGCACGTAATCGCTCTGGATGATGTGGTACAGCGGCAGTCCCAGGATGTCTTCATAGAAGTGCCGGGTTTCCTCCGCATCTTTGGCCCGATAGGCGTAGTGGTGCAGCTGCTGTACCGGCGCCGGTGGCGGCAGGGTGGATGCAGCGGGGCGCAGGCTTGGGGGAGTCATCAGGGCGGCCATGGCAATCTCCAGATTCAGGTTCCAGATTGAGTGGAAGGGTGAGTGAAGCACTGTGATGTGCGCCTTTCACGATTCACCTATTCATAACGCATTTACTATAACGTAACTCCAGAGCGCTGCCAAGGGCGGCAAAGTTGGTTTGTAATTGAGGTATTGAGAATGGTTATCAATTGACGCAAGCCCATAGCCTTTGCCAATTTTTTCTATTGAACCAAGCAATTAGACGCAGCCCCTTAATCAGGCTATGGTTACTCCGTCTCTGACCATCACGTCAGGGCGAATCACGATTTTTATCAACCCCAAGGAGATTTCCATGGCTGCTCTCAAAGGCTCCAAAACGGAAGAAAACCTGAAAGCCGCATTTGCCGGTGAATCACAGGCCAACCGCCGTTATCTGTATTTCGCGAACAAGGCTGACGTGGAAGGCCAGCCTGACGTTGCAGCGCTGTTCCGCTCCACCGCAGAAGGCGAAACCGGTCATGCGCACGGTCACCTCGAGTGGCTTGAGCAGTGCGGTGACCCAGCCACCGGCATGCCATTTGGTGCCACGCGTGACAACCTCGCTTCTGCCGTGGCAGGCGAGACCCACGAGTACACCGACATGTACCCCGGCATGGCCAAAACTGCGCGTGACGAAGGTCATGACGAAGTCGCCGACTGGTTTGAAACCCTGGCCAAGGCTGAGCGTTCACACGCAAACCGGTATGCCAAGGCCCTGACCGAACTGGTGGATTAATTGGTGGCTACTGCGCGGCTGTGATCCGTCGTTGCGGGGCCTGTCTGGAAATCCTCACGACCCTCAAGGTCGCTCCGGTTTCCAGCCACCCGCGCCTAGGTTGACAGCCGCTCGCTACGCCACTTCTGCGGTGGTGTAGCGGTTTCGGAAAGGGTTGGTATCAGCCCTTTCTCAAACCCCACGACAACAAGAGACCGACCATGGCCACAGAAGGCAACCTCTCGGCGCCCACGCGCCACGCGATTGACTGGAAAAACCCGGACTACTACAACGAAGAAGCGACTTTCCATGAGATGGAGCGCATCTTCGACATCTGCCATGGCTGCCGCCGCTGTGTGAGCCTGTGCGGGTCTTTCCCCACCCTGTTTGACCTGGTGGACAACAGCAAAACGATGGAAGTTGATGGCGTCGACAAGAAGGACTACTGGAGCGTGGTGGACCAGTGTTACCTGTGCGACCTGTGTTACCTGACCAAGTGCCCCTATGTGCCGCCGCACGAGTTCAACCTCGACTTCCCGCACACCATGCTGCGCGCCAAGGCGATCAAGTTCAAGAAGGGCGACGTGGGCATGGGCGAGAAGTTTCTTGCGTCCACCGATGTGCATGGCCAGTTTGCCGGTATTCCCATCGTGGTCCAGGTGGCCAATGCGGTGAACAAAACCAAGCCGGCGCGTGCCGTGATGGAAAAGGTGCTGGGCGTTGACAAGGACGCCTGGTTGCCGGAGCTGGCCACGAAGAAGTTTCGCAGCAGCGCGCCCGAGTCGCCGCCGCACCCTGTCAGGGATGGTGTAAAGACCCCCGGCAAGGTCGTTATTTATTCCACCTGCTACATCAACTACAACGAGCCCGGCATCGGCCACGATCTGCTCAAGGTGCTGGACCACAACGAAGTGCCCTACGTGCTGGTCGAGAAAGAAAAATGCTGTGGCATGCCCAAGCTGGAGCTTGGCGACCTCGAATCGGTTAATACCAGCAAAGAGGCCAACATACCGGTACTGGCCCGGTACGCCAAAGACGGCTTTGCCATCCTGAGTGCGGTGCCCAGCTGCACCCTGATGTTCAAGCAGGAAATCCCGCTGATGTATCCGGACGACGCCGACGTGCAACTTGTCAAGGAGCACATGTGGGACCCGTTTGAGTACCTGATGGCGCGCAAACGCGACGGCCTGATCAAGACGGAGTTTCCTGTCCCGCTGGGCAAGATCAGCTACCAGATCCCCTGCCATGGCCGCGTGCAGAACATTGGCAAGAAGACCGAGGAAATGCTCAAGATGGTGCCGGGCACCAGCGTCCACACACACGAGCGTTGCTCGGGTCACGCTGGCACCTTCGGCGTGAAAGTGCCTTACCACCAGCAGGCCATGAAAATCGGCAAACCGCTGTTCAAGGCCATGGCCAACCACAAAGACGGTGGCCTGCCCGATGTCATCAGCAGCGACTGTCCGCTGGGCGGCCACCACATTGCCCAGGGCTTTGAAGTCAACCAGTTGGGCGCGCCGCCGCAAAAACACCCCTTGACCCTGATACGTACAGCCTACGGTATCAAATAGACCTACCTGGATACTCGCCATGCAAACCACCGGAACCATCACCGCCGACAGCCTCATGACGCTGGAGGCCTACAGCAAATACCGCAAGGAAAACAAGGGCGCCATCATGGCGCATCGCCAGCTGCGCAGCGTGCGGCTGGGCGAACACGTCAATGTTCAGTTTGAAAGCGAAACCAGCATCCGCTACCAGATCCAGGAAATGCTGCGTATTGAAAAGATATTTGAGGAAGACGGCATCCTCCAGGAAATCGAGGCCTATGCCCCCTTGATGCCCGACGGCAGCAACTGGAAAGCCACCATGATGATCGAGTACCCCGATGTCAACGAGCGCAAGCGCGAGCTCGCGCGTCTGATCGGTGTGGAAGACCATCTGTTTGTCGAGGTCGAAGGCCATGCCCGCGTGTACGCGATTGCCGACGAGGACATGGACCGTGAGAACGACGAAAAAACCTCTGCTGTGCACTTTGTGCGGTTTGAACTCAACTCGTCCATGTGTGCGGCGGTCAAGGCTGGCGCCAGCGTCAAGCTGGGCTGCGACCACACCAATTACCCGGCGCACCTGAACATTCCGGCGGAATCGCTGGCCTCTCTGGCAAGCGACCTGCGCTGACAGCTGCCCGGGCTGGCACCGGGGTGTCGTAAAGTCGGGGATTGCCTTCACGGATTGCCCGCCACCATGCTGTTTTTACTGTCGCCCGCGAAATCGCTGGATTTCGAGACGCCGCCCCATGTTCAGGCCCACACCCAACCGCTTTTCACGCGCCAGTCCCGGCAACTGATCAAAGTGCTGCGCGAAAAAACTCCGGCGCAGGTCAGCGAGCTGATGTCGCTGTCAGATGCCCTGGCCGGACTCAATGTCGGGCGTTACCAGGCATGGTCGCCGACCTTCACCGAACAAAATGCCAAACAGGCACTGCTCGCCTTCAATGGCGACGTGTACGACGGCCTGGATGCCAAAAGCCTCACCAGCAAAGAAGTCGACTGGGCACAGAGCCATGTCTGCATCCTCAGCGGCCTTTACGGTGTGCTGCGTCCGCTGGACCTGATGCAGCCCTACCGGCTGGAGATGGGCACCCGGCTGCCCACCGCCAAGGGCAGCAACCTGTATGCGTTCTGGGGCGCGCAGATTGCCGACTACCTCAATGAACGCGCGGCTGCCGACACCTCGCCCGTCATCGTGAATCTGGCCAGTGAGGAATATTTCAAGGCCGTCGATCTGCAGGCTTTGAAAGCCCGGGTGGTCAGCTGCGTTTTTGAAGACTGGAAAAACGGCAAGTACAAAATCATCAGCTTCAATGCCAAACGCGCGCGCGGCCTGATGGCGCGTTATGCGATTGAAAAGAAAGTCGCCACGGTCAAAAAGCTCGAAGGCTTCGGCGCTGCGGGTTACCGCTTCGAGCCGGCAGTGTCGGCACCGGACCGGCTGGTATTCCGGCGCAGGCTGGCCGACTGAGCGCTAGCCAATAGTCATGAGCGCCCTGCCCACCCTTGCGCAAAACGTCACGCCGCAATTGCGCGCATGGCTGCGCGCGCAAGCCAGTCTGGGCCACACCGTGCAAACCATGCTCGAGGCCATGCGCACAGCCGGCTGGCAGACCGGTGTGGCTCGCGACGTGATTGCCACCACGTTGCAAATACCGGCCAGTGGCGCGCTGCCCCGGCTGGACCAGGACGGCGCCTTGCAGCTGGATGCGGGCGACCGGCAGGTCGATGTGCTGCTGCAGATGCGCAGGCCCCGTCTGGCGGTGCTGGGCAATCTGCTGAGCGACGCAGAATGCAGCGCGCTGATCAAAGCGGCGCGGCCCAGTCTGGCCCGCTCGTTGACGGTGGCGGTCAAAACCGGCGGTGAGGTGCTCAGCCACGACCGCACCAGCAGCGGCATGTTTTTCACCCGGGGCGAAAATGCACTGGTTGCGCGCATCGAGGCGCGTATCGCGCGGCTGCTGAACTGGCCGGTAGAGAATGGCGAGGGTCTTCAGGTGCTGCGTTACCTGCCCGGTGCCGAGTACAAACCGCACCACGATTACTTCGATCCGGCCGAGCCCGGCACACCGACCATTTTGCAGCGCGGCGGCCAGCGGGTGGCGACGCTGGTCATGTACCTGCAGGCACCCGCGCAGGGTGGTGCGACGGTTTTTCCTGAGCTTGGGCTGGAGGTCTTGCCGCAGCGCGGGCATGCGGTGTTTTTCAGCTACGACCGTCCGGATGCATCGACGCTGAGCCTGCACGGCGGTGCGCCTGTGTTGGCTGGGGAAAAATGGGTGGCCACCAAGTGGCTGCGCGAACGACAGTTTATTTAACACCCCTGTGGAGGCTCACTTTGTGTAGCCTCCTCTCCCTTTGCAGGGGACGGCGCCTGCGGCCTGGCCCTTCGACAGGCTCAGGACAGGCCAAAGCCAGTTCCACGAACCCCCTTGGAGGAGGCCGTGTACCCCAACCCCAACAGGGGTGTAGATAATCACCATTATGAAAATCAGCGCAAACGGTATTGATATTGAGATCGAAGACAGCGGCGGAGCGGGGCCTGCGGTGCTGCTGATCATGGGCCTGGGCATGCAGCTGGTGGCCTGGCCGCCAGCCATGGTGCAGGCGCTGGTGGACGCCGGTTACCGCGTCATCCGGCTGGACAATCGCGACATTGGTTTGTCGCAAAAGTTCGACCATCTCGGAAAACCCAACCTCGTGTGGGCCAGCATCAAGTACAGGCTGGGCCTGACCATCCAGGCACCGTATTCGCTGCACGACATGGCGGCCGATGCGCTGGCCGTGCTGGACGCGCTGCAGGTGGACAAGGCGCATGTGGTCGGTGTCAGCATGGGCGGAATGATTGCGCAGCGCGTGGCGCTGGCAGCCCCGGCGCGGGTATTGAGCCTGACCAGCATCATGAGCTCCAGCGGCGCGCGCGGATTGCCGCAGGCCAAGCCGCGTGTCATGCGTGTGCTGCTGAGCCGGCCGGCCGGAAGCGATGCCGGCGCGGTGATCAACCATTACGTGCGGCTGTTCAAGGCGATTGGCAGCCCCGGCTTTCCGGTGGACGAGGGCGAGTTGCGCAAGCGGGTTGCGCTGGGCGTGAAGCGGAGTTTCCACCCCGCCGGTGTGCTTCGCCAGATGGTCGCGGTTGCCGCCGACAGCCGCCGCGCCGCCGAGCTGGCGCGGCTGCGTGTGCCCACGCTGGTGATTCACGGCAAGGCCGATCCGCTGGTGCCTTTTGCCTGCGGTGAAGACACGGCGCGGCGCATCCCCGGAGCCAGCCTGGTCGGCATTGAAGGCATGGGCCACGACCTGCCCCCCGGCGTGGTGGAACGCATGCTGGCACCGCTGATTGCGCATCTGCACACAGACAGGGCTGCAGCATGAATACCCCTGACCAGTCACAACTTGGCAAACCCTCGGCTTACATCGACCAATACGATGCATCGCTGCTGTTTCCGATAGCGCGTGCAGTCAAACGTGCCGAGCTGGGCCTGGGCGAGCAGCTGCCTTTTTTCGGCGCCGACATGTGGACCGTGTTTGAGTTGAGCTGGCTCAACCAGCGCGGCAAACCGCAGGTGGCGCTGGCGCACATCACCGTGCCCTGCGAGTCGCCGAACATCGTCGAGAGCAAGTCCTTCAAGCTTTACCTGGGAAGCTTCAGCAACACGCGTTTTCTGGACGCCCGCGAAGTGCGCGAGCGTATTCGTGCCGACCTGAACGCCGTGGTGGGCGCTGGCGTGGGTGTCAAGACACTGGGGCCGGAGCTGTTTGACCAGGAGCCGGTGCATGAGCTGGATGGCCTGAACCTGGACCGGCTCGATATCGAGTGCCAGCACTACACACCTGCGCCCGAACTGCTGTTTGCCGACCATGAAGAGCCACCCGTCACCGAGACCCTGGTGTCGAATCTGCTCAAAAGCAATTGCCTGGTGACCGGGCAACCCGACTGGGGCAGCGTGCAGATCGGCTACACCGGCGCACCGATTGACCAGGAAGGCCTGCTGCAATACATAGTGAGTTTTCGCAACCACAATGAGTTCCATGAGCAGTGTGTAGAGCGCATCTTCATGGACATCTGGACCCGCTGCCGGCCGCTCAAGCTCTCGGTATACGCGCGTTACACCCGGCGCGGCGGCGTGGACATCAACCCGTTTCGAACCAGTTATCCGCAGGGCTTGCCGCCTAATGTGCGGACGGCGCGGCAGTAGGCGGCGCGTCTGTTATCGCAGCGTCAGTCCGCGCTGACAGGTTTTGCTGGAATATGCTATCAAATAGATAGCTGCTTACGCAGTACTAGAAAGGGCTAGAGCCCTATTTCCTTGAAATAGTTGAGAGGTGGCAGCGCGCTGAACTCGCCCGCCCGCTTTTCCTTCATGGCCGTCACCGCTTCGCGCACATGCTGGTTGCTCCAGATCGCGCCTTGCAGCCAGCCCATTTGTTTGAGCGCGTCGTCCACCGAATGGTCGCGGGTGTAGTGGATCGCCTGTTTGGTGCCCCAGATGGCAACAGGGGGCTTGCCGGCAATTTCTTTGGCGCACTGCAGCGCACCGGCCAGCATGGCTTCGGGTGAATCAAACACCTCGTTGACCAGGCCGTAGCCCAGCGCCTTGGCCGCGCCGAGCCGGCGCCCGGTGTAGGCCAGCTCCTTGACCACCGCCAGCGGCACCAGCTTGGGCAGGCGCTGCAAGGTGCCGACATCGGCCACCATGCCGATGTTGATTTCCTGGATGCAGAAGAAGGCATCCTGCGTGGCGTAGCGGATGCAGCAGGCGGTGACCATGTCGACCGCGCCGCCAATGCAGCCGCCCTGAATCGCCGCAATCACCGGTATACGCAAGGACTCGAGTTTGGTGAAGGTGGCCTGCATGTCGCCGAGCACATCAAACATGGCGGCCCGGCCCTCGGGGCTCTGGTCGTCCATGCTGATGGCGCCGCCAAAGGTTTCCAGCGCCATGCCAGCGCTGAAATGTTTGCCGGTGCTGGAGATCACCAGCACACGTGCATCCCCGGCCTTGTGGATGTGGGTCAGTACCTCATCAAGCTCACGCCAGAAGGTCGGATGCATGGTGTTCATCGCCTCGGGGCGATTGAGCACCAGGTGCGCGATGTGGTCGGTGAGGGAAAGGGAAAAGCAGGTCAGTGGGTTCATGCCTGCCAATGTAAGTCAGTGGGCCAGTTCCAGCCAGTCACACCTGAGACGGCCCTGCAGATGGGCGCGGATTCGCCAACGTACATACAACCGCGGCGTGACCATGCCCAGCAGGCACAGCGGGTAGGCCAGCGGCAGCTCCAGCACAAACGCCGGCAGCCAGCCCACCCAGCCCATCACCCATACCATCATCACGAAGTCCCAGAGTTCGTATTCCAGCGGGTGCTCGGCCTTGTGCGCCAGATGCCATAGCCTGATGCGTTTCAGCTTGGGCAGTGTGAGAGCCGGGTTCGCCGTGGGGGTGAAGGGGTGCGCCATGAAGCCTCCTGCAGAGACTTCAATGTAAGTTTCGAGAAAGCGTCTGTCAACGCCCGCGCGCCCCACGCGCAAACTTTATTTGGCTGCGGCCAACGCCTTGGCCAGGTCAGTGGTTTCCTCGCAGCTTGCGCAGATGGACTGCAGCTTGGCGAGCTGGGCTTCGGCCTGGGCCTTCTGGCCGGTTTTCAGATAGGCGATGCCCGAGTATTCCAGCGCACCCCGGTGTTTCGGGTCCAGCGTCAGCGCCTTGTTGTAGGCGGCAAAGGCCTCGTCATATTTGCCAAGCCAGCGGCTGGAGTAACCGAGGTAGTTCCAGGCGTCGGCATTTTTCGGGTTTTGCGCGACGACCTTGTTGAAACTGTTGACTGCCTCGGCCCATTTTTTGGCTTCCATGGCTTTTTTTCCTGCGGCAAAGTCGTCCATGCGGGCGTTTTCAACCGGCGTGGACTGGAAGTCGGCAGCCAGAGCAGCGCCAGCCAGGGTCAGGCCCAGAAGGGGCAGGGTGATGAAGCGGCGAAGGGTGGTGGTGGTCATGGAATACTCCTTTTCGAATGTTGTGGGATGGATGCGCTGTGGATCAGCACCCAGGACAAACGAGCGAAATCGGGAAACGGATGCAGTGAACTCGCTTATTGATGACCTGCCGCGCCGCTTCACCACAATTTGGCGCAATTGCCGCTGAACACGACGTTGGCACTCGGGGCTGCCGGGCTGGCATCAGTCTCCAGCGTGACCACCAGCTTGCCGACCTTGGACAGCAGTTTCTCCGAGGTGTCGGGCAACATGGACACAGCTGAACCGCTGGCGGGCACCGGCCCCAGTACAAAGGCCGGGCCGCTGGCGGGCAGCGCCCACAACACCAGTCTGCCGCTGGCGGGCGGCGTGATAGGGCCTATGACCTTGACCGTCATGGTTTTGCCGTGGCGCAATGAACTGACCAGCAGCTTGCCGTTGCCCTGGGCATCGGTCAGCAGGCCGACATAACTTTGCGGCAGTTTTTCACCGCTGCGCATGGCGATCTGGTCGCTGGATACAAAGATACCCGGTACCGTGACAAATACAAGGCTGGCGGCAATCACGCCGGCGGCAAGGCCGCCAAAGCCGAATCCGGCCGGCTCGAGCCAGCCCAGCCAGCCGCGTGCAGAGGCATAGTCGACGCTTGCCGCCGGCTGCGTGCGGGCTGCAATGGACTTCCACAGTTGTGCTGAGGGCTGCTGCGCGGGCACGGACACGGTCAGCTGGCCCAGGCGGGCTTCCCATTGCGTGACCAAAGCACGCACATCCGAGCGGTCGCGCTGCAAACGCTCAAAACGGCGCCGTGCGCCGCCCGTCAAGGTACCCAGCACGTGGGTTGATGCGAGGTGGTCCAGCAGGGCGGGGTGGGTGTATTTCATGACGCCACCACCCCTTGCGCAGCCAGGCAGCCCTTGAGCTTTTCCAGCCCACGACGTATCCAGGCTTTGACAGAGCCGAGGGGTGCGCCCATTTGTGCGGCCACTTCGGTATGGCTCAAGCCCTGGTAATAGGCCAGCGCCAGGCTTTGGCGATGACTGCCATCGAGGGAGTTCATGCAGCCCTCGATGTGCAGGGCCTGGCTCGCCTGCTCCAGCAACTGCATGGCGCTGGGCGCCGGGTTGCCGCTGGCCTGCACCTCATCTTCATCGACGTCGCCTGATTCAGGCAACTCGTTCTCCTTGCGCCGCGCGCGCGCGCGGTAGCCGTCCAGCGCCTTGTTGCGAACGATGGCAATCAGCCAGGTCATCGCCTGAATGTTTTGCCCGCCCACCTCACTGCGGTAATTGCCGGCACTTTTCCAGATACTCACATAAGCCTCTTGCAGCGCATCTTCGGCCGCCTGTCCTTGCCCCAATATACGAACGGCAACGCCAAACAGATGCGTGTGGGTGCGCTGGTAGATTTCGGCAAAGCAGGCATGGTCGCCCTGCGCGGCGGCGGCGATCAGTGTCTCCAGGCTGCGGGCGTCCAGGGCAGAGTCGGGTTTCATGCGGCCCGAGTATATGGACTTCTGCCGCCCTGACAAATCGCTGTCGGGGCGGGCTTGACGTGACTAGATCCTTCGCCGGCGCGGCACCACGCTTAACTGCATGCTGGCTTTGCCCGGTGCCGCGGTGATGTTGGTCTGTACGGGGCTGATGTCAATCAGCTGATCGGCATGCCAGACCTTGATCTGGGCAGCCCCGTCGGGAATCTGCTCCAGGTTGGCGATGCCGTCGGCTCCGGTCAGCAGGGTCCAGGGCGAGTCGCTGACATAGACATGGCCACGCATGGAGCCATGGATATGGCAACCCAGCAGCACGGCCCCGGCCTTTTCAAACACGGCGTCAGCGGCCTTGCCCGGCTTGCCATCCGGCTTGCCGTCAATGCGCAGCTCAAAGCCACCACTGGTGGCGGTGCTGAATTGCGCAATACCAGCAGCCGAGGCCCGCACATGGTGCTCCCAGGGGTCGTTGTTGACAAAAGAAGCCTTGGCACCCACGCCCACCACACTCACCGCCGGAACAAAGCGCATTTTTTCCTGGCTGATGGTCACCTGCATCGGCAGGCTTGCCTTGGGCGCGCCTTTGTTCACCGGCACCACCACCACCACGGCATCAGCCACCGGCTTGCCTTCCTTGTCCAGCACCAGCACTTGCAGGTTGCCAGCTGCTGCATAACTGGACAGGGCGCAAAGCGCCAGGGAGATCAGGGTTTTGTTCATGGGGTCGTACCGGTTAAAAAGGGTTGGGTCAGCGTACCGTGATCGTATCGCGGTGCATGGGGGCCAGCAGGGCCAGCATCTGGTTTTGGGTGCGGAAGGGAATGCCCTTGGCGTCCATGCTTTGCTGCAAGACCTCGACCAGCGCGTTGAAGTCCGACTTCTTGATGTCCAGGTTGGCATGCGCGCTTTTCATGTCGGCGCCCTTGTAGACGCAGGGACCACCGGAGAGCGAACACAACTGGTCCACCAGCTGCTCTTTCACGCGGTCCTGGTTGGCTGGCTTGAAGTGCGGGCCGGTGCGCGGGTCGGCCAGCAGACGGACCATGAAGTCGTCCATCAGCGTGACCAGGCCGGCTTTTTCGCCAAAGGCCTTGTAGAGCTGGTCGTTTTGCGGCGCAGTCTGGGCAAAAGAGGTACCTGCCATCAGCAGGCCGGACGTTGCAATCATGAGGGATATCAGGGATTTTTTCATGTCAGTTCCTTTTTAAATATTTGAAGAGGAGTTCCGGTCAGAAGGCCAGCTGGGCCGACAGGTAATAACCCGTCTGCTTGCGGCTGGCCGTGGTGGCCGGCACGATCACGCCCAGATCCACATAGGCCAGCGTGACCGAAACGTTTTTATTCGGTGCCCAGGCAATAAAGATGTCTTTCCAGTCTTCCGAGCGCAGGCCATTGCCCAGACCGGCGGCGCGGCCAGCGGTCTCCAGCTTGTTGCGCATGAAGCGGTATTCGGCGCCTACGGCGACGTTTTTGCTGATCAGGTAGGCGACCGAGAATTCCGGCTGCAGGCTGTAGCTGTTGTTGCTGCCGCCGCCCAGGGTGGCGCCGTAGCCGAGCAGGCCGTTCTGGTTGGCCTTGGTGGCGCGCAAGGTCCCGTTGACCAGCAGGCTTTGGCCCAGAAACAGCTTGGTGGCGCTGACATACAGGTCCACACCTTCACGCTTGGCGCCCAGCGTGCGCAAGGTGCCGTCCAGCCCGGTTGACCCCAGCGTTTTGTATTCCACACCCACCGCCACTTGCGGCATCAGGGTGTCGGCGTCGAGCACCGCGTCGCCTGCGACGCGTACCTTGGCGCCCACAATCGTCTGCTTCAGGTGCAGGCCCGGCAGGCCCAGCCCTCGGCCCGTGATGCCGGTTTTGAAGTCCTGCTGGGCCACCGACAACTCATAACGGTCGTTGATGCCGACCGAGGCGCCGACGACATTCAGGCCGTAGTCTTTGGTGCGGGCGGTGGTGACAAAGGCGGTACCGCCGATTTCACCCTCCGTGGCGTTGCTGCCAATCACCGCCCAGGGGGTCAGGCCGCCGCCCGCTGCGCCGTCAATACTGCTGACACCACCGGTGAGCAGCAGCTTGCCGGTTTCGGCGTGGGCGGACAGACTGGCGCCGGCACACAGCAGGGTGGCGCTGGCAGCGAGCAGGGAAGGAGAAAATTTCATGGTCTGGACTCCGGGTGGCGGCACGCGGCCGAAATAATGTAAGAAAAGGTAGCCCCTCTGATACGGCCCTGATAGGCAGCTGGATTCAACTATTTTTTGCACTGTTTTGGCGCGGGACTGAATCCGCCCCGGGCGGGGCTGCGTAAATCACTGCATGCACGTTGATCGCACCCCAACTTCCCCGTGGCCAGGCAGGCTGGCCGCGGCGGCCTTCTGCCTTCTGGCGGGGCCTTTGTTGGCACAGGCCAACCTCGGCCCGCGTAACTGGCAGACCCCGCCGCCGGGGGATGTGCTCAAGGGCCAGTCGCTGTACCAGGCGCGCTGCACCGCCTGTCATGCGGTGGACAGCAACAAGATCGGCCCGGCGCATCGCGGTGTGATGGGGCGCCGGGTCGGTAGCCTCAAGGGCTACAAATATTCGGATGAGATGGCGCAGTCCCGGCTGCGCTGGACGCCGCAAACCCTCAATGCGTGGCTACAGGACCCGGAAGACCTGGTGGCGGGGCAGCGCATGGGCTTTCAGGTGGAGGATGCGCAGGAGCGGGCCGACCTGATTGCCTGGCTCGCCACACTCAAATAGGGGGCTGACGGCTGCCAGCCTGCGGGCGCAGGCAGATCAGCTGCGGCTAAAACAACTGGTCAGTTGCTATAAATTCAGTAGCTGCTTGCGCAGGCAGGGAAAGGGCTGGAGGCCTTTTTGACTCATCAACTGGGGCTTCACCGGCCCTGGCCAGCGTCGCCGCCCGCACGCCCAGCAGCCGCAGCCGCTTTTGCAGCGGTACCCGCTTCAGGCACAAGCCGGCGATTTTCCGGATGGTGGGTCCGTCTGCGGTGAAGGCCTCTACCGTCTGGTCGCGTGTGGCAATTTTGAAATCGTCATACCGCAGCTTGATGCCAATCGTTTTGGCCACGTAGCCTTTGCGCTGCAGGTCGTCGGCCAGTTTTTCGCACAGGTGGGTAAAGATGGCGCCAAGCTCGGCCCGGTCGCGCACCGCATGCAGGTCGCGCTCAAAAGTGGTCTCGCGGCTGATGGAGACCGGCTCGCTTTCAGTCACCACCGGGCGCTCATCGCGGCCCCAGGCGGCCTCATGCATCCAGGCGCCTGTGGCCTTGCCGAAGTGCTGGATCAGAAAGCCCGGGTCCTGCGCCGCCAGCTCGCCAATGGTCTGGATTTGCAACGCCGCCAGTTTTTCACCGGCCTTGGGACCTATGCCGTTGATCTTGCGCACATGCAGGGGCCAGATCTTTTCCTGCAGATCGGCCTCATAAACCACCGAGATGCCCTTGGGCTTGTTGAACTCGCTGGCCATCTTGGCCAGCAGTTTGTTGGGCGCCACACCGACCGAGCAGGTCAGACCGGTCACATCAAAAATCTCTTTCTGGATCAGGCGCGCCAGTACCCGGCCGCCTTCACGCTGGCCGCCTGGCACGTCGGTGAACTCGATGTACACCTCGTCCACGCCACGGTCTTCCATCTGCGGCGCAATCCCGGTGATGGTGCTTTTGAACAGGCGCGAGTATTTACGCACCTCCTCAAAGTCCACCGGCAGCACGATCGCCTGCGGGCAGAGTCTGGCGGCCTTCATCATGCCCATGGCCGATCCCACGCCAAATTGCCGCGCAGCGTAGGTGGCGGTGGTGATCACACCCCGGCCCACATAGTCCTTGAGTCGCGGAAAGTCCGCCACTGGAATAAAACGCAAGGCCCGCCCGGGCTGGCCTTCCAGCAGGGCATCGTCCACCTGGCGGCGGCCCCCGCCAATGACGACCGGCAGGCCCTTGAGCTGCGGGTAACGCAGCAACTCGATAGACGCAAAAAAGGCGTCCATGTCCAGGTGGGCCACACGGCGCACTTTGGCGGGTACGGTGGGGGAGGAGGGAACAGGGCTCACCCCACAAGCATAGCGCTGCCACTCACCGGCAGTTGCGCGCTACAGGGGGGAGCGGGATTTATCCGGCCGCAGCTTCGGGAGGCCGCATGACTGTTATCGCCAAGGGCGCCCAATTGGTCAGGCGTTCAATTTGTAACTAATCGTAGAATGAATGGCGTCTCGGCTGTGTTTCAAGCGAGCGCATCTTGTGCGGCACGCTGGCAATCCTCACGCGGCAAAAGCAAAGGACGGATCGGTCTTGAATATTGCGACGCAATGGGAGCTCGCCATCTGGTCGGCCATGACGGGCGCGATTTTACTGTTGGCTGTTGTGGCGGGGGCTGACCTGTTGGTGAGCCGGTCTGTGCCTGCGGCGCGCGGGCTGGCATTTTTGCTCCTGACCGGTGGATCGTCGGTGTTGATGACAAGGCTGCCTGAGCTGCTGGTGCCTGCTCTCAGCGCAGAGCTGCTGCTGCCTATCAGGGCGTCCTTCGGCCCGCTCAGCGGCGCGCTGGCGCTGACTTACCTGGGGGTCTGGGTAGGCGTTGCGCGGGACGACCGGCTGATTCACTGGACGGTGACGGGCGGCGCACTGGCGCTGGTGCTGGCAGCCGTCATTCTCGCTGTCCTGGCCTTTGTGACCGACTTGCAGGCGACGCAGCTGATTGGGACTGCGGCTGCGGTCAATGCCGTGTCGGTGCTGTTGGCAGGCATTGTCGCGGTGCGTTGTTTCACGCTGGGCGATGGCCTGGCGCGCTGGATGGTGGTGGCCTGCATTTGCCTGGCCGGCATGGTGAGCGGGCTTTATTCAGAAGGCCTGCAGGCGGCGGGGCCGTACCTGTGGGCCTTCACGGCGGTCTGCACCATTGGCTACTTTTTGATCGTGATTGCCCTGACTTTGCAGCGCAACCGCGAGTTGCGCAAACTCAAGCGGCTGGCGCAAAGTAAGGCCCAACCGGATTTGGGTGGCAACATGACGCTTGGCTCGCGCCTGGTTCCTCATGTCGAAGATGCCTTGTGGCGCAGCTCGCGGGTAGGCAGATCGTGTGTGGTGGCAGCCATCAGTATTGCCAACCTGTATGAGCTTGGGGAAGTGGCAGGTCATGGCGTCGATCAGCAGATTCTGGTGACGCTGATGGCGCGTATCCGCCGCATTGTGGGCTTTCGCAACGTGGTGGGCCTGTACCACCCGCGTTGCTTCATGCTGGTGGTGTCAGCCGTCCAGGACCCCCGGCGCAGCGAGTTGCTGGCGGCCCGTTTGTTGTATGAGTTGCGCAAACCCGTGACGGTCGGCGAAGAGCAGAACCGCCACGACTTCGAGCCCTCGATAGGCATAGGCCTGGTGCGTATTTCAGGCACCAGCATCCATGCCGTGGGCGCCATGAACCGGGCTGAAAAACTGGCGCTGGAAGCGGTCAATACATCGGCAGGTGTGCTGGGCGAAGACTTCAGCGAAGGCCAGCCCGCCCCGGCTCAAGGGGAAGTGAGGGGGTAGGTGCCGGGCAGCAAAATGCCCTTGTCCACCGTCTCGATGTTGGTGTGGCCGCAAAAAGCCATGGTGATGTCCAGCTCTTTGTGGATGATCTGCAGCGCCTTGGTGACGCCCGCTTCACCCATGGCGCCCAGGCCGTACACCATGGCGCGCCCGATCAGCGTACCGCGTGCACCCAGGGCCCAGGCCTTGAGCACGTCCTGGCCGGAGCGGATGCCCCCGTCCATCCAGACCTCGATCTGTGAACCCACCGCAGCCACGATGGCTGGCAGGGCCTCGATGCTGGACTGCGCGCCGTCGAGCTGGCGCCCGCCATGGTTGCTGACCACGATGGCATCGGCGCCGCTTTGCACCGCCAGCTTCGCGTCTTCCACATCCTGGATGCCCTTGAGAATGAGTTTGCCGCCCCAGCGTTCCTTGACCCAGGCCACATCGGCCCATGACAGGCGCGGGTCGAACTGCTCATTGGTCCACGCCGCCAGCGAGCGCATGTCGCTCACGCCTTTGACATGCCCGACCAGATTGCGGAAGGTGTGGCGGCGCGTGCCGGCCATGCCCAGGCACCAGCGCGGCTTGGTCATGAGGTTGATGATGTTGGCCAGGGTGGGCCGGGGTGGGGCCGTCAGGCCATTTTTCAGGTCTTTGTGACGCTGGCCAATCACCTGCAGGTCCAGTGTGAGCACCAGGGCATTGCAGCCGGCCTTGCGGGCACGCTCAATCATGGTGGCCATGGCCTCCCGGTCGCGCATCATGTACAGCTGAAACCAGAAGGGCGCCGTGGTATGGGCGGCCACATCCTCGATGGAGCAGATGCTCATGGTCGAGAGCATGAAGGGAATGCCAAACTTTTCAGCAGCCCGCGCGGCCTTGATCTCGCCGTCGGCATGTTGCATGCCCGTCAGCCCCACAGGCGCGATGGCGACGGGCATCTTGACGTCCACGCCCACCATTTTGGTGGCCGTGCTGCGGTTTTCCATGTTGACCGCCACGCGCTGGCGCAGCTTGATTTTCTGAAAATCGTCCGAGTTGGCGCGGTAGGTGCTTTCGGTCCACGAGCCGGAATCGGCGTAGTCGTAAAACATGCGCGGCACGCGTTTCTGGGCAAGGATGCGCAGGTCTTCGATGTTGGTAATAACGGCCACAGATGTCTCCTGATTGTTCGCGCCTGGAAACAAGATGGTAGCCGGGGACTTTGCGCCTTGGTGTGAATATCGCTTTTGAGGCAGTGAAATTATTTTGATCAGTCCGGGCTCAAACGTGCCCGGTGCCGCGCGATCTGCGCCCGCACCTGCGCCGGCGCGGTGCCGCCCAGGGTGTTGCGGGCGTTCAGCGAGCCGCGCAGGCTCAGCACGTCGTACACGTCTTTTTCGATCTTCGGGTTGAACTGCTGCAGCACGGCCAGCGGCAACTCCGACAAATCCACCGCATGCGAGATCGCGGCCTTGACGGCATGGGCCACAGCTTCGTGTGCGTCGCGGAAGGGCAGGCCCTTTTTGACCATGTAGTCGGCCAGATCGGTGGCGGTGGCGTAACCCTTTAGCGCGGCTCGCTCCATCGCTTCGGGCTTGACGGTGATGCCGCCCACCATCTCGGCAAAGATGCGCAGCGTGTCTTTCAGTGTGTCCACGGTGTCGAACAGCGGCTCTTTGTCTTCCTGGTTGTCCTTGTTGTAGGCCAGCGGCTGGCCCTTCATGAGGGTGATCAGGCCTATCAGGTGGCCAACCACGCGGCCGGTTTTTCCGCGTGCGAGTTCGGGCACGTCGGGGTTTTTCTTCTGCGGCATGATGGACGAGCCGGTGCAAAAACGGTCCGCAATGTCGATGAAACCAAAACTCTGGCTCATCCACAAAATCAGCTCTTCGCTCATGCGGCTGATGTGCACCATGGCCAGCGATGCGGCGGCGGTGAATTCAATTGCAAAGTCGCGGTCGCTGACGGCGTCCAGGCTGTTCTGGCAGACCTGGGGCTTGCCATCGGCATCGACCATGCCCAGCGTTCTGGCCACCCGTTCGCGGTCCAGCGGGTAGCTGGTGCCCGCCAGCGCGGCGGCGCCCAGTGGCAGGCGGTTGACGCGCTTGCGTACATCGGCCAGGCGCTCCGCGTCACGCGCAAACATCTCGACATAGGCCAGCATGTGGTGGCCAAAACTCACCGGTTGGGCCACCTGCAAATGGGTGAAACCGGGCAGGATCACCTCGATATTTTTCTCTGAAATGTCAACCAGTGCTTTTTGCAGGTCGGTCAGCAAGGCGTCAATCAGGTCGATTTCGCCGCGTAGCCACAGGCGCACGTCGGTGGCGACCTGGTCGTTGCGGCTGCGGCCGGTGTGCAGGCGTTTGCCGGCGTCACCCACCAGCTGTGTCAGGCGCGCTTCGATGTTCAGGTGCACGTCTTCCAGGTCCAGCTTCCACTCAAAGGCGCCCGACTCTATCTCTGCACTGATGCGGGCCAGACCGTCCTGGATAGCTGCGTGGTCGGCGGCACCCAGAATTTTTTGCGCTGCCAGCATCTCTGCGTGGGCCAGCGAGCCAGCGATATCGGCCTGCCACAGCCGCTTGTCAAAAAACACGCTGGCGGTGTAACGCTTGACCAGGTCGCTCATGGGTTCGGAGAACAGGGCCGACCAGGCTTGGGATTTTTTGTCGAGTTGGCTCACTTCAGGCTTTCTGTGGGGTGCCGCTGCCGGCTTTGGGGGGCGTCTTGCTGTCGCGCATTATTTCTTGTAAGTTCGGGTTGGGCGCCGTTTCAGGGCTCTTGCCGGTGCAATACTAGGACTGCGGTGTCTGGCCCCTGGCTCCGATTTTATCTGCGCGCCGCAGGCGCTACAGGCCAGCGTACCGACGGGCCGCTTTTTGCCCGTCAACCACAGAAATCAACTGGTCCAGCTTTTCATGCGTGTGCAACCCGACTTTGCCTCTTTTGACGAATCGACCGTGCTGGGCGGCATCAGCCAGCCGGGGGACTCTGTCGCGCGCGTCCCGGCGCGGGTGGTGGTGTTTGACGCGTGTAATGTCGGCGTGGTGTTGCGCGCGGTGCTGTTTGTGGAGGTGGTGGTGGGTGTCGGGGCGATGTTCGGCACCAGTCATTTTGTAGAGTGGTTGCTGCGCTTTTCCTTGCTGACCGGTGGTGTGCTGCCGGCTACGCTGGCCTGGCTGATCGCGGCCTGTGTGCTCAAGGGTCAACTGGCGCGCAGGGGCAACGTTCAACAATGGTTGGGTGGCATGCTGCTGGGGGCGCTGGCGGGGCTGTATGGCTGCGGCCTGCTGGTGATGATGGGCATGATTGATCCCGCTCCGTGGTGGGCCAGTGCGGCCGCTGGTGCCCTGCTGTCTTCGGTGCTGGTGGCGGGGTTGTTCTGGCGTGCCAAGGCGCGTACGCCAGCCGCCACGGCCGCTCGCCTGGCCGAGCTGCAGTCGCGCATCCGGCCACATTTTTTGTTCAACACCCTGAACAGCGCGATTGCGCTGGTACGCGCCGAACCGGCCCAGGCTGAGGCCGTGCTGGAAGACCTGAGCGAGCTGTTTCGCCATGCGCTGGCCGACCCGGCCGAGTCGGTGACGCTGGGCGCGGAGATTGCGCTGGCCAAACGCTACCTGGCGATCGAGCAGGTTCGTTTTGGCGAGCGCCTGCAGGTGCAGTGGAGTCTGGACCCCGAAGCCAACGGCGCCAAGTTGCCGCCCTTGCTGCTGCAACCGCTGGTCGAAAACGCGGTGCGCCACGGGGTTGAGCCCAGTGCCGGCGGCGCGCAGGTCAAGATATCAACGGTGCGGCGCGGCAGTATGGTGGTGCTCAAGGTGACCAATTCCACGCCGGCCGGCGTGGGTGAGCGTGGGCACGGGCTGGCGCTGGCCAATGTGCGTGAGCGGCTGGCCCTGTTGCACGATGTACAGGCGCAGTTCAAGACCGCCTTCAAGGACGGTATTTTTCAGGTCCGGCTGGAGCTTCCGTTATGACTACCCCACTCAGGGCGCTGATCGTGGATGACGAAGCACTGGCGCGGTCACGCCTGCGTACGCTGCTGGGTGACTGCACCAGCCCGGCGGTGGTGGTGGCCGGTGAAGCGGCGCATGCGGTGCAGGCCATGGACGCCCTGCGCCGCGAGGTGTTTGATGTGGTGCTGCTCGACATCCGCATGCCCGGTGTGGACGGCATCACGCTGGCGCAAACCCTGGCGCAGCTGCCGCAGGCACCGGCGGTGGTGTTTGTCACCGCCCATTCCGAGCACGCGGTGCAGGCCTTTGAGGTGGAGGCGGTGGACTACCTCACCAAGCCGGTGCGGCTGGAGCGTCTGCAACAGGCGCTACAAAAAGTAGAGCGGATTGCGCAGGCTGCAAAAGGGCTACAGGCCGAAACTGATGAAGAATGCCTGATCATCCAGGACCGCGGGCGGACCGAGCGGGTGCCGCTGGCTGAAGTGCTTTACCTCAAGGCCGAGCTCAAATACGTCACGGTGCGCACCGCCGACAAAAGCTACATTCTGGACGGCAGCCTCAATGAGCTGGAAGAGCGTTATGCGCAGCAGTTCATGCGTATCCACCGCAATGCCCTGGTGGCACGGCGTGCCGTGCGCGCGCTGGAAAAACATTTTGACCCGGAAGAGGGTGAAGGCTGGGCGGTGCGGCTGCGCGGGGTGGACGAGCTGCTGGCGGTGTCGCGCCGCCAGCTCAGTGCCGTGCGGGAAGCAATTGCCTCCTGAAGCGGCGCGCGGGCCCGGGCCCGCCCGCCTGGAGCCAGGCCTTAACTGGCTGCAACTGCCGGTAGCCCGCCGCGCAGACGTCCTACACATCGGGGGCCGATTCTCGGCCAAGATATGGTGGGAGGCACGCGCCGTTGCGCCCGACCTGCCCAACACCTGCTGCGACGCCCACAAGGACCACCGATGACCGACGAACGCCTGCTTGAAGCCGCACCCGAGCCTGCGGTAACCACCATCCCCGGGCCCGAGCGCCTGCTGCTGCACATGCCGGTGGACATCCGCAACATGTCGCTGATGGTGCTGGCCGGTCTGGCGCTGCTGTTTGTGTTGCACTGGGCCAAGGCGGTGTTTATCCCCGTCATGCTCAGCGTGTTGTTCAGTTACGCGTTATCGCCCGTGGTCAACTGGCTGGAGCACAAGCGTGTGCCGCGCTGGCTGGGCGCTGCGGTCCTGGTGCTGGGTATTCTGGGAGTCATGGGCTCGACCACCTATGCCCTGAGCAACAACGCGGTGCAACTGCTGGAGTCGCTGCCGGTGGCGGTGCAAAAACTCCGTAACTCGACCAAGGCCAAAACAGGGCGGCCCGACAGCACGCTGGAGACGGTGCAAAAAGCCGCCACGCAGATCGAGCAGGCGACCCAGGAGGGCGCCAAGCCTGCCGGCAACCGCGGCGCCATGCGGGTGGTGGTCGAGCGCTCCAGCTTCAACATCAAGGATTACCTGTGGACCGGCACCATTGGCCTGATGGCGCTGATAGGGCAGGCCACGGTGGTTATTTTTCTGACCTACTTCCTGATGCTCTCGGGCGACACCTTCAGGCGCAAGCTGGTCAAGCTCGCGGGCCCCAGCCTCAGCACCAAAAAAGTGACGCTGCAGGCCCTGCATGAAATCACCGGGCAAATCCAGCGCTACCTGCAGGTGCAGTTGCTGACCAGCGCGCTGGTGGGGGTGCTGACCTGGCTGGCGCTGCTGGCCATTGGCCTGGAAAACGCGACGGTCTGGGGCATTGCCGCGGGGGTGCTCAACCTGGTGCCCTACGTGGGCTCGCTGATCACCATGGTGGCCACAGCCCTGGTTGGCTTTCTGCAATTTGGCACCCTGAACATGGCCATGGTGGTGGGCGGGGCCTCGCTGGTTATTCACACCATTGTGGGTAACCTGGTGACGCCCTGGCTGACCAGCCGCGCCAGCCGCCTGAGTCCCGTGGCGGTGTTTGTGGCGCTTCTGGCCTGGGGCTGGCTCTGGGGCGTCTGGGGTTTGCTGATGGGTATTCCCATCATGATGATCGTCAAATCGGTCTGCGACCGGGTCGATGACCTCAAACCACTGGGTGAGTTTCTGGGGTCTTGAGGCTGCCGTGACCGCCCCGGCCATGCCGCAGCGAATGTGTTGCGCGACTTGTCTGCGACCAGCCAGTGCCTGTATCTGCGCCTGGGCCAGGCCGGTGGCGCATCAGGTAGAGGTGCTGATCCTGCAACATCCGCTGGAAGCCGACAACCCCAAGGGCAGCGCGCGCCTGCTGCACCTGTGCCTGCCACGCAGCCGCCTGCTGACCGGGGAAGTGTTTACAGATCAGGACTTGTTGGTGGTGCCCGGGGCAGCGCAGGCGGCGGGCAAACCCAGGCGCTCTGTGCTGCTTTACCCCGACATGCCGCAAGACCGCGCCCTGGGCATTGCAGCGCCGCCGGCCTTGCCGCCCGAATGTCTGCGCGAACCGTCCAGTCTTCGCCTGATCGTGCTCGACGGCACCTGGCGCAAAAGCCGCAAGATGCTGTATCTGAACCCCGTGCTGCAAAGCCTGCCGCGCCTGTCGCTACAGGGCCTGCCGCCTTCCAGCTACCGCATTCGCAAGGCCCATCAAGCTGACCAGCTCTCTACCCTGGAAGCCACCTGTGCGGCGCTGGTGCAGCTTGAAGGCGACGTTGACAAGTTTCAACCGCTGCTGACGGCCTTTGACGGTTTTGTGGCGCAGCAGCTGGGTTACCTGCCCAGGTCCACAGTGGCTGCCATCGGCACACCGGCAGGCGCCGCATAGTCAGCCACCATAAAGGCGCGTGTGGGGTGTGCCGCAGCCTCGTTCAGCAGAGACAGCACATTGGCAATCGACGCCTTGTCCAGCGCAGCAAACGGCATGTCCAGCAGCGTGACAGCCGCACCACTTGCAAACGCCGCCGCCAGCCAGACCTTGCGCTTTGAGCCGGTGGATAACATGAAAAGCTGCTTGTGCAGCTCTGGCGTCAGCGCCAGGCCCTGTACACACTGGGCCAGCACGCCTTCGTCAAAACCGGCATGGGTGCTGCGCTGCAAATCAAAAAACTCCAGCGGCGTCATCTGGTCAAACGTGTAGGTGCGCGGCTCTACCCAGAACACCTGCCGGCGGTAGTCTTTCGGGTATGTCTTCAGCTTGACACCGTTGATGCTGAGCTCGCCCGCATTGCCCGCCAGATCCCCGGCCAGCAGGCGCAGCAGCGTTGTTTTGCCGCGCCCGTCACCCCCCAGCACCAGCGTGACGCCGGGCCGAAGCGATGCCGACCAGTCCGAGAACAGCGTGCGTTCGGGGTAGCTAAAGTTCAGGCCATTTACTTCAAGGATCGCAGATGGGGTGGGGGTGTGCATGCCGGTATTGGACACGAGTGACAACAAATCAGGCAGCCAATACATCCAGCGGGCTGGCCGTGCCACCTGCGGCCACCTTGAGCACATGGGTGTAAATCATGGTGGTGGACACATCGCTGTGGCCCAACAGCTCTTGCACCGTGCGGATATCAGTGCCGGCTTGCAACAAGTGGGTGGCAAACGAATGGCGCAGGGTGTGCACAGATACCGGCTTGGCAATGCCTGCCTGCGCCACTGCGACTTTCAGCGCCCGCTGTAGCCGGTCTTCGTACAAATGGTGGCGCCGCTCTATGCCGCTGCGCGGGTCTATGGACAGCGTGGGCGACGGAAACATCCAGAACCATGCCCAGCTGTGGCCCACGCGGGGATATTTTTGCTCCAGCGCATGGGGCGTCTCTACCCCGCCGCGCTGCACCTGCCGGTCTGCTTCCCACTGACTGCGTGCAGCCAGCATCTGTACGCGCAACGCGGGAGCCAGTGAGCGCGGCAACATCACCACGCGGTCTTTGCCACCTTTGGCATCACGCACGATGATGACGTGCCGGTCGAAATCCACGTCCTTGATGCGCAGGCGCATGCCCTCCATCAGGCGCATGCCGGTGCCGTACAGCAGCCGTGCCAAGAGCGCGGTGAGGCCATCCATATATGTCAGTACCGCAGCGACTTCGTCTTTGGTCAATACGCTGGGGATGCGCCGCTTCTGCGTGGGCCGGTTGATATTGTTGAGCCACGGCAGGTCAATCTCCAGAACCTCGCGGTATAGAAACAACACGGCACTCAAAGCCTGGTTGTGGGTGGACGCAGACACTCTGCGTTCTGTAGCCAGCATGGTGAGAAAGGCCTCTACCCCAGGCGCCCCGATGTCGCGCGGATGCTGCATTTGCCCCGCGCGCCCATGCCAGCGAACGAAAAACCTCACCCAATACAGATAAACCTTCTCGGTGCTGAGGCTATAGTGCAAGTACCGAATGCGCTCGCGCATCTGATCCAGCAAGCGAGCGGACTTCAGCGGGGGAGTGCCGGGTTTCATGGTTCATTTATACCTGTTTATTTGTACAGTATATCCACGGGAAACCAAGGCTGCAAGCCACTTTCAGGAGGAAGTCATGTCCAGAATATCGAGCAGAGGCCAGTTTATAGAGCAAGTCTTGCTCTATACATTACGTTAAACCGCAGAAGTAATATTCCTTGATGCCAATACGATTCGTATATACACTTGGTGCATGGAGTTCACTTGGTCAGAAACGAAACGTGCAGCGAACATCAAAGCCCATGGCCTTGACTTTCTGGATGCTGCAAGTGTTTTTGAAGGCGTGACATTTACCTTCGAGGACGACCGTTTCTCCTACGGCGAGCAACGCTTCGTTACGCTGGGCTTGCTCGCTGGCATTACTGTTTCAGTCGTACATACGGAGAATGAAAATGAAATCCGCGTCATCTCGTTCCGAAAAGCAACCAAGCGCGAGTCGCAAATCTACTTCGATGAAATCAAAAACTGATTGGGCGCGCCTGAAGGCTGGCGCGGGTGATGCAAAACCGACGTCCGAACACCCAGAGTCTGACGTAAAGCACATTGTTCGCGGCCTGGTTCGCAAAGGTTTGAAGCCATTGCCGTCCAAGGCATCCATTTCGCTGCGCGTGGATCAAGATGTGCTGGAATGGTTTAAGGCACAAGGGACTGGCTATCAGACGCGCATCAATACAGTGCTCAGGGCGTTCCGTGACGCTTCGGTTTAACTGGTTGCTCGTCGCGGACGCGCAGCAGCAGGTTGCCGCTTCGCAGCGCATGCTGCGCGCCGGACAGCGCCAACGTTAGTCTGCGGAAGAAACCTTGCACAGCCGAGAGATCGCAATGAACACGACACAAGCCCAAACCTCACCGCTGGCGCCGCTTGTCGGCCAATGGGGACTGATCTCGTTCGACGTCGAGATCCAACAGACTGGCGAGCGAAGACCAGCTTGGGGCCCAAACCCAAAGGGTCGACTCGTAATACTGCCAAGTTACTTCATGATGGCCGTACTTACCGCTGCCGGTCGTCCCACTCCCTCTACCGAGGCTCAGAGAGCCGAAGCGTTCAATCAGACAGTTGCATATACAGGACCCATTGAGATAGTAGGGGACCAAATGCAGACGAATGTGGACGTCAGTTGGAACGAAGCCTGGATCAACACGGTTCAAGCACGGACATTCAAGTTCATCGGCGCCAATCTTTCGCTAGTTTCCGCGTGGGCACCGAGCCCCTTTGAACCTACGGTCATCATCAGGGGTATCCTTGAATGGAAACGAGAGGCGTGAAACTGCGGCCTAACCTGGCGCTCGAGCCGCCCCGCTTCTGCAGGCCGGATCCGGCCGCTCCAGGCCAGCTACGCTCATTGTCCTTTCGCGGCCAGCCACGTCCTGCCTCCGCGGTCGGATCAGCTCTACGTTGTGCCTCACCAGGAGCCCCGTCGTCGACCATCCAGCCTTCCTGCATGAAGGCCGCATCCGCTTCGAAATCGTCGAATCCAGAATTGAACAAGGCCATAAGGAGTTGCGAATGAGTGCGTATGTCATCTTTGATGTCGAGATCCGGGACATGTCCCGGTACCAGGAGTTCATGAAGGGGGTTAAGCCGGCTCTTGACGCTGCAGGCGCGCGCTATCTCGCCCGCGGAGGCGCACACAAGGTCTACGAAGGAGACTGGGAGCCGAGACGAATCGTCGTGCTTGAGTTCCCGTCAGTGGCCGCTTGGGAGGAGTTCTACACTGGACCGGTATATCAAGGTCTCAAGGCAATTCGAGATGAGTGCAGTTCTGCAAGGCTGGTGTCGGTGGAGGGCCTTGCGCCCTAGTCAAACCACGCCGCAGGTGATGCATAACTTTACGTCAGGCCGCACGAAAACACCCCACCCATCTCGGAGACACCATGACCCCAGATCTCTCGGCAAGCCTGCGCACTGACTCCGATGTTCTCAAGACATTCGAAGAATATCTTCTAGCAAGTTTCAGTCCGGATGCGAAGCGCGTGGCGGCCTACTACGATGAACCGTTCATGTTTGTGTCGGCAGCGCGCACCGTAACCGTGGCAACCGCGTGCGGAGGCTGAAGCATTCCTGAGCCCCGGATTCAAGGACCTACAGCGGGCCGGTTACGCGAAGACAGAGTTCCCGGAGCTCAAATCGCATTCCTTGGGCAAGGGACTCGCAGTCATCAGTGGCAGGGGCATCCGCGTCACAGGAGATGGCGCAGAGTTGGGAACATTTGGAATAACCTACATCTCGCGTAACCTGCTTGATGGATGGAAGCTGGCAGTCATGACCGTCCATGATCCGAAGAAGTTTCTGCCGCTCAACTAGGGCGACGGCGGAAAAATGCGGCCTGACCCCAACCTTAGGCAGCTCCAAACCCGCAGCCGCTGCAAAAGGCCCCACATGGAACCCATCGAGACCCGCTCAGACTCAAGGCGCAGACTGATTGCCGCAAGCCCTTCGGGGGTGTTCGCCGCGATGAGCGATGCCGATCGTGTTGCCAGATGGTGGGGCCCGGCTGGATTCACCAACACGATAGCGCAATTTGACTTCCAACCCGGTGGAAGGTGGCTGTTGACCATGCATGGGCCGGATGGCAAAGATTATCCGAATGAAAGCCGTTTCACGCGCATCGTTGCCGACCAGCTGTTCGAGATAGAGCATCTGAACGGGCATCACTTCCTGCTCACCATAGAACTGGTGCCCATGCAGGGTGGCACGGAGGTCAGGTGGCGGCAGACCTTCGACACCGTGGAACACCATGAGCGGATCGCGCAGTTTGTGGCTACGGCTAATGAGCAGAATCTTGATCGCCTTGCTGCTGAGGTGCTCAAGTGAGTGCTTTGGTTTTTGCCGGCAGCGCGATTTTCAGGGATAAAAAGTGCTTCCAGCCCTTACCTGATATACATAAGCAGCTACTGAATTAATAGCGAATCCAGCGTCAAGAAGCCGCTTGCACCAGCAGGTACGCCTGGTCAGGCAAGTCAGCCAGGAGCACCACTTCACCCGGTGCCAGCACGCGGTCAGGCGGGGTGCCACCGTCTGCCGCCAGGCCTGCGCGCTGCCAGCGCAACCTCACCACACGCTCGTCCAGCCGCAGCGTGACCTCAAATGCTGGCCAATGTGCGGGCACACGTGGCGACAGCGACAGCTGCCCGTGGCGCACTTTCAGGCCCAGCAGGGTTTCCAGTGCGGCGCGGTGCAGCCAGGCGGCTGAGCCGGTGTACCAGCTCCAGCCGCCGCGCCCGGTGTAGGGCGGTGCGCTGTACACGTCACCGGCCATCACATAGGGCTCCAGTTCATAAACCGGGCCGCGTGTGGGGTGCTGGCTGCGGTGCGCCGGGCTCAACGCCATGAAACTTTCCCACGCCGCCTCGTTGTCGCCGGTTTGCGCCTGCGCCATCAGGGCCCAGACACCGGCGTGTGAATATTGACCACCGTTTTCGCGCACGCCGGGTGGGTAGGCCTGGATATAGCCGGGGTTGTTCCCGGATGTCTGCAGCGGCGGCGTCAGCAGTCGCAGCAGGCCGGCTTGCGGGTCCACCAGTTGCTCGTTCATGGCCTGCATCGCAGGGCGGGTGAATGCTTCGGTTGACGCACCGGACAGCACCGCCCAGGCCTGGGCAATCAGGTCGATGCGGCATTCGCTGTTGGCGCTGGCGCCCAGTGGTGCGCCGTTGTCAAAAAACGCACGACGGAACCAGGCGCCGTCCCAGCCGGCGTCGTGCAGCGCGGCCACCCAGCCTTGCCGCGCGGCCAGCCATTGGGCGGCGCGGGTGTGGTCACCGCGAGCCTGGGCCAGGGGTGCAAAGGCACTGACCACCGCGCATAAAAACCAGCCCAGCCAGACGGACTCGCCCTTGCCCTCGTGGCCCACGCGGTTCATGCCGTCGTTCCAGTCACCGGTGCCCATCAAGGGCAGGCCGTGTGTGCCGGTGGCCAGGCTGCGGTCCAGCGTGCGGGCGCAGTGCTCGTACACGCTGACGGTCTGACTGCTGATCTGCGGCGCGTAGTAGGCGTCTTCTGCGCCTTCTGCAATCTGCGGGCCTTCAATGAAGGCGACTTCCTGCTCCAGCAGCGCGTCGTCGCCCGTGATGTCCACATAATGCGCGCAGGCATAGGGCAGCCACAACAGGTCGTCCGAAAAATGGGTGCGCACCCCTTCGCCGCCCGGGGCGTGCCACCAGTGCTGCACGTCACCTTCGGGGAACTGGCGCGAGGCATTGACCACAATTTGCTGGCGCAGACGGGCCGGCTCGACCAGTGCAAACGCCATTGCATCCTGCAACTGGTCCCTGAAACCAAACGCACCGCCGGCCTGGTAAAAACCGGCCTTGGACCACAGGCGCGAGCTCAGCGTCTGGTACAGCAGCCAGCGGTTGACCAGCGCATCAAACAGCGGGTCGGGTGTGTGCACCTGAATTTTTCCAAGCAGGCCTGACCAATATTGTTTGACACCTTGCAGGGCTTGTTCGGTATCGCGGTTTTGCCAGTCGGCTGCCAGCAACCGTGCCTGCGCCGCATCGGCGGCATGGCCCAGCACAAAGGCCAGGCTCAGGCGCTGGCCGGGCGCCAGGGTGAAGGCGCCAGACAGCGCTGCGCACGGGTCGGCAGCGGTGTCGGCCTGCTGGCCCAGGGTTTCGGGCAGCACCAGGCGACCCGCCACGTCAAAAAACTCGCTGCGGTCGCAGGTCCATTGCAGTGACTCATTCAGGCCCGAGAGCAACAAAAAGGCGGTGCTGCCGCCAAAGCCGGCCCGGCATTCGCGCTGCTGAGCAAACACGGCCGGCAGCTCCTTGTCCTTCCAGCCCAGTACCGTGCGGCGGTCCTGGCGCGCCGCGCCCATCTGCCACTCGACCATGGCCAGCGCGCGCAGTTTGCGCGGGGCAGTGCCGCTGTTGTGCAGGCTGATGCGCACTATCTTGACTGCATCGCTGCGGTCGGCCAAAAACGTGGTTTCTGCCAGCAGTTCGCCGTGCCGGCATTCAAACACGCTGTAACCCTGGCCGTGCCGCACGCTGTAGGGCAGCGGCGACGCGCTTTCTGTCGATGGGCTCAGGGCCAGCAGTTTTTGCGTGTCCAGGTCTTGCAGCAGGTAGTGCTCAAAGGACGGGTCCTGCACCGGGTCGTTGGACCAGGGCGTGAGCTGGTGCATGCGGCTGTTGACGGCCCAGGTGTAGCCGGCGCCGGCCTCCGACACCTGAAAACCGAAGGTTTCATTGGAAATGACGTTGACCCAGGGCCGCGGCGGGCGCTGACGGCTGTTGGCCTCAAAGCGAAACTCGCCGGTGGTGGCGTCAAAGCGGCCCAGGGGCTGTTGCCCGGCGGTCAGTGGTGGGGCGGTGGCGTGGGCCAACACGGTTTTGTCAGGGGTGGGTGTAGCGGGTACAACGCGGCGGCGCAGACCGCTGGCGCCCTGCAAAGTGGTCAGCTGTTGCTCCAGCGGCCGGCCGTCCGCGATGAAGATAAAACGCGCCAGCCCGGCCAGCACGGCTTTTTCTGAAGCGGCGATTTCGTGCTCGCGCAGCAGGAAGAAGCCGCCGGCTTCGTTGTGCGGAAAGCTGGTTTGCACCTGCTGGCGGGTGCGCTCACGCAGGGCCAGAATGCCTTGTTGCAAGGGCATCAGGTAGGAGTTGACCTCGCTGTTGAGAATCACCACATCCACCGCCAGACCGCCAAAACTCCACAGGGGTTGCGCGCGCAGCAGTGCATGCACAAGCGCCATGCCGTTGCTGGAGTGAATACGCACCAGCACAATCGGTTTGTCGCCCGACAGACCGAAGCGCCAGAGCTGGCGTTGGTCCAATAGGGTGCGTTCGGTCTGCGGGCGTGTGGCGGTGTACATCAGTGCCGTGGTCAGGTCCTGCAGGGCGGCATTGCGTTCTGGTGCCACATCCAGGTCGCGCAGGCGCACCTGGGCCAGGGTGGCTGCCATGCGTGTGGCGCGCTCCACATGCATGGGTTGCAGGTATTTGTCGATGCGGGCAATCAGCTCGGCTGTGGTCTCGGCGGCGGCCGTGGCAAAACACAGCCGCGCCACACCCCCAGCCGCAATACACACACGCACACGCAGGCCGGCCACCGGGTCCAGGCCGTTGGGCGCGGCGCCGTCGTCCTGTACAGCTGCCTGTTGCAAAGAGGGCTGGCTGGCCAGCCGGTTGCGGCCCAGAAAAGAGCGGCGGTCTGCAATAAAGTCGATGGCCCGCACATTGGCCTGTGCGTCAGCCAGAAAGTGCGCTACTGCCATGGCCGGGTCGCCCTGCAGGCGCGGTTTGCGCGACAGCAGCAGGGCACGCCATTGCGCGTGCCACTCGGTCTGCACAAACAGGTTGGAGAAAGCGGGGTGTGCTTCGTCGGCGCGTGTATCGGTCAGCACTGCCTCAAAACACGAGACCACGTCCAGCGTGATTTCGCTGGTGGTCAGGTTTTGCAGGCTGAGGGTGCGCAGCTCGGTGTCGTCTTCCGGGCTGACCAGTACGGTGATGGCGGATTCCAGCGCGGTCGAGCGGGCCTCGAACTGCACCCGGTCGGCCAGAAAGGTGGCCTGGTAAGTCCAGTCGGGGTGCGGCGCCGGGTGTGCTGTCAGCGAGTGTGCGCTGCTGCCCGGGCTGGCGTCGCGCAAATAGATAAAGCTGCCGTGGGCGTCGCGCAGCAAGTCGTCGCGCCAGCGGCTGACGTTGCGGCCACGCCAGCGGCTGACACCGGCGCCGTTGGCCCCTATTGCCACGCTGTAGTTGCCGTTGGACAGCAGTTGCGTGGGCTGCCAGCCAGGGGCGGTGGGATCGACATCGCGCGCGTGGTAAACCACGGCGTCGGCGCTGTCTTCGGGTTCGGGCAGGGTGCGCGGATCGGCGCTTTTGATGATCTGGCGCGGGGTTTTTTCATGCAGCAGGGAGTCGTGCGCCTGGATCAGCGGTGCCGATGAAAACCAGCGCCGCGGCGCCTCGTTGCAAAGCACATTGCACAGGGCCACCAGCGACATGCCCTGGTGGTGCGCCATGAAAGTGTTGACCACACTCAGGGCCTGCTCGGCGGGTTGCCGGGATGCCGTGAAATCGACCGCATCGACAAACCCGTATTCACCGCGCGCCCCGGTCAGTTCGAGCTGGCGCAGATTGGCAATGGCCTCGTGTGGCATGAGCATGCTTGCCAGTACGCTGGCATAGGGCGCCACCACGCGGTCCCCGGGCGGGGTGCGGCGCAGGGCAAGGCGCGGCACGCCAAATGGTGAATATTGGTAGGCCAGGGTGTGGTCTTGCCCAAAATAGGCCGACTCGGAAATACCCCAAGCCAGTTGCTGGGTGCGGCCATAGGCCTGCTGCTCCATCATCGCCGCCAGGCCTGCCACATGCAGCAAGCCGTGCTCGGGTTCAGTCATTACCAGGGAGGGCATCAGGTACTCGAACATGGACCCCGACCAGGATTTGAGGCCTGGCGTGACGCCCACGCTCAGAAAGTTGCGGCCCAGGGCTTGCCAGTGGCGGCGCGGCACGTCGCCTTTGGCAATCGCCAGATAACTGGTCAGCCTGGCTTCGGACGACAGCAGGTCGTAGTAGCTGGCATCCAGAGCCTGCTCATGCACACGCAGGCCGATGTGAAACAAGTGGCGCTTGCTGCTGTACAGGAAGCTGAAATCCATGGCCATACACAGTTGTTCACAACGACTGGCGATGGCTGCCAACGCGTCGGCTTGTTCGGGCGTGACAACAATGAGAGGGCTGGCTGTCGAGAGCTCTTTGCAGGCCTGGGCCGTGGCCAGCAGGTGACCGGCCAGGTTGCCGCTGTCCACGGTGGACACATAGGCTGGCGCGAGTACGGCCAAAGAGCGGGTGTCGTACCAGTTGAGCAGATGACCCTGGTGTTTGGGCAGGCGCTCCACCGTGTCCAGGGTGGCCTGCAGCCTATGGATCAGACCGTCGACAGAAATCCAGCCGAACGCGCGCGCGCACGCCGCTGCCAGCAGGTACATGCCGATGTTGGTCGGAGACGTGCGGTGGGCGATGGTCGGCTCCGGCTCCATCTGCAGGTTGTCGGGCGGCAGGTGGTTGTCTTCCGGCCCGACACAACGCTCAAAAAATTGCCAGGTCTGGCGCGCCAGCTCGTACAGGTAAGCGCGATCATTGTCATCCAGCGCCCGGGCGGACGGGGCGGCGGACGGCATGCTGGCCCACCAGGCTGCCAGTGGCGCCAGGGCCCATAACAGGAACAGCGCCGGACCGGCCAGGGGGTAGGGGCTCCAGAGCGCGGCCAGTGCCAGGGCCAGGGCCAGTAACGACAAAGCCGCGTGGCCACGGACAAATGCGCCCAGGCTGTACCGGGCCGAGGCTTGTACCGAGGCGGCAGTGGCCCATTCAAGCAGTTTTTTGCGGCTCACGACCAGGCGCCAGAGGGCACGCGCCACGGCGTCAGCCAGCATCCAGGCCTGGGCGGCGAGCTGGCTCAGTTGCCAGGCGCTGGCGGCAATGCTGCGCCCCACCTCACGTAGGCCCCCGTCAAAAAAATGCAGCCAGGCGATGCCCCGCCGTGTGGGCACCAGTCCCGCCAACGCACCCATCAGTGGCCCGGTCAGCAGACCCGCCAGAACCGCTGTCAGCGCAGTCGTCAGCGGCACAGCGTCGGTGGCGATCACCCATGCCAGCAGCAGTACGCTGGCCGGCGCAATCAGGGAGCGCCGCAGGTTGTCTGCCATGCGCCACAGACCCAAGCCGTCAATGCCAAAATGCCGCGCACGCAGCATCAGCGGCAGCAACTGCCAGTCGCCGCGTGTCCAGCGGTGCACACGCGCGGCAGCTACGCCTGCATGGTGCGGGTGCTCTTCCATCAACACCACATCGCCGACATAGGCGCAGCGAGCGATGCTGCCTTCGAGCAGATCGTGGCTGAGTACCGCGCCATCGGGCAGGCGCTTGTCCAGCACGGCGTGTACGGCGTTGACATGAATCAGTCCCTTGCCGGTGAAACTGCCCATGCCGAACAGGTCCTGGTACAGGTCCGACACGCCGCTGCTGTAAGGGTCCAGGCCACACTGGCCGGCAAACATGGCGTGAAAGGGCGAGCGCTCATGCTGCGCCGACAGGGGGGTGACCACACGCGGCTGCAAGATACCATAACCGCCTGTCACACGCCGTCTGGTGCTGTCGATCTGCGGTGTGTTCAGAGGGTGCGCCGCGATCGACACAAGTTCACGCAGCGAGCCCGGTGGCAGCCCGGTGTCACTGTCGAGTGTCAGCACATAACGGGTGCCCTGGGCCAGTTGCATGGCAGGGTCCACCTCTGCAAATGCCGGGGCTGTGCCCTCGGCCAGCTGGCGCAACAACATTTCAAGTTTGCCGCGCTTGCGCTCCCAGCCGATCCAGCGTTTTTCGGTGGCCGACCAGGTGCGGGGGCGGTGCAGCAACAGGAAACGGACCGGCGCACCCGGTGCTGCTGGGTAGAAGCGGTTGAGTGCGCGTACTTTCTCCAGCGCATCGTCCAGAAGGGGCTGGTCCCCTGCGAGGCAGGCGCTGTCGGCATCCAGCCAGTCGCTGAGCAGCGCAAACTGCGCATGGGTTTCGCGGTTGGCGAGCCAGTGCAGGCCAAGGCGGTGTGCCAGCTCGCTGTTGGACGCTTGCGAGCTGAGCATGCAGGGAATTACCACCAGCACGCGGTGTTCTGCCGGAATGCCCGCGCTGAAGTCCAGGCGGGCCAGGGGCTGGATACGCGTCGATTCGGCAACCACGCGGTGGATCAGCGCGGCCACAGCCTCAGAAAGTGGCCAGGCCATCAACACCGCCGCAAGCACCGCGCGCCAATCCAAAGGCGCCAGCAGGTGCAGGGCGCCATACAGCGCTGCGCTTGTGCCCAGCGCCCAGACCGCCGCATACAGGGGCAGCCGCCAGGCGCGCGGCGTGGTGATGGTGGCAGAAGAATGCTGCCGGCGCGTGCCGGCGGGCTGAAGGTTTGCCTCCAGCAGCGGTCGGCCCGGGCCGATCAGGTAGTAGCCGGCGGTTTGCGCGACCGGCGCCTGGTCCGGCTGTAGCGCCGCCGCCAGCACGGCCTGGGCAATCGCGCGCTCGGACTGACCACTTTGCTGCGCCAGCCGCTCCATCGCGCGCGTGATCTGTTGGCGCGTCATTTCGCTCTCGTGCGAAAAGCTGGGCAATCGCCGCAGCACCTGCAGTGACTGGCTCACCGGCTCGATCAGCTCGGTCCACTCGACCTGGCCGATCAGCCGCAGTGTGGTGATGATGTTGCCGACGGTCAAATTGGCTTCCACCTGCGCGGTCTGCCCCTCACCGACCAGAGCCAGCGCTTCGCTGCAATGCTGCCCGGCCCACTGCGCCACGCACGTCACCGGGCCTACCTGCTCGACCGACATGCGTTGCCACAGCTGGGTCAGGTAGCTGCGTTCCAGGCCCCGGGCCTGCATCAACTGGTGCAGTTCCTCCAGGTCCTGCAGGGTCAGGTCATCGGCGGCGTCCCATGCGGCGTGGGCCACTTCGCGCGACACCTTGTTCCATGCAATGCGGTCGGCCATGCGGCGCAGGTTTTCCAGCAGAACCACCCTTAGCGTGGTGGGCAGGGCCCAGAGCTCACCCAGCGAAAGCTCGCTGACCTCCTGATAGGCCCGCAAAAACGCGGTGAACAGCACCGGGTCCAGGACGCTGTCGGAATGCGCGACATAGGCCCAGGCTATGCCATAGACACGCGGCAAACCTTCCAGCGGCTTGTCCGCCAGCTTTGGCAAGTCGGCATAGTATCGGTGCGGAACGCCTTCCTGAATCTGCTGAAGTTGTGCCTCAATCAGGTGAAAGTTGTCCAGCAACCATTCGGCCGCGGGTGTGACGTAATGGCCGCTGCGTGAGGTGACGGCGATGTAGTCGTAGGCCTGGCGCAAGGCCGCGATGTTTTCCTGTACCCGCGGAAAAAAAGCCGGTCCCCGGGCCGGGCTGTCGGCGCTGAGCACCGGTTGCGCGCGGGCCAGGCTTCGGCCATGCTGCTCAAAACGCTGGGCACCAAAAAGCTCGGCACGTATGGGCGGCGCGACCTCGGCACGGGCACCGAGCAGCAGCTTGCGCGCGTGCGGACTTAAGCTGGCCAGCCGTTGAATGACGGCTGCAGCCACACCTCAGAGCGCCGCAAGCAGGCCAAGGCCAACGGATACGCTGACTGCAATAAGCGCCACAGTGACAAGACGGGGGCTCACCACAGAGTGGACGGACTGAAGCGCCGCATGCAGCGCAAAGAATGGGCTGTGCGACCCCGCACAGTGGCTCATGTGGCACGCCAGATCTGCTGCGTCGGTGGATACAAAATCAGTGGGTAAAAAGTCAGATCCAGTCGATCGCGTGTTGGACCGGATGTTAAATGTCGGCATGATGTGTGCACTCCCGCAAAATCTGTCAAGCCCCTGTTGTTCCGGTGCCTGTCAGCGTGTTGTGTATCTTCAATTGATACTACGCCGCGGCTTGGCCGAATGGCATCAGAACGGGCTGGAGTTGATCTAGGACAAGGCCTACAAGCCCGCTTGCAGGCGTCTGACGGGGTTAACCCGTGTTACGCAGCCCCGCAGCAATGCCATTGATGGAGATGTGGATACCGCGCTGCACACGGTCATCGGCCTTGCCCTCGCGGTAGCGGCGTACCAGCTCGACCTGCAGGTGGTGCAGCGGGTCAATGTAGGGAAAACGGTGGCGGATGGAGCGCTGCAGGGCGGCGTTGTTGGCCAGGCGCTGCCTGTCCCCCGTGATCAGGCTCAGCGCGTCTGCCGTGCGGTGCCACTCCTGCTCAATCGCGCTGAATATCTTCTTGCGCAAGCGCGCATCGGCCACCAGCTCGGCATAACGTGAAGCGAGTGCCAGATCGCTTTTGGCCAGCACCATATCCATGTTGCTCAGCAGCGTCCTGAAAAACGGCCACTGTTTGTACATCTTTTGCAACATGGCGAGCGCCTCCTTGCGGCTGGCCGGGGTACCGCCCTGATCAAGAAACTGCGCTATGGCGGTGCCAAAGCCATACCAGCCCGGCAGGGTCAAGCGGCACTGGCCCCAGCTGAAGCCCCAGGGGATGGCGCGCAAGTCCTCGATCTTTTGCGTGGCCTTGCGTGAAGCGGGGCGCGAGCCGATGTTGAGCTCGGCGATCTCGCGGATCGGTGTGGCGCTGAAAAAATACTCGGTGAAACCGGGGGTTTCATACACCAGCGCGCGGTAGGCCGCCATGCTGGCCTGCGACAGCTGGTCGGCAGCTTGCAAAAAGGCCTTGGTGGCCGGTTTGGTGGGCTGCAGCAAAGTGGCCTCCAGGGTGGCGGCGACCAGGGTCTCCAGATTGCGCCGGCCGATCTCGGGGTTGGCGTATTTGGAGCCAATGACCTCGCCCTGCTCGGTCAGGCGGATCTGCCCGCGTACCGTGCCGGGCGGTTGCGCCAGGATGGCCTGGTAACTCGGGCCGCCGCCGCGACCGACCGTGCCGCCGCGGCCATGGAACATGCGCAGCTGGATGTTGTGCGAGTTGGCGAGCTGGTCAAACAGCTCGACCAGCGCAATCTCGGCGCGGTACAGCTCCCAGTTGCTGGTGAAAATGCCGCCGTCCTTGTTGCTGTCGGAGTAGCCCAGCATGATGTCCTGCTCGGCGCCGCTGCGCTGCACCAGTCTGGCGATGCCGGGCAGCGCGTAAAACTCGCGCATGATGGGCGCGGCGTTGCGCAGGTCTTCAATGGTTTCAAACAGCGGCACCACGATCAGGTCGTTCGTGGCCTGGCTGTCCAGCGTGCCGTGCATCAGGCCGACTTCCTTTTGCAGCAGCAGTACCTCGAGCAGATCACTGACGGTTTCAGTGTGGCTGATGATGTAGTGGCGAATCGCCTCTTTGCCAAACCTTGCGCGCGCCGTGCGCGCCGCTTCAAAGATGGCCAGCTCGCCAGTGGCGAGTGCCGAGTAGCGGGTGCCGATCACACGCAGCGGCCTGGCATCGTTGAGCAGCTTGAGCAGCAGCTCGCGTTTGGTCGTCTCGTCCAGGGCGGCGTATTTCGCTTCAACCCGTGCGACCGCCAGCAGCTCGGCCACGACCTCTTCATGTTTGTCAGAGCTCTGACGCAGATCGACCGTGGCCAGGTGAAAGCCGAACACCTCCACCGCGCGGATCAGCGGGTGCAGGCGCTGAGCGATCAGGGCGCTGCCGTGGTTGGCGCGCAGCGAGGCCTCGATGACGCGCAAGTCGGCCAGGAAGTCTTCGGCCAGCAGGTAGGCGTTTTGCGGCGCAACGGCATGGCGCGCGGCGTCGCCGCCAGTCAGGTCTTTCAGCGTGGCGGCCAGTCGCGCATAGACCCCGGTCAGCGCGCGGCGATAGGGCTCGTCCTTGCGGTGTTCGTTGGTGTCGGGCGAGCTTTCGGCCAGCGCACGCATCTCGGGTGTGAAGTCCACCAGCATGGCCGACAGGGACAACTCGCCGCCCAGGTAGTGCACCTCGGTCAGGTAGTGGCGCAGCGCCACTTCAGCCTGCCGGCCCAGGGCGTAGTTGAGCGTGTCGGCGCTGACGTTCGGGTTGCCGTCGCGGTCGCCGCCTATCCATTGGCCCATGCGCAAAAAGCTGTGCACCCGCTGGTTGCCGAGTTCGCGTTCCAGGTTGGCGTAGAGCTTGGGTATCTCGCGCAGAAAGGTTGACTCGTAATAACTGAGCGCGTTTTCAATCTCGTCGGCCACCGTGAGCTTGGTAAAACGCAGCAGCCGGGTTTGCCACAACTGCATGACACGCGCGCGCAGCTGCGCTTCGTTGGCAGCCAGCTCGCGCGGCGTCAAGGCATCTTTGGCGGCGTTCATGGCCTGGCCGTGGGACTTGATCTCGTCGCGCGCCGTCAGCAACTGGGCGATATCGCGTTCGGCGTCCAGAATGCTTTTGCGCTGCACCTCGGTCGGGTGCGCGGTCAGTACCGGCGAGACAAAGCTCTGGGCCAGCGTCTGCGCGATGGTTTTGGGCGCGATGCCGGCCCAGCGCAGGCGTGCCAGTGCCACTTCGATGCTGCCTTCCTGGGTGTCGCCAGCGCGCTCGTGGATGGCGCGGCGCCGGATGTGGTGCCGGTCCTCGGCCAGATTGGCCAGGTGGCTGAAGTAGGTGAAGGCGCGGATCACGCTGACCGTCTGGTCGCCCGACAGCCCTTTGAGCAGCTTTTTCAGCGCCTTGTCGGCCTCGTGGTCGGCATCGCGGCGAAAAGCCACCGACAGCTTGCGCACCTGCTCGATCAGCTCATAGGCGGCCACTCCTTCCTGTTCGCGGATCACGTCGCCGAGGATGCGGCCCAGCAGGCGGATGTCTTCCACCAGGGGCCGTTCGTTGTCTCTGGCCCGGCTCGACGGTCTGCCGCTGACGCCTTCTTTGACCGGCTCAGTAACCTTTTTGGTTCGCGCGGAAGTGACCATCTCTGCCCTCTTGTTATGAACCTCGCATGCTAGCATTCACTCCCCCCAAAGGATTACAAACAGGTTACGGGTGTCCGCAGTGTCTCCAAGCTCCCCCAAAGTCGTGATTGCCACGCGCGAAAGCCGTCTCGCCATGTGGCAGGCCGAACATGTCAAGGACCTGCTGCAGGCGCGACTTGGCTGGCAGGTCGAGTTGCTCGGCATGACCACGCTGGGCGACCAGATCCTCGATCGCTCGCTCAGCAAGGTGGGCGGCAAGGGCCTGTTTGTCAAAGAGCTTGAAGTGGCGCTAAGCGAGGGGCGCGCCGATCTGGCGGTGCATTCGCTCAAGGACGTGCCCATGGACCTGCCCGAAGGCTTTGCGCTGGCCTGTGTGCTTGAGCGCGAGGACCCCCGTGACGCGCTGGTGTCCAACCATTTTTCGTCGCTGGACGAGCTGCCGCCCGGTGCGGTGGTCGGTACCTCCAGCCTGCGCCGGCTGGTGCTGCTCAAAAGCTTGCGGCCCGATCTGAAGATTGTGCCGCTGCGCGGCAACCTCGATACCCGCCTGCGCAAGCTCGACGAAGGCCAGTACCAGGCCATTGTGCTGGCCGCTGCGGGTCTGAAACGCCTGGGCCTGGAGACACGCATTCGCTGCGCCTTCGAGCCAGAGCAGATGCTGCCGGCTGCCGGGCAGGGCGCCCTGGGTATTGAAGTGCGCGCCGACCGCAGCGATCTGCTGGCCGCACTGGCCACGCTGGCCCACCAGCCGACCTGGCTGGCAGTGACGGCAGAGCGCACGGTCTCGCGGGCGATGGGTGGCAGCTGCTCGATGCCGCTGGCAGCTTTTGTGCGCGCGACTGGCGATGCGGCCGGTATGCACCTTGAGGCGGCCTGGGGTGAGCCCGGGTCCGACGGCCAGGGATCGGCCCAGCCGCTGGTGCGCGCCAACCACCGTGCCGCCGTGTTGACCTTTGCAGAGGCCGAGGCACTGGGCGAGCGTGTGGCCGCCGCGCTGCGTGCTGGCGGCGCGGTCTGGGCCGCCAACACGCCGGTGCCTTGAGCAGCGTGCCCGTCATCGTCACCCGGCCCGCGCGCGATGCCGCGCGCTGGGTGCAGGCCCTGCAGAGCAGCGGGCTACAGGCCGAAGCGTTACCGCTGATCACCATCACCCTGTTGCCCGATGCGCCAGCGCTGCGGCAGAGCTGGGCACAGATGGATGCCTACACGGCGCTGATGTTTGTCAGTGGCAATGCGGTGGACGGATTTTTTGCATCAAATCAGGCTGTAGCCCTTGTGCAACGTGCGCAAGCAGCTACTGATTTGATAGCGTCCGGCGCGCCGCGGTTTCTTGCACCCGGGCCCGGCACCGTGGCAGCCTTGCGCCTTGCGGGCATTCCTGCGGCCCTGATTGACGCGCCGGCGGACGACGCCGGGCAGTTCGACTCGGAAGCCTTGTGGGCGCTGCTGGCCCACCGGCCGTGGCAGGGGCAGCGTGTTTTGGTGCTGCGCGGGCAAAGTGCCAACTCGGGTGTAAACGGGCGTGACTGGCTGGCCCGGCAACTGGAGGCGGCTGGCGCGCAGGTCGATTTTGCCGCTGTGTATGAGCGGCGTGCGCCGCCATTTTCAGCGCAGCAGTTGCAGCGCATCGAGGCCGCAGCCGGCGATGGGTCGGTCTGGCTGTTCAGCAGTTCTGAGGCCGTGGGCAACCTGCCGCCGCACGATTGGTCCCGCTCCCGCGCCGTGGCCACACATCCGCGCATTGCCGAGGCAGCGCGTAAGGCCGGTTGGGGTGTTGTTGTGCAGTCACGTCCGGCCGTCGGGGACATCGTGGCGTCGATAGAATCGCTACAACCATGAGCGACAGCGAATCCCATCCCCCGTCTTTGTCCGCGCCCACTACGGGGTTGCCGGTCAGTGTGCTTTCGGCCGGGCCGGCGACGGGGCGTCGATGGTTGCTGGGTGTGGGCCTGCTGGCTGCAGCCGGGCTGGTACTCAGTGCCCTGTTGTGGCAAAAACTGGGCAACATGCAGGAAGAGCTGGCCAGGCGCAGCACCGACTCGACCGCGCAGTCCATCGAAGCCCGCACTCTGGCAAGGCAGGCCCAAGAGGCCACACGCGACATCACGGCGCGCCTGGCGCTGCTGGAAAACCGGCTCAGCGAGGCCAGCCTGCAGCGCACCCAGCTGGAAGAGCTGATGCAGAGCCTGTCGCGCTCGCGTGATGAAAATCTGGTGGTGGATCTGGAGTCCGCGCTGCGCCTGGCCCAGCAGCAAGCCCAGCTGACCGGCAGTGCCGAGCCCTTGCTCGCTGCGCTGCGCTCGGCCGATCAACGCTTGTTGCGCGCCGCGCAGCCGCGCCTCAATCCGCTACAGCGGGCGATTGCGCGTGATGTCGAGCGTATCAAGGCGACCACCGTGACCGATGTGCCCGGCTTGCTGCTCAAACTCGATGAGTTGACGCGCGGCGTGGACGAGCTGCCGCTGGCCAACGCCATGCCGTCCGGCCCTGCGACCCGTCCTGTGGCCGCGGCGCCTGCTCCCGCCCGCGCGGCTTCAGCGGCGGTACCCATGGACTGGTTTGACAACGCCCGGGTGCGGGCCTGGTGGCAGGGCATCTTGCAGGCCATGCGCGAGGAAGCGCGCGGCCTGTTGCGGGTGAGCCGCATCGATCAGCCTGAGGCCGCACTGCTGGCGCCCGAGCAGGCGTTTTTCCTGCGTGAAAACCTCAAGCTCAAACTGCTCAATGCGCGGCTGGGCCTGCTGTCGCGGCAGACCGCCAGCGCCCGTACAGACCTGGCCAGCGCCAGCGCCATGCTGGCCAAATACTTCGACACGACGGCGCGCAGAACCCAGGCCTCGGCGCAGCTGCTGCTGCAGGTGCAAAGCCAAATGAAGTCCAGCGAACTGCCGCGCCTGGACGAAACCCTGGCCGCGCTGGCGACCGCGGCTGCCGGCCGTTAGGAGTACGGGCCATGCGCAGCGCACTCTGGCTTCTGGCCCTGTTTGGCATCGCAGTGGCGGTGGCGCTGGTCGCCGGCAACAACCAGGCGGTGGTGACCCTTTTCTGGCCACCGCACCGCGTCGATATCTCCTTCAACCTGCTGGTGTTGTTGCTGGCCGGGCTGTTTACCCTGCTTTACGTGGCGCTGCGTGCCGCGTCGGCTGCGTTTTCGCTGCCCGGTGAGGCCAGGCGCTGGCGTGCCCAGCAACGCGAAAGGGCCATGTATGCCGCTTTCATGGATGCGCTGTCGCACCTGATGGCCGGGCGTTTTATCCGCGCTGCCAAACTGGCGCAGAACGCCATCATTCAGGAGAAAAGCCTGAGCCAGCTGGCGCAGACCTCCAGCGACATGGGTGGCTATAGCGCCGCACGTGCCAACCAGTTGCGCCTGCTGGCCCATCTGCTGGCCGCCGAAAGCGCGCAGGCACTGCAAAACAAGGGGCTGCGTGAAGAGCATTTGCGCCAGGCCCTTGAAAACAGCAACCACCGCAGCGCCCAGGAAACCCGTGAAGGCGTGCAACTGCGCGCGGCCCGCTGGGCGATTGAAGACCGCGACCCGGCTGTCGCACTGGAACTTCTCAACCAGTTGCCGCAGGGCGCAGCACGCCGCACGCTGGCGCTGCGCACCAAGCTGCGCGCCACACGGCTGGCACGGCAAACCGCGCCGGCGCTGGACACCGCGCGCCTGCTGGCCAAACACCGGGCCTTCTCGCCAGCTGCGGCGCAAAGTATTGTGCGCGGTCTGGCGCTGGAACTGCTGGGCGGCGCACATGACCCGACTCAGTTGCAGGCCGTCTGGCAGTCGCTGGACGCCTCAGAGCGTGCCATGCCCGAGCTGGTGATTCACGCGGCCTCGCGCCTGATGGCCTTGCACGGTGATGCCCATCTGGCGCGCAGCTGGCTGCTCCAGGTGTGGGAGCCGGTGATGCAGCCGCGCTCTGAAGCCACCGACAGCCAGCGCATCAAACTCATCCAGGTGCTGGAGCAGGGGCTGGACTCGATTGATGCGGCCTGGCTGGCGCGTATCGAAATCGCGCAGCAGCAGCGGCCGCGTGATGCGAATGTGCAGTATCTGGCCGGCATGGCCTGTCTGAAGCGCCAGCTCTGGGGCAAAGCCCAGCAGTTGCTGTCCCAGGCCGTCATGGCCTTGCAGGACGCTTCGCTGCACCGTAATGCGTGGCGGGCGCTGGCTCTTCTGGCAGAGCAGCGGGAGGATGCGGTTGCTGCTGCGCAGGCTTACAAGCGGGCGGCGGAAGTCTAGTCTTTGCCGGGACTGCGGCTGTGGGCCCGGATGAGGACCTGCTGGCAAACCTCGTAACTCTGTCATCCCGGGCTTGATCCGGGATCCATTTGGATCACCCGCACTGCTGGAGTGTGCCTACTGGCCGGGTCTCGCCCCGGCAGGCGACTTACTTTTCTTTGTCTCGCCAAAGAAACCTAAGGAAAAGAAAGGCGACCCGACTGTCCGGGTCCCTTCGCTTCGCTGCGGGCAACCTGCGCTGCTCGATTCCGGCGGGGGTCGGCAGAACTCGCCTTCGGCTCAAACAACTGCCGCCCTTGACACCGCCTCCATCTGCGCTGCTCGGCCCGGCCAAACGGGCTTTGGGGAAGAAATGGGATTCGGGGAGGCGAGGACGCGCTTTGCGCGTCCTCGCCGGAGCCCGACTTGGTATCCGGTTTCCGGTATTTACTCTCACCAACCCGTCGGGCTGAGCCGAGGAGCGCAGCCGAAAACGGATCAGGGCGAGCGATTGTCTGAGCCGAAGGCGAGTTCGAGCTCGACCCCGTTTTCGGCGAGCACCGGAGGTTGCCCCGTAGCGCAGCGCAGGGGACCCAGACCATCGGGTCGCCTTTCTTTTGGGTACTTTTCTTTGGCGACGTGTATAGACCGGAGACATGGGAAACAGGTGTGCGGAGACATAGGAAACACCTTGGAATCTCATCAGGCTTGCGTCAGGGTATTCAAGTCGAGCCGCATGAAGCGGTGGTGACAGAAGAACACATCGTAGCAACCGTCGGC
>NZ_JAUXUP010000078.1 GCF_030680935.1 Polaromonas sp. | reverse complement strand
ATGGCGCTGAGAGCCCCCACGAGCAGCATGGCGAGGAACACCATCGGTCCTGCGAGGCGAAAGGCCTTGGGCAACACGGCCACAGACCAGATACCCACGGCTACCATGGCGAGCAGGTGGTCCAATCCCATGAAGGGATGGGCCAGCCCGGCGGCAAAACCTTCCGTGCCGTGCCCCGTGTGCGCCTGTGCAGAGGCTGTGGTGAGCAGCAGGGCCGCAGCGCCCAGTGACTGCAGAAAGTTACTTTTTTTCATCTTAAATGTCTCCTTAAAAAGCGGGGCTTTCCAGCCCGGGCAGTCAGCGCATGAGTTATGCGGTTTGGTTTTCATGGGTGCGCAATCTGCGGCATAAAAGCCAGTTCCAGTCCCAACGACGTGGCTGTCAGTTAGCAGTACTTGTGAAATGCCATGGCGGCGCATCCCCTCGTAAAAAGTTTCCATCGTGAAATGTCTCCAGTTGTTTTCTTGATCCATTCCGACTACTTTGCTGCCCAAAGCATTCGGGGTCTAGGTCCTGCTTCCATGCACAGGGCTAGCAGGTAATGCATTTAACGCACCAACATGTACCTGACTGCGGGAAGACCCTTGTTAGCCGTTTTAAGAGTTTGTTTTTGTTGGTTAAATTTGACCGTCGAAAACCGGGCTACTGGGCCATAGACATATTCATGGAAGGTCAGTTTGCGGTTGAGAGTGACTTTCGGAAGATGTTCGTCCATGGAGCGGGCTAATGACTTGCAACACCTGGCGTCATAAATTTACTGTGCAGGGTTGTTGGATCCATTCACTCATTGCTATCCTTCATTCACAAAATTCAAATTTGGTGCGCATGAAATTTTCAACCGCCGATATAGGGGTCGATTTGTTTTCGTTGTCAAAAGTGACGGTAGGAGAACGAGCACTGGCGTAGGGGTGGCCTGGTAAGGAACTGGCAAAAAACAACTTCCCGGAATAGGAATGTTCCTCGGCGCGTGGGATGATCAAGACTGTTGAGAAAAAGGCGGGGATTTGCAGAGTGACGGGCTATAGAAAAGACATAGAGTTGAAGATGAGACGGTTGTTTGCAACGCTGTCGAGGAAAGACCATCGTCGCTATGCGGCGATTGAGGTTTTGAAGCTGGAGCACGGCGGACTCGAATACATCTGTGTGCTGTTCAAAATAGATGCCAAGACCGTGCGCCAAGGACTCACTGAGTTGGACTTGGAAGAAGACCCCGCAGCCAGCCGGGTTCGAAAAAAGGGGGTGGACGCAAAAGTCTGATTGAGCGCAGTGCGACGCTGGAGGAGAACTTCCACAAAATTTTGGCGGAATTCTCAGCGGGCGATCCGATGCGTGAAGGCGTCTTGTGGACCAAATTATCCAGGCGTGAGATCAGCAGGCGATTAGCGCAGATGGGCACACCAGCGAGTCGGCACGTTGTGCGCAAACTGCTCAAGAAGAGCCATCTGGGCCAGCGCAAAGCCTGCAAGAAAAGTCCATGGGTACGCACCCGGACCGCAATGCGCAGTTTGAAAACATCGCCAGCCTCAAAGCGCTGTACCTGCAGCAGGGCGCTCCAGTGATCAGCATCGACACCAAAAAGAAGGAGCTGATCGGCAATTTCTCACCGGAAGGCAAAACCTTCACGCTGGTTCAGGTACACACGCTGGATCACGACTTCCCCAGTGCGGGAGTTGGCAAACTGATTCCGCATGGTCTGTATGACGTGGCACGCAACGAGGGGTACATGCACCTCAACACCAGCGTGAACACCAGCGAGTTTTGCTGCGACAGCATCGCGCACTGGTGGACCAAGCATGGCATGCATCAATACCCCAACTATTTTCCAATCCAGGTATGAGCCTGAAGGACTGTGCAGCGGGTAACTTCTTCTTAGTGGCTTGACCCGGTTAAAACTGGAAGTTTAAGGTGTCCGGATTTGGGCTTGGTTTTATTCTCTATCGGCCCCTGCCAGGCCGCCGGAGGCACCCCTGGCGCTCGGATTTTTCAAGGCAATTGAGCACTCTGCTTTGCCAAGTCAGCTCTGTCTCTTTTGCTGCGGTTTGTTGAACATCGCAAACAAATCGGTCTTGGCTTTTGCATCTCCTGTGCGGCCTGCAAGTCGGTCTTCTCGTTGGCTTTGGACGGCAAACTGTCGAGCGTGGTGTCGCTTTTAAAGGTCACCAACCCCGCCTCGTTGAGCAACACCAAGCACTCCAGCGGGGTCTTGGCGTCACGGTGTTTGTAGACCTTTTTGATCTTGCCTTTATCGCTCACCACCTCCGTGGCAAACAGGCACGGACGATGCAAATTGAGCCACTCGTTGAACACCTCCTGATAGAACGTATTGATGGGCTTGGCGTACTTTTGTGGGGTGTGGCGGAAGCCCATGTGCTTCCTGACGACACTGGTATTCTTGCTCTCCGCCAAGGCGTTGTCGTTGCTGTTACGTGAGCGTGACTTGGTCTGCTCGATACGCAGTTTTTCCAGCATCTTGGCCACTTTGTGGTTGACGTACTCGCTGCCGTTGTCCGAGTGGAAGCCCTCGATCTGGAAGGGGAACTGGTCGATCACCATCGCCAGTACCGGCAGCAAAAAGGCCTCGCTGATGCCCTGCACGCAAGCCTGCACCTGCCACTGGCTGACCGCATCGACACAGGTGATGTGGTAGACCCCTTTGACTCCGTCCAGGTCTCCTTGGTGCACGCTATCAATTCGCACCCAGCCCGCACGCCCATGGGGCCTGGGTGCCTTGCGTACGCCGATGGGATTGCACGCAGTGCGCGTCTTGGTGAAGTGGATTCGCAGGGCCCGGTAGCCCCCGCTTTTGCGCAGGTTGTACAGGTGCGATACCGACAGCCCGGACAGGCGCTCGTAGCGCTGGTCGCCATAGACGCAGAAGGCACGCTGCAACAGGTGCACGATGGCCGGACCGCACACATCTTCGTTGGCCCGGTCCATCTCCACCAGCAGCTCAATGTCGGCGCCGGTGTACTTGCGTGCAAAGGGCACTGTAGGCCTGCCGTAGCGCTTGGCCAGCGGCACCGTGGCCAGCCGGTTGGACTCCCATCGCCCGACCAAGCGGGTGACCTGGGAGCGGCTGTAGCCGCTGGTGCACCGAAGATAGGCCAGCACCACGCCGCGGTCGCCTTGCCCAGATTTGGGTACGCCAAACGTTTAAGCACGCGGCTGATGTGCTCGTAGCGCTGCTGGTCGCCTTCGCCCGGCGCGCCTGTGAATTTGATCTCCTGGGTTGCGTCCAAAAACTCCTGCAATTGCGTAACGGTGCGCAGCTTTGCCTCATCCATGTTGATCACCATCCTTGGATGATCAAGCCTCCAGTTCCACCCCAAGATCCCCGCTCAGGCTCATTTCCGGGTGGAAATACGCGTCCCCTTCAGGCTCACACCTCATTGGACAAGGCTGAGACTTGCTCAACCGACTCTACCAAGATACTGTGTTTCAAGTGCAAACTCATGGCAGGGCTATGCTGCTTAGCTTCCTCGTGTCATTTCAGGAGTGAAGCGGGGCTTCGAAGTGCGAACAAGCGCTCAGTGCTCGCGCGGCCCCGGTCAGAATCAGTCGGTATTGGTGGGTGTTTACGATCAACGTCAATGACCGCTTTGGTTCCCTTCGATGAACTGCGCTGCGCTGCGCCCGCGTGGGTGTGCGGAGTGGCACGCTCAGGCCAGACTCGCCTAAGCGCTGCTCGTGGGGCACGCGTGGACTCGTAATCAACACTTGGAAGGGAAGCATGTCGACAGGAGTCATGTTCGGACAGGTTGCGGTGGTGCTCGGCGTCACGCTTGGTGGCATATGGGGCGCCACACAATGGGCAGCGGCAGCACTTGGCTACCAGAGCCGACTCGGTCTGCCCTGGTTCGACCTGTTCGGCATCCCGATCTATCACCCATGGCGCCTGTTCGAGTGGTGGTACTTCTTCGACGCCTATGCACCTGGCGTGTTCCTGCGCGGTGGCATCATCGCAGCTTCCAGCGGACTACTCGCAACCGGTGCTGCCATCACGATGGCGGTCTGGCGCTCACGTATTATGAAGCGGGTTACGACTTACGGTTCAGCCCGCTGGGCAGATGCTGAAGAGATTCGAGCGGCGGGCCTGACCCAACCTGCCGGCGTGTTTCTTGGGAGGTTACGAACCAAGGAAAGTGACTATCTTCGCCACGACGGCCCCGAGCATGTCATGGCCTTCGCTCCCACGCGCTCGGGCAAGGGTGTTGGTCTGGTGGTGCCGACACTTCTCTCTTGGCCCGGTTCCGCCGTCATTCACGACATCAAAGGCGAGAACTGGACACTCACTGCCGGATGGCGCTCACGTTTTTCGCACTGCCTGCTGTTCAATCCCACCGATGCACGCTCTGCTGCTTATAACCCGTTGCTCGAAGTGCGGCGCGGCATGCATGAAGTGCGTGACGTGCAAAACATCGCTGACATTCTGGTGGACCCTGAAGGCGCGCTGGAGCGGCGCAACCATTGGGAGAAGACTTCGCATGCCCTGCTGGTCGGTGCGATCCTGCACGTGCTCTACGCCGGTGACGACAAGACGTTGCGCGGCGTCGCCAACTTCCTGTCTGACCCAGCCAACCCATTCGAGATCACGCTGCACCGGATGATGACGACGCGGCACCTGGGCGATGTCACACATCCGGTGGTTGCTTCAGCGGCACGCGAAGTGCTTAACAAAAGCGACAACGAGCGTTCGGGCGTTCTCTCGACGGCCATGAGCTTCCTGGGCCTGTATCGTGACCCCACTGTGGCCGAAGTCACGTCGCGCTGCGACTGGCGCATTGCCGATCTCATTTCAGCGGAGCACCCGGTATCTCTGTACCTCGTGGTGCCGCCCTCCGACATCAGTCGCACCAAGCCATTGATCCGGTTGATCCTCAACCAGATTGGCCGGCGGCTCACTGAATCACTTGATGGCTCTGACGGCATTGCACGCAAACACAAACTGCTGCTAATGCTCGACGAGTTCCCGGCGCTGGGTCGCCTGGACTTCTTCGAGTCAGCCTTGGCCTTCATGGCCGGCTACGGCTTGCGCGCCTTTCTGATTGCGCAGTCCCTGAACCAGATCGACAAGGCTTACGGCCAGAACCATTCGATTCTGGACAACTGTCACGTTCGCATTGCGTTCGCAACCAATGATGAACGCACCGCCAAGCGGATCTCCGAAGCCCTGGGCACCGCCACTGAACTGCGAGCGCAACGCAACTACGCCGGGCATCGGCTGGCCCCATGGCTCGGGCACCTGATGGTGTCGCGGCAGGAAACTGCACGCCCCTTGCTGACACCGGGCGAGGTGATGCAATTGCCGCCCGATGAAGAGGTGGTGATGGTGTCGGGGCACGCGCCGATCAAGGCCGCAAAGCTGCGCTACTACCAGGACCGGAATTTTATGGTTCGGATGCTGGCACCGCCGGTGTTGGCGCTGGACGGCTATGCAGACAAACCCATGGCGCGACCAGACGACTGGAGTGGAATGGCGTTACCTGCAATGTCCGAGGCCTTGACTGCAAACCCGTCAGGTGGCTTTGCAGATGAAGGCGGCCATCAGCTCAAGTCTGAATTGAACGTTGCGTTTGATGCGCCCACCACTATGGACATTGATGACCTGCTGGTGCTGGACGACGAGGATGACATGTCACTGCAACCGCAGAGCCTGATACGGGATAGGCGGGATGGACGAGAGATAGGGGATCCAGACCAAAGAATGCAGCGCACCGCGCGGTTCGCAGCATTGGACCCGGATGACGGGATTGCTCTATGAGCCGGACCCGTCTCAATATTTTCATCGAGCCGGATCACGCGAAGCGGCTGGACCAGCTCGCCGCGCACAAGGGTGTGTCGAAGTCGGCAGTGATTGCGGCGGCACTGGCATCGTTCCTTTCGCCCGATGCAGCCGACCAGCGCGAGGCGGCCATGGGCAAACGGCTGGATCGCCTCTCGCGCCAGTTCGACCGGCTGGAGCGGGACCAAGGCATCTTGATCGAAACGGTGGCGCTTTACATCCGCTACTTCCTGACGGTCTCGCTGCCCGTACCCGAAGGCCAGCAGGATGCTGCCCGTGCGCAGGGCCGTGCCCGTTACGCCCAGTTCATCGAACAACTCGCCCGCCACATCCAGCGCGGGCGCAGCTTGGTCCGCGAAGTCCATGAAGAGGTCGCGCCAGATGACCTGACTCCACAGGCCACCACACCATAACACAAGGAAGGGGAGGACTCCAATGATTCGCAAGCCTGACAAAGACACTGTGGGCAGTGAGAACCGCAGTGAAGGTGACGGCAGCGGTGGCAGTGCTGCCATCTCCCTGGAGCGTCGTATCCGCATGCTGCGCACGGCCATGGGGCCGGAGATTGCGGCCGCACTGGAAGACCCGGAAGTTGTGGAAGTGCTGCTGAACCCGGACGGTACCCTGTGGCTGGACCGGCTGGGTTCAGGCCGCGCCCCGACCGGCACGACCCTGCCACCAGCCGTGGCCGAGCGGATCATCCGCCTGGTGGCAGCGCACGTGCGGGCCGAGGTGAATGCCGGGGCACCCATCCTGTCGGCCGAATTGCCCGAGACCGGGGAGCGTTTCCTGGGGGTATTGCCCCCTGTGGTGCGCGCACCCTCGTTTGCAATCCGAAAGCGGGCGCTGCGCATCATGACGTTGAACCACTATGTGGCCGACGGCATCCTGACCGAGGCGCAGGCCGGGTTTCTTCGTGCTGCCGTGCGCGAGCGGCTCAACATCGTCGTATGTGGCGGCACCAGCACCGGCAAGACCACGCTGGCCAATGCGCTGCTGGATGAGATCGCCGATACCGGCGACCGGGTCATGATCCTCGAAGACACGGTGGAGTTGCAATGCCGATCCGATGACCATGTCTGCATGCGCACCGAGCCGGGTGTCAGCACCATGGCTGACCTGGTACGGGCCACCCTGCGGCTGCGACCTGACCGTGTGGTGGTCGGTGAAGTCCGGGGCGGAGAGGCGCTGGACCTGATCAAGATATGGGGCACTGGACACCCTGGCGGCATTGCCACCGTGCACGCCGGTTCCGCCCATGGCGCCCTGGTCCGGCTGGAGCAACTGATTCAGGAAGTCTCCGTCACGGTTCCCCGCGCGCTGATTGCCGAGGCGGTCAACGTCATTGTCTTCATCGCCGGGCGAGGCCAGCATCGGCGTGTTCAGGAAATTGCCCGTGTCGTCAGCTTCGACAGTCATGGCTACCAGCTCAGCACCGATCTGATGCCTGCGTTCCCTTCCATCCCATCACCCAATCCACCCACCACCGGAGAACCGCTATGACGACTTCACGCATTTACGTAAAACCGGTCCTTCAGGCCGCCGCCATCACGGCGCTGCTGCTGGCTATCGCCATTCCTGCCCATGCCGCAGGTTCAAACATGCCGTGGGAAGCACCGCTGCAGTCCATCCTCGAATCGGTGCAAGGACCGGTGGCCCGAATCGTGGCGGTGATCATCATCATCGCCACGGGCCTGACGCTGGCGTTTGGCGACAGCAGCGGGGGTTTTCGGAAGCTGGTGCAGATTGTGTTCGGGCTGTCGATTGCCTTTGCGGCGTCTTCGTTCTTCTTGACCTTCTTCAGCTTCTCGGGTGGGGCGGTGCTGGCATGAACGCTACCACGACTAACGCACCGAGCTTCGCCAGTGGTTTTGAGATTCCGCTGCACCGGTCACTGACCGAGCCCATTCTGCTGGGTGGTGCGCCGCGTACCGTGGCGATTGCCAACGGCACGCTGGCCGCTGCGGTTGGACTGGGCTTGCAGCTCTGGTTGCCAGGTATCGCGTTGTGGGTCATCGGCCATTCGCTGGCGGTCTGGGGCGCACACCTAGACCCGCAGTTCATGCAGGTCTTCGCGCGGCACATCAAGCACCGCGTGCTGCTGGACGTGTGAGGCAAGCCATGGACAAAACACCATGATGCACCTCGCTGAATACCGCAAGCGTCCGGCCTTGCTGGCCGACTGGCTTCCCTGGGCCGGGCTGGTCGCACCGGGTGTCGTGCTGAACAAGGATGGTTCGTTCCAGCGCACGGCACGGTTTCGGGGACCGGACCTGGACAGCGCGACGCCGGGTGAGCTGGTCGCAACCTCCGCGCGGCTTAACAATGCGTTGCGGCGATTGGGGTCGGGTTGGGCACTGTTTGTCGAGGCTGAACGGCGCGAAGCAGCTGATTACCCCGAGTCTTCTTTTCCGGAGCCGCTGTCCTGGCTGGTCGATGAAGAACGCCGGGCGGCCTTTGAGGAAGCTGACAGTCACTTCGAGAGTGCCTACTATCTGACGCTGCTGTACCTGTCGCGGGAGGAGTCTGAGGCCCGTGCCGCCAAGCTGCTGTACGAGAACACCAGAGCCGAGGGCGTGGACTGGCCCAACTGGAACGGACGGCTGGAAAGATTCGTATCCGAGACCGAACGTTTCTTCGGCCTACTCGAAGGGGTGATGCCGGAGATCACCTGGCTGGACGATGGCCAGACGCTGACCTACTTGCATGGCTGTGTATCCACGCGCCGACATCCGGTGGCTGTGCCCGAGGTACCCATGCATCTTGATGCGTGGTTGGCTGATGAACCGCTGACGGGCGGGCTGGCGCCGATGCTGGGAGCGCAGCACCTGCGTGTGCTCTCGGTGCGTGGCTTTCCGACTTCGACCTGGCCCGGCCTGCTGGATGACTTGAACCGTTTGGGCTTTGCTTACCGCTGGAGCACGCGCTTCCTGTGCCTGGACAAGGCCGAGGCCGAGAAAGAACTGACGCGTTTGCGCCGGCAGTGGTTCGCCAAGCGCAAGAACATCGTGGCGCTCTTGCGTGAGACCATCTTCCAGCGGGAAAGTCCATTGGTCGATTCCGATGCTTCCAACAAAGCGACGGACGCTGATGCAGCCTTGCAGGAGCTGGGTAGCGATCAGGTGTCGTTTGGGTATGTGACGGCCACAGTGACGGTGTTGGATGCTGATGCCACGGTGGCAGACGAGAAGTTGCGCGCGGTGGAGCGGACGATACAGGGCCGGGGGTTTGTGACGATCCCGGAAACCCTGAATGCGGTGGATGCCTGGCTATCGTCGATTCCGGGACATGCCTACGCCAACGTGCGCCAGCCCGTTGTTTCGACCTTGAACCTGGCCCACATGATGCCGGTGTCCGCTGTCTGGGCCGGGCAGGAGCGCAACGCGCACCTGGACGGGCCACCGCTGATCGTGACGCGCACCGATGGTGCGACACCGTTCCGGTTGGTCACGCACATTGGCGACGTGGGCAATACGCTGGTGGTCGGCCCCATCGGCATGGGCAAGTCCGTGCTGTTAGCCACGTTAGCCATGCAGTTCCGTCGTTATGCCGGTTCGCGCATCCTGGCTTTCGATATGGGTCGCTCCATCCGCGCCACCATCCTGGGGCTGGGTGGGGAGCATTACGACCTCGGCAACGACGGAGGGGCGGAGGGCGCCATTTCCTTCCAACCGCTGGCGCGTATTGACCAGGACGGTTATCGAGCCTGGGCAGCGGAATGGATCGCAGGGCGTTTGATGCATGAAGGCGTTACCGTCGGACCGGCTGAGAAGGATGCGGTGTGGTCGGCTTTGAACAGCCTAGCCAGTGCGCCGGTCAATCAGCGCACCATGACGGGTTTGTCGGTGCTGTTGCAGTCCAACGCCTTGCGCCAGGCCCTGCAGCCCTATGTGCTGGGCGGCGCGCATGGCAAGCTGCTGGATGCGGACTCGGACCGTCTTGGTTCTGCCGACGTGCAGGGCTTCGAGATGGAAGAGTTGATGCACAGCAAGGCCGCGATGCTGGCCGTACTGGGTTACCTGTTCGCGCGTTTTGAGGAACGCTTCGATGGGGCGCCGACGCTCTTGATTCTGGACGAAGCCTGGCTTTTCCTGGATGACCCGGTGTTTGCGTCCCGCATCCGCCAGTGGTTAAAGACCTTGCGCAAGAAGAATGTGTCGGTGATCTTCGCCACGCAGTCGCTGGCGGACATCAAGGATTCGGCCATCGCCCCGGCCATCATTGAAAGCTGTGCCAGTCGCATCTTCCTGCCCAACCCGCAGGCGACCGAGCCGCAGATTCGCGTCATCTATGAAGGCTTCGGGCTCAACAGCCGGCAGATCGACATCGTCGCGCAGGCGCAGCCCAAACGGGACTACTACTACCAGTCGCGGCTGGGCAACCGGGTCTTTGACTTGGGACTTGGGCCGGTGGCACTGGCGTTTGCTGGTGCGGCCAAGCCGGAAGACCAGCGTGCCATGGGCGCGGTGTCGGCATCCGTCCCGCCTGCGGACTTCGCAGCTGCCTGGCTGCGCCATCGCGGCCTCGACTGGGCTGCGGACCTGATTCCTTCCTTTTCACCGTTCCCGTCCTCACCGTCAACTCATCAGGAGAAATTGCCATGAAGAAGACTTTGCTGGTCGTTGCCACGGCTTTGCTTGTGACCATAGTGCCAACTGCACAGGCTCAGTGGGTTGTGTTCGATCCTTCCAACTATTCCCAGAACATCCTGACCGCCGCGCGCACGCTGGAGCAGATCAACAACCAGATCCGGCAGTTGCAGAACGAAGCGCAGATGTTGATGAACCAGGCGCGCAACCTGACGGGTCTGGATTTCAGCGCATTGGCCGAATTGCGGTCCGCGTTGTCCGCAACGAACCAGCTGATTCATCAGGCGCAGGGTATGGCGTTCAACGTGTCGCAGATGGAAGGGGAGTTTTCACGGCTGTACCCGAATGCGTATTCCGCATCTTCCTCGGGTGGTCAGATGGCGCTGGATGCACGCCAGCGATGGCGTAACTCGTTGGAGGCGTTGCGCACCGCAACCCAGGTGCAGTCGCAGGCGGTGCAGAACTTCAGGTCCGACGAGCAAACGCTGACGGATCTGGTGAATCGCAGTCAGTCAGCCGTCGGTGCGCTGCAGGCCACACAGGCGACCAATCAATTGCTGGCCTTGCAGGCCCGCCAGGCGATTCAGGCGCAACAGCTTCAGATCACGCAGGACCGTGCGACTGCCTTGGAGCAGGCGCGGCAGGTGGCGGTGCAGGAACGGGCGCGCGAGGTGCGTCGGCGGTTTCAGGGGGAGGGCACGCCTTACACACCGTACACGGTCAACTTTTACAGCAATTGAGGGGATCACCATGAAACAGCTTTTGATCATTGCCTTTGCGGTTTCGATATCGCTCATAGCGGGCTGCGGCAAATCGGCACCGACCGATACGGTCGAATCACTGGTCGCGAATCCTGAACGCCTGAAGGAACTTCGCGCCCAGTGCAAGGCTGACCACGCCAAGGTGGGGGATGCCGTCTGTGGGGCGGTGTCCGAGGCCACGCGTCGCCGCTTCATGGGCACGGGGACGCCCTATACGCCCTACGTGTCCCCAGCAGCGCCGCAACCTGCTACGCCCGCCGTTTCCTCACCGAAGGACTGACTGTCATGAACGACCTGTCGGTCATCGACCGCTTCCTGGATGTCTTCTCGCGCTACATCGATTCGGGCTTTGGCTTGTTGCATGGCGAGGTGGCGTTCCTGACCGCCACGCTGGTCGGGATCGACATGACGCTGGCGGGCCTGTTCTGGGCCATGAGCCATGCCAGTGGGGGCGGTGATGACGTGATCGCCAAGCTGGTCAAGAAGGTGCTGTATGTCGGGGCCTTTGCTTTCATCATCGGCAACTTCAACAACCTGGCAGGGATCGTGTTCCGCTCCTTTGCTGGACTCGGACTGGTGGCATCTGGTTCTTCTATGACCCAGGCGCAGTTGCTGCAGCCAGGACGGCTCGCGCAAGCCGGTGTGGATGCGGGGCGGCCCATCATGGCGCAGATCAGCGACCTGACCGGATTTCCTGAGGTGTTCGCCAATCTTGATGTCATCAGCGTGCTGTTTCTGGCCTGGTTGGTGGTGATCGTGAGCTTCTTCGTGCTGGCGGTTCAGCTGTTTGTGACGTTGATCGAGTTCAAGCTGACGACGCTGGCGGGCTTTGTGCTGGTGCCCTTTGCTCTGTGGAACAAGACGGCGTTTCTGGCCGAGCGGGTGCTGGGTAACGTGGTGTCTTCCGGGATCAAGGTGCTGGTGCTGGCCGTGATTGTCGGTATTGGCTCTGGCTTGTTTGCGGAGTTCCAGACGCCACCGGGGACGGAGCCCTCCATTGACCATGCACTGGTCATCATGTTGGCTTCGCTCACGCTGCTGGGTTTGGGGATTTTCGGTCCCGGTATTGCGACCGGACTGGTATCGGGCGCGCCGCAGTTGGGGGCGGGTGCTGCGGTCGGAACGGTGCTGGGTGCTGCGGGCCTGGCTGTGGCGGGTGGTGCAGCGATTGCTACGGGCGGTGCCGCCGTAGCCGCTGGTGCGCGCATGGCGCCGGGGGCGGCACGTGCGACCGTTGGGGGTGGTGCCAGTGCCGCCCGCTCGGCGAGCGCGATGGCTGCTGGTGCGAAGTCCGCCTACCAGGCGGGTTCTGCCGCATCAGGCGGTGGCGGTGTTCGTGCTGCGGGGGCGGGCCTGGCCAATGTGGCGAAGAGTGGTGCCAAGGCTGTCAAGGACCGTGTCGCATCGGAGTTTGCCGGGGCGGCTGCACCGGGTTCAACCGCAGGTGCCGCAACTGGCACTGGCACAGGCGCAATGAGCGCCGACACCCCACCCCTTGCACCCGCTTGGACGAAACGTCTGCAACGCAACCAACGTCTTTCGCATGGTGTTTCTACTGCCGCACACACCCTGCGCTCAGGTGACCACGGCGGGGGCGGAGCCAGTCCGAGCTTGCGCGACGCCTCGAACCATTAAGGAGATCACTTCATGTTATTCAAACGACCCCAGGTGCGTTACTCGGACACGCCCGAGCCCGTCACCCCGTACCAGGCTGCAGCGCAAGTCTGGGATAACCGCATCGGCAGCGCGCGCGTGCAGGCCAAGAACTGGCGGCTGATGGCCTTTGGGTGCTTGTCTCTCGCTTTGCTGATGGCAGGTGGATTGGTCTGGCGTTCGGCACAGTCAATCGTGACCCCCTACGTCGTCGAGGTGGACAGCGCAGGGCAGGTGAGGGCAGTCGGTGAAGCGGCCACGCCGTACAAACCGAATGATGCGCAGATTGCCTATCACCTGGCGCGCTTTCTCACCGACGTTCGTTCGCTGTCGATTGATCCCATCGTGGTGCGGCAGAACTGGCTCGAAGCCTATGAGTACACCACGGACAAGGGCGCGGCCACGCTGAACGATTACGCGCGTTCCAACGACCCGTTTGCCCGCATCGGGCAGAACTCTGTTTCGGTGGAAGTGACTAGCGTGGTTCGGGCCAGTGAATCCTCGTTCCAGATGCGCTGGATCGAGCGCAGCTATGCGAATGGTGCGCCTACGGGCACCGAACGCTGGACGGCAGTGGTGTCGGTGGTGCTACAACCACCGCGCACCGAAGAGCGCTTGCGACGCAATCCACTGGGTATTTATGTCAACGGCCTGTCCTGGAGCCGTGAACTCGAAGCGACACAAGGAGTAAAACCATGAAATCACTGATCCGTAGTTACGCTTTATCGGTGATCATGATCGCTACCCTGGCGACCATCACCGGCTGCGCCACACAAGGCAAGCCGCCGCCAGTGATCTCACTGGATGAACCCGTTGCTGCGCACCTGCTGCCGGAGGTGCCGAAACCTATCGAGGTGGTGACGCTGCCTGAACCGCTGCCATTGCCGGCACAGTTGAAACCGCTGCCGGTGGAAGCGGACGCGAAAATCCCACCGGAAGCTGTTGACGAGAAGGTTCGTGTCTCGCGAGCCAATCTGGAAGCACGTGTGGCACCGAGCCGTGAGGGTTACGTCAATGCCATCCAGGTCTGGCCCTATGCCGATGGCGCGCTGTACCAGGTCTATACGAGCCCGGGCCGGGTTACCGTCGTCGCGCTGCAAGAGGGCGAGGAACTGGTGACCGTTTCGGCAGGGGACACGGTGCGCTGGGTGGTTGGCGATACGGCTAGTGGTGCAGGTGCCAGTTTGCGCGTGACCGTTCTCGTCAAACCCACCCGCACCGGGTTGAAGACCAATCTGGTCATCACCACGAACCGGCGCATGTACCTGCTGGAGCTGTCTTCAACGCCGCAGGCGTGGATGGCTTCGGTGTCCTGGGATTACCCGAAGGACCGGATGCTGGCCTTGCAGAAGCAGGCGCAGATGGCTCAAGCCGTGGCGCCGGTCGATTCTGGCTTGTCGCTGGAGCAGATCAAGTTCCGCTATGCAATCACCGGCGACAGCCCGCCGTGGAAACCGCTGCGCGCCTTCGATGATGGGCAGCGGGTGTACATCCAGTTTCCTGGCGGTATTGCGCAGGGCGAGCTGCCGCCTCTGTTCGTGATTGGGCCCCAGGGCGATGGCCAGCTCGTCAACTATCGCTTCCGCTCACCCTACTACGTGGTGGACCGCCTGTTTGGTGCTGCTGAACTGCGATTAGGGGCAGATAAGGCCCAAGTGGTGCGTATCGAGCGCACCGATGGGATTGGCAACACGGCGCGGAGGAACTGAGCATGAGTACGCCCGCCACACCGCAGGCTGACACGCCGTTGCCCCCAAAGGTTGATCCGGACACCATGACCCTGCGTGCCCCACCGCGTCCAGTGGTGCGGCTGAACCGGCGCATGCTGGCGTTCGGTGCGGGCACGCTGGCCGCTGCCGTGCTCGGAGGTACCTTGTGGTCGCTGCAATCGCACAAGCGAGAGCGCAACCCGGCGACCGAGTTGTACAACGTGGATCGCGTCTCCCGCGCCGAGAGTCTTGAGCAGTTGCCCAAGGACTATTCGAAGATACCGGTGCCGGCTAAACCCGCCATACCTGTTTTGGGCGAACCACTGCCGGGTGATTTGGGGCCTGCCATCGTCAGTGCCGAGCGCCAGCGCCAGGCGAATGTATCGGCTGCGTACAACGATCCAGCGCATGCTGATCGTTTGACGCGACTTCGTGACGCGGAGGAAGCGGCGCGCTCTACGGTGTTTTTTAGGGGCAGTGGCAATGGCACCAAGTCGGCGGCCGCTGTGAGCACGGCTTTAGCAGGTAGTCCATCGGCACCAGTGTCGGGCAACCAGCCATTCAATCCGATGGGAGCGACGACCGCCACCGCGCAGCCAATCGACCCGACCGCTGCGCAGAACCGGCAGGAACAAAAGGCAGCCTTTGTTGCGAATGCGGGTGACACGGCTACGCGCAATCTGGCCGGCCTGCAGATGCCTGTCTCGCCTTACCAGGTGATGGCGGGGACTGTCATTCCGGCCGCGCTGGTGACGGGTATCAACTCTGACTTGCCGGGGCAGGTGATCGCCAATGTCACTGAGGCGGTTTATGACACGGCCACGGGGCGCTACTTGCTGATTCCGCAAGGGTCAAGATTGATTGGTCGCTATGACAGTCAGGTGTCATTTGGGCAGAGACGGGTGCTGCTGGTGTGGACGCGGTTGATCCTGCCGGACACGTCTTCGATTGCGCTGGATCGGCTGCCAGGCATTGACCCGGCGGGTTATGCCGGACTGGAGGATGGTGTTGATTGGCACTGGGATCGGATTCTTGCGGGTGCGGCGCTGTCTACGCTGCTGGGCGTGGGCGCTGAGCTGGCGGCACCGAATCGCGGCGGGAGTGATGGCAAGGTGATTGTCGCTGTGCGCCAGGGTGCGCAGGACACGGTGAACCAGGTTGGGCAGGAGATGACCAAGCGCAACATGAGTATTCAGCCGACGCTGACGATTCGGCCTGGATTTCCGATGCGGGTGATGGTTAGCAAGGATTTGGTTTTGCGGCCGTATCAGCCTTTGTTCTTTGTGCGTGGGTCTTCGCAATGAGTACGTCTGCCGGCAAGCTTCGGTTGGGGCCGCTACCCAGGCACGAAACGGTGAAGTTGACCATTGTGCTGACGACGGCATTGAAGGCTGATTTGGAGCGCTATGCCACTCTGCACGCGCAGGCCTACGGCGAGCCGGTCGATGCCGTCACGTTGATCCCGCATATGCTGGAATCGTTCATCGCACGAGACCGAGCATTCAAGAAGCAGCATGCCGCCGGGCCAGATGCCTCGACTCGAAGACTAGCTACCAAAGGCTCAACTGGCGCAATCGGAGTTGACGTGCTGCCTGAAGGAGGGACAAAAAAATAGGCCCTTCCATCGCTGGAAGGGCCTGTGGTGGTGCCCGGGGCCGGAATCGAACCGGCACGCCTTGCGGCGGGGGATTTTCTTACCACTTCGGCTTTCGCCGCCCCTCATATGAGAGTTCGTGGTCTGGAGCACGCCTTCACCATAGTCTTTCGACTTTAGGTGCCCGCCGTCTGCTCTCTACACCTTCCCTCAACCTTTCGGTACGAGGGCTTGGCTCGGTATTAGCTCGGACTTGCGTCCAGGGCCTTCGCCGAGTTTGACGGGCTTCACCTCAAGAATTTCTTCAAGAGGGCTCAAATTTGGTCTGAGTCCCCTGCGTCTACCAATTTCACCACCCGGGCTTTTTGAATTCTCTGGGCTGATCCAGAATTTTCTTTTTAACCGTGGTTGACCTTCCATCTCGCCGCAGGCTCAATATGTCAGGTCAACGTCTCAATTCTACTTGCTGCCTCCTGGCTTTTCGCCATGGCTCCTATTTGGCTCCTAGGTCTCAACAAGCCTTTTTGGGCTCTATTCGACCAGTCGCCATAAACCGTTATTCCGCCTAGTGTTGCGTGGTGTTCACGGATTTCAAAAAAAGGTACACAAACCTCTTTTTGAGTCCCCTGCGTCTACCAATTTCACCACCCGGGCTGCAAGAAGCGAAGAGGCAAATTATGGCACAGTGCAGGGTATGACCTACCCCACTATCGAAGACGCCATTGGCAAAACGCCTCTGGTGGCACTGCAACGCATCCAGGCCGCCGAGAACACCCAACGGGGCAATGTGGTCCTTGGCAAACTCGAAGGCAACAACCCGGCCGGTTCGGTGAAAGACCGTCCGGCGCTGGCCATGATCAAACGCGCGGAAGAGCGTGGCGAGATCAAGCCGGGCGACACGCTGGTTGAGGCCACCTCTGGCAACACCGGCATTGCGCTGGCCATGGCCGCGGCCATCAAGGGGTACCGCATGGTGCTGATCATGCCGGAGGACCTTTCCATTGAACGCGCGCAGACCATGAAGGCCTTTGGCGCAGAGTTGATCCTTACGCCTAAAAGCGGCGGCATGGAGCACGCGCGTGACCTGGCAGACCAGATGGCCAAGGATGGCAAGGGCCGTGTGCTGGACCAGTTTGCCAACCAGGACAATCCGCGCATCCATTACGAGACCACCGGGCCCGAGATCTGGGCCGACACCGGCGGCAAGGTCACACACTTTGTCAGCGCCATGGGCACCACCGGTACCATCACCGGTGTCTCGCGCTTTCTCAAAGAGAAAAACCCGGCGATCAAAATCATCGGTGCCCAGCCCAGCGAAGGCTCGCGCATCCCCGGCATTCGCAAATGGCCCGAGGCCTACATGCCAAAAATTTACGACCCCCGCCATATCGACGAGACCGTGCTGGTGAGCCAGCTTGATGCCGAAGACATGTGCCGCCGCATGGCCCGCGAAGAAGGCATTTTTGCCGGCATCTCGGCGGCTGGGGCCTGCTGGGTGGCGCAGGATATTGCAAAAACCGCGAAAGACGCAGTCATTGTTTTTATCGTCTGCGACCGCGGCGACCGTTATCTGTCGACTGGCGTTTTTCCGGCCTGATTCCGTCCCCGTTCGGGCTGAGCCTGTCGAGGCCCTTCGACAGGCTCAGGGTGAATGGCAACAGTTCTATATGTGAAAAGTGGCTCCAGCCCCTGATTGACGGGCGCGAGCAGCTATAAAAAGTGAAGCAACCAAGTCTGAAACCATGAGCCAAGAATTCAAGTTTTGCCCCAGCTGCGCCACCCCGCTCGCCATGATTTCGCAACTGGAAGACAGTGGCGATACCGTGCGCCTGCGTTGCCCGGCCTGCAACTACACCCACTGGAACAACCCGGTGCCCGTGCTGGCGGCGGTGATTGAACACCAGGGAAAAATCCTGCTGGCGCGCAACGCGGCGTGGACGGCCAAGATGTACGCACTGATCACCGGTTTCATGGAGGCCGGCGAAACGCCCGAAGGCGGCATCACGCGTGAAGTGAAGGAAGAAACCAATCTCGACGTGACCGACCTCAAGCTGATCGGCGTGTACGACTTCCAGCGCATGAACCAGATCATCATTGCCTACAGCGCCGTCGGCCATGGCGAAGTCAAACTCTCGCCCGAGCTCGTGGACTACAAGCTGTATGCGCACGAAGACGTGAAGTGCTGGCCGGCCGGCACCGGTTACGCGATGGCAGACTTTCTGAAGTCAAAAGGTTACCAGCCGGCGTTTGTGGAGTGGGCGAAGCGGGATTGAGGCCTTGGCGGCACCGTGAGGGGAGGACTTTTCAAGCCGTTGCGCGAGTGGGCAGTCTGAACTCAGGGCTGATGATAGATGCCCAAGTTCCAAGGATTTCAGGCCTCCAGCCCATATCCAGCGTGCGCAAACAGCTATAAAAACAGTAGCGCCTTGGACCGTCAACTGCCTGCTGGAGGCCGTCGGAGCCGCCTTGGTAAACTACCTTACTGCCTTTGTAGCTCAGTGGATAGAGCGATCCCCTCCTAAGGGATAGGTCGCAGGTCCGATTCCTGCCAAGGGCACCATCTTCTTCAAAGCACCGCCCTAATCGAAGGGCAGGGTGTAAATCAGGTCCACTGCACTTTGCTCGCCCGCCTGGGCGCGGATGGTGAAGCGCTGCGACAGGTCGTAAAACACAAACAGCGTGCCGAGCGCGCCCGAGAGGCTGCGTTCATAGGCCGCATAGAAGTTGCGCGAAAAGCGTTTGCCCAGTGTTACCGCGCCTTCGTTGGTGCTGCCGCTGGCGGTTGTCTCTGAACCCCGGAAGGACAACTCGTCCAGGCCCAGTGATGCGGCCAGCCCGCGCGACTGCCCGGCCTTGCTGCCCAGCAGCGCAATGGCGGCCTGTTGCAGCAGCGCGGCTTCGGCGCCGCCGTTGGCGGATCCACGGCCCACCACCAGCCAGGAGAGTTTTTCAGCATCGGGCAATTCGGGCTGCGCATACAGGCGCACGCGGGGCAGCAGGGCGGTGCCGGTGATCTGCACGCCGACGCGCTGCGTGAGGTTGGGCCGTATCGCCAGAATGTCCAGCGTCGGGTTGTCCACCGCGCCGGTAAAACGCAGCACACCTTGCTCGACGTCCAGGCGCTGGCCGTAGGCGCGGTACTCGCCGCCCAGGGTGTTCACGGTGCCCGTCAGGCGCACTGCGTCTATCGAATCGGCGTTCAGCGCCAGCTTGCCGCGCACGCGGGTGTCCAGGCCCTTGCCCCGGATGCGGAAGTCGTCGCCCAGGTCCAGTTGCACGGCAAGCTTGAGCGAGCGGCCGTTTTTGTCGTCGGTGTTGACGGTGGCGCTGCTTTCTGCGGGCGCTTTTTTGCCAGAGGCCGCGCCACCGCTGCTGCGCACAATCACGTCGTCGCCGAGTTGTGGCGTGCTTTCGTCGGGCAGCAGGATGCTGGCCTGGTCCACGCGCAGCGCGCCGGTGAAACTGGCGGCCTTGCCTTCGAGCCTGGCCTGGATGTCGCCGGAGAGCGTGATCTGCCTGTCGGTGCGCAGGCTGGCGCGCAGACGTTCGAGTTTGGCGGCTAGCAGCACCAGCGGCTTGCCGTCCACCCAGCCGGCCTCGCCCTGCGCGCGCAAGACGCCGCCTGCGCCCTTGTCGCCGGCGCCCTGCAAGGTGAACTCGGTGATGCGCATGCGGGTACCGTCCAGCGTGGCGCGCAAGCGGCCATTGCCGAACTCGATGCCATCGACCACCGAACGCAGCGCGAGGTCGTCGGCCTGCAAGGTGCCCGCCAGTTGCGGCGCGGTGCGCTTGCCGCTGATCGTGACATTGGCGCCCAGCGAGCCGCGCAGCCGCCAGCCCGGCGGCGCCAGCACCGACCAGACGCCGATGCGTGGCAATTGCGCGCGCAGCTGGCCGTTGAGCGGTGCGTCCTGGGGCCAGGTCCAGCCGGTAGCGACGCTGCGCGCCAGCCGTGTCGTGAGTTGGCCTTCGGCCGAGCCGGCGCGTTCGCTGTCCCAGCGCAAGGCAAGCGTCAGCGCGTCGCTATTGCTGTCAACCGTGAGCCGCGCTTCCTTGACACCAGCTGCCACCCGCGCGGCCGGCCCCTGGGCGGTGTCGGCCTGCACCGATATGTCGCCGCTGCTACGCGCCAGGCTGGCTTTGAGGCGCAAGGTGTCGCCCAGCGCGGCGTCCCAACGGCCGTCGAACATCATGTTGCCCGCCAGCCCGGCGCCGGCCAGTTGCGGCCCGGCGACAAGCTCTATCCAGGCCAGCGGCAGGCCGGTCAGGGTGCCCGTCGTGAGCAACTGGCCACCCCCGTAGGTCACCGGTTGCCAGGCCAGCACGGCTTGAGGTGGCGAGCTGCCGGCAGTTGCTGAGGCGCCACGCGCGGGCGCCGTAAGCGCGGCCTCGCCGGCACCCGCTTCCAGCTTGCCCCCCCTGGATGTTGGCGTCCACTTCAGCGGCACGTTGCCGCGGCTGGCGAGACGCCAGGCGCCGGGTCCCAGTGCCGGGTCTTCGAGCGACAGGTTCAGTTGCTGCACCATTGTCTGCCAGCCCGACGCTGCCAGGCTGGCCCGGGCCGGGCCGGTGCGCCCGCCGCTGGCGGTGGTTTGCAGCGTGTAGCGGCGCTGGCCCTGTTCGATGCGGCCCTGCGCCCTGAGCTCGGCCTGGCTGAGGCGTCCGGTCAGGCTGGCCTGAAATGCTCGCAATTTGAGGGCCTGATCGGCTGCCGGGGTGGTGCCGGTGCGCGCGGGTGGCGCGGCTGCCCAGTCCAGCGACGGGATGTCGAGTTGCGCCTGCACCGCCGGGTCACGCCAGCCGCCTTGCCACTTGAACTGCAGGTCGGCACGCCCGCTGGCCGACGCTGTGCGTACGAATGCCGGCATGCCGGGCAAGCGCTGCAACCAGCGCAGGGCCTGGGCCGCGTCGCGGCCGCGCAGGCTCAGCTCACCACCGCCGCGCGCTTCGTGCAGTTCGCCGCTGACCTGCGCATCCAGCCCGGGTGCTGTCAGGCTGAGGCGGCCCTTGCCAGTGGGTGCCGCGGGCTGAAGCTCGATGGCGCCCGCCAGCGTGGCGTCGTCTGTGCGCACCTGCAACTGCGAGAGGTGCAGCGTATCGCCGGACCAACGGCCTTTGGCGCTGGCGTCGCGCAGGCGCAGGCTGCCGATGGGGCTGCTTGTGCTGGACTTGTTGGACTTGGTAAGGGTCGCGGCAACTTCGCGCCCGCTGGTTTGGAGGCTGGCGTCGAAGTTGATGGCGCCGGCCAGGCCGGAAAGTTCTGCTTTGCCATCGACGGGCAGAGCAGCCAACTGCGTGTGCAACGCAGCGGGGTTGATGTTTTTGAGTGTGGCCGTTGCCTGCCAGTCCTGCGCGCTGGTCGCCGCCTCCGACCACTTGCCGCTGGCGGTGATGTCACCACCGCCGAGTTTGGCCTGCAGGCTGCGCACCATGGCCACGCCACCGCGCCATTCGCCCTGGGCCTGCAGGCTGTCCAGCGGCAAGCGCTGCTGGTCCCATGAGCCGGGCAGGCTGTTGTTGATGGACGTTTCCAATTGCCAGGCATCGGTCGCGCCCGCTGGCCTGACGCTCAGACTGCCGCTCAACCCTGTCTGCGGTGCCGTCGGCCAGAGGCTGGCCAGATCGAGTGCGCGAAAGGTGGCGTCGGCTTGCGGCAGCGGCTGCGCGGCCCAGGGCGTGATACGGGCAGTGGCGCTGGCCTGCGGCGTCGGGCCGGTCTGCGCTGGCGCGGACCCGAGCTTCAGTTCAGCTTTTGCATGGAGTTCCGTCAAGGGTCCCTCTGCGCTTGCGCTGAAGGACAGCGGCAGGCGGGTGCTGCTGCCGGGCACGGCGGTTTCCAGCACGCCCTTGAGGGCCGCGTCCAGTGTCAAGGCGCCAGTCGCCAGCAGCTTGAACTGGCCGGTGTAGCGGCCCGAAGCGACCTGTGCGCTGGTCAGCGCCAGGCGGTGATGCGTGCCGTCAAAATCATAGCGCCCGGCGACCGCGCTGGCTTCAAACGCAGGTGGTCCGGCCCACGACAACTGGCTCACCGAAAACTCATCGAGCGTGATGCGAAACGGCAGGGCCAGCGAAGGTGGTGGGCCGGAGGCAGGTGCAGAAGGCGCGCGCTGATCGTCGATGCGGACAGTGTCTGCGGCCAGGCGGTCCAGCTTCAGGCTGCCCTTGAGCAGCGAGAGCGGGTCCCACGCCAGCACGACGTCGGTGGCGAGCACCTGCAGGCCGTCCTGCTGCAGCGTGAGTGTCTGCACCTGGCCGCCTGCGCGCAATGAGCCCGAGACACCTTCTGCCGTGACCGGCTGGGTGCGGGTGGCCCAGCGCAGCGCGGTGGCCAGCGAACCTTCTGTGCCCGACCACCACCACAAGCTGCCCACGGCCAGCATCAGCATGAGCAGCATGGCCATGCCGGAGATGGCGACTGCTTTGGGCCAGCGGCGGCGCGGCTTGGCGGTGGCAGGTATTTCTGGTGAAGGCGGTGGTGCAGCCATCAGAAAACAAATCCCACACTCATGTGCAACCGGAATTTTTTCGGCTGCACGCCGTAAGCCAGGTCAATTTGCAGCGGGCCGATGGGGCTGCGCCAACGCACGCCCGTGCCAATGCCGACCTGGGGTTTGAGGTCTTTGGGGCGCTCGGCCACTGAACCGGCGTCAATGAAAAAAGTGTTTTCCCATTCGGTGGGCAAGCCGTTTTTGAGCATGGGGCGCTGCCATTCCACACTGCCGACCGCCATGTAGCGGCCTGGCCCGGTGACGCCGTTGGCGCGCTGGATGCCGATGTCGCGGTAGCCATAACCGCGCACCGTGCTGTCGCCGCCGGTGCGAAAAAGCAGTGTGCCGGGGATGCGCGCCGAGTCGGCAGCGACGACAGCAGCGGCTTCGGCGCGCAAGGCGATGCGACCGCGCGTGAGGGACTGGATGCCCAACCAGCGGACGGCGGTGCGCACAAAAGGCTTGCGGTCCGTGCCCAGCGTGACACCGCCGCCCAACTCAGCACCCAGGCCATAACCCTTGCTTGGGAAGGGCGTGCTGTCGAAATAACGGCCGGTCCAGACGTAGTTGCCGCTGATGGCCGAACCGTCGCCGCTGTCGCTGGCCGAGATCGTGCTGCCAGGCAGGGCCTGCACGCTGGCCCGGTCGTACTGCAGGTAGACGTTGCGGTCGATGCGGTCACCGGCCTGCGATTTGCCGAAACGCAGCCGTTGCGCGCGGGTGATCAGCTCGTCGTCGTCCAGCCGCTCGGCGCGACCGAGGAAGCCCCAGCGCCAGCCGTCGTCATCGGGGATGTCCGTCCATTCGGTTTGCGCAAAGGGCGACTTGCGCTCAATCTGCAGCTTGGTCACGGCGCGCCAGCCGATGCCAGGCACGCGGTGGTGCGTGTGTTCGACCGAGGCGCGCGGGCCGCTGTCGGTGGTGATGCCAACGCCGAGAACGACTTTTTGCAGCAGGGCCTCGCGCACCGTGACCTGCACCGGCGCGGCCTGCGGGTCGCTGTCAGGGTCCACCAGAATCGTCGCCGAGTCGAAGTAGCCGCTGGATGCCAGGCGCTGCTGCGCTTCGAGCAGGCTGTTCTGGTCGTAGACCGAGCCGGGTGCCAGCCGGGCCAAACGCGGCACCAGTTCCGGGTCGTAGCGCTGGATGCCGGTGACCTGCATGGGCCCCAGCCGGTACAGCGGGCCCGAGTCCAGCGTCAGGGACAGGTCGGCACTGGCGGCGGGTGCGTCGATGTCGGCCAGGCTGGTCTCCAGCCGGCCTGCCGGGTAGCGGCGCGCCACCAGATCACGCAGCGCCTGCGTCTTGGCGCCGTCCCAGTTGTCCTGTGTGAAACGCTGACCGGGCGGCAGGCGCCAGTTGCGCCGTATACCTTCGCGCTGGCCCGCGGCATCGGCATCAGGAGACTGCGCAATATCGCCTGAAAAACCAATCGCGACCGTGCGGATGCGTGTCAATTCGCCCGGGTCCACCGCCACCACGATAGTGGGGCGCTGGGACGTTGCGCCCTCTCGGACGATGCTGATGGTGGGGCTGAAATAGCCCAGGGTGCCAACCAGGTTGCGCACATTGCGTTCGGCCAGTACCACCAGGCGCGCGAGTTCGGCGTCGTCGAGGTCGGTGACGGCGCGGTAACGCCGCAACTCAAGGTGGCGCTCCAGCAGACTGCGGACTTCAGGCGGGGCCTTGACTTCGATGTCGAAAGCCGTGACTTCCGGCTCTGCCTGGGTGGGGCCGACAGCGCCCGCCGGTGTGGCGGGCGGTGCCACGCTGGCCATCGGCGGGGCCGGCACGTTGGTCTGCGTGATGGGGGCGGGATTGGTGGCCGAGGGAGGGGGCGGGCTGCTGTCCGATGGTGCGGAAGGTGCGGCGGGCGCGACAGGCTGGGCTACAGCGGCGCAGGCCAGCAGAAGGGCGAGGGCGGCGGCCGGTAAATTCCTGGCCACCCTCCAGGCGAGGCAGGAACGGAAATGGGTCACATTTCCAGTTTACTTGGATAGCAAACGCATGGCCTCTTCAAGGCCTTTGATGGTCAGGGGGTACATGCGCTGGTTCACCAGCTGCTGGATCACACTGATGCTCTGGCGGTATTGCCAGACGCCTTGTGGTTCGGGGTTGATCCAGACAAATTTCGGGAAAGCGTTGGTCAGGCGCTGCATCCACTCGGCGCCGGCTTCCTCGTTGTTGTATTCGACGCTGCCGCCCGGCTGCAAAATCTCGTAAGGGCTCATGGTTGCGTCACCGACAAAGATCAGTTTGTAGTCCTTGTTGTACTTGCGGATGATGTCCCAGGTCGCAAACTTCTCGCTGAAGCGGCGCCGGTTGTTCTTCCACATGAAGTCATAGACACAGTTGTGGAAGTAATAAAACTCGATGTGTTTGAACTCAGTCTTGGTGGCCGAGAACAGCTCTTCCACGCGCGCGATGTGTTCGTCCATGGTGCCGCCCACGTCCATCAGCAGCAGCACCTTCACATTGTTGTGGCGCTCCGGCACCATCTTGATGTCCAGCCAGCCGGCATTGGCGGCGGTGGAGCGGATGGTGTCGTCGAGGTCCAGCTCTTCCACATGGCCCTCGCGCGCAAACTTGCGCAGGCGGCGCAGCGCCACCTTGATGTTGCGTGTGCCCAACTCCTGCGTGTCGTCGTAATCCTTGTAGGCGCGCTGGTCCCAGACTTTCACCGCGCTTTTGTTGCGGCTTTTTTCCTGCCCAATGCGTATGCCCTGCGGGTTGAAGCCGTTGGCGCCGAAGGGCGAGGTGCCGCCGGTGCCTATCCACTTGCTGCCGCCTTCGTGGCGCTCTTTCTGCTCTTCAAAACGCTTTTTCAGCGTTTCCATGAGTTCGTCCCAGCCCATCTTCTCGATCTTGGCTTTTTCTTCGGGGCTGAGCTCGAGCTCCAGATTTTTACGCAGCCACTCCAGCGGGATGTCTTTGGTGAAGTCGGCAATCATCTCCACACCCTTGAAGTAGGCCGCAAACGCGCGGTCAAACTTGTCGTAGTGTTTTTCGTCCTTCACCAGCACGGTACGGCTCAGGTAATAGAAGTCGTCGATTTTGTACGCGCCTTCGCCGATCTCGCCATCTTCGAGCTTGCCGCTGTTGGGGCCGACCACACCGGCCTGCAGCGCCTCCAGCAGCATCAGGTATTCCTTGACCGAGACCGGCAGCTTGGCCGAACGCAGGGTGTAGAAGAAGTCGATCAGCATGGCATGGAGATCATGTTCGGGGTTTGTCGAGCATGTACAAAAGTTGTGCCTTTACTTCGGGCCATTCACCCGAACGAAGGCTGTACATCACTGTATCGCGAATGGTGCCGTCACGGCGAAGTGCGTGGCCGCGAATCACACCATCCTTGCGCGCGCCCAGGCGCTCGATGGCGCGCTGCGAGGCATGGTTGAAATTGTCGGTGCGCCAGCCGACCACATGGCAGCCCAGGGTGTCGAAGGCATGCGTCAGCAGCAGCAACTTGCAGGTGGTGTTGATGTGGGTGCGCTGGCAGCGTGCGGCGTACCAGGTGTAGCCAATCTCGACACGTTTCACGGCGGGCAGGATGTCGTGATAACTGCTGCTGCCCAGCACCGTGCCGGTGGCGGCGTCGCGCACCGCAAAGGCAAAACGCTGACCGGTTTCGCGGGCCTTCAGCGCGTCTTCGATGTAGGCACGGGTCTGGTCCGGCTCGGGGACCGAGGTGACACGTATCTTCCAGAGCTCACCATCGGCCGCAGCGGCGCGCAGGCCGGCTTCGTGTTCCGGCGCCAGCGGCACCAGCTCGACGCCACGGGTTGAAAGTGTGACGGGCTGTACAAAACTCATGGCTCGCAATTCCCTTCAGGCATGCTCGCGGGGTCAGCGATTGTGGCGTTGCATGAACACCAGCTTTTCAAACAGAGTGACGTCCTGTTCGTTTTTCAGCAGCGCGCCCACCAGCGGCGGTACGGCCACTTTGTCTTCCTTGCTTTGCAAGGCCTCGAGCGGAATGTCCTCGGCCACCAGCAGCTTGAGCCAGTCCAGCAGCTCGCTGGTGGATGGTTTCTTCTTCAGGCCGGGCAGGTTGCGTACGTCGTAAAAGGTTTTCATGGCCGCGGCCAGCAGCTCTTTCTTGAGGCCGGGGAAGTGCACATCGACGATCTGTTTCATCGTGTCGGCATCGGGGAATTTGATGTAGTGGAAAAAGCAGCGGCGCAAAAAGGCGTCGGGCAGTTCTTTTTCGTTGTTCGAGGTGATGAAAACCAGCGGCCGGTGTTTGGCCTTGATCAGTTCGCGCGTCTCGTAGCAGTAGAACTCCATGCGGTCGATTTCGCGCAGCAAGTCGTTCGGGAACTCGATGTCGGCCTTGTCGATTTCATCAATCAGCAGGGCCACCGGCTCATCGGCTGTGAACGCCTCCCAAAGCACGCCCTTGATGATGTAGTTGTGGATGTCCTTGACTTTTTCGTCGCCGAGCTGCGAGTCGCGCAGGCGCGATACCGCATCGTATTCATACAGGCCCTGCTGCGCCTTGGTGGTGGACTTGATGTGCCACTGCAGCAGCGGCAGGTTCAGGGCCTGGGCCACTTCCTCGGCCAGCATGGTCTTGCCGGTGCCGGGTTCGCCCTTGACCAGCAGCGGCTTTTTGAGGGTGGCAGAAGCGTTGACCGCCAGCATCAGGTCCTGGGTGGCGACGTAGTTTTTGGAGCCTTGGAATTTCATGGTGGGCGCGAAGTGTGAACTGTAAGAAGGGTGAATCAGGGGTGTGTGTGACGCTGCACGCGGTGACCCCGGCAGGCCCAGATATAATCAGTGGCTGTTTGACCTACCCAATTTTCACCTGATTGTGCGCGCAAAATGACCAAGCTGATCAACACGTTATTTGCCATTGCTGTCTCATTTGTGACGGTGGCGGCCCATTCCCAGGGCATCCAGGGCGACGCCAAAGCCGGAGAAGCCAAAAACGCCATGTGTATCGGCTGCCACGGCATCAAGGGCTACCAGGCCAGCTTCCCCGAGGTGTACAAGGTGCCAATGATCTCGGGTCAGAGCGCCAAGTACATTGCGTCGGCATTAAACGCCTACAAAAAGGGCGAGCGCAAACACCCCACCATGCGCGGTGTTTCCGAGACCCTGAGCGACCAGGACATTGCCGACCTGTCGGCCTATTACAGTGTGCATGGCGTGGCCCAGGCGGCCGCTCCGGCAGAACGTACCGTGAAAACCCCCAGCCCGGCCGTGGCCGCCCTGTTGGCCAAGGCCAATTGCGCGTCTTGCCACGGCGCTGATTTCAGCAAACCGATTGACCCGAGCTACCCCAAGCTGGGCGGCCAGCACGCCGACTACCTGTTTGTGGCACTGAAGGCTTACAAGGTGGAGAATAATCCCAAAGTCGGACGCGGCAACGCGATCATGGCCGGCATGGCCAAGCAGTACACCAACGCAGAACTCAAGCAGTTGGCCAACTACATGGCATCGGTCGAGGGAGACTTGAAAGTCGTTCCGCAAAGCAAGTTCCGCTAAACCGCTTCGCTCCAGAAACTAGACAAAGCCCCGCATCGCGGGGCTTTGTCCTTGTGGGCCAATCTTTTGTCACTTGTCGCTGCACGCTGGTAGAGCGGCGTGGCTGTTTCTCTTTTCAAGCAGGCGCCGCGGGTCCGGCTTTGCCGGCCCGCAGGCGCAGCGGCCCCCTCGGGGGGCAGGGCGCTACATGCAGTGAGCAACCGTGGGGGCTAATCTCTCGTCGCGTGCCGCTGCACGCAGGCGATGTAGGTATCGCCGTCGGGCGGCCGGCCGGCGCGTTGGCTTTCCCAGACCATCTGGCCCAGGCATTCCATGGCTTCGTGGTGGGCTTGGTGCAGGGAGTCGCGTCGCGCTGTCAGCAGCTCTACCGCCTGCCGGATGCCGCGCGGCTGGTCGATGGAGCACTGCTCGCTGATGGACAGGTGCATGGACAGGTGTAAAAACGGGTTGGTGGCGCCAGCTTCCACGTCGTACATCTTTTCCAGCGCTGCGTCTGCATCTGCGAAGTCGGCGTGGTATTCGGGGTGTTCTGCCAGCCATTGACTTGCTATTATTTCGATAGCTGTCAGCGCCTGTCCCGAAAGGGTTTTGGCATAAACGGAGCAGAAAAACCGGCGAACATCGGCCTGTGAGGGGGTGAACATCCGGCAAGGTTAGCATGTGCCTGATGCCTTGTGGCAGCGCAGTGTTTCCGCTGCACGGGCAGCGATGGCGACTCTGTCCTACGCGGTTTTTTGCGCCCCTGGCTTAAATTACCCCCACGGAGCCTGATACCGGCAAGCGCGCTCCGGCTTAACCACCATCCGGCGAGGAGAACCCCATGAATGCAATGAGAATTACCGGCATCGTTTTGATCGTGCTCGGTCTGGCCGGCTTTTTCACCGGTGGCTTCAGCTTCACCAAGGACACCACCAAGGCCAACATTGGCCCGATTGAGCTGGTCGTCAAGGAAAAAGAGTCTATCAATGTGCCGCAGTGGCTCAGCATTGGCGCCATCGTGCTGGGTGCGGTGGTACTGGTGATGGGCGCACGCAAGTCCTGAGACAGCGGCAGCAATCGACACCGGGGCGTCTTCCCGGCGTCTGATTCATCAGGCTGCTCCTGCACTTGTTTGAGCGCTGAAGCCGCGCGACGAACGCCTGCGTGAGATATGTGCCGTGTTCTGCACAGGAACAAGGACAAAGCTAAGATGGTGACCGCCCCGCTTTTTGGTGGCGGAGACAGTTTCATGATCAACAAGATAGCCCGGTCAGTCGCGGACGCGTTGGCTGGGGTCAAAGACGGTGCGACCGTGCTGATTGGCGGCTTTGGCACGGCCGGCATCCCGAACGAGCTGGTCGATGGGCTGATAGCCCAAGGGGCCAAGGACCTCACGGTGGTCAACAACAACGCCGGCAATGGCGATACCGGGTTGGCGGCGCTGCTCAAAGCCGGGCGCGTGCGCAAGATCATCTGCAGTTTTCCGCGCCAGACCGACAGCTACGTGTTTGACGAGCTTTACCGCTCCGGCAAGCTCGAACTGGAACTGGTGCCCCAAGGCAATCTGGCAGAGCGCATTCGTGCGGCCGGTGCAGGCATAGGTGCATTTTTTTCACCTACCGGTTTTGGCACCGAGCTGGCCCTGAACCCCGATGGCTCGCCCAGGGAAACCCGGCACATCCATGGCCGCGATTACGTGCTGGAGATGCCTATCCATGGCGATGTGGCGCTGATCAAGGCCGAGCGCGGAGACCGCTGGGGCAATCTGAGCTACCGCAAGGCGGCGCGCAATTTTGGCCCGGTGATGGCCTCTGCCGCCAGATACACCGTGGCGACCGTGCATGAGATTGCAGAGCTGGGCGAGATGGACCCGGAGCACATCGTGACACCAGGAATTTTTGTGCACCAGATTGTGAAAGTTGACCGTGTCGCCACCCAGGGTGGTGGTCTCAAGGTGGCAGCATGACCTACCAGAAAAGAAGCAGGGACCAGCTCGCCGCGCGTGTGGCGCAGGACATCCCTGAGGGGGCCACGGTCAACCTCGGCATTGGCATGCCGACCTCGGTGGCCAACCACATTCCCGCAGACCGCGAAGTGCTGCTGCAAAGCGAAAACGGCATATTGGGTATGGGCCCGGCTCCGGCCCACGGGGACGAGGACTTCGACCTGATCAATGCGGGCAAGCAACCCGTGACCCTGCTCAAGGGCGGCTCATATTTTCACCACGCCGACAGCTTTGCCATGATGCGCGGCGGGCACCTGGACATTTGCGTGCTCGGTGCGTTTCAGGTCTCTGCCACGGGTGACCTGGCCAACTGGAGCACCGGCGAGGCAGGTGCGATACCTGCAGTAGGGGGCGCCATGGACCTGGCCATTGGCGCCAAACAAACCTGGGTGATGATGGACCTGCTGACCAAAAAAGGCGAGAGCAAGGTGGTCAGGTCGTGCACCTACCCCCTGACCGGTATTGGCTGTGTCAAACGCATCTACTCTGAACTGGCCACGCTGGCGTGCACGCCACAAGGCCTGCGGCTGATTGATAAAGTAGATGGCCTGGAACACGCCGAACTGGAAAAACTTCTCGGCCTGCCGGTAGCTCTGAACAACTGATATTTGTCTGCTTTTTCCATTCACCTTTTCCTGCTCGGGCTGAGCCTGTCAAAGCCTTTCACAGAACCTACGCGCCAGCACTTCGACAGGCTCAGTGCGAACGGACCAGAGAACCACCATGACCCCACAAGCTTTTATCTGCGACGCGATCCGTACCCCCTTCGGCCGTTATGGCGGCGCGCTCAGCAGCGTGCGCACCGACGACCTGGCCGCCGTGCCGCTCAAGGCCCTGATGGCGCGCAATCCGAATGTGGACTGGCTGGCCGTCACCGACGTGATCTACGGCTGCGTCAACCAGGCCGGCGAGGACAACCGCAACGTGGCGCACATGGCCACCCTGCTGGCCGGCCTGCCGCTGGAACTGCCGGGGGCGACCATCAACCGCCTGTGCGGCTCGGGCATGGACGCAGTCGGCACGGCGGCGCGGGCGATCAAGGCGGGTGAGGCCCACATGATGATTGCCGGCGGCGTGGAAAGCATGAGCCGCGCTCCGTTTGTGATGGGCAAGGCCGAAAGTGCTTTCAGCCGGGCCGCGCAGATGTACGACACCACCATTGGCTGGCGCTTTGTCAACAAGCTGATGAAGGAAAAATACGGCACCGATGCCATGCCGGAAACGGCAGAAAACGTCGCCGCCGAGTACAAGATCAGCCGCGAAGACCAGGACAAGATGGCGCTGGCATCGCAGCTCAAGGCGGTGGCTGCGCAGAAGGCGGGTTTCTTTGATGCCGAAATCACGCCTGTCACCATCCCCCAGAAAAAAGGCGATCCGGTGGTGGTCAGCAAGGACGAACATCCGCGCGAAACCTCCATGGAGGCCCTGGCCAAACTCAAGGGTGCGGTACGGCCTGACGGCAGTGTCACGGCCGGCAATGCCTCCGGCGTGAACGATGGCGCCTGCGCGCTGCTGATCGCCAACGAGGAGGCCGCCAAACAGAACGGCCTCACGCCCCGCGCGCGCATCGTCGGCATGGCCACGGCCGGCGTGCCGCCGCGCATCATGGGCATAGGCCCGGCGCCGGCCACCGAAAAAGTGCTGGCGCTGACCGGCCTGCGCCTGGCGCAGATGGACGTGATCGAACTCAACGAGGCGTTTGCCGCCCAGGGCCTGGCCGTGTTGCGCCTGCTCGGTTTGCAGGACGACGATGCCCGCGTCAACCCGAACGGCGGCGCGATTGCGCTGGGCCATCCGCTGGGCGCCTCCGGAGCGCGCCTGGTCACCACGGCGGTGAACCAGTTGCACCGCACCGGTGGCCGCTACGCGCTGTGCACCATGTGTATCGGTGTCGGGCAGGGCATTGCCCTGGTTCTGGAACGGGTCTGAGCGGACCCCGGTGCTTTGGGCGTGGCCCGGCGGGTAGCCGCGCCTAAAGCGCCATGGACGGCCGCAGCGCCATGGCCGCACGCCAACGCACCAGCTCCGGGTGCTGTTCGCCGGGTTTGACCTTGACGATGCGGGCAAAATCCACCGCCACCACGGCGGTGATGTCGGCCACGCTGAACTGGTCTGCCGCAATGAAATCACGTCCCTCCAGACGCTGATTGAGCGTGGCAAAAAACTGCTGCACGCGCACCAGTCCGCGCTGGGCCAATTCGGGAATCTGCGGATAGTCCACAGGGCCGGGCAGGGCGCGGTTCGCCATCGCGGGCGAGCTGTTGCGCAGGCATTCGGCAATGGCCGTCAGGCCTTCAAACTCGATGCGCCATTGCCAGCTGGCGATCTCCGCTTTTTCCAGAGCGGTGCTGCCCATCAGCGGCGGTTGCGGACAGTGCGCCTCCAGCCACGCAGCAATCGCGGCGTTGTCGGTCAGCATCACGCCTTCGTCTGTTCGCAACGCAGGCACGGTGCACTGCGGGTTGATGCGGCGATAGGCTTCTCCCATCTGCTCACGGGTGCGCAGGTCGATTTGCACGGTGTCATGGGCCACACCTTTTTCAGCCAGCAGAATGCGGGCACGGCGCGGACTGGGTGCGGTGGCGCAGTCGTACAGTGTGATCATGGTGGGGGCGCCAGCTTGTCCTGGGTGCGGGTGTCGAAGTCGCCGGCGTCATGGCGCTCATGCAACTGGCTGGAAGGCTCCCCCCAGGTGCGGTTGACCATGCGCCCGCGCCTGGCAGCTGGACGCTTTGCAATTTCGTCCGTCCAGCGCAGCACATTCTTGTAGGTCTGCACTTGCAGAAACTCGCCGGCTTCATACAGCTGGCCTTTGACCAGGGTGCCGTACCAGGGCCAGACGGCGATGTCGGCAATGGTGTAGTCGTCACCGGCCAGATAGGGCACCTCGGCCAGGCGGCGGTCCAGCACATCGAGCTGGCGCTTGACCTCCATCGCATACCGATCAATGGGGTATTCCATCTTGCTCGGGGCGTAGGCGTAGAAATGACCGAAGCCGCCACCCAGAAAAGGCGCACTGCCCATCAACCAGTTGAGCCACGACAGGCATTCGGCGCGGGGTGCGCCGCCTAAGGGCAAAAACGCGCCGAACTTCTCGGCCAGGTACTGCAAAATCGCGCCCGACTCGAACACACGCTGCGGCGTCGGCCCGCTGTGGTCCACCAGTACCGGGATCTTCGAGTTGGGGTTGGCCGCGACAAAGCCGCTGCCGAACTGCTCGCCTTCATGAATGCGGATCAGCCAGGCGTCGTACTCCGCGCCGCTGTGGCCCAGCGCCAGCAACTCCTCCAGCATCACCGTGACCTTGACACCATTGGGCGTGCCCAGCGAATACAACTGCAGCGGGTGACGGCCTGCCGGCAACTCCTTGTCGTGGGTGGGGCCGGAGACGGGCCGGTTGATGTTGGCGAACCGGCCGCCGCTCGATGGCGGTGGCGACCAGATTTTTGGCGGGGTGTAGGCGGTGGAATCGTTCATGCGGACCATATTGCCTGAGTTTGAATTTGTCTGCACAACGCGCGCCATTTTGAAGGAAGCGCCTTGCCAGCCATCATTTCGCGGTGCAGTCATGCGGCAATCCGTTGTGCGGCGCGTGCCTTTTTCCGCCAACGGGAAAACTGATTTCCTCTGTATTTCTTGAACCATCCGGGCGGCTGCGGCACATTAGCGCCAGATGTTATGAACAAGGAGACAGCATGGCAGCGCGTATTGGATGGATAGGGTTGGGACGCATGGGAGAAGCGATGGCCAAACGCCTGGTCAAGGCCGGCAACGAGGTCAGTGTCTGGAACCGCACGGCGTCCAAGGCCGCGCCGCTGGCCGAGGCCGGCGCTACCATCGTCGGCAGCAAGCAGGACCTGGCCTTCTGCGACATCGTGTTCACGATGGTGTCGACAACGGACGACCTCAAGCAGGTGCTGTTCGACGAGGGCGGTCTGGTGGCGGGTTCGGCCAAACCGAGAATCGTGGTCGACAGTTCCTCGATCTCGCAAGAAGGTTCGGCCGAAATCCGCACGCGGCTGGAGGGCATGGGCGTCGGTTACCTGTGTTCTCCGGTGTCGGGCAACGCCAAGGTGGCCAAGGCCGGCAAGCTGCTGCAGGTGGCTTCCGGCCCTAGGACGCTGTACACCGAGGTCGAGCCCTACCTGCAGGCGATGGCGCGCAAGGTGATGTGGGTCGGCGAGGGCGAGTTGGCCCGGATCTGGAAGATTGCCCACAACACCATGTTCGGCGTGATCATCCAGAACCTTTGCGAGATCACGGTGCTGGCCGAAAAGGCCGGTATACCGCGCCACATTTTTCTAGAAAGCATCAACGACTCGGTGCTCGGCTCCATGTACACCAAGTACAAAACGCCGATGCTGACCAACCTGAGCTTTGACCAGGTTACCTTCACGCCCAAACTGCTGCTCAAGGACATGGACCTGGGCCTGGGCGCCGCGCGTGCGCATGGCGTGGCCATGCCAGCGGCCGCAGCCACGCGCGAGTCGGTGGCGCGCATGGTGGGGCGTGGCCACGAGGACATCGACTTTGCCGTGCTGCTGGTGGAAACCGCGAAGGACGCCGGCCTGGAGCTGAAGTCCGAAAACATGAAGATGAGCGACGGACTGGAAAGCTAGGATATGGCCCCCACGCTTTTCACTGCGTGTCATGCGCTGCACCTTGCAGGCCGCCGCTCGCCGGAGGCTTCGCTTTTGTCGCCTGTCCAAAGCTGCGCAGGCAGCTTTGGAGCTGCAGGCTCCAGCCCCGAGGGGGCCGCTGCGCCTGCGGCCTGGCAAAGCCAGTTCCGCGGCCGCGGCTTGAAAGGGTGTACCGCGCGGCGACCGTTTTTTGCCGGCCTGCGCTTGCCATGAGCACGAACCAGACGCTGATCAAAGGCGCGACCATCGTCACGATGGATGCGCAGGGCGACCTGCCCGTAGGCGACATCCTGGTGACCGGCGACACCCTGACCGAAATAGCGCAGGCGATTCATGCCGATGATGCGCAGGTGGTGGATGCCACCGGCCACATCATCATCCCAGGGCTCATCAATGCCCACATGCACACCTGGCAGACCGCCCTGCGCGGGCTGGCCGCCAACTGGACGCTGCTGGAATACTTCAAGAAAATGCACGCCGGGCTGGCGACGGTATTCACACCGGACGACCTCTACATCGCCACGCTTGTTGGCTCGCTGAACCAGCTCAATTGCGGCACCACCACGCTGGCCGACTGGTGCCACAACAACCCGACGCCGCCGCACAACGACGCAGCCATTGCCGGGCTGCTGGCGTCAGGCATACGCGCCGCGTTTTTTCATGGCACCCCCAAGCCCGATCCGCAACCGGGCCAGAAGCCTTTTTGGGAGGTGCCGCACCCGCGCACCGAGATCGAACGCCTGCTCAAGGCGCACCAGGGGCAGCCGCTGCTGAGCATCCAGGCGGCGGTGCTGGGCCCGCATTATTCGACGCTGGACGTGGCGATGCATGACTTCGCGATGGCCAAAGACCTGGGCCTGATCGCCTCGCTGCACCAGGGCGGCGGCCCGGCACGCACGCCGGACGGTTGGGAAAAACTCGAAGCGGCCGGCCTGCTTGGCGAGCACATCAACATCGTGCACGGCCATGCGCTCGACGATGTGCAGCTCAAGCGCTTCTGCGAACTCGGCATGAGTTTTTCAGCCGCCGCCGAAAGCGAAATGAGCCAGGGCCACGGTCACCCGCTGACCGGGCGCCTGCGCGCCTTTGGCCGTGCGCCTTCGCTGGGCGTGGACCTTGAAAGCGTGATGAGCGGCGACATGCTCTCGCAGGCCCGTATTGCGCTGGGCATCCAGCGCTCGCTGGACAATGTCGCCTACCGTGAGATCCACGGCAGCATCCCGCCGACCTCGACCATCACGACCCGAGAAGCGCTGTCCTGGGTCACCGTCGAAGGTGCGCGCATGCTCAAGCAATCGCACCGCATCGGCTCGCTGGCCGCCGGCAAACAGGCCGACCTGGTGATGATCCGCGCCAGCGACCTCAACATGCAGCCGGTGCACGATCCGGTCAGCGCGGTGGTGATGCAGGCCTCGCTGGCCAACATCGACAGCGTGATGGTGGCCGGGCAGTGGAAAAAACGCCAGGGTCAGCTGCTTGGCGTGGCGTTGGCGCCGCATCTGGCGGCGCTACAGGCATCGGGACAGAAGATTGCGAAAGCACTCGCGCTATAAAAATAATAGCTGCATTCTCAGATGGATAAAGGGCGGAGACCCGATTTGATTCATAAACCCAGGAGACAAACCATGAAACGATTTCTTCTTCTCGCAGCAAGCTTGCTGGCCGCAGGTGGCGTGCTGGCCCAGACGGCCTATCCTGCCAAACCCATCAAATTCCTTGTGCCTTTCACCGCCGGCAGTGGCACGGACCTGATTGCCCGCACGGTGGCCGACACCATGAGCAAAAGCATGGGACAGCCCATTGTGATCGAGAACAAGCCTGGCGCCGGCGGCACCATTGCTGCGGGCCAGGTGGCCAAGGGTGAGGCAGATGGTTACACCGTGCTGGTGCATTCCTCGGGCCACGCGCTGAATCCCGCGATCTACAGCACCATCGGGTACGACACCCTCAAAGACCTGACCGGCATCACGCCGCTGGCGGCCCTGCCCAATGTGCTGGTGGTCAATCCAGCCAGGGGCTGGAAGTCGGTCGCCGACCTGGTTGCCGCCGCCAGGGGCAAACCCGGCCAGCTCAACTACGCATCGGCGGGTGTCGGTAGCGCCACCCACCTCAATGCCGAAAAATTCCGGCTTCAGGCTGGCATCGAGGCCCTGCATGTGCCCTACAAGGGCACGCCTGAAGCCATGACCAACGTCATAGGCGGCAGCAACGACTGGTTTTTTGCACCGCTGGCTTCGGCCCTGCCGCTGGTGAAGGATGGCAAGCTGCAGGCGCTGGCGGTCAGCACCCCCGCGCGTTCGCCTGCGCTGCCGCAGGTGCCGACCACGGCGGAGGCCGGAGTGGCCGGCTCCGAATACACCTTCTGGGTGGGCATGATTGTGGCCAGCAACACCCCCGCGCCGGTGGTCAAACGCCTGCACGAGGAAGCGCTCAAGGCCCTGGCCAATCCCGATGTCAAGGAACGCATGAGCAAGCTGGGTGCCGATCCTTTCCCGATGTCGGTCGAGGCTTTCAATGCCTTCATTCGAACCGAGGTGGACGCCGCCGCCCTGATCGCCAAAGCCGCGAACCTCAAGGGCCAGTGATGGCAGTGCTGCATGTTGTTGGCGTGGGGAAGATGGGCCTGCCGATGGCCGGGCATTTTCACGCGGGTGGCCATGCGGTGACGGTCAGCGACCCGGGGGAATCGCGCCTGCATCTGGCGCGCAGCCAGGGGCTGCAGGTGGCTGACGATGCGGGCGCTGCCATGGCGCGGGCCGACATGATTTTTTCGTCACTGCCCAACGACGCGGCCCTGCGTCAGGTGGCGGCGCAGGTGGTGCAATCTGCGCGGCGCGGCGCGATTTACGTCGACACCAGCACGGTGTCGCAGCAGGTTTCGGCCGAGGTGGCGCAACAGCTGGCGGTGGCGGGTGTGGCTTACCTGCGAACCACGGTCTCAGGCAACAACAGGATGGCAGAGGCGGCGCAACTCACGGTGATGGCCTCGGGGCCGCGCGCGTCTTATGACACGGCGCTGCCGCTGCTGAAGCTGCTGGGCCCGCACCAGTTCTATCTCGGCGAGGCCGAGCAGGCTCGGCTGATGAAGCTGGTGGTCAACCTGATGATTGCGCAGACCAGCGCGATGCTGTCCGAAGCGCTGACGCTGGGGCGCAAGGGTGGGCTGGACTGGGGTGACATGTGGCGGGTGCTGGGCGCCAGCGCAGTGGCCTCGCCCATCGTCAAGGCCAAGTCGGTGCAACTGGGCGCGCGCGACTTCACCCCGACCTTCACGGTCGAGCAGATGATCAAGGACCTGGACCTGATCCTCGACGCCGGCCGTGCCGTCCACGCACCGCTGGCACAGACCGCGCTCACCCACCAGCTGATGCATGCGGCCATGGCCCAGGGCGATGGGCAGGACGACTACGCAGCCATCATCAAGACCGTCGAGCGCAGTGCCGGTCTGGACACTGCACCTGGCAAGACACCATGAAAAGTTTCATCTACAACGGTCAGGCCGGACGTGTCATTTTTGGTGCCGGCAGCCTGCAACACCTGGTCCGCGAAATCGATGCGCTGGGCGCGCGCAAGGCGCTGGTGCTGTCCACCCCCGAGCAGCGCGCCTCGGCGCAGATGGTGGCCGATTTGCTGGGGCCGCGTGCCGCCGGTTTGTTTGACCGTGCGGTCATGCATGTGCCGATAGAGACCGCGCGCGAGGCACGCGAGCTGGCGCGCCAGCTGGGCGCCGACTGCGCGGTGGCGATTGGCGGCGGTTCGACCACCGGCCTGGGCAAGGCGATTGCGCTGGACTCGGGCCTGCCCATCCTGGCGATCCCCACCACCTATGCCGGCTCGGAAATGACCACGGTGTACGGCATCACCGAAGCCGGCGTGAAAAAAACCGGCAAAGACCAGCGTGTGTTGCCGCGCACCGTGATTTACGACCCCGAACTGACGCTGAGCCTGCCGGTCGGCATGAGTGTCACCAGCGGAATTAACGCGATTGCCCATTCGGCCGAAGGCCTGTACGGCGTGGATACCAATCCCATCATGAATTTGATGGCGAAGGAGGGCATAGCCGCCATCGCACGCGCTTTGCCAGCGATCAGGAACGACCCATCAGATATCGCCGCCCGCAGCGCCGCGCTCTACGGCGCCTGGCTGTGTGGCACGGTCATGAGCAACGTCGGCATGGCCCTGCACCACAAGCTCTGCCACACGCTGGGCGGCACCTTCAATCTGCCACATGCCGAGACCCATACCATCGTGCTGCCACATGCACTGGCTTACAACGCAGCGGCTGCGCCGCAGGCCATGCGGGATATCGCGGCAGCACTCGGTGCGGACCAGGCGGCGCAGGGTGTGTTTGACCTCGCGAAGGACAATGGCGCGCCGGTGGCGCTGAAGGATATCGGCATGCAAGCGGCCGACCTCGACAAAGCCTGCGACATCGCGCTGCAAAATCAGTACGCGAATCCGCGGCCGCTGGAGCGCCTCGCGATCCGCCGCTTGCTGCAGCAGGCTTTCGACGGGCAACGTCCCGAAGCCTGAAATACCGGCGGCCAGCCGCTGGTACTAGACTGGCGGCCTGTATGGACAGACCGGTGTTGTCATGGAAATTTTTGTTCTGCTGCTGATGGCCGCCGCTTTCGGCGCCTGGCAGCTCAAATCGGAAAACCAGACCAGGCGCATGGCTCTGCTCGGCAGCTTTCTTGGCCGCTACCAGCTGGAAAAGCGGATGGACAACCTGATCGAAGCTTATCTCGGGGCGCTGGAGGAGCGAGACCCGGAGCGCCAGACCCGGCTCTGGCACATGCTGGCCTTGTCTGAGGAACAGCTGTGCGAGCAGTTGGGGCGTTTTGCGGCGGATTTTTCGGCGGTGGACGAAGCCGAGGCGCGCGTCAGCAAACTGCCGGGGTTTTTACCCGAGGCCGACCGGTTTTTCCCCGACAACACCTTCGACATGCGGCGCGCCCTGGTGGTTCATGCAGAGGGCATGGAGCGTGCGGCAAAAAATGCGCAGGGTCGCTCGCCGCGTGACAAGGCTTACACCCTGTCGGCCGAACTGTTGTTGATGCAGCACAGCTGCCACTGGTACTGCCGCTCCCGAGCCGTCGCGTCGGCCCGCATGATGGCCCGGCACCAGACGACCTACACGCAACTGCTCGCGTCCGTGGATCCGGAGACACGCCAGGCCTACCTCGCGGTGATAGGCCGGTGAACCGGCGACGCTGTCAGCATCTCAATAAAATCGGGCTCAAGCCCATGTCCGACGCGCGCAAGCAGCTATCAAATCAGGAGTAAATGGCGCTGTCAGAAGCTGCCGGCGATCAGCACGCCGGTGTCCAGAATCTCCGCCGTTTCAATACACGCCGAAGCGCCCGGTCCACTTGCGTTCGTAGTCCTGCTTCTCGAAATGATCGGCGACAAAATCGATGAAGGTGCGCACCTTGGCCGAGAGGTGTTTGCGGCTGGGGTAAGCCAGGTTGATGGTCAGGCGCGGCAGGTCCCAGTCATCGAGCACCGGCACCAGGCGGCCGGCCACGATGTCGTTGTAGACGATGTAGCTGGGCTGCACCAGGATGCCCATGCCGTCCAGCGCGGCAGCGCGCAGGATCTGCCCGTCGTTGGACTCCAGCAGGCCCTTGACCGTGATGGTGGCGGTTTCGCCATCACGCGTGAAACGCAGTTCGTTGGGGTTGTTGGCGTAGGTGTAGATCAACAGCTTGTGGCGCTGCAGGTCTTCCAGCGTTTTCGGGAAACCGTGCTGCGCGAAGTAGCGCGGCGAGGCAGCCAGGATGCGGCGTGTCTCACCCAACCGGCGAATCGTGATGTTGGAGTCGGGTTCGATCTCGCGCGTGCGGATGGCCACGTCGATGTTGTTGTCGATGATGTCGAGGTAGCGATTGGCCGCCTCCACATGCACCGTGACATTTGGGTAGCGCTGGGTGTACTCGCGCAGAAGTGGTGCCACGTGATGCAGCGAAAACGACAGCGAGGCGGTGATGCGCAGCGTACCCGTGGGGTTCAGCGCTGTCGCATTGACGGCAGACTCGGCATCCTTCAGCTCGGCCAGGATGCCCTTGGCCCGGCTGAAAAACTCCTGACCGGTGTCGGTCAGGTAAAGCCGGCGCGTGTTGCGCTCAACCAGGCGGGCGCCCAGTCGCTCCTCGAGCGCCGACAGGTGGCGGCTGGCCGCTGCGTTGGACAGATCCAGTGCTTCCGCAGCGCGGCTCAGGCTGCCGGTTTCGGCCACCTGCACAAACAGTTCAATCTCCGTCCAGCGATCCAAGCCATGCCTCCTGCAATTGCCGTTTTTTTCAGGGCCGCCTGCATTGTGGCTCAGGCGCAGCGACTGTTTTTCCGCCGTGCGGAAAAGTCATTTGCGCCAGCCCGCTTTTTTTTGTCGTCATCGCGGCCTACATTTAGCGCCAGAGAGTCCACGAAGGAAAGTATGTACGTCCACGCTCCCGCCTCTTTGCAAGTCCGGCCATGCGCAACCTGAACCAGGACACCATCACCCAGGCCGTGATTGCGCGGTTTGCGGGCACGCCTGATGCGCGGCTCAAGGAGTTGATGACCAGCCTGGTCCAGCATTTGCATGCCTTTGCACGCGAGGTGAAACTGACCGAGGCTGAATGGCTTGCCGGCATCAATTTCCTGACCGCGACCGGGCAGACGTGCGATGACAGGCGCCAGGAATTCATTTTGCTCAGTGACACGCTGGGCCTGTCCATGCTGACGGTGGCGATGAACAACGACAAGCCGTCGGGCTGCACCGAGGCCACGGTGTTCGGCCCCTTTCATGTGGAAGGTGCGCCGCACTTCGAACATGGCGCCGATGTCGCCAACGGCGCGGCGGGCGAGCCCTGCATCGTGCGCGGCCGCGTGCTGGGGTTGAAGGGCGAGCCGGTCGCCGGTGCGGTGGTCGAGGTCTGGCAGGCCGATGCCGAGGGCAATTACGACGTGCAGTACCCGGAGCTGGAGCAGCACCGGGCACGCGGCGTGCTCAGTTCGGGCCCGGATGGGCGTTTCAATTTCAGGACCATCGTGGCTGAGGCCTACCCGATTCCGGCCGATGGGCCGGTGGGCGATATGCTGCGCGCCACCAGGCGCCATCCGTGGCGGCCGGCGCATCTGCATTTCATGATTCACGCGCCGGGCTATGAAAAACTGGTCACGCATGTGTTCCGCAGCGGTGACCGTTACCTCGACTCCGATGCGGTGTTTGGCGTGCGCCAGTCGCTGGTGGCTGACTGGATCAGGCAGCCGGACGGTGTCTACAGCCTTGACTTCGATTTTGTGCTCAACCCCCTTCTTTCCACCCCGGTGGCGCTTCCCAAATGATTTATATCTTCCACTTGATCGACAAGCCGGACAGTGGCGAGCTGCGTCTGCGCATCCGTCCCGAGCACAAGGCCTATCTGGCAGAGATGTCCGATCACATCGCCTTTGCCGGCCCGCTGATGGCCGAGGACGGACAGGCGATGATCGGCAGCCTGCTGGCCATCAACTTCGATTCGCGTGCGGCCGCGCAGGCCTGGCTGGCCGATGAGCCCTTCACGCGCGCCGGTGTTTACGCGATCAGCAGCGTTCATGCCTTCGTGAACCTGTGGCCTCAAAAAGCCGGGTTCCCCGCATGATCAAACACATTGTCATGTGGAACCTGCGCGGCGATACCGCTGTGGAGAAAGCCAGTGGCATCCAATTGCTCAAGCACAGTTTCGAATCACTTCGCGGGCGCATCCCGGGCTTGCTGCACCTGGAGATCGGCGTGGACTCCAGCGGCGTCGACTACGCCTGCGATGTGGTGCTCTACACCGAGTTTGATACCCAGGCCGCGCTCGATGCCTACGGCAGCCACCCCGAGCATTTGCGCGTCAAGCATGAACTGGCCGATCTGCGCGTTGCACGTTACCAGGTGGATTACGAAGACCTGCAGGAGCCACTCGCGCCCGCTGTCCATCAACACAAGGAAACCAGCGAATGAACGACGACATGAACAACGAACTGCATATCCGCCAGATGGTCGAACGCTGGGCAGTCTGGCGCGACGCTGGCGACTGGGAGCGTTTTGCGACCGTCTGGCACCCTGAGGGCGTGATGATGGCGACCTGGTTTCAGGGCCCGTTTGCCGACTTTATCCGCGTGACGAAGGAAGGCTGGACCAAGGGCGTGAGCATCCTGCATTTTCTGGGCGGTTCGGCGGTCGAGGTGGCGGGCGACCGCGCCATCGCGCAAACCAAGATGACGATTTCACAGCGCGGCATGGTTGAAGGCGTCCATGGCCCGGTGCTGTGCGACGTGGTCTGCACCGGGCGCTTCTATGACTTTGTGCAGAAGCACGAAGGCCAGTGGAAGCTGCTGCACCGCCAGCCGATCTATGAAAAGGACCGGATCGACCCGGTGGATTCGACCGCCAGCGTTGCGCTCGACGCGCAGGCGCTACAGGCATTTCCTGAAGGCTACCGGCACCTGGCCTACATCCAGACGCGTATTGGCTACACCGTCAAGCTCGACATGCCCATGCTCAAGGGGCCGGTGGTTGATGAGCTGTACAAGCGCGGCGCACGCTGGCTGGCTGGCGGGACGCTGGAGCGCTGAGGTGCCCGGCCGGCGAAGCGCCGCAGTTGCTGATTCAAACAAGAAGGAGACACTCATGATTTCATTGCCGACCCGCCTGACGGGATTGCCGCGCCGGCTGGCGCTGGTTGCGGCTATGGCGGCTCTTGCCAACGTTGCTGCGCTGTTGCCATCCCATGCCCAAAGCGGCGCTTATCCGAACCGCGTGGTCAAGGTGATTGTTCCGCAGCCGCCCGGTGGGGGCTTCGACTTTGTGGGCCGCTTGCTGGCCGACCGCATGGGCAAACAGACAGGGCAGGGCTTCATCGTGGAAAACAAGCCTGGCTCCGGCACCCTGGTGGGTACTGATTTCGTGGCCAAAGCTGCGCCCGATGGCTACACGCTGCTGGTCGGCTCGGTGTCCAACATCGCGCTCAACCCCGGCCTGTACCGCAGCCTGCCCTATGACAGCCTGAAGGACTTCGAACCTGTCGGCCTGGCTGTCGGTTACAGCTACACGCTGATGGCGCGCAAGGATCTGCCGCTGGCGTCGCTGAAGGAGGTGGTGGCCTACGCCAAAGCCAATCCGGGCAAGCTGACCTACGCATCGGCCGGCAACGGTTCCGGTCAGCATGTACTGCCAGCCGCGCTGTGGCACCTGGCAGGTGTGCAGATCACGCATGTGCCTTACCGCGGCGCGCAGGCGGCCTACCAGGATCTGCTGGGTGGCCGGGTGGACCTGTTCTTCGATCTGTCGCCGACAGCGCGCGTGCAGGTCGATGCCGGCAACGTCAAGGCGCTCGCTGTCTCCGGCGGCCAGCGCAATCCCATGCACCCCGACGTGCCGACGGTGCAGGAAACCGGCGTCGCAACCCTTGAACTGGAGTCCTGGTTCGGCTTCTTCGTTCCCGCCAGAACACCGCCGGACGTGCTGGCCCGCTTGCGCACGGATCTCTCAAAGGTGATTGCCGCGCCGGACGTGATGGAAGCCTTTCGCAAGGCCGGCGGCAAGCCCATGAGCCTGAACGCCGCCGAGACCCGCGCGCTGGTGCAGCGCGATGTCGAGCGCTGGACAAAGCTGATTCGTGATGCCGACATCAAAGTCGAATGAATTTCTTCAACCTTTCCAATAGAAAACAAGCCATGACCATCGCACCCGAATGCCTGAACCAGTTGTTCCTGAAAGCGCGTACCGCCAACGGATTCACCGACAAGCCGGTTCCTGCCGCCCTGCTGCAACAGGTGTACGAGCTGGGCAGCATGGGCCCCACCTCGATGAACACCCAACCCGCACGTTTTGTGTTTCTGGTCACGCCCGAATCGCGGGCGCGCCTGCTGCCCGCCCTGACTCCCGGCAACCTCGACAAGACGCGTGAAGCGCCGGTCACGGTGATTGTTGCCAATGACACCAGGTTCTACGAACACATGCCGCAGGTCTGGCACAAACCGGGCGCGAAGGAAAACTTCGAGGGCAATCCGGCACTCGCGCAAGGCACGGCGACGCGCAACGGTACGTTGGGCGGCGCCTGGTTCATCATGGCCGCGCGCGCGCTGGGGCTGGACTGCGGACCGATGAGTGGTGTGGATCTGGCCAAGGTCAATGCCGAGTTCTTCGCAGACGGCCGGCTGCAGGCCAACTTCCTGATCAACCTTGGTTACGGCGACGACAGCAAGCTGTTCGACCGCAACCCGCGGCTGTCGTTCGAGCAGGCATGTACGCTGCTTTGACCCACTGCGGCGCTCAGTCGCACTGGGCTGCGGCCCGGCGGATGATGTCTGCAAAGTGCTTGATCATCGGCGAGCGAGTTGCACCTTTTTGCCACAGCATGCCGGGTGTGCGTATGGGGGTCGGATCTTCCAGCGGCACCACCCGCAGGTCAGCGGAAGGTGTCACGGCGGTCTCGCCAATGATGCCGGCCAGCCCCGTCTGCCGGATCAGTTCGATCATGGGTGCAACGGAGTTGAGCTGCGCGACCACCAGCGGCTCTGCGCCGGCGGCCTCAAAGCAATCGTCCAGCAGTTTGCGGGTCTGGAACTGCGGGTCCAGCAGCACCATGCGCACATGATGCAGTTCCACCATCCGTACGCGTCGCCGCTTCGCCAGCGGGTGCGAAGTCGCCACCACCAGGCGCAACTCCTCGTTGTAAAGCGGCTCGAACCACAGGCTGCCTCCTTCCGGACGGTAGGACACGGCGAGGTCGAGGTCACCGGACTTCAGCCGACTGACGATGGCAGCGGCAGACAGTTCTTCCACAGTCACCTGGACACCCGGGTAATGGTTCAGAAAAGACGAGACGCAGTGCGGCACCATGCGGGTGTTGAAGCTCGGCGTGGTCCCCAGGCGGATCGTGCCGGTCAGAAACTCCACCTCACCACGCAGCGCCTGGATGCCCCGGTCGATCTGTTCGAGCGCGGGCGTCAGGTAAGTGCGCAGGATTTCACCCGACTCGGTCATGCGGATCTTCCGGGTGCTGCGGTCGAACAATTCGACGCCGAGCTCGTCTTCCATTTGCCTGATCTGGTGCGAAAGCGTGGACTGCGTAACGTGCAGGCGCTCGGCTGCGCGTGTGAAGTTCAGGGTTTCAGCGATGGCGTCGAAGTAACGAACGTGGCGGAGTTCCATGAAAATCCCCGGTTTTTAATCATTGATGACATCGATCATAACGGTGCAAATTAATCACTTCCGGGACACGGGATGACATCCTAGACTCGCAGGGCTTTCCCATGCCAGGCCCCCCGGGACCAACGATGAATAAAAGGAGACAACAGATGGCGCAACTAGAAGCACAAGACCTGGCGCAAGCCGTGGTGGACCGCATGGCAGACTGCCCCGACCCGCGCTTCAAGCAGGTGATGACTTCCCTGGTGAAACATGCCCATGCCTTTGTGCAGGATGTGCAGCTCACGCCCGGGGAATGGATGACGGCCATCCAGTTCCTCACCGCCACCGGCAAGATGTGCGACGAGAAGCGTCAGGAGTTCATCCTGCTGTCGGACACCCTGGGCATTTCGATGCTGGTGGTTGCCGTCGAACAGGCTAGAGGCGCAGCCGCGCACAAGGCGCGCAGCGGCGTCGATGCGCCGACCGAAGCCACGGTGCAGGGCCCGTTTTACTGGGAGGGTGCACCCGAGCTGCCGCTCGGTGCCGACATAGGCGCAGGCAACCCGGGCGAGCCCTGTTATTACCACGGCCGCGTGACCGACCTGGCTGGCAAGCCGGTCGCCCGCTGCGCGGTGGATGTGTGGTCGGGCGACGGCGAAGGTTTTTACGACATGCAGAAAGGCGAGGATGCCGGCATGGCGCTGCGCGCGCGGTTCCACACCGACGCAGACGGCAACTACCGCTTCTGGTCCATCAAGCCAACCTTTTACCCGGTGCCCGACGACGGCCCGGTGGGCGGCATGTTGCACCGCATGGGCCGGCATCCGAACCGGCCCGGCCACATGCACATGATGCTGAGTGCGCCTGGCCACGAACGGTTGACAACCCACATCTTTGTCTCCGACAGCCCTTACATCGATTCGGACGCCGTGTTTGGCGTGCGCAACAGCCTGATCGTGGACTTCGATACACACCCGGCCGGCCTGGCCCCCGACGGCCGCACCCTGGACACACCTTTCCACAGCGCGAAGTACGACTTCCGGCTGGTGACCAGCGCCTGAGCCACGGCGCCCCTTTTTTTGACTGGAGAACTTTCTTGAAAATCGGCAAGGCCACCGTGCCCCGCTCCGCCATCTGCACCTCGAACGAAAACACCATTGTTGTTCGCGGCGCGGACCTCGCCCACGAACTGATAGGACAGATCAACTTCGGCGACTATTTCTTCCTGCTGGTCACCGGCCGCCGCGCCGATGCCGCGACCAGCGCGGTGCTCAATGCCACGCTGGTGGCCATCGCCGAACACGGCCTGGTGCCCAGTGTGCAGGCCGCGCGCATGACGCTGGCTGCCGCCCCCGACGCGATGCAGGGCGCGGTGGCTGCCGGCATCCTGGGCTCCGGCTCGGTGATCCTCGGTGCGTCTGAAACCGCAGGGCGCCTGTTCCTCGCGGTCGAGAAGGAAGCCGCCAGGCACCAGGGCGACATCACCGCAGCCGCCCGCGTGGTCGTGGCCGACCTGCGTGCCCGCAAGCAGCCGATTGCCGGTTACGGCCACCCCGAACACAAAACGCTGGACCCGCGTGTCGGCAAGTTGTTTGAGGTCTCGGCCCAAGCCGGTGGCGGACAGCGTTATGTGGAGATTGCACGCGCCATCGAGGCCATCATTCCGGAAGTGGTCGGCAAGGAACTGCGGCTCAATGTGTCGGGTGCCATTCCCGCCGTGCTGCTAGGCGTGGACTTTCCGGTGAATGCGCTCAAGGGTGTGCCCATGCTGGCGCGCACCGCCAGCCTGATTGCCCACCTCAACGAGGAGCTGACCGACCCCATCGGCTTCGCGCTGTCCTACCAGGCCACGCGCGAGCTGGAATACACCGGCGAGATGCCGGCGGAGCGCCAGACATGAGCAAGGTTCTCGCGGGTGTGCGGGTGCTCGAACACGGCACCTTCATCACCGGGCCGGCCGCGTCCATGCTGCTGGCCGACCTCGGCGCCGATGTGGTCAAGGTCGAGTTGCCGGGCACGGGCGACCCGTTCCGCGCCTTCAAGGGCGGCCTTTACAGCCCCCACTTCCAGACCTACAACCGGAACAAGCGCAGCATCACGCTGAACACCAAACAGGCCGACGACCTGGCGCAGTTCGATGGACTGGTCAAGGAGGCGGATGTTTACATCCAGAACTTCCGGCCCGGTGTGGCCGAACAGATAGGCGCCGGCGAAGAGCGCCTGCGCAAGCTCAACCCGCGGCTGATTTATTGCGCCATCAGCGGTTTCGGTGCCACCGGCCCGTCGGCGCAGCGGCCGACTTACGACACCGTCGCCCAGGCAGTCAGCGGCTTCCTCGGCTTGCTGATCAACCCCAAGGACCCGCGTGTGCTGGGACCGGCCATGGCCGATTCGCTGACCGGCCTTTACGCGGCCTACGGCATTCTCGGGGCCTTGCATGAACGCCATGCCACGGGCGTGGGCCGCAAGGTGGAGGTTTCGATGTTCGAAGCCATGACGCACTTCAACATTGACGCCTTCCAGCACCTGTTTTCCGAGAACGAGGTCATGGGCCCGTTCAGCCGGCCCAGCGTGTCGCAGTCCTATGTGATGAAGTGTTCCGACGGCAAATGGATCGCCCTGCACATGTCCTCGCCGCCCAAGTTCTGGCAGGGCCTGGCTGCGGCGATGGAAAAGCCGGACATCTTCGAGGATGAGCGCTTCGCCACGCGCGAGGCGCGCATCAAACACCAGGAGGACATGATTGCCGTGCTGGGGCCTATTTTTGCGCAGCGCGACCGTGCCGAGTGGTGCCGCCGCCTGGAAGCGCAGGACGTGCCGTACGCGCCCATGTACACCACGGCCGAGGTGCCCGACGACCCGCAGGCCCGGCACCTGCAGCTCTTCGTGGAGGCGCCGCATCCGGTGGCCGGCACCTACCGCAGCGTGCGTTCGCCGGTCTCCTTCGATGGCCAGCGTGCGCTGGCCATCACCGCGCCGCCCCTGCTGGGCGCGCACAACGCAGAACTCCGCGGCGGCTGGACAGCCCGCGCCGCCACACCGCACCAGGAAACCACATCATGACCCTCTGTTCCTTTGATTCGCGACGGGCACTGGCGCGCCTTAGCTTGCTGGCTGCCGTAGCGACCGCTGGCCTTGGCCTGGCGCCGGCATTTGCGCTGGCCCAGGACTATCCATCGCGGCCCGTCAAGCTCATCGTGCCTTTTGGCCCCGGCACCACCACGGACATCGTTTCGCGCGTTTTCGCGGAGGCCCTGGCCAAACCGCTGGGCCAGATGGTGGTGGTGGAAAACCGTGCCGGCGCTGGCGGCGTCATTGGCTCCGACCTGGTGGCCAAGTCAGCGGCTGACGGCTACACCATCGTCATGGGCACGGTGGGTACCCACGCCATCAATGCTTCACTGTACAAAAAGCTGCCCTACGACCCTTTGAGAGATTTTGCCCCGGTGGCTTTTGCCGGCTATACGCCGACCCTGCTGGTGGTGGCGGCGAACTCGCCACTGAAATCGGTGAAAGACATCGGCGCACAGGCGGGCAAGGCGGGCGGGGTGAGCTTTGCTTCGGCCGGCAACGGCACCTCGGGCCACCTGGCCGGTGAGCTGCTCAAGGCCAGGCTGGGTGGCGAGATGGTGCATGTGCCCTACAAGGAGGGCGGCCTCGCCATGTCTGACGTGATGGGCGGGCAGGTGCAGTTCATGTTCTACCACCCGGCCGCTGTGATGCCGCACATCAAGTCCGGCAAGCTGCGTGCGCTGGGCGCATCGAGCAGCAAACGCAGCGCGGCCGTACCGGATGTGCCTTCGATCAGCGAGCAGGGCGCGGGCGAGTTTGACCTGGTCGCGTGGTTCATGCTTTATGCGCCCGCCGCCACGCCTGCGCCGGTGCTGGCGCGGCTGCGCGATGCGGCCAGCCAGGTATTGGCCAATGGCGAGGTCGCAGCGAAGCTCGGTGCGCAAGGCCTGGAGCTGCGCAGCATGAAGCCGGATGAGCTGGCCGCATTCGGCCGTACCGAAATTTCGAAATGGTCCGAGCTGGTCAAGCGCTCGGGCGCGCAGATCGACTGAGACACAGGTTTTCCGCGACCCTAACCACAAATCAACTGGAGACAAACCATGAAATTCCTGAAAGCACTTTTGACCTCAGCTGCCGCAAGCGCAGCACTGCTGGCCGGTTTGCCGGCCTCCGCGCAGGCGCCCGGACCCCTGCGCATCGGCAGCACGCTGGCGCTGACCGGACCGCTGGCCACCACGGCGTTGACGCACAAGCTGGTCGGCGAGATTTATGTGGAGCAGCTCAATGCCAAGGGTGGTCTGCTGGGCCGCAAGGTCGAGTGGATTGTCAAGGACGACCAGTCCAAACCGGAACTGGCCCGCACGCTGTACGAGCAGCTGGTCACTTCGGACAAGGTGGACCTGTTGATGGGCCCTTACGCGACCGGCGCGATTCTTTCAGCCATGGGTGTTGCCCAGCGTTACAACAAGGTCCTGGTGCACCACACTTTTGGCATTCCGGCGTTGGCCAAGTACGACATGGCGTTCCCGGCCTGGTCGCTGGGCTCTGACCCCGGCACCACGGTACCGAACTCGGTGTTCGATGCGCTGGCTGCCGCGCCCAAGCCACCGAAAACGGTGGCCTTTGTGACGAGCAAGTTTCCGTCGATTCACTTCATGTCTCTGGGGGCGCGGGAAATCGCCAAAAAACGCGGCTTGCAGGAAGTGCTGTTCCTTGAATGGGATTTCGGCAATCGCGATTTCGGACCGATTGCCGCGCGTGTCAAGGACGCCAAGCCGGATCTGGTCTGGATTGGTGACATCGGGCTGGAAGGCAACATGCTGCTCGACGCGATGAAAAAAATTGACTATGTGCCGCCGCTCCACTTTCATACCTATCCTGCGCCCGGCCCCATGACCAAGTCGCCGGACGGCAAGAACGCGCTGTCGCTGACCATCTTCGAGGAGCATGCGCCCTTCACCACCAATCCGGTGGCGGCCGAATTTGTCAAGCTGTTCAATGAACGCGCCACCAAGGCCAACCTGCCTGATACCTCGGTGGAAGTGCAGGCCGCTGCCTCCTACTCCGCCTGGCAAATCCTGGAAGCCGGCGTGCGCGGTGCCAACAGCTTTGACGACAAGGCGATTGGTGCCTGGTTGCGCAAGAACCGCGTGGACACCATCCACGGCCGCCTGCGTTTCGACGGCCCCGGCAATTACGGGGACGACCTGATGAAGATCAAGCAGGTGCAAAACGGAAAATGGGTCGTGATCCATCCTGCACAGTTCGCCCCTGCCGGCGCCAAGCTGCAAGTCAACTGATCTCCGCGAGCCGTCCATGAGTTTCCCGAGTTTCAACCTGCTCGCCCAGTCCATCCTCTCGGGGATCTTCATCGGCGGCCTCTATGGCCTGATCGGTCTCGGCCTGGGTCTGACCTGGGGCATGCTGCGCCAGATCAACCTGGCCCACTTCGGCCTGGTGTTTCTGGCCGCCTATATGAGCTACCACATGGCCACGGTGTGGCATGTGGACCCCTTGCTCACATTGCTGATCCTGCCGCCGCTGTTTTTTGCATTCGGTGTCGGCATGCAGTGGGTGTTGTCGCGTTTTGCGATCTCGCCTTTCAACTCGCTGCTGGTCACCTTCGGCATCACGGTGGTCATGGAAAGCATCATCCAGGCGATCTGGACGGCCGACTTCCGCCGGCTCGAGACGCATTACAACGACCAGAAGTTCATCTTGGGATCGCTCTACATTCCTGTGCCGGAACTGGTGACCCTGGTGATTGCGGTGAGCCTGTCGCTGCTGATCTGGGCGGCCATGCGTTACACCGACCTCGGCAAGGCCTTGCGCGCCATGGCCGAGGACGGGCCGATTGCCTCGGCTTTTGGCATCAACCAGAAAGGCATGTCGCTGATGCTGGCCGGCATATGCGCGGCGCTGGCAGCCGTCGCCGGGATCTGCCTGGCCCTGACCTTCACGCTCACGCCGTCGCAGATTTTTGCCTGGGTCGGCGTGGTGTTCGCGGCGGTCATGCTCGGTGGCCTCGGCAGCGCGCTCGGACCACTGGTGGCCGGCATCATCATCGGTGTCAGCGAAGCCATCACCATGGCGGTGGCCGCGCCTTCATGGGCGCCCATCGTGAGCTTTTCACTGCTGATCGTGATGCTGCTGTTTCGTCCCGGAAAGCTGTAGTCATGAACAAGACCATCATCGGCATCCTCGGTGCGGGGGCGCTGCTGGCCAGCGTGCCCTGGCTGGGCCTGCCGTCCTTTTACGAGTCCTTTTTGTACCTGCTTTGCCACTGGATGATCCTGGCGCTGTCGTGGAACATCCTGTCTGGCTACTCGGGCTATTTTTCCTTTGGCCACGGCGCGTTTTTTGGTATCGGCATGTACACCTCGGCCGGACTCTCGGCCAATTTGAACTGGCCTTTTCTCTGGACCTTGCCAGCCGCCGCGCTGCTGGCGGCGCTGCTGGGCATGGCGCTGGGCGCGGTGGTGTTTCGCGTCAAGTCGGTACGCGGCGAGCTGTTTGCACTGCTGACGCTGGCCATCACCTTTGTCGTGGGCACCATTGTGCTGAACACACGCATTGACGGCGGACCCGGCATTTACCTCAACGCGGTGGCGATACCGGCCCTTGGTCCGACAGCGTCCTCCTCGATTTACCTGATGGCGCTGATCGGTGCGGTGGCCACCCTGCTGATTTCTTACCGCATCCATGTGTCGCGGCTCGGTTTGGGTCTGTTTGCGATCCACGATGACGAGGACGTGGCCGAGGTCATGGGTGTGCCGACCTTTCGCTACAAGCTGCTGGCATTCGGCATTTCCTGCGCGCTGGCCGGCCTGGCCGGCGGCATTCACGCGCTGTTTGTCTCCTACGTCACAGCCGGCGAAACCTTCACCATCGTGGTACCGCTGACCGTGGTGCTCATGAGTGTGCTGGGCGGCACGCGGCATTGGGCCGGCCCGGCGGTGGGCGCGGTGGCGATCACTTGCCTGATGTATTTCTTCACGGCCGGCAACAACCCGATTGCCGGGAAGGCGGCGGTGGGCGTGATTCTGGTGCTGGTGATCCTGTTCATGCCCAATGGCATCCTCGGCTACTTCCTCAAGCGCACGGCGGGCAAGCGCTCGGTGCCACCGGCAACAGCGGCAGCCGGGCCGGAGGCCACGGCACCGGCCTCCAGCGGCAAGGTGCTGCTGGACGTGCGTGAGCTGTCCAAGGCTTTCAAGGGCGTGCAGGCCCTCGACGGCGTCACGCTGCAGGTGCACGAAGGCGAAATCCTCGGCCTGCTGGGTCCCAACGGATCCGGCAAGTCGACCTTCATCAATGTGGTCAGCGGGCATTTTCCGGCCACCGGCGGGCAGATGCTTTTTGAAGGGCGGCAGCTGGCCGGCCTGGAGGCGCACAACATTGCGCAGGCCGGCATTGCGCGCACCTACCAGATCCCGCGGCCCTTCGCGCACCTCAGCGTGCTGCAGAACGTGTCGCTGGTAGCGATGTTCGGCGGCGCTGCGCTCAACCACGAGCAAGCGACGGCCGAGGCCTGGAAGTGGCTGGCCTTCACCGGCCTGCAGGACAAAGCCGACGCCCTGCCGGACGACCTGAACCTGCACCAGCGCAAATTTCTTGAGCTGACCCGCGCGCTGGCCTCGCGCCCGCGTCTGGTGCTGCTCGACGAGGTGTTGTCGGGCCTGACGCCGGGCGAGATCAACGAGGCGATCACGCTGATCCGCAAGATCCGCGACCGCGGCGCGACCATCGTGTTTGTCGAACATGTGATGCGCGCCGTGATGGCGCTGGCCGACCGGGTGGCGGTGCTCAACCACGGCAAGCTGATCGCCGTGGGTCCCGCGCAGGAAGTCATGAAAAACGCCGACGTGGTCAGCGCCTACCTGGGGACACCCCATGCTTGAAGTCAACAATATTCTGGTCAACTACGGCGCAGCGCCGGCGCTGTGGGGCGTGACGCTCACCGTCCAGCCCGGTGAGCTGGTGTGTGTGGTCGGCCCCAATGGCGCTGGCAAGACCACGCTGATCAACGCGATTGCAGGCATGCACCGCGTGCGCGGAGGCAGCCTGCGCTACAACGGCAGGGACGTGACCCAGTTGCCAGGCCACCGATTCTGCGCGGAGGGCATTGCCATCGTGCCGGAAGGCCGGCGGCTGTTCACCCAGATGACGGTGCTGGACAACCTCGAACTCGGCAGTTTCATCCCCAAGGCCAAGGCGCACCGCCGGGTTTCCCTGGAGCAGGTGCTGTCGCTGTTTCCGGCCCTCAAGGTCAAGCTGGACAGCCCGGCCGGTGCCTTGTCGGGCGGCCAGCAGCAGATGGTGGCCATCGGCCGCGCGTTGATGGCGCAGCCCACGCTGCTGCTGCTGGACGAACCTTCACTCGGGCTGGCGCCGGCCATCGTGCTGGACATGTTCCGCGCCATCCGCCAGATCAATGCGCAGGGGACCTCGGTCCTGCTGGTTGAGCAGAACGTGGCCATGGCCATGGAAATCGCCAGCAGCGCCTATGTGATGGAGGAGGGCCGCATCGTCGCGGAGGGTGCGGCCAGCGAGTTGCTCACGCGACCGGAAATCCAGAAGGCCTACCTCGGGCTGGAAACCCAGGAGTGACTACCTGCTGCTGTGCGCTCAGCCCGGGGTGCTACTGAAAATATAGCTGTTTGCGACCACCCGGTAGGGGCTGGAGTCTGATTTGATGCATAAACATCAAACCGGCGGCGCGTTGCAGCGCGCGCGGGGCGTGCCGCGCAAGGCTGATAATCGCCCCTTCTGCTCGTATTTGCCTGCCTGCCAGTGACCTTTCCTCTCATCACCGATCCATTTTTCTACGCCGTTGCGGTTCCTGCCGTCATCCTGATGGGCGTCAGCAAAAGCGGCTTTGGCGCCGGCTTCGGATCGCTGGCCGTGCCGCTGATGGCGCTGGCGGTCACCGTGCCGCAGGCAGCGGCCATTCTGATGCCCATCCTGCTGCTGATCGACATCCTGGGCATGGCGGCCTTCCGCAAAAATTTCGACATGCGGCTGGTGAAGTTCCTGCTGCCCTTCGGCCTGCTCGGTACCCTGGTCGGTACGCTGCTGTTCAGCATCATGCCGGCCAACGTCGTGGCCGGCCTCGTTGGCGCCTTCACGCTGCTGTTCCTCGCGCAGCGACTGGTGTTCCCGCCCAGGCCCGACAGCCCGCCGCCGCCGCGCTGGCTCGGAGCGCTGCTCGCGGTGACATCGGGCTTCACCAGTTTCATCTCCCATGCCGGCGGGCCGCCCATCAGCGCCTATGTGATCCCGCTGCGGCTGGCGCCGTTGACTTTCACCGCCAGCCTGGCGTTTTTCTTTTTTGTCATCAACCTGTCCAAGTGGATTCCGTACGGCCTGCTGGGCCTTCTGGACCTGCGCAACATGGCGACCTCGCTGGTGTTGCTGCCGCTGGCACCGCTGGGCGTGTGGGTCGGCGTGCGCCTGGCCCGGCGGATTGATCCGGCGCTGTTTTACCGGATTCTTTATGTCGGCATGTTCCTCACCGGCATCAAGCTGCTCTGGGACGGACTGCGGTAAAAGCAGGGGGGTAAAACTTCACGCTGGGCTAGGGCCAATATCTGTGAAAATCCCCCACATGTCTGCAAATGCGCACCCGTTACGACCCGTCCTGTCCGAAGTGGCAGTTGACGGGTTGTACCCGGCGCACTGTTTTCCGTCATGACCACCGTTGTTTTTGCAGACCTCGTCGGCAGCACCAGCATGTTCGAGCGTCTGGGCGATGAGACGGCCTCGCGTTTTGTCACCCAACTGGTAGGGGCCTTGAGCCAGATTTTTGAGCAGAACAACGGCCGTGTCGTCAAGTTGCTGGGCGACGGCCTTTTTGTGGTGTTTCCGCAAGAAGGCGACGCGCTGGCAGCCTGTATCAGCATTCAGAAGCGTTTTCTGGATCAACCGATACGCCCCGGCGGTAGTGGTGCGCCGGTGCAGATGCAGATGGGCATCGAGTCCGGTGAGGTCGTCGAGATCGACGGCGACTGCTTCGGCGACACCGTCAATTCAGCGGCGCGTCTGGCAGACCTTGCCGGCGCGGCGCAAATCCTCACCACCCAGAATGTCTGGGCTGCCCTCGGGCCCTTGCAGCGCGCATCACTGCGCAGCCTGGGGCCCATGCACCTGCGCGGCAAGTCAGAAGCCAGCCATGTGTACCGGGTAGAGTGGCAAAGCGGCCGTGACGAAGACGCCACCATGATGGGTCGGTCCATGTTGTCCGATGCGGCGCCACAGGTGCTCAAACTGGTGACCGGGGACCAGACGGTAGAGCTACAGGCCAAAAGCGCCAAAATTTCGCTGGGCCGGGGTCTGGATGCGGCCTTGACCCTGAACGATCCGCGTGTGTCCCGCATGCATGCCACGCTGGAGTGGCGCGGCGGGCAGTTTGTGCTCAGCGATGCATCGAGCTATGGCACCTGGGTTTATTTTGGCAACCAGAGTGAAGCGGTGGTGCTGCGTCGTACCGAGTGTTATCTGGTGGGCAGCGGGCAGATCAGCGCCGGCTGTGAGCGCAAGGACGGCAGCCCGCTGGTCAGCTTTTCAGTCGGCAGCTGAGAGGCCCCCCCCGGGGACGATTCCGGGTCACGGGCTCGTACTAGAATCAAATTTCGTTTCCAGACGTAATCGCACGCCCCATCGCCACCTCCCATGAGTTTGAACAAGCTTGGTCGTTACGACATCATCCGTGTGCTCGGCAAGGGCGCCATGGGGTTGGTGTATGAGGCGCGCGATCCGAATCTGGACCGCCGCGTGGCGATCAAGACCATCAAGGTCGAGAATCTCTCCGAAGAGGCGGCTGCAGAATACGAGGCGAGGTTTCGCACCGAGGCCCGGTCTGCGGCCCGTCTCCAGCACCCGAACATCGTCAGCGTCTACGACTCGGACCGGCATGGCGACATGGCTTACCTCGTCATGGAGTTCATTCAGGGCGAAGACCTCAAGCAGCATCTGGACAGCGGCAAGCGCTACTCCCTGACGCAGTCGCTCGGCATGGTGGCCGACCTGCTGGCAGCCCTGGACTACGCCCACCGGCAAAACATCGTCCACCGCGACGTCAAGCCGGCCAACCTGCTGATCGAGTCCAGTGGCCGGGTCAAACTGACCGATTTCGGCGTGGCGCGCATCCAGGACTCTGGCGAAGCCACGCGAACCCAGGGCACCATGGTGGGCACGCTCAAGTACATGTCGCCCGAACAGGTGCAGGGCGTGCCGATTGACTCGCGCGCCGACCTGTTTGCGGTGGGTGTGGTGCTGTATCAGCTGCTCACCGGCAAGCGGCCTTTCGATGGCGACACCGACTTCGCCATCATCCAGCAGATCGTCGGCCACACGCCGGCGGCGCCCAGCACCTTCAGCGGCTCGTTGCCTGCAGCCATTGATGCCGTGCTGGCGCGTGCGCTGGCCAAGAAGCGCGAGCAGCGTTTTGCCACGGCGCAGGACTTTGCCATCGCCCTGCAGGAGGCCAGCGGCCAGGCCTTGGACCCCACGGTGGTCCCGCCGGTCAGCCAGCCCGGCAGACGTGGGGGCACGGCCACGGATACCGGCATGCAGGCCTCGCGCGCGGGTGGCTCGACCGTCCGGCTCAGCAGCTCGGGCACCGACACCGGCTCAACCGTGACCCAGGAGCTGGAGCTGGTGTACTGGAAGGACATCAAGGACTCGGAGGACCTGGAAGACCTCGAGGGTTTCCTGGGCAAGTTTCCCTATGGCATTTACGCAGACCTGGCGCGCCGCCGCCTGAGAAAACTCGGCGGTGGGGTGCTGGCCGATGGATCGGGTACCGGGTCTGAGGCGACCACGCTGGTCGGCTCGCCCGGCGAAATCAGCGAGTGGACGCGCTTGCAGGTTCAACACGGGCAAACAGAAGCGCCGCGCGCAGCTGCGCCAGTCGCGGTCGGGCCGTCTGCCAGCACACCGGTGGTGCCCGGCGTTGCCATCGCCGCTGCTGCGCCACTGACCGGAAGCAATCCGGCTTCTGGTACAGCGGCGGTCGCCGTGGACTCGCCTCAGTCCTCTGCGCCGGACAGCGAAACAGGCCCCGGCGCTGAGTCCGGCAGTCTGTCGCAGGCTGAAATCGGGGCGCCGGCTGAACCGACCGCCGGGGCTGGGACTTCTGCCGAAACCGCGGAAACAAGCGGGCGGCGCCTGAAAATGTCGGGTATTGTGTTGGCCGGTGTGGCGCTTCTGGTGGTCTCGGTAATGGCTTTCAAGGGCTTGTCTGGTTCTTCTGCGCCGTCACCAGCGGCGCAGGTCGACGCTCCTGCATCGGTCCCAGGATCTGGGGCAACACCGTCTGCGGATGCAACAGCGGCAGGTCGTTCAGCTCCGGCAGCCGTCCTCCCGGCCAGCGCGAACGCTTCCGCACCAACCGCCAAACCGGTTGCCAAACGGGTGACCCCGTCAGTGCCTGAAAAGCCGGTCGGCGCCAAGCCCCTGCCGATCAAACCAGCCAGCGGCGAAGGATTGGCGCCCCCCGCCTCCAGCGCGGCGCCAGCGGTGGCGACCAGTCCGGCTGCACCGACCAACCCCCGTCAGGCCTGCGACAACCGGGTGCTTTTCGGCTTTCAAAGCTGCATGAACGAGCAATGCGCCAAGCCCGCTTTCAGCAAACACCCGGTCTGCGTCGAGCGCAGCAATCATGAAAAACTGCGCCGGGAGGCGCAGGAACAGCGCAATTGAGGCGCGCGGACTGCTCATAAAAATATAGCAGCCTACGCTTACCTGTAAAGGGCGAACGTCTGTTTTTATTCGCTTTTCGGGTCTTTGGCGGCGTGGGCTTGGACGATGGCAGAGCTGCCGTTACCATAGTATGGAAATTTCAGGAGTTTTCGTATGCCTGTGCTTGTGATCGCCAATCCGAAAGGCGGCGTCGGTAAAACCACGCTGGCCACCAACGCTGCGGGTTACTTTGCCAGGCAGGGCCATGCGGTCATGCTGGGTGATGCCGACAGACAGCAGTCGTCTCGCCTGTGGCTTGGCCTGCGTCCACCTGCGGCCCGGCCGATTGCAACCTGGGATGTCAACGCCGACATGATTGTCAAACCGCCCAAAGGCACGACCCATGTGGTGCTGGACACGCCCGGCGGCTTGCACGGCTGGCGCTTCAACGACGTGATCAAGCTGGCCGACAAGGTGATCGTGCCGCTGCAGCCCAGTGTTTTTGACATTTTTGCGACGCGAAATTTCCTTGACCAGCTGGCCGAGCACCGCCATGCCGGCAAAATCCAGGTGGGGATAGTCGGCATGCGGGTGGATTCACGCACCATTGCGGCCGACAAGCTGCGCAGCTTTGTGGACAGTCTGGGCCTGCCGGTGCTGGGCTATCTGCGCGACACGCAAAACTACATCCACCTGGCGGCACGCGGGCTGACGCTGTTTGATGTGGCACCCGGCCGGGTCGAAAAAGACCTGGAACAGTGGGCGGCCATCTGCCGCTGGCTGGATCAGTAAGCCTGCGGACCTGATGTCGCTCGCTGGACAAGCCCGCCGCTGGGCGGGCGTTAAAGTTGGCGCATGAAAACTTTTCAGACTCTTTCCGAGCTGGCGGCCTGTGTCGGCCAGGAAGTCGCGGTGAGCGACTGGCTCACGATCACCCAGGCGCAGGTCAACCTGTTTGCTGAAGCCACCGGGGACCATCAGTGGATTCATGTCGATCCTGAAAAGGCCAAAACCGGGCCTTTTGGCGCCCCGATTGCTCACGGTTTTCTGACCTTGTCGCTGCTGCCAAAATTTTTCGAATCTTCGTTCGAGATCGTGCAAAGCCGCATGGGTGTGAACTACGGCCTGAACAAAGTGCGCTTCACCGCGCCGGTGCCCGTGGGCAGCCGCTTGCGCGCCCGCATGACCCTGCTGGCCAGCGAACCGATTGACAACGGTGGCGTGCAAATGGTCTGGCAGGTGCTGGTCGAGCGCGAGGGCGCGGACAAACCGGTGTGTGTAGCCGAGTCGCTGGTCAGGCGTTACCCCTGACCGGGCCTTGAGACGGCGCTGAAACGACGGGCGTTCCACAATTACAAAAAAGCCCGCTGCAGTGATGCGGCGGGCTTTTTTGCGGGAGCGCAGAGGCTCCCGGCGTGAGCGGCGTGCAATTACATGTAGCCGATTTCGCCCTGGGGGATTTCCCCGTTGCGCAGGGCCGAGATGGCTTCAGCGCGGACGTCGCTGCGGTCCAGTCCAGACTTTGTCACGCCGATAAAGCCGGTGCTGCCGTTGTTGACCTTCACCGGAGTCAGGGCTTCTGCCTTGACTTCGGCCACCGAGCGGGTGGAGTTGAAGTTGATCGCAAATTGCGAACCATCGGCCTCGTCGGCGTGGGCGCCAAAAGCGGCAAAGGCGGACAGGGCGGCTACAGCAAACAGTTTCGTGGTTTTCATGATGAATCCTTTCAAGGGTTGGTACAGGGTTCCGGACAGGGTGGGCATCATCGTTCCCGTCTTGTCCGGTTTCGCTGAGGCCGTAAGTGGCTCATCGATGGATTGAACTTTAATCCTTGAAAGGCTAAATTAAAACTACACAGTCATCAATTGACCGTTTCAGTATTTGCAATAGTAAATATTGTTCGATACAATTTGTTTCATGGATCGTTTGAACTCGATGAAGGTGTTCCAGCGCGTCGTGGACGAGGGCGGCTTTGCTTCTGCGGCGCGGGCGCTGGACATGTCCCCCGCAGGTGTGACGCGCATGGTGGCGGCGCTGGAAGAGCATCTGGGCGTGCGCCTGCTCCAGCGCACAACCCGCAAGCTGGCGCTCACTGACGCAGGAGAGTCTTACCTGCTGAGGGTACGAAGCATTTTGCATGAGGTGCAAGACGCCGAGTCCGCTGCAGCAGCACATACGCGCGAGCTGCAGGGCACGCTCCACGTGCTGGCCACCCCCGTACTGGCTTCTTACTTTCTGTCGCCACGTATCGCTACCTGGCACACGCGCCACCCCAAGGTGTTGCTGGATCTGCAGATTGACCCCTTTCCGCAACCGCGCGTTGAGGAGTTTGACCTCACCTTCATGGTGGTGGACGAGGGTTTTGATGGCGATATCGTGGCGCGACCACTGGCCACTACCGACTGGATTGCCTGCGCCTCGCCCGATTACCTCCAACGGATGGGCTTACCGCAATCGCCTGCCGAGCTGGGCAAGCACACCTACCTGAAGTTTCAGTGGCCCCAAAACTCCGGTCATTACGGCCGATTGACGCGCCTGCGGCCGGTGCAGGGCGGTGAGGCGGTGGAGGTGGATCTCAAGCCAGCGCTTCAGACCACCAGCTTCGACGTGCTTTTGCGTGCCGCGCTGGATGGCGCCGGGGTCACCTTCCTTTCGCGCCTTCTGGTGGCCTCGCACATTGAACGAGGCACGCTGGTGCACCTTTTGCCCGGCTGGATATTTGGTCGCTTCACGATTTATGCCGCACTGCCGACCCGCAAGTTCATGCCGGCGCGCACCCGCGCCTTTCTCGATTTTCTGGCGGAATTTGCGCCGCAGGGCGGTCCCAAAGCCTAGAAAATTGGTTGGCGCTTGTTGCCTGAGGATTCAGATATGCACCAGCTGGGCTGGCTCAATCCAGCCCGCAAAGCCCGCCAGCAATGTATTGATGCGTTTGGCCGCTTCCGCCTGCCCGTGCAAACGGGAGATGCACAGATGCACGTCGCTGCGCAACTGCCAGAGCTCGGCGGGGGTTTCGGCCAGGTTGATTTTGAAGATCATGCGCTGCGCGCCGACGCTGGCGCTGCAATCGTGCAGCGTTCTGTGCATTTGTTGCCTGATCTGCTCCAGAGGGAGCCTGGTGTGCGACGCGGACACGCCGGAATCGGCCTGCAAGGTAGAAAAAATAGAAGGTGGAGACATATCAGTCCTGAAACGATCTGGCGGATTTGTGAGCCGCGAGAAAGGGAATTTCGTGGCCTCCCCGGTAGGAGCGGCCAGAGCGAGGCGTGGGATCAAGTATAGGGAGCAGCCTGCATCCGATTGGATCGGCACCCCTAAAAACGGGTGCATTTCGACTGCTGATCCACAAAAGAAAAACCCGCCCGGGGCGACCGGACGGGTGAGCCTGTCAACGGCGCAAAGCCGCGGGCGCGGGATTTACATGTAACCAGCTTCGCCGTGGGGAATCTGGCCCAGACGAACGGCTTCCGCAGCCTGGGCGCGCACAAGCGTACGCTCCGTGCCAGACGCCGCACGGGCCAGCACGCGCGAACCTGCGGGCTCCTGGCTGTGCGTGGTGACCTTGTTGACGGCTTCGGCCTGTACTTCCGCACGGCTGCGATTACTTTCGACCTTGACGGCAAATTGTGAACCGTCAGCTTCATCGGCGTAAGCGCCGAAAGAAGCCACGGCGGCGATTGCTGCAACAGCGAAGAGTTTGGATGTTTTCATGATGGATTCCTCTCAGGGGTTAATAAACATTTCCGGGCATGGCGGGCATCGTTGACCCCGTCTGTCCAGCCTCGGTGAGTCTTTTATTGGTTTCGGCTCATCGATGGGGTGAACTTTACTATTGCGATAATCAAAGAAAAATAGCAATACAATCAATATGTATTTGCTGAATAAGAAACAATAAGCGCTTGAAATTTAGGTAATTACCCTATGGATCGACTTTTATCCATGCGCGCCTTCCAGCAAGTGGTCGACGACGGCGGTTTTTCCGCAGCGGCCCGTACGCTGGGTATGTCGCCGGCGGTGATGACGCGGTTGATCACTGACCTGGAGCAGCACCTGGGTGCCCGACTGCTGCAGCGCACCACCCGCAAGCTGTCGCTGACGGAGGCTGGCCAGTCCTACCTGCTGCGGGTGCGGCACATCCTCAACGACGTGGATCAGGCTGAGGCCTCCACCCGGCAACAGACTGATGAGCTGGCCGGTTTGCTGCGTATCCACACCCAGCCAGTGATGGCGGTGCACATCATTGCGCCGTTGGTGGCCGAGTTCCGGCGCCGCTATCCGAATGTGGTGCTTGACATCACCGTGGACTCTCCGCTGGTGCCACCGATCGAGGACTACGACCTGACGATTCTGGGCGCCGGGCGGCTGTATGACGCCAATGTGATCGCACGCCCCGTGATTGTCTCGGAGGGCTTGTTGTGTGCCTCGCCGCGTTATTTGCGCTCAGCGGGCACGCCGCGCCAGCCCGCTGACCTGAAAAGCCACGCCTTGCTGCGGCTCACGCTTCCCGGCATCCGGCAGCGCGAATGGCAGCTGATCAACCCCGACGAAGAAGACCGGGAAATGGTGGTCGAGATCAAGCCGGTGATGATGGCCAACCACAGCGATACCTTGCTGCGCGCCACACTGGACGGCACGGGCATCAGTGCACAGCCGCTCGACCTGGTGGCCAACTACCTGCGGGACGGGCAACTGCGGCGTGTGCTGGCGCCCTGGATCACGGGCCGCTTTACGCTTTACGCCGCCTTGCCAAGCCGCAAATATGTGCCGGCCCGGGCCAGGGTGTTCATGGAATTTTTGATCGAACAGACACGTCTGAAGGCGGCCGAAGCGGAGCGAACCTGGCCTTCCCGCGTAGGTCAAAACGTGTCGCCCTAGGTTTGCTTAGCCGGCGAGGCAAAGTGATTTTGCCGCCAGGCTTCAAACACTGTCACCGCCACCGCGTTGGACAGGTTCAGGCTGCGCTGTCCGGCCAGCATGGGCAGCTTCAAGCACTGTGACGGCGCAAAAGTTGCGCGCACTTCGGGTGGCAATCCGCGGGTCTCCGCGCCAAACACCAACCAATCCCCCGGTGTGAAAGGCGTGAAGTGCACAAACCCCGAGCCGTGCGTGGTCATGGCAAACATCCTGAGCGGATCCGGTCGCGCTTTGTCCATAAAAGCCTGCCAGTGGGCATGGCGCGTAAGCTCAGCGTACTCGTGGTAATCCAGTCCGGCGCGCCGCATGTGTTTGTCGTCCATCGAAAACCCCAGCGGCTCGACCAGATGCAGCCGGCAGCCGGTGTTGGCGGCCAGGCGTATGACGTTGCCGGTATTTGGCGGTATTTCGGGCTCGACCAGAACGATATTGAACATGGCCCGATTGTCGCCCGCCATGGGCGCGAGTTCTCTTCAATCAAGCCGGGGCCGCAGGTGCGCCTTTGCCGGCCCGCAGGCGCAGCGCTCCCCAGGGGGCAGGGCGGTACACGCGGTGAGCAACCGTGGGGGCCATCATTCGGTTCGCGCGAATACGACGCCGGTGACTTCACTTGCGCCGGCATCACGCAATGCGCGAGCCGCAGCGAACAGTGAAGCGCCGCTGGTCATCACGTCATCGACCAGAACGACACGTCGGCCTTCGAGTCCGGCCCGGCGCAGCGGTTCGACGACAAAAGCGCCCTCGACGTTTTGTAGCCGAGCATGGCGTTCCAGCCGGGTCTGCGGCGGTGTGTCCTTGATGCGCAGCAACAGACCTGCATCGGACTTGGCCCGCGCGCCGCTTTGCGCGCCAAGTGCCTTGGCAAGCTGCCAGGCCTGGTTGTAGCCGCGTGACTGCAAGCGCTGTGCAGACAGGGGAATGGGAAGCAGCCAGTCATCGGCCTGCAGTCCGGCCAGATGTGCGGACAGGCCCGGCGCACGCATCAGCAACTCGCCGAATACCGAAGCCCAAGCCGCATCGGTGCCGAACTTGTAGCTGGCAATAAGTTCGGACCATGGAAAGCCGTAACTTACCGCGGCAAAAGCAGCATGCAGGGGCGGTGACTGGCGCACGCAGGCAGCGCACTGGCTGAGCCCGCCGGACAGCGCCAGCGCGCAGGTGCGGCAGCGCGGCAGGATTTGCACAAAACGGCCGATGCACGGCGCACACACACGGCGTGCCGGCCAGCTGTGACACACCGCGCACTGGCTGGCAAGCGAGGGAAACAGGCGCAAGGCCGGTTCGATCAAGCGCAAAAGCGGTTGCAGTGCCATCGTGTCAATATACTCGGCGCTCACCTTCACCGCTCACCCCTCATCAGCTCCATCCCCCACGCCTGACTCTTCATGTCTGCCAATCGTCCCCCCACCGTAGACCCGGTTGCCGCTGAGCGCTGGCAGCGCATTGCGCCAGCGGCAGCGCCCTGGTTGCATGAAGAAGTCGCGCGGCGCATGCTGGAGCGGCTGCAGTGGATCAAGCTACAGCCGCGCGCCTGGCTGCACTGGGGGGCGCTGCGTGGCGGCTTGCAGGCGCAATGGGCGATTGCAGCGGCCTATCCTGCTGCAAAGTGTTTTGTGGTTGAAAGCCAAACAGAACATGCGCATGTAGTTATGAAAATAACAGCAATTCCATGGTGGAATCCGAGGCGCTGGCTCGCGCCGGCGGTGGTTTTTCAAGCGCCGCAAGCTGCCAGCATGGACATGCTCTGGGCCAACATGGCGCTGCACGAGTCCGCCGACCCGCAGGCCTTGCTGGTTCAATGGCACCAGGCACTTCGGGTCGGTGGCTTTGTGATGTTTTCCTGCCTGGGGCCGGACAGCGCGCGCGAGCTGCGCGAGATTTATCAGGTGCTGGGCTGGCCGCCGGCGAGCCATCAATTGACCGACATGCACGACTGGGGCGACATGCTGGTGCAAACCGGTTTTTCGGAACCGGTGATGGACATGGAGCGCATCACCCTGACCTACGAGACGCCTGAGCGGCTGTTGCAGGAGTTGCGCGAGCTGGGGCGCAACTACCACCCCGAGCGGTTTGGTGCGCTGCGCGGCCGCGGGTGGAAAAAGCAGCTGCTGCAGGTGCTGGCGCAGCGCTTGCCGCGTCAGGCCGACGGCAGGCTGGCCTTGACCTTCGAGGTCATTTACGGACACGCGCTCAAAGCGCAGCCCAAAGTCAGAGTCAGCGCGCGCAGTGCGGTGTCGGAGCAGGACATGCGCGCCATGCTGCAGGGCGCGCGCAGCAGGCCATGATGCCGGACCGCAGCGTTTTGGTCTGCGTTCCTCGCAGCAGACCAGCTTAGTCGGGTTTCAGGGGGGAATGCGGGCCTGGGCGGGGTAAACCCGGCTACAATTCAAAGTTGATTTTTGGGCATGTTCCCGCGCACCGCGCCGCCGAGACTGTTTGATCGGCGGCAATTTTTTTGAGTGTTGACCCGTGACGCACCCCATCCCGGCGTTCCGTTTCACCGCTGTACCCGACCAGGGCCAGCAGGCGGCTCAGTGGCTGCTCAGGCGCAACTGTTCGGTGACCCCGGTTCAACTCGCGTTCCTGTATGCCTCTTTGTGCATGGTCTCACTGGGCATTGCAGGAGTCTTCTGGGCGCAGGGCGTCCGGATCGTCATGCTTTTTGCCCTGCTGGAGCTGGCGGCGGTCGGTGTGGCTTTCCTGGTGTATGCCCGCCATGCCACGGACGGCGAGCGTATTGTGTTGCAGGGTGCCCGGCTGGTGGTTGAGCTGGAAAGCGCAGGGCGCCTGGAGCGGGCAGAGTTCAATCGCGAGTGGGTGCGTGTGGAGCCAAAAAGCGGCGATGGTTCACTGATCGAGGTATCCGGTCAGGGGCGTTCGGTGCGGGTGGGGCGGCATGTGCGTCCCGAATTGAGGCCGGCATTGGCACGGGAAATTCGCTACGCACTGCGTGGCTGTTGAGTCCGCAACGGGGACATGGCATCAGGCCGGAGCGTGGCTCTGGAGGGCGCCAAGGGTAACTTTATAATCAGGCGCTTAATCAGTCGGTAATTGAGGCATTAAAAGTGATCACGATGAACGTACGCACCACAACAGGGTCAGGCATGAAGCAAGCAGGCGCAGTGTTGAAGTTTCTGCTTTTGCAAGCAAGCCGCAAGCTCGCGGGATTTACAGCCACGATGGCAGCCTGGATCAGCACGGCCGCATATGCGGTCAATGACCTGCCTGGCGGTCCGGCGGTCAACCAGTTGAATCTGCATCCAGCAGTGACCAAAATTGCGGAAGAGCAGCAGTGGTTGCACTGGTTCATGATGATCATCTGCCTGATCATTTTCCTTGCGGTTTTCGGTGTGATGTTTTATTCGATCTGGAAGCATCGAAAGTCCGTTGGCCACAAATCGGCCAATTTTCATGAGTCCACCACGGTCGAGATCATCTGGACCATTGTGCCGTTTGTCATCGTGATCCTGATGGCCCTGCCGGCCACCAAGGTGCTGGTGGCATCCAAGGACACCACCAGCGCCGACCTGACCATCAAGGCCACCGGCATGCAGTGGAAATGGGGTTACGACTACATCAAGGGCGAAGGCGAAGGCATCGGTTTTGTCTCCACGCTGGACAGCACGCACCGCGAAATCTCCAACACCGGCGGCCCGAAAAAAGGTGAAGAGCTCGACAACTACCTGCTGAAAGTGGACAACCCGCTGGTGGTGCCGGTGGACCGCAAAATTCGCATTATTACCACTGCCAACGACGTGATTCACGCCTTCATGGTGCCGGCCTTCGGCATCAAGCAGGACGCGATTCCGGGTTTTGTGCGCGACACCTGGTTCCGTGCTGAAAAAATCGGCGATTACTACGGCCAGTGCGCCGAGCTGTGCGGCAAGGAGCACGCCTACATGCCGATTCACGTGAAGGTGCTGTCCGCTGAAGACTACAGCAAGTGGGTCGGCGTCAAGGTCAAGGAAGCTGCTGCGAAAGCTGATGATCCGGCCAAAGTCTGGGCCTTGCCCGAGCTGAAGGCGCGCGGCGAAAAAGTCTACGCCGCCAACTGCGCGGCCTGCCACCAGGCTACTGGCAAAGGCGCGGGCCCGATCAAGGCGCTTGACGGTTCAGCCATCGTGCTGGATGCAGACCATGGCAAACAAATCGCCGTGCTGCTCAACGGCGCGGCCGCCGGTGCCATGCCTTCATGGAAGGCCTTGAGCGATACCGACCTGGCCGCCGTGGCGACCTACACCAAGAACAACTGGTCCAACCAGACCGGTCAGCTGATTCAGCCCGCCGAGGTTCTTGCGGCGCGCAAGTAAGCCGGCCGCCCAGTAATTTTCCACAGACTCCGTCACAGCCGGCCCGACCATCCCGTTCGCCGCAAAGACAAAGCTACAGGCAAAAGCCACCAAAGGAAGCCAAGATGAGTGCAGTTCTCGACCATCATGATCACGCGCATGACGACCACGACCATGCCCCGACGGGCTGGCGGCGCTGGGTGTACGCGACCAATCACAAGGACATCGGAACGCTGTACCTGCTGTTCAGCTTCACGATGTTCATCGTCGGCGGCATTCTGGCGTTGGGCATCCGGGCCGAGCTGTTCCAGCCCGGCCTGCAACTGGTCAACCCCGAGCTGTTCAACCAGTTGACCACCATGCACGGCCTGATCATGGTGTTCGGCGCCATCATGCCGGCCTTTGTTGGTTTTGCAAACTGGATGATTCCGCTGCAGATCGGTGCTGCCGACATGGCTTTTGCGCGCATGAACAACTTCAGCTTCTGGCTGCTGATTCCGGCCGGCCTGATGATCGTTGGTTCCTTCTTCATGCCGGGTGGCGCACCCGCTGCCGGCTGGACGCTGTACGCACCCCTGACACTGCAAATGGGCCCGTCCATGGACGCCGGCATTTTTGCCCTGCACATCCTCGGTGCTTCATCGATCATGGGTTCGATCAACATCATCGTGACCATCCTGAACATGCGCGCACCCGGCATGACCTTGATGAAAATGCCGATGTTCTGCTGGACCTGGCTGATCACCGCCTACCTGCTGATCGCCGTCATGCCGGTGCTGGCTGGCGCGATCACCATGACGCTGACGGACCGCCATTTCGGCACCAGCTTCTTCAACCCCGCCGGCGGCGGCGACCCGGTGATGTACCAGCACATCTTCTGGTTCTTCGGCCACCCCGAGGTCTACATCATGATCTTGCCGGCCTTCGGCATCGTCAGCCAGATCATCCCGGCCTTTGCCCGCAAGCGCCTGTTCGGCTACGCCTCCATGGTGTACGCCACCGGCTCGATCGCCATTCTGAGTTTTGTCGTCTGGGCGCACCACATGTTTACCACCGGTATGCCGGTGACGGGCCAGCTGTTCTTCATGTACTCGACCATGCTGATCGCGGTACCCACAGGCGTGAAGATATTCAACTGGATCGCGACCATGTGGAAGGGCTCAATGACTTTCGAGACCCCCATGCTGTTTGCCGTCGGCTTCATTTTCGTGTTCACCATGGGTGGTTTCACCGGCCTGATTCTGGCGATCGCACCGATAGACATCCAGCTCCAGGACACCTACTACGTGGTGGCCCACTTCCATTACGTGCTGGTCGCAGGCTCGCTTTATGCGCTGTTCGCAGGTTATTACTACTGGGCCCCGAAGTGGACCGGCGTGATGTACAACGAGCGCCGCGGCAAGATCCACTTCTGGTGGTCGCTGATCTCCTTCAATGTGACCTTCTTCCCGATGCACTTCCTGGGCCTGGCTGGCATGCCGCGCCGTTATGCCGACTACCCGATGCAGTTCGCCGATTTCAATGCGATCGCCAGCGTGGGTGCGTTCTTCTTCGGCTTCGCGCAGGTGTACTTCTTCCTGTTCGTTGTTCTGCCCACCATGCGTGGCAAAGGCGAAAAAGCACCTCAGAAACCCTGGGAGGGCGCAGAAGGCCTGGAGTGGGAAATACCGTCTCCCGCGCCCTTCCACACTTTTGAAACTCCGCCTCGCCTGGACTCGACCGCCACCCGCGTGATCGGTTGATCAGCCTGCATGAAGTGCCTCGCCATGACTCCTGAACAGAAAAAGAACAACCGGCGACTCGGGCTGATTCTCGGCTCGATCGCAGTCGTGTTTTTTCTGGGCTTCATGGCCAAACTCGTTTTTCTGGGCCGGGGCTGAGCCATGGGTTTGAAGCGCGAGAATTTCAGGATGGTCGGCAAGCTGGGCGTGATTGTGCTCGGCATGTTTGCCTTCGGTTACGCGCTGGTGCCCATCTACAAAGCCATTTGCGAGATGACCGGCATCAACATTCTCGCGCTTGGCGACAGGCAGATTCCGGGTGCCACGTCGAAGATGGCCGCCAACACCCAGGTCGATACCAGCCGCAGCATCACTGTCGAATTTGACGCCAACGCGCGCGGCCCGTGGCAGTTCAAGCCGGCCGTACGCTCGGTGCAGGTGCATCCGGGAGAGCTCGCCACGGTCATGTATGAGTTCCAGAACGTACAGAATCGCACCATGTCTGCGCAGGCGATCCCGAGTTACGCGCCCTCACAGGCTGGCGCACACTTCAACAAGCTGGAGTGTTTCTGCTTCAGTCAGTACACCCTGGCGCCGGGCGAGAAAAAGCAGTGGCCCGTGGCCTTTGTGATTGACCCCAAGTTGTCCAAAGACGTGACCACCATCACGCTGTCTTACACCTTCTTTGAAGTTGGCGGCAAGACGCCTGCGGCGCCGGTGGCGGCTGCTTCCCCGCGGGAGCCGGGCGCGTGACCCATACCCCGCCCATCAAGCGCAAGGGTTCGATCTGGCGCACCATCAAGGCGGTGAGCTGGTCATTTGTCGGGCTGCGCGCGCGGGGTGATTATGAGCAGGATGTCGCGCAGCTCAACCCCGTGCACATTGTGATTGTGGCGCTGGTCGGGGTGCTGGTTTTTGTGGGTAGCCTGATTTTTCTGGCGACCTGGGTGGTCGGCAAATAAGCCCCGCCATTGATCAAAATGAATTTCAGAATTTAGCGAAACAGGAGTTGGAAATGTCTTCAGCAGCACATGCAGGAACCCCTTATTACTTTGTCCCGGCACCGTCGGCCTATCCGGTAATGGCTGCCATCGGCCTGTTCTTCGTCATTCTGGGTGCCGGACAGTGGATCAACGGCGCGGGCTGGGGTGCTTACTCGCTGGCTCTGGGCATGGTCTGGTGGTTGGCTGTGCTGTTTTTCTGGTTCCGCGCGGCGGTCGCAGAGAGCGAAGGCGGGCTTTATGGCCACAAGATCGATCTCTCATTTCGCTGGAGCATGAGTTGGTTCATCTTCTCGGAGGTGATGTTTTTTGGTGCGTTCTTCACGGCGCTGTGGTGGGCACGCGCTCACTCCCTGCCGACTCTCGGCAGCCTGGAAAACGCGCTGCTCTGGCCCGACTTCAAGGCCGTCTGGCCTAGCGTCGCCGCTGGCGTGACCGGATCGCCCGCCGACATCGTCGAGCCTTTCACCACCATGGGCCCGTTCTGGTTGCCAACCATCAACACCGCCTTGTTGCTGACCTCTGGCGTCACCTTGACCATCGCCCACCACGCTCTGCGTGAAAATCACCGCGGCAAAACAATTGCTTTCATGTGGATGACGGTGTTGCTGGGGGTCATCTTCCTGTGTGTGCAGGGATATGAATACGCACATGCCTACGCGGACTTGAACCTCAAGTTATCGTCGGGCGTGTACGGCTCCACGTTTTTCATGCTGACCGGTTTCCATGGCTTCCACGTTTTTGTGGGCATGTTGATGCTGCTGTTCATCACGCTGCGCCTGCAAAAAGGCCATTTCACTGCAGAGCGTCACTTTGGCTTTGAAGGCGCTGCTTGGTACTGGCACTTTGTGGACGTGGTGTGGCTGGGCCTGTACGTTCTCGTCTACTGGCTGTGACGCCTACGCCGCGCTGCGCATAAAAGGTCGCTGGTGCGGCCTTTTTACTTGCCGGGCGGTATGCCGGTAGGCTGGATATATCCCATCTTCCAGGCAATCAGAATGCAGACAAACAGCACAATCGAAAAACCGACCCGAAACGCCAGTGCGCGCGCCATGTTGCCGCCTTTGGCCTTGGCACCACTGCCGCCCCGGAGCATGAAAAACAGCGCCGATCCCAGGCTGGCGAGGATGGCCAAAAATGCAATTGCAACGAGGTAATTCATGACCTGGATTATCCGCGCATGAGGCAACCCACGCAGAGACTGCGCTTTTGGATCGTCACCGTGGCTGCTGTGGCGATGGCAGGTGTGACCCTGTCGCTGGGCCAGTGGCAGCTGCGCCGGGCGGCCCAGAAACAAACCTTGCAAGTTGCGATTGAAGAGAAAAAAGTCCTTCCAGCCCTTGGTGGTCGTGCGCTGGCAGCTACTGAAAATATAGCAGATGTAGTGCATCGGCCAGCCGTGTTGCAAGGCGTATGGCAGGAGGCGCACACGGTTTACCTGGACAATCGGCCCATGTCCGGCAAGTCCGGCTTCTGGGTGGTCACGCCGTTGGCGCTGGAGGGCAGCCCACGCTGGTTGCTGGTACAGCGCGGCTGGGTGCCGCGTGATTTCAAGGATCGCAGCCGTCTGCCAGTCGTGTCCACGCCGCAAGGGCTGGTGACCGTCAGCGGCCGCATGGCCCCGCCACCGTCCAAGCTATATGAGTTTGACGGCGTGCAAACTGGCCGCATCCGGCAAAATCTTGACCTGACTGCTTTCAGCGCTGAAATTGGCCAGCCCCTGCTGCCCGCATCGCTGTTGCAGACCGATGCCGCCAGTGAAGGTTTGCTGCGCGACTGGGCGGCGCCCAACCTGGGCGTGGATAAACACCATGGTTACGCCTTCCAGTGGTTTGCCCTGAGCGCGCTGATTGTGTGTCTTTATGTCTGGTTTCAGCTGATTCTTCCGCGCCGCCCGGCCTCATGACAACAAACGGCGATTTCAAAGTGCAACACCCACCTACCGATACTCCTTCACCGGCCGATGGCTCGGGAACCCGCCCGCATCAGGACCAGCCGCTGGGTCTGACTGTTCATGCCATGCCGCAACCCGACTTGGGCACGGCAGCGCAGCTCCCGGACACCCGGGCCGGACGCTGGAAGATGCTGGCCGTGCTGCTGGTCTGCGCTGCGCCGGTGATTGCCTCCTACTTCACCTATTACGTGATCCGTCCCGACGGCAGGCGCAACTACGGCGAGCTGATAGACCCGCAGCGACCGCTGCCGGCACTGGCGGCCGTGGCGACCGACGGCAAGCGCATCGAGTTGACTGCGCTGAAGGGGCAGTGGCTGCTGGTCAGTCTTGCCGGCGGAGCCTGCGATGCGGTTTGCCAGCAGCATCTGTATTTCCAGCGCCAGCTGCGCGAGTCGCTGGGCCGCGAGAAAGACCGGCTGGACCGCGTTTGGCTGGTCAGCGATGAAGCGGCGATTCCCGATGCGCTGAACACTGCGCTGCAGGGCGCCACAGTGCTGCGCGTGGGTGGCCTGGAGCAATGGCTGCAACCCGCGGTCGGCCACAAACTCGCCGACCACCTGTATGTGGTTGACCCGATGGGCAACTGGATGATGCGTTTTCCGGCGAACATGGATGCCGCAGGCGCTGCGCAGGCCAAGCGTGATCTTGAACGCCTGCTGCGCGCGTCTGCGTCGTGGGACAAGGAAGGGCGTTGAATATGGCCCCCACGCTTGTCGCTTCGCGTACTGCGCTGCCCCCCGAGGTGGCCGCTGCGCCTGCGGGCCGGCGAAGCCGGACCCGCGGCCCCTGCTTGTCTGAACAGTCAATACGTCGGGCTGCGCGAGGCACGTAATGGACGCACAGGAGCTTTACAACCTGAGCCCGGCACTGCGCCTGATGGGCATGGGCATGGTGTTGGCCCTCGGCCCGCTGGCCTGGGTGTGGCTGCGCAACAGGAAGCAGCCCATGGCGCGGCGACTGCAGGTGCTGACGCTGGTGACACTGTTTCTGACTTTCGACCTGGTGCTGTTTGGTGCCTTTACCCGCCTGACGGACTCGGGCCTTGGCTGCCCTGACTGGCCGGGGTGTTACGGCCATGCCAGCCCCCTGGGCGCGCAGCAGCCCATCAGTGCGGCGCAGTCGGCCATGCCCACCGGTCCGGTGACGCATTCCAAAGCCTGGATAGAAATGATCCACCGCTACCTGGCGACCGGTGTCGGCGTGTTGATCCTGACGCTGGCGGTGGTCACCTGGCTGAGCCGCCGTAAGGCGAAGGAAAACGGCACTACCCCCAACATCCTGTCGGCATGGTGGCCGATGGCAACCCTGGTCTGGGTTTGCATCCAGGGCGCTTTCGGCGCGCTGACCGTCACCATGAAGCTGTTCCCGCTGATCGTCACCCTCCATCTGCTGGGCGGCATGGTCCTGCTGGCCTTGCTGCAGGCGCAGGCCGTGCGTTACGCCCAGGCGCACGAGGCGGCGCAGCGGGTGGCACTGCCCCGGACGGTCGGGTTGTTGTTGGCCGCGACATTTGTGTTGCTGTGGCTGCAGATCGCGCTGGGCGGCTGGGTCAGCACCAACTATGCGGTGCTGGCCTGCAGCGAATTTCCCGCCTGCCAGGGAAGCTTCTGGCCGGCCATGGACTTCCGCGAAGGCTTCACTTTCTGGCGCGCGCTGGGTGCTGGCCTGGACGGCGACAACATCAGCTTCCAGGCACTGACCGCCATCCACTATGTGCACCGGCTCGCTGCCTACCTCGTATTTGTTGCGCTGCTGGCGCTGGCCTGGCGGCTCAGGCGGATTCCCGCGATGCGTTCATATGGAAACTGGGTCGGCGCCCTGGCGCTGTGGCAGTTTGCCAGCGGGCTGAGCAATGTGGTGCTGGGCTGGCCACTGCTGGCCGCGGTGGCGCACACCGGCGGCGCGGCGGCGCTGGTGGTGGTGCTGACCGGCGCTCTTTTTTCGAGCCATCGCGCCGTGCAGGCGGCAACTGCGCCAAAATTGAGGGCTGCCCACCCATGAACCCCTCCGATACTTCAGCCGCCGTGGCGATCACTCCTTTTGTGCCGTCCAAATTCGCGCAGTTTTACGCCCTGACCAAGCCACGCGTGGTGCAACTCATTGTTTTTTGCGCGCTGATAGGCATGGTGCTGGCGGTGCCGGGTGTGCCCGGCTGGGCTGAACTGAAGCTTGCGCTGGTGGCCTGCGCCGGTATCTGGCTGGTGGCCGGTGCCGCAGCGGCTTTCAATTGCCTGGTTGAGCAGCAGATCGACGCGAAGATGAAGCGCACCGCCTGGCGCGCGACTGCCAAAGGGGAGATCAGCAACCCGCTGACGCTGGCTTTTTCAGGCGCCCTGTGCGCGGCGGGTTCATTCATCCTATATGTCTGGGTCAATCCTCTGACCATGTGGCTGACCTTTGCCACCTTTGTCGGTTACGCCGTGGTGTACACCGTGATCCTCAAACCGCTGACGCCGCAAAATATCGTGATAGGCGGTGCGTCCGGCGCCATGCCACCGGTACTGGGTTGGGCGGCCATGACGGGGGCGGTGAGCCCCGAGGCACTGATCCTCTTCCTGATTATTTTTCTCTGGACGCCGCCGCACTTCTGGGCACTCGCGCTGTACCGCGTGGAGGACTACCGCAAGTCCGGTCTGCCGATGCTGCCTGTCACGCACGGCAACGCGTTTACGCGGCTGCAGGTGTTTTTGTACACGCTGGTTCTGTTTGCTGCCTGCCTGCTGCCCTTTGTTTTCAAGATGAGCGGCTGGCTGTACCTGGTGGCGGCGGTCGGTTTGAGCTTTGGTTTCAGCTGGTACGCCTGGCGTCTTTGGCGCAACTATTCCGATGCCCTGGCACGAAAGACATTCCGCTTTTCGCTGATTCATCTGTCTGTTTTATTTGCGGCCCTGCTGCTGGACCACTACCTCGTATGAGCGCGACACCCTTCTTTCTGGCCAGGCGAAGCGCTATTAAATCAGTAGCTGCTTGCGCTTTGCTGGTCGGGTCTACAGGCTTTTTGACCGCTTGCTCCGAGTCCAAACCGCAGTTTGCCAGCATCGACATCACCGGCGCCGACTATGCACGCGACTTTGCCCTGACCGACCACAATGGGCAGGCGCGCAGCCTGAAGGATTTTCAGGGCAAGGTGGTGGTGGTGTTTTTTGGCTTCACCCAGTGCCCGGATGTTTGCCCCACTTCGATGGCCGAACTGGCCGAAATCAGGAAAATGCTGGGCGCTGACGGCGCACGTCTGCAAGGCCTGTTTGTCACGCTTGACCCGGAGCGCGATACCCAGGATGTGCTCAAGGCCTACATGGCCAATTTCGATCCGGGTTTTCTGGCGCTGCGCCCCGAACTGGACAAGCTGCCGCAGCTGGCCAAAAACTTCAAGATTTTCTACAAAAAGGTCGACGGCAAAACCCCGGGCAGCTACTCGATCGATCACACGGCCGGGAGTTATGTGTTTGACCCGACTGGCAAGGTGCGCCTGTACAGCCGGTATGGCAGCGGTGCACCAGCACTTGCAGCGGACATCCGGCTCTTGCTCAAGAGCGGGTGAGGCGCTGGCGATTGTCAAAAAAAAGCCTGCATACGATGGTCGTATGCAGGCTTTGGCGGTGCCGCTTTCGCCGCACCACGGTCAAGGGATCAGGCTTGATCAGGCATAAGCCGCCAGGACCTTTTTCATTTTCTTCATCGCTGCCACTTCAATCTGGCGAATGCGCTCGGCGCTGACCTTGTACTCGGCCGCCAGATCGTGCAGCGTCATGCCGCCCGAACCGTCGTCGTTGACCTTGAGCCAGCGCTCCTCAACGATGCGGCGTGAGCGATCGTCCAGGCCTTCCAGCGCGGTGGTGATGCCATCGCTGGCCAGGTAGTCGCGCTGGCGCGACTCCATCAGCATGGTGGGCTCCTGCGTGGCATCGGACAAATAGGCAATCGGACCAAACGCCTCTTCACCGTCGTCGCTGGGGCTCGGGTCCAGCAACACATCGTGGCCCGACATGCGCTGCTCCATCTCGATCACTTCCTCGCGCTTGACGTTCAGCGTTTTGGCCATCGAGTCAATCTGGTCCTGCGTCAGCGTGTCACGGTGTGTTGCCACATCGGCGTCGTCCTTGAAACCCTGTTTCATGGAACGCAGGTTGAAAAACAGCTTGCGCTGGGCCTTGGTGGTGGCCACCTTGACCATGCGCCAGTTTTTCAGGATGTACTCGTGCATCTCGGCCTTGATCCAGTGCAGCGCGTAGCTGACCAGGCGTACGCCCTGGTCGGGATCGAAGCGTTTGACGGCTTTCATCAGGCCGATATTGCCTTCCTGGATCAGGTCGGCGTGGGGCAGGCCATAACCCAGGTATTTGCGCGATGTGGCTACCACCAGGCGCAGATGGGACAGCACCAGCTTTCCGGCCGCGTCCAGGTCGTTGTTGTCTTTCAGGCTGCGGGCGAACTCCTGCTCCTGCTCCAGAGTCAGCATGGGCAGGCGGTTGACCGCAGAAATATAGGCGTCCAGGTTACCCAGAGGTGGCAGCAAGGACCACGGATTGGCGGCCGCCAACTGGGTGGTTGCGGGGGCCGCTTGAGGGGACAGGGCGTAAGTCATAGAGCAAAACTCCTTTTCGAAGTCAATATTAGCACTCTGTTAGAGAGAGTGCTAAGCAATAGGTTCAATCTCCCGGATAGGGTATGGCTAATAAGTACTTACCCGGGGTTAGGGTCTGATTTTGCGCGTTGGTTCCGCCCGCGCTGTAGGTCACAAGACTAAGCCGGGGGAATCCATTGGCCCGTCCTGCAGTTTTCAAGCCGGGGGCTGGCCGCCCCTGCCGCCCATTGATGCTGAAATATGGCCTCAGCCCTTATGGGTAAAGCGCAAGCAGCTATCAAATTAGGAGTGAATTCAGGTCTTGACGGGCACCGGACGTATCGGGGCCGCGCCTGCCAGCCAGGCCTGCAGACATTCGGTCACCCCGCTGGCGAAGCGCTGGAACACCGGCTCAGTGACAAAACCCAGGTGCGGGGTCAAAAGCACATTGGGCAGTCCGCGCAGCGGGTCATCTGCCGGCAGGGGCTCCACGTCGAAAACGTCCAGTGCGGCGAATCCGGGCCGCCCCTGGCGCAGGGCCTGCACCAGCCCCGCGGTGTCGATCAGCTCCGACCGCGAGGTATTCACCAGCAGGCTGCCCGGCTGCATCAGGGCCAGCCGCGCTGCGTTGAGCAGATGCCGCGTGGTCTCCAGCACCACCAGATGCAGGCTGACGACAGGTGAGGTGGCCAGCAGTTCGTCCAGCGGCACAAAGGCCACGCCCTGCTCTGCGGCGCGTTCGGCCGTCATGCGCGGGCTCCAGGTCACCACTTCCATCCCCAGCGCCTTTCCGACTTTCGCCACGCGCCCGCCGATTTCGCCAAGCCCGATCAGGCCCAGGCGCTGGCCCGCCAGCGTGCAGGGCAGGGCTTCGGACAACTCGCCACGCCAGGCCCCGGCCTTCAGGCGCGCGGTGTGGCTGGCCAGTTGCTTGGTCGCGGCCAGGATCAGTGTCCAGGTCAGCTCGCAGGTGCTGTCCTTGGACGGCCCGAATTCGGTGTGGCTGACCGGGATGCCGCGCCCGGCGAGGGCTGCCAGGTCCAGCTTCGCATTGCGGGTGCCGGTGAACACCAGGTAGCGGAGTTTCGGCAACTGCGCCAGCAGCTCGGCGGTGAAGGGCGTGCGGTCGCGCATCAGCACAATCGCGTCGGCATTCTTGAGCGCATCGACCAGCGCCACACCTGTGAGCGGCGCGTGGTGGATGGTGACCTCGGCCTGGGTATCGATGCGTGTCCAGTCGCCCAGGCGGCGCATCGCGCGTTCGGTGTCGTCGAGGACGACGATATGCGGCCTGCTCATGGGCGCGCCAGCGCGGTCAGCGCGCGCACATCTGTCGCAGTGCCTATGGCCCAACAGGCCCGGATCAAGTCGGCTGTTTTGGCAGCGCCTATCACCGCATCCGACATGCCGCTGAACTTGGCTTCCAGCATGGCGTCGGTCATCGGGTTTTGCAGCGAACCTATTGCGTGTTCGACAAACACATGCACCCGGCGGCCGTCTGTCAGCACGGCCGTCACGTCGGCACTGGCTTCGTCGATGGAATCGTCTACCGTGGCCACCACCTTGCGGCGCAGCGCCACCATGTCGGGGCGGTTCACCACCTCGTCATAGAACTCGTCCTCGGCGGCGCGGCCAAACGTCAAGCCGGCTGCGCAGCCGTGGTAAACGCTGAACTTGGCCTGCAGGCCGTCCACCGGCTCCTTCTTGCCGGTGAGCTCCAGCACCAGCGAATGCACCTTGAGTTCAATGCGGGTTATCTGATCGGGGGTCACGCCCTGGGCGCGCAACTGCGCGCAGGCGTCGATGCTCGGATGAATCACGATGCCGCAGGCAAAGGGTTTGTAGCTGTTGAACGATATTTCAAATCGCTGGCCCAGCTCGCCGGTGATCTCGTTCCAGTCGTTTTTGGTCGAGACCGTCTGCATCATGCCGCGCGGCGCTTCGAGCGCCTTCGGGCTGGCGGTGTAACCGTGCTGCGCCAGCAGGGCCGACATCAGGCCGGCGCGCGCGGCGCCGCCCGGGTGGAAAGGTTTGGTCATGGTGCCGAACTGCTCGCGCATGCCAATGGGTTGCGAGGCGGCGATGCCCAGCGCCATCGCGGTTTTCTGCACATCGAGCTTGAGCAGGCGCGCGCAGGCGGCGGCTGCGCCCAGGGTGCCGGTCGAGCCGGTGATGTGCCAGCCCCGGTCATAGTGCTCGGGGTACATCGTATTGCCGACGCGGCAGGACACGTCGATGCCGAGCACCAGGGCGTCGATCACCTCGCGGCCGGAGGCGCCGGTGTGTTCGGCCAGCGCCAGCACCGCAGAGGCGACCGGGCCAGCCGGGTGGATGATGGTTTTGAGGTGCGTGTCGTCGAAGTCGAAGGTGTGCGAGGTGATGCCGTTGATCAGCGCAGCGCTGGCCATATCGACCTTTTCTGCACGGCCCAGCACGCTGGCCTGCGCGGCGGGCTGCAGCATCTGCACCGCAGCCAGTGCGGCGTCTGCGGCTTCGTGATGGGCGGCGCCGACAGCGCAGCCCAACCAGTTCATGAAGGTGCGGTGGGCTTCGCGGTCAACCGCTGCGCTCCAGCCGCCGTCCAGAAAGCCGGGGTGGGTGGCGACGTGTTGGGCAAGGATCCGGGTGACGGGAGGAGCGTTGTGGTCGGCGGCGACCTGGGTATTGCGGGCCATGGTGTCTTTCGGCAGGAGCTGCCAGGAATGGAAATTGCTATTAAAAATGTAGCTGCTTACGCACGTGGATAAAGGGCTAGGAAGCAGTATTGTTGTGAAGATCAGCTGTCGAGCTGGATCCCGCGGTCGCGCGCCAGTTTGGTCCAGCGGGCAATGTCGGCCCGCATGAATTCGCCAAACTGCTCCGGTGTCATGACGATGGGCTCGACCGCTTCCACCGACAGTTTTTCGCGCAGGTCGGGCGCCCGCAGCACGGCGGCCAGCGTATCGTTGAGCTGTTTGACGATAGGCGCAGGCATGCCGGCTGGCCCCACCACGCCGTACCACTGCTGGGCGTCAAAACCCTTGAAGCCGGATTCGTCCAGCGTCGGCACGTCCTTGAATTGCGGATGGCGCTGCAGGCCGGTCACTGCCAGTGGGCGCACCCGGCCCGAGCGGATGTGCGGCACGGCGGCGGCCAGGCCCGGGAACATGGCCTGGGTCTGCCCACCTATCAGGTCGGTAAACGCGGGCGCTATGCCTCGGTAGGGAATGTGCACCATGAAGGAGTTGACCTGCTGCTTGAACAGCTCCATGGTCAGGTGGGTCAGCGAACCGGCGCCAGCGGAGCCGTAGCTGACCTTGCCGGGGTTCTTCTTCAGGTAGTCGATGAACTCCTTGATGTTCGTGACCGGCAGGGCGGCGTTGACCACCAGCACATTGGGCGTGCCGCCTATCATGCCGATAGGCGTGAAGTCCTTGATCGCGTCATAAGGCAACTTGCGCGTGGCCGGGCTGGTGCCGTGCGTGGCCACATAACCCTGCAACAGCGTGTAGCCATCCGGCGCGGCGCGCGCCGTGGCCTGCGACGCGATCACACCGCCGCCGCCGCCTTGGTTGTCCACGATGAAACTCTGCTTGAGCAGGTTGCCCCAGCGCTCGGTGACCGTGCGGCCCACCATGTCGCTACCGCCCCCGGCGGACACCGGCACGATGTAGCGTATCGGTTTGGACGGGTAAGCGGCTTGTGCCCGCGCCAGGCCGGGCAGGCCCAGCAGCGCGGGGGCGGCCTGAAGAAGGGTGCGTCGTTTCATGTTGTCTCCGTGGGTGGTTCGTTCAAAGTCCGGATTCAGGCTACAGGCGGTGTCGCATGGACCAGGCGCGTGAAGGCATCGCTGACGTGGTGGGCCATCAGGTCCTCACAGCGTTGCGGGTCGCCCTGGCGCAGAACCTGGACTATCTCTGCATGCTCGGCAATCGAAGCCTGCATGCCGACGTCGTGGGAGAGGTTTTTCAGGCGCGACAGGTGCAGCTTCTGCACGATGCTGCGGTAGGTTTCCGTCAGAGTCTGATTGCCTGCGGCTTCAATGATGGCCCAATGAAAACGCAGATTTTCGCCGTAGTAGCGCTGCACCTCATGCCTGGCGGAGGCCTCTTTCATGGCATGGACCGAATCGTCCAGCAGGGCCAGCAGCACCGCCTTGGGCTCCCCCACAAGCAGCGCGGCCTGTCGCCCGGCAAAACCGTCCAGCAGGCCGCGCATCTGGTACAGGTCCCGGATTTCCGACGCATCGAGCTGGCGCACAAACACGCCCGCATGTTTGCGGGCCACCACCAGACCCGAGCTTTCAAGTTCGCGCAGGGCTTCGCGTACCGGCACCCGCGACACACCCAGTCGGGCGGCCACGTCGGGTTCGTTGATGCGCTGGCCGGGGATCAGCACCCCTTTGAGGATCAGGGCCAGCATGTCGTCGCGCACCAGCTTGGCCAGCGAGGTGTCGCGGACGTCGTTGAAACGCTGGGCGGGAAATTCGGTGAGCCAGGGGAGCATGGAAATTTCTGTTTGGAACGCGTTATATCGTATACGAAAACGGAAAAATGAGATATGTCCAATACCGATGAGGGCGTGGGCTCAATTAACGGGGAAGAGCAGCAGGGGCTACGGTGGCGACCGCTGCGCTGTCAGGGCCGGGGCGCGTCGTCCCGGATCTCGCGTACTTCGACATCCACCACTTCACCTTGCTGCCCGGGAGCGGCGTCACGCATGCCGGCGCCCGTCCACGGGGCTTGGGAGGAAAATCGCTGGAACCGGCCAAACACCATGGGCTTGGGCTTTTGGCCGGTGAGGAGGGCGCGCAAAAGGCCAAGCACCAGCAGTACCAGGGTGGCCAGCAGCAGGCTTAGCGCAAAAATGGTCGCAAAGACCCACAGGACCAAACGCAGGATAAAACGAAGAACACGGCTAATGAAACTGGGCACGTAGGATTCCGGTCAATTCAGAAAAGCACATATGCGGACGGAAATGCCCAGTTCAACCGGCCAGCGTTTACCAGCGAACGCCGATCTTGCCAAACAGCTTGCTGAGAACAAACAGCGGTCCCACCCAGAGGTACTGGATGTCTTCGAAGAAGGAAGGCTTTTTCCCTTCAAGCCTGTGCCCGACAAATTGCAGGATCCAGGCGCCGATAAAAATCCCCAGGGACAGCGGCAGTACCCGTTCTCCCATGGCATGTACCAACGCCAGCAATATCGCCGACCAGACGACCATGGTGCCGAAAAAAACCAGTGACAGTCGGGCGTAATACACCATGCTGGCGCCGATGAAGGCGTAGGCAGCATAGGGGTGCAGGCCAAAAATCATGCCGAGCAGGCTGAGCATGATCAGCGGAATGGCGATGAAGTGGATGATTTCGTTCTTCGGATTCTGGTGGCTTTCGCCGTAGTGCGCCAGAAGGCGGTCCACCTGGCGGGTTTCTGCGGCGGCGCTTGAATCGACGGTCTGTGTCATGGTGTTTCCTTCTTCCGGCCACAAAAAAGCCCCGGGGTACGGGCACTTTAAGGCATGACGGCGGTTTGCGAAAGGAGGGAAGTACTGCGTTTTCCGCTGGAGGTGGACCTGCAGGTCCGGATCCATTCACAGGTGTCAGGTGACCGTGATTTTCGCGGTGCGGATGATGCGGCTCCAGCGGTCGATCTCGCTTTTGAGGAAAACGGCGAAGTCGGCCGATCCCTTGGGTGTGACGCGAAAGCCCTGCTGTTTGGCGCGCTCTTCAACTTCTGCGCTGAACATGATCTTGATCATTTCGCGCGAGTAACGGTCCACGATGACGTCCGGTGTTCTGGCCTGAATCATCGCGGCAGTCCAGTTTTCAACGAACAGGCCGGGCATGCCCGCTTCCATGGTCGTTGGCACGTCGGGCACCATGGCGTGGCGGCTCAGGCTGCAGATCGCCAGAGCGCGCAGTTTTCCGCTCTTGACGTGCGCAATCGACTCGGGAAAGTTCGAAAAGATAACGTCAAGCTGGCCGCCAATCAGGTCCGTCATGGAGGGCGCGCCGCCACGATAAGGCACATGGGTCATCTGCGTTTTATTCAGGTCGTTGAACAGTGCCATGGTCAAGTGCGGTGGCGTGCCGTTGCCGCTGGAACCTGCGTTGAGCTGTCTGGTTTTGGCGACCGCGACCAGGTCCTTGAAATCCTTGATCGGGCTGCCCGTGGGTACAACCACCAGCATCGGCGAACCCGCCAGCAGCGCAACGGGCCGCAAGTCCCTGACAAAGCTGTAAGGCGCATTCGGGAACAACGCGACATTGGCGGCATGTGTGAGGGTGATGGCCAGCAAGCTGCTGCCATCCGGTGTCGATTTGGCTACCTGTTCGGCACCAATCTGCGCATTGCCACCGGCCTTGTTTTCCACAATGACCGGAACCTTCCAGGCTTCGGTGAGCTTTTGCGCCACGGCGCGGGCCATCACGTCGGTCAGGCCGCCGGGTGCGAAGGGTACGACGTATTTGAGGGTGGCGCCGGGTTTGGGAAAAGGCGGGTCTTGCGCCCAGGCGGGAACCGAGGCCAGCACGGCGCCGGCAGCAGATGCGCCCACAATGTCTCTACGTTTCATGTCTGTCTCCTTCTTTTTAATGTTCAAGCCTGTCATGCCACGCCTGTCCTGCGGGCAGCGCCGTCACCCACAGACCTCTGCCGCCAGCATGTCGAGCTGACTCTTCAGGGCATCCGCAATCGTCAGCCCTGATTGGTTCGCCTGTTGTTCCAGGCCTGTCCTGCGTGCGCCTGCCAGGCGCACCCCGTCATCAAGCAGCATTTCACCGATCAGGGTTTCCATGCGTTCGTAATAAACGTCATTGCCGGCCAGCGCGCCGGGATCGATCACCACAAAGGCCTGACCGATGCGCGGTGCGTTGCCTTCATCCACAAAAAACGAGGACGCTTCAAAGCCGAATTGCGCGCCGATCACTGCAGTCACCAGCAGCTCGATGATCAGCGCCAGCATGGAGCCCTTGGGGCTGCTGACCGAACCCAGCGGCAGCATGGAGCCTTCCAGTGCGGCTTTTGCATCGGTGGTCGGGCGCCCCTGACTGTCCAGGGCCCAGCCCAGGGGAATGGCTCGGCCTTCCTTGGCAGCCAGCATCACCTTGCCGCGCGCAACTTCGCTGAGCGACAGGTCAATCATCAGGGCGTCCGCATTGCGCCGCGGAAAAGCCGCAGCCACCGGGTTGGTGCCGAAAATCGGGTGTTTGCCACCCGCCGCTGGCATGGCTGCTGGCGAGTTGGCAAAGCCGAGGCCGACCATGCCGGCATCGGCAACCGCACGCAGGTGATCCACCAGCACGCCGCAGTGATGGCTGTTGGTCACGCCGGCAAAACAAACGCCCAGCGAGCGTGCCGTGTCGATGGCGGTCGAAATCGCCAGATCGCAGGCGGGGAACGCCAGGCCCTGTTTTGCATCAACCAGCAGGGCCGCGCCCTTGTGGCTCACGATGACGGCCTGCGCTGTGCCATCGGCCCGGCCGTTGCGCAAATGGGTGGCGTATTGCGGCACGCGGCTCAGTCCGTGCGAGGCCAGGCCCTGCGCTTCGGCGCGCACCAGTGCCCGCGCGGTGCTGGTCGCCATGACTTCGCCGGCGCCTGCATTGCGCAAGGCCCGCAGGGCAAGCGTTGTTGCTTGTTCGACAGACAGTTGGGCCATCAGTGCAGGTGCTCCAGAATTTTTTCGGCAATCATGAATGACACCCGTTCGTTGGCCTGAACACTGAGGCCGGATACATGGGGCGTCAACAGGAGATTGGGGCAGTCGGGCAACAAATCGCTGTTTGTCAGCGGCTCGACATCAAACACGTCGATCGCCGCGCCACCCAGGCGTCCGGCGCGGAGCGCGGCCACCAGGGCGGGCAGGTCGACAATATGGCCGCGCGAGGTGTTGATGAGGATGGCGCCCGGTTTCATGGCCGCGATGCGGGCAGCACTTAACAGGCCGCGTGTACCGTCCACCAGCGGAACATGCAGGGTAACCACATCGGCACTGGCCACCAACTCATCAAGGCCGACGCTGCGCACCCCGGCGCGCGCAAATACCGGCGCATCCGCAGCCAGCGCTGCGTCGAAAGCGATGACCTTCATGCCCAGCGCTTGCGCCAGCCGGGCCGTGGTCTGGCCGATGGCGCCGAAACCAATCACGCCCATCGTCTGGCCGGCGGTCTCGCGCCCGTCGCTCAGGGCCGCACGCGGCCACCGGCCTGCGGCCACGGCTCGCGTCGAGGTATATGCCCCGCGCAACAGCAGCATGGCGCTGGTGATCACATATTCGGCCACACTGAGCGCGTTGGCGCCGCTGGCCGGGATCACACGCATGCCTTGGGCTTCGCATCCGGTGACGTCGATATTGTCCAGGCCGACCCCCAGCCGGCCCACCACCTTGCAGCGTTGCAGCGCAGCGAGCAGGGCGTTGCGGACCTGCGTGCGGTTGCGCACGATCAGGACTTCAGCGCCTCGCGCCTCGGTGATCAGGCGCGGCATGTCGTCCACCAGCAACGGGTCGTACAGAACGTCGTGCGCTGCCGCCAGTTGTGCGACCGCGCGCTCGTCCATGAACTCGCTGATGACGATGCGTGCCATGGCGCTTGTTCAGGCCGATTCGAACAGGCGAGTCAACACAAATTCCCGGTGGCCCAGCGCTTCGGCTGCGGTGAGGCGCCCGTTGGCCGTGCGCAGCATGTTTTCCAGCAGTTGGTCACCCGCCTGGTCCAGCGTGATCTCGCGTTGCAGCAGGCCGGAGGTATCCACGTCGATGTGTTCGCTCATCAAGCGAACGGTGCGCGGGTTCGAGCAGATCTTGATCACCGGGACAATCGCGTTGCCGATCACGTTGCCCTGACCGGTGGGGAAGAAGTGAACCGCATAACCGGAGGCGGCACACAGTGTCACCATTTCGGCGGCGGCGCTCGACGAGTCCATGAACCACAGCCCCGGGTGTGTCGGCATCTCGGCCTTGTCGATGACGCCGTCCACCGTGCACTTTTTGCCGATCTTCTGGATGTTGCCCAGTGCCTTCTCTTCGATGGTGGTCAGGCCGCCGGCGATGTTGCCCTTGGTCGGCTGCGAGTCCGACAGGTCACTGGTTTTGTGGCGGTCGATCATGGCCTGGTAGCGGTTGAACATGAACATGAACTGATCGCGGATCGCATCGGTGGCGCAGCGCTCGGCCACAATTTTTTCACCGCCGGTGATCTCCGACGTTTCACCGAAGCACAGGTAATTGCCCAGCGGGTGCAGCTTGTCGAAAGCGTTGCCGACAGTCGGGTTGGCGCCGCAACCGGAGGTGGTGTCCGACTCACCGCATTTGGTGGAAACCCACAGTTCGGAGATCGGGCAGACCTCGCGCTGCTTTTCGCTGGCCCACTGCACGTACTCACGGGCGGCTTTGGACGCTCGCATGATGGTTTCGTGGTCGCCATGGCCTTCAATGCCAAAGCCCACCACCGGCTTGCCCGTCGTGGCGATGCCGTCCACCACTTTCTTGGTCCAGCTGTCCTCAATGCCGATGACGACGACAGCTGCGACGTTGGGGTTGCAGCCCGCGCCTATCAAGGTGCGGAAATGCAGCTCCAGGTCGGCGCCAAACTGCAGGCGGCCGTAAGGGTGCGGAATGGCCATCGCGCCCTTGATGTTGTGGGCCACGGCCTCGGCGGCGGCGTTGGACAAATCGTCCAGCGGAAGAATGATCACGTGGTTACGAACCCCAACCCGTCCGTTTTCGCGACGGTAGCCGAGGAAGGTGGTGTTTTTATCGATGACTGACATGGGGAGTCCTTAAAAAATTGTGAGGCATTTTGGGGGTTCAGCCAGCGTCGCGAGCGGTCTGCAGGCTAGGCGCGAACCGCAGCCGGGGTAACACCCGGCGAGGATTCGCAACGACGCATGCGGGTCGTGCAGTAGCTGGATGGGCCGTCAAATTACCAGCGCTTTGTCTTGATGTTGTGCACGTGCGCGTGCTGGCCGGCCTTGATGTCGGCCACGACCTTGCCCATGTCGATGCCGTACTTCCAGACGGTGTCGCCCGTGGCCATGTCCTTCAGCGCCACCTTGTGGCCGATCGGGATGTCCTGCTGCGCTTTTACATTGATCATGCGGTCTTCGTCCATGATCCAGCCGGTCATGTCCATGCCCGACTTCACACCTTCCACCACCACAACCGCCACGGTGTCCTTGGCGTCATGCAATACAAAATGAATCATTGTTTTTCCAGAGGTCCGAAGTTGAATCGAGCCGCCAGTCTAGGCGCGCTCAAAAGCTTGTCAATCAACTCATATAAATGACTTGTACGAGCCCCGCCCACAATGTTCCAATAGTCCGGTGCAGGTCAACAACAAAACGGTTCCCCCCCAAACCTCCCCGGCGGACGAGTCGCTGCCGCTGTACCGTCAGGTCAAGCGGGAGCTGCAGAAAATCATCGAAGACGGGCATTACGGTCCGGGAAAACCCCTGCCCAGCGAAGCCACACTGGCACTCGCGTTGCAGGTCAGCATAGGCACCTTGCGCCATGCGGTCGACGAGCTGGTGCATGAACATGTGCTGGTGCGGCGCCAGGGCAAGGGTACGTTCGTGGCGCCACACAACCGGGCGCGTTTCATGTTCCAGTTTTTCCATGTGGAGCCGCGCTGGGATCCGGAGGATGACACACCACAGGAGCAGGAGTTTCCCGAAATCACCTGCATGGCTTTCGCGCGTGACAATGCAGATGCGCTTGAAGCCCGGGCCTTGCGCATCAAGCCGGGTGAAGCGGTTTTCAGGATAGAAAACAAGCTGGCGCTGCGAGGGCGTCCGGTGGTGCACGACCGTCTTGCGCTGTCTGCCATGATGTTTCGCAATCTCACTGAAAAACGTTTTATCGAGAGGCCGGGCACCGTGTACGCGCTGTACCAGACCGACTTTGGCATCACCGTGCTGCGCGCCCAGGAGCGCGCTCGCGCTGTGCCGGCCAGCAAGGCCGTGGCGCGCGCTCTGGCCTTGCCGGTCGGTACCCCGGTCATGGAGGTGCACCGGCTGGCCTTGACCTTCGGCGACAAACCGGTGGAGTACCGGATTTCATCCATCAACACGCAGGCGCATGACTACGTCAGCATGTTGTCGAAAGCGTCATGAGCTGGGCACAAGCGGTGCGGCACGCGCCCGCCCGATGGCGGGCTCAGGTCGCGTCGCATTTTCCCGGCGTGCTGGTCTGCCTGGTGATTGCGCTGGCGGCCACCTTTGTTTCGGAGCATTACGGCGGGCCGCAACTGCTGTACGCGTTGCTGATTGGGCTGGCGTTTCATTTCCTCAATGGCCATACACGTGTGGTCACGGGTATCAACTTCTGCGGTCGTACGGTGCTGCGCGTGGGCGTGGCGCTGCTGGGAGCGCGCATCACCTTTGCGCAGGTGGCGCAGCTCGGGGTGCAAACCGCCGTGTTGCTGGTGCTGGCTGTGTTGCTGACCATCTTGCTGGGTGTAGTGCTGGCCCGCTGGCTGGGATGTTCGCGCGATCAGGGTTTGTTGACGGGCAGCGCTGTGGCGATTTGCGGCGCGTCAGCGGCGCTGGCGGTGTCGTCGGTGTTGCCGCAGACCCGCGAGAACGAGCGTTTCACCCTGCTGGCGGTGGTAGGCGTCACGGTGCTGTCGACGGTTGCCATGGTGATCTACCCCTTCAGCCTCCAGGTCATCGGCCTGGCACCGGCGCAGGCTGGCATCGTGCTGGGCGGCTCCATCCACGACGTGGCGCAGGTGGTGGCTGCGGGCATGATGCTGGGCCCGCAGGCTGGCGATGTGGCCACCGTGGTCAAGCTGTTCCGGGTGATGCTGCTGATGCCGGTGGTGCTGCTTATAGCGGTGCTGTACCGCCATCACCCGGCGGTCAAAACGCCGGATACCGAAGTGCCACTGATCCCCGGCTTCCTGCTGGCCTTCATCGTGATGGTGATGCTGGCCAGCGTGGGCACCATCACGCCGGTCATGGCGCAGGTGGCAGGGGACGTCTCGCGCTGGATGCTGGTGACGGCGATTGCCGCCGCCGGCGTGAAGACCAGTTTTGAAGACCTGCTCAAGCTCGGCTGGAAGCCGGTCGCCATGCTGCTGGGCGAGACCGTGTTTATTGTGGCGTTTGTGGTGTTGGGTGTGCTGTTGCTGCGGCTGGGCGGTGTCTGACGACGTCTTCAGGCCAGCAGGGCCAATGCAAACTCGCGGGCGTTGAAGGTTTCCAGGTCTTCGAGTTTTTCGCCGACACCTATGAAATACACGGGCACAGGCCGCAATGCCGGTGATGTTTTCTGACGTTCGCGTGCCCACAATGCAATGGCTGCCAGCACACCGCCCTTGGCCGTGCCATCGAGCTTGGTCACGATCAGGCCGGTCAGTTGCAGGATGTCGTCAAAGGCCTTCACCTGGCTCAGCGCGTTCTGGCCGGTGTTGCCGTCGATCACCAGGAGAACCTCATGAGGTGCGGTTGCGTCAGCCTTGCTGACCACGCGTTTGATCTTGCGCAATTCTTCCATCAGGTGAAGCTGCGTCGGCAAGCGGCCTGCGGTATCGACCAGTACCACGTCCTTGCCGCGCGCCTTGCCAGCGCTCACCGCGTCAAAACTCACAGCGGCCGGGTCGCCGCCTTCCTGGCTGACGATCTCCACTGCGTTTCTGTCGGCCCATACTTCCAGCTGCTCGCGGGCCGCGGCGCGGAAGGTGTCGGCTGCCGCCAGCAATACTGTGGCACCTTCACTGGCGAGGTGCCGGGTGAGCTTGCCGATGGATGTGGTTTTGCCTGCGCCATTGACGCCGGCGACCATGATGACAGTGGGTTTGTATTCGCCAATCACCAGTGCCTGTTCCAGGGGCTTGAGCAGGCTGGCCAGTGCTTCGGCCAGGATATTTTTGACGGCCACCGGGTGTGTGACGCCACTGCTTGCCACGCGCTGCCTGACCTCGGCCAGCAGGTAGGTGGTGGCGCTCACACCCGTGTCTGCCATCAGCAAAGCAGACTCCAGGTCTTCATACAGCGCTTCATCAATGCGGTTGCCGGTGAAAACGCCAGAGATGCTGGCGCCGGTCTTGTGCAGGCCTGATCGCAGCTTGCTGACCCAGCGCTCGCGCTCGGCCGGCACGGCGCCTGGCAGCGGAATGGCAATAGGTGTGACCAGTGCACTGCCTATCAGCCCGCCGCTGGCGGCAGCGGGCGTGGCCCTGTCCGGTAACACCAGTGGCGGTGCTGGTACGGGCGCAGGTTCGGTCGGGGGTGTGGGCTTTTTTTTCTTGAAGAAACTGAACATTGCTTGGGCTTTGGAGTCACACTATTCTATGAAACACACCACGCAGGGCTTGATCGGCATGTTTATCCGTTTTCCGGCACGTTCGTGCAAGCTCTTACTTCCTCTGGTTTTCGGCACTTTTTTGACAAACCCTGCGTGGTCGCAAAGCGCTGCGCCAATCAGCCAGTTCCAGCTGGCCAACGGCATGACCGTCATCGTCAAGACCGACCGGCGCGCACCCACGGCAGCGCATATGCTCTGGGTTCGGGTCGGCGCCATGGACGAGGTCGATGGCACCACTGGCGTGGCCCATGTGCTGGAGCACATGCTCTTCAAGGGTACGCCGGACATGAAGCCGGGTGAGTTCTCGCGCCGGGTCGCGGCGCTCGGTGGCCGCGAAAACGCCTTCACCAGCCGTGACGCCACCGGTTATTACCAGCAAATTCCCGCTGGCAAGCTGGAAGACGTGATGCGCCTGGAGGCCGACCGTTTTGCCCGCAACCAGTGGGCCGACGAAGAGTTCGTCAAGGAGCTGGAAGTTGTCAAGGAAGAGCGCCGCCTGCGTACCGAGGATTCGCCGCGCGCGCTGATGTACGAGGCCGCCAATGCCATCATCTTCACCGCTTCACCCTACCGCCGGCCTGTGGTTGGCTGGATGAGTGATCTGGACGCCATGAAGCCCGACGACGCCCGAGACTTTTACCGGCGATGGTACGTGCCGGCCAATGCGGCGGTGGTGATTGCCGGTGATGTGGATGTCGTGCAGGCGCGTGTACTGGCTGAAAAATATTATGGCCGCATTGCAGCGCGGCCGGTGCCTGCGCGCAAGCCCAGGCTGGAGCCGGAGCAGGCGGGCTTGCGCCAGCTGGACTTCAAGGCCCCGGCGAGCCAGGCCTATGTGAGCCTGTCGTACAAGGTGCCGGGTCTGCAAACGCCGGGTGCCGTTCCCGTTTCAGACGGCGGCTTTAACCGCGATGCGCTGGCCCTCGCCGTCCTTTCAGCCGTGCTGGACGGTTACAGCGGCGCGCGCCTGGACCGCGCATTGACCCAGGGTGACAACCGCCTGGCAGACAGTGCGGGCGCAGGCAGCGGCCTGATTGGCCGTGGCCCCCAGCTGTTCACGCTGGACGGCGTACCGGCTCAGGGAAAAACCACGCAGCAGGTGGCCGACGCCCTGCGCCAGCAAGTAGCGCTGATTGCGCGAGAGGGTGTCAGTCAGGCCGAGCTACAACGGGTCAAAACCCAATGGGTGGCGAGCGAAACCTACAAGCTCGATGCGGTTTTCAGCCAGGCGCGCGAGCTGGGCTCATACTGGATCAACGGCCTTCCGCTGGATACCGACAGGCGCCTGATTGCCCAGTTGCGCAGCATCACCAGCGCTGAAGTACAGGCCGTGGCGGCACGTTATTTTTCGGACGACCAGTTGACACTGGCCAGCTTGCTGCCGCAGCCGCCGGGTCCGCCTCGCGCCAGGCCAGCGCCAGCTGCGGGAAGCAGGCATTGAGTGCGGCTTGCCCGCTTGCCTTTCGCCGCTTCCACCACCTTTTGATTTCTGCGGGAACTGATGTGAAAATTGCTATCAAAAACAGAGCTGTTTGCGCAATACTGGTATGGGCTACAGGCCTTTTTTATTCTGGATTTGCACTGGCAGCGATTCCCATCCAGCACTGGACCCAGCCCGGTGGCGCCAGGGTGTATCTGATCGAAAGCCCGGCGATTGCCATGGTCGATGTGCAGGTCGACATGGATGGCGGGAGCCGTCGGGTTGCAGCCGACCAGGCGGGGCTGGCCGGTGTGACCGCGGCCCTGCTCTCCAAAGGGGTGGCCGCGCGCAACGGCGCGCCGGCGCTGGATGAAAACGCGCTGGGCGAAGCCTGGGCTGATCTGGGCGCGCAATTTGGGGTCTCTGCCGGCAGCGACCGCTTCAGTTTTTCGCTGCGCAGCCTCACCGAGCCGGATTTGCTGGAGCGGGCCGTCCAGCTGGCGGCGCGCCAGATCGCTGAGCCCGCGTTTCCCGATGCGGTCTGGCAGCGTGACCGCCAGCGCCTGCTGGCCCAGCTCAAGGAGTCCTACACCCGGCCTGCTTACCTGGCGGCCCGGGCATTTTCCGAGGCGGTGTACCGCAACCATCCCTACGGGCATGAAGTCAGTGAGGCCACGCTGGGCCGTATTGGAGTGGCCGACATGCGCGCGTTTCATGCGGGCTACATATCGGCGTGCAACGCCCGCGTCAGCATCGTCGGTGCGCTGACGCGTGCGCAGGCCGATGCCCTGGTGAAGGGTCTGCTGGCGCGGCTGCCCACAAGCGACTGCGCGGCCGTACCACCCTTGCCGCCGGTGCCCGAGGTGGCGGCGCTGGAGGCCGCCCGGTTGATACGCATACCGTTTGACTCGGCGCAGGCGCATGTGCTGCTGGGCCAGCCCGGCTACAAGCGCGATGACCCGGATTTTTTTGCGCTCACGCTTGGCAACTACGTGCTGGGCGGTGGTGGCTTTGTCTCGCGCCTGACCGAAGAGGTGCGCGAAAAACGCGGCCTCAGCTACAGCGTCTCCAGCTATTTCTCGCCTGGCCGACATGCCGGTGCTTTCACCCTGGGCCTGCAGACCCGGCCTGACCAGGCCGCGCAGGCCACCGAGGTGGCGCGCCAGGTGCTGGCCAGGTTTGTGGCAGACGGCCCCAGCGAAGCCGAGCTGCAAGCCGCACGGGACAACCTGATTGGCGGGTTTCCCTTGTTGATCGACAGTAACCGCAAGCTGCTCGGTAACCTCTCCAACATCGCCTGGAACGACCTGCCGCTCGATTACCTCGACAGCTGGACCGCACGCATCGCCAAAGTGAGCGTGGCCGATGTCAGAGCCGCATTTGCACGCAAGCTGCAGCCTGAAAAAATGGTGACTGTTATTCTTGGGGCCGCTCCAAACGCCACACCATGAAATACACCCCCGCTTCCAGCGCCAAACCAGCCCCCGCCACTGCCGCCGCAACGCGCGCCAGGTCGGGCAAAGTGGTGGCACGCAAAACCGTGCCGCCCGGCGAAGTACGCATCATCGGCGGGCAGTACAAACGCAGCAAGCTGCCGGTGGCCAACAAGCCGGGTTTGCGGCCCACACCAGACCGCGTGCGCGAAACCGTTTTCAACTGGCTGGGGCAAGACCTGACCGGCTGGCGCTGCATCGACGTGTTTGCCGGCACCGGCGCTTTGGGTTTTGAAGCCGCCTCGCGCGGTGCCGCAGAGGTCTTGCTGTGCGAGCAGGACGCCGCCCTGGCAGCTCAGCTCAAGGCGCTTCAGGACAAATTGCATGCGACCATGGTGAAAGTCGAGCGCTGCGACGGCCTGGCGGTTTTGCGCCGCTTGTCTGCGGGTAGTCAGCAACTGGTGTTTCTGGACCCACCGTTTGACTCGCCGCTGTTCGAGCCTGCGCTTCGTGCTGCCGCCCAGGCGGTGGCCGAGCCCGGTTATGTGTATCTGGAAGCACCGCAGGCGTGGGCCGACGAGGCACTGGCCGATTACGGCCTGCAGGTGCACCGCAGCGGCAAGGCGGGCGCGGTGTTTTACCATTTGCTGGTGCGCGCCCCGGCTTTGCGGCAACCAGCCTAGGAGGCTGGGCGGCAGAAGGGTCGTCGGCTGCAAAGCGACCGCAGCGGTCCGTTTTTCACCGTCTTTTTGCCTCATAGCTACGGCTATGGGCCTACAAACCCGGCAAAAACCGTCCTCGCTGGGGCCGCTTTTCGCTTCGACGCCTTCTGCCGCCCAGCCTCCTGGCCCTTCGGGCGGCAGGGGCGGGCGGCCCCTGAGGTAGCGCGGCATAATTGCCGCATGGCAGCAAACCCCCGCGTTGCGGTTTATTCCGGCACCTTCGACCCCTTCACCCTCGGTCATGCAGACATCGCGCGCCGCGCTGGCGGCTTGTTTGACCGGCTCGTCATCGGGGTTGCCGTTGCCCACCACAAGAAGACGCTGTTCAGCCTGGAGCAGCGGCTGCAGCAGGTCAAAGACGAAACCCAGGCCATGGGCCACGTCAGCGTCCTGCCTTTTGACGGCCTGATCATGGATTTTTGCGTGGCTCAGCAGGCGGTGGCCGTGGTGCGTGGCGTTCGCAACCTGACCGATTTCGACTACGAAGCGCAGATGGCAGCCATGAACCGCAAGCTGCAGCCTGGCGTTGAAACCGTGTTTTTGCTGCCTGATGCGCCGCTGCAATGTATCAGCAGCACCCTGGTGCGTGAGATCAGCAAGCTGGGCGGCGACGTGGGGCAGATGGTCAGCCCCGCAGTGGCCGCAGCCCTGCAAGGGGCGCACGCGCCGCAACAGGCAGGCTGAGCATGGCCTTGTTGATCACCGACGAATGTATCAACTGCGACGTGTGCGAGCCGGAGTGTCCCAATCAGGCGATTTATCTGGGCAAAGAGATCTACGAGATCGACCCGCAACGTTGTACGGAGTGTGTGGGGCATTTTGACGAGCCGCAGTGTGTGCAGGTCTGTCCGGTGGCCTGTATTCCCCTGAACCCGGCTTTCATCGAAGACCAGGAGACGCTTTGGCAGAAATACCGGCGTTTGCAGGCCGAGTCTGCTGCTGGTGTCGTCCAGGCTCGGGGCTTATAGCCTTTTCGGAGTTTGGCCCTTGACTGGCGGGTGTGAGTAGCTATTGAATTTATAGCGAATTTCGCACCGCTTCTCGTCATCCCGGGCTGGCCCCGGGATCCATGTTTGTTACCTCGTACTGTTGGGTGTGCCTACAAGCCGGGGGTTGCCCGGCGGCAACTCACTTTTCTTTTGCGTCGCCAAAAGAAAAGTAAGCAAAAGAAAAGGCGACCCGATGGTCTGGGTCCTTCCGCTTCGCTCCAGGCAACCTGTGGTGCTCGTCAAAAGCGGGGTCTCGCTCGAACTCGCCTCCGGCTCAGACAATCGCGAGCCCTGATCCGCTTTTGCCTGCGCTCCTCGGCCCAGCCCGACGGGTGGGGGAGAAGAAAACGAATGCCGGGGACATAAATCCGGAGCAGAAGAAGCGCGCAGCGCTTCTTCTGCGGGAATCCCAAGAGTCGGTCATGTTTGCACGCGAGAGCAGCACACGCGGCCAAATGAAGTCCCCCTCCATCGCCCAGCGGGGCGAGGGAGGGGTTAGGGGTGGGAGTGGGGAGTCTGTCCTACTGTCCAAGGCAGTCCACAGCAGCAGCGTGATGCCTCTAATCGTTTTCCGAGTCTTCAGCCTCAGGCTTGCGCGGCGGCTTGGGCCGCTGCGGCGCACTGGTGTGGATCAGCATCGTGGCTTTTTCCATCTCGCCGGCAAGCAGCGCCGGTACCGCCTTGAGTGAGCGGGTGATGCTGTCCTCAATGGCCACCCGGTGCTCCTGCGACGGCTTTTTCAGCACCCAGTTGATGACTTCGGACTTCACCCCGGGATGGCCGACACCTATGCGCAGCCTCCAGTAGTCGCCGGTGCCGAGCTGCGCGTGGATGTCGCGCAGGCCGTTGTGGCCGGCGTGGCTGCCGCCGAACTTGAGCTTGGCCTGGCCCGGCACGATGTCCAGCTCATCATGCGCCACCAGGATTTCTTCGGGCGCGAGTTTGAAGAAGCGCGCCAGCGCCGCCACGGATTTGCCGGACAGGTTCATGAAGGTCAGGGGCTCCAGCAACCAGACGGTTTGACCGGCGATGGTGGTGCGTGCTACACGGGCGTGGTAATTTTTGTCCAGCGCCAGGGACAGTTTGAGTTCACGCGCCAGCGCCTCGGTCCACCAGAAGCCGGCGTTGTGGCGTGTTGCCTCGTATTCGGTGCCCGGATTGCCCAGGCCCACAAAAAGTTTGATCATGCGATGGATGAAGCTGAAAGATGCTGCCGACGTGGCTGCCCAGAGGATTATCGCAAGGCAGACCGCCGCCCAAGAAAAACGGCCCTTGTCCTCCGCAGAGAACAAGGGCCGCTGGCTTTTCAGGCCACTGCCGCAGGAGGTAAATTACTTCTTGGCAGCAGGCTTGGCCGCATCGGCTTTGGCGCCGGCTTTGGCGTCCTTGGCGGCAGCGGCTTTGGCAGCTTTCGGGTCAACTGGCGCAGCGGCTGCTGCAGCGGCTGCTGCATCGGCTTCTGCTTCGGCTGAGACGGCCGACACGGAAACCAGAACCGGATTGTCCTGGGTGCCTTTGGCAACAAGTTTCACGCCTTTGGGCAGTGTGATGTCCTTGGCGCGCAGCGAGTTGCCTTTTTTCAGGCCGGTCAGATCGACGGCAATGAATTCAGGCAGGTCTTTTGGCAGGCAGGAGATGCTCAGCTCGGTCAGCACATGGTTGACGAGACAGTTCTCGGCTTTGACCGCTGGGGACTCTTCTTCACCGCTGTAGTGCAGTGGCACTTTCATGGTCAGGCGGGTTTTCGCGTCAACGCGCTGGAAGTCGATGTGCAGGATCAGTTGCTTGAACGGATGCATCTGCAGATCGCGCAGCAGGACTTTTTCAGTCTTGCTGCCCATTTCCATCTCGAGGACGGAAGCGTGGAAGGCTTCTTTCTTGATGGCGTGCCAGAGTGCGTTGTGATCGAGTTCGATCAGCGACGGCTCACCGGTACCACCATAAACAATACCGGGCGTGCGGCCGGTGATGCGGAGACGGCGGCTCGCACCCGTACCCTGCTTGGCGCGCTCAAAAGCGACGAATTTCATAATCTTCTCCAAAAGAGGTGGGCCGCGACCAGCTCACCCCGACATGGAAAGTCCCATAAATCCCGTCTTTGGGCGCATGGCGGCGTTGCGTGGTGCTCGGAATCCTCATGCACTGAAGTGCATTCCGGTGTCCTGCGCTCCGGGCGCCTTGCCCTGCATCCCCATAACGGAATTTCTGAAACTTTCCTAAAAAAGCTGCACAAAAATGCAGCCGGCTTTTTGCCCCGGATCAGAACAAATTGTCCTGGTCCGAGAACAAACTCATGACCGACTCACCGTTGGCAATGCGCTGGATTGTTTCGGCAATCAGCGGGGCCACGGAGAGCTGGCGAATTTTCTTGCAGTCCTGGGCCGCCTGGCTCAGGGGAATGGTGTTGGTGATGACCACCTCGTCGAGGGCTTCACCTTGCGCAATGCGTTCAATGGCCGGGCCCGAAAAAATCGGGTGCGTGCAATAGGCATAAACCTTTTTGGCGCCGCGCTCTTTCAGCACCTCGGCTGCCTTGACCAGCGTGCCGGCCGTGTCAATCATGTCGTCCATGATCACGCAGTTGCGCCCGTCGATGTCACCAATGACGTGCATCACTTCCGACACATTGGCCTTGGGCCGGCGCTTGTCGATGATCGCCATGTCGCAGCCGAGCTGCTTGGCCAGTGCCCGTGCGCGCACCACGCCGCCGACGTCGGGTGAAACCACCATCAGGTCGTTGTAGTTTTTCAGGCGCAAATCGCCCAGCAGCACCGGTGAGGCATAGATGTTGTCCACCGGGATGTCAAAAAATCCCTGTATCTGGTCGGCGTGCAAGTCCATGGTCAGCACACGCGAGACACCCACCGCCTGCAGCATGTTGGCCACTACCTTGGCGCTGATGGGCACACGTGCCGATCGCGGGCGACGGTCCTGGCGGGCGTAGCCGAAGTAGGGAATCACGGCGGAAATGCGCTCGGCGGAGGCGCGTTTGAGCGCATCGACCATGATCAGCAATTCCATCAGGTTTTCATTGATTGGAGCGCAGGTGGACTGCACCACAAACACATCGCGCGCGCGCACATTCTGCTGGATCTCGACCGTCACTTCGCCGTCTGAAAAGCGGCCTACATGGGCCGCACCGAGCGATATGCCCAGGTGCTGCGCGATTTCAGAGGCCATGCTCGGATTGGCATTGCCTGTAAAAAGCATGAAGTCGGAGTGGTGCGGTTGCATGTGGGGCCCAGCTGGTGTCTAGAGATGAACGAGGCTGAATGGAAGGTGGCAATAACGCACTTTAAACATGGACGCCCTCTGGCTGCTGGGTGTGCATGTGGCCTGGAGTGGATTTTGCGGGAGGCAGACCCGAAAATTCAAGCGCAGATACTGGCAGTCAGCAAACACAGGCCCCCGACATCGGGGGCCTAAAAACACGGGCCCCTCAAGGGACCCGAAAATTTTGGCAGGGGTGGAAGGAGTCGAACCTGCGAATGCCGGAATCAAAATCCGGTGCCTTAACCAACTTGGCGACACCCCTACACAGGTCCACTGCTTCTTTCCCGAACCTGTCAGACAGACAGGTGGCGGGTCAGGGCAATCAACCTATAAACCGTTGTTTCCGGAAACACATGTCATGGCGCCGGGTTTACCAGCCAGCCAGGGGATGTGCCTCCAGGTTGCTGCATGTGCGGACTTGCCAGTCGCCCGGGGCGACTGCCAGCGTCATCGCATGCGGCAAATGCGCAAATACAGCACTTCCAGAGCCAGTCATGCGGCCCTTTAAATGCTGCATGGAAAGCCAATCAAGGGATTGACCAACCTGCGGACACAAGGCCTGCGCGACTGGCTGCAAGTCGTTATGGCCGAATTCGTAAACAGGGCCATTTGAGTTTGCAGCAAAGCCTTGGATTGTAGCAGTTTCTGTGTCGCGTTTGAGCTCGGGCGCCCGGAAAATGGCGTCGGTCGGCAGGCCGGCAAGGGGCTTGACCACCACGAAACGTGCGGCCGGCAGCGCCAGGGGCGTGATCTTTTCGCCTATCCCTTCCACCCACGCATGGCCACCTGAGAGAAAAAATGGCACGTCGGCGCCGAGTTTCAGCGCAATGGCCTGCAAGTTGGCTGGCGGCAGGCGCACGCCCCACAGGCGCTGAAGCGCCAGCAGGCAACTCGCGGCGTCCGATGAGCCCCCGCCCATGCCTGCCTGCGCAGGAATGCGCTTTTCCAGCCCGATGTGAACCCCCAGCGACGTGCCCGAAGCGTTTTGCAGCGCCCGGGCCGCACGTACGACCAGGTCTTCGGCCGGCAGCGCCTCTGCGCTGCCGGTGCCCAGATCGCTGCGTGTGATCTGCCCGTCGGTGCGCAATTCGAAATGCAGGGTGTCGCACCAGTCGATGAGCATGAAAACCGACTGCAGCAAATGGTAGCCATCGGGCCTTCGGCCGGTGATGTGCAGGAACAGATTGAGTTTGGCCGGCGCCGCAACGTCGTAGAGGGCCTTCAGCGGCGCGGCAGCGCGGATGGGCTGCTGCTGCATCACCGTGCCAGCACCACCCGCAGGTCGGCGCGCGGCAGCGGTATGCTGCGGCTGGCCGAGATGCGGCCTTCGGCCTGTTGGGTAAGGTCGGCGGTCCAGCCATCTGCGGCGGTGTTTTTGCCGCGCAGCCAATCAAACAGCGCGGGCACGGGCAGGGCCGCACCAGTGGCTTTTTCGATCAGCTCACCCACCGAGGCAAATCGCTGGATCTGGTTGCCCGAATCAAGCACCGCTTCTTCGGCAGACCAGCGCAGCAACGCCAGGCTGTTGCCCAGCGGACTGTTGAGTACCAGCTCGCCCTGCGCGGCTGATCCCTTGAGTTCAAAACCGGCAAAAAAGGCCTGGGGCGGTTCGCTCTGTACCTGCAGGCTGATGCGCCCGGTCCACGATGAAACTTCAGCATCATTTGGGGCTGCAGCCCTTGGTGTTTGTGCACACCCAGCTATAAAAACGGTAGCAAACCAGAGGCTGGCCAGCAGGCCCAGACGGCGCGTAAGGACGGCATCCACGCGGGCTGGCGCCTTCACAGCCGCACGCGCAGGCGCTTGAGAGTGCCCAGCAGGGTCTCGTTGTCGGGATTGAGTAGGGCACCCTCTTTCCAGATCGCCAGCGCGCGGTCGCGCTGTCCCATGCTCCAGAGCACCTCACCCAAATGCGCGGCGATTTCTGAGTCGGGCTTGGCCCTGTAGGCAGCCTCGAGGATTTTCAGGGCCTCGGCCTTGTTGCCCATGCGAAATTCGACCCAGCCCAGGCTGTCCTGGATAAACGGGTCTTGTGGCGCGTATTCCAGCGCTTTCAGGATCAACTGCTTGGCCTCGGGCAACCGTATGTTGCGCTCAGCCAGCGAGTACCCCAGCGCGTTGTAAGCGTGGTGATAGTCCGGCTTGCGTTGTATCACCTGGCGCAGCAAACGCTCGGTTTCTGGCAGCAACTCCAGTTTTTCGGCCAGCATGGCCTGGTCGTAAACAAGCTCGGGCTCGTTCGGGTAGCGGGCCACGGCCTGCGCCAGCAGGTCGTAGGCGCTGCGGTACTCTTTTTGTTCGCGCAGCAAATTGACCTCGGCCATCAGCTTGATGCGGGCCTCTTCAGCGTTGCGTTCGGGCAATTGCTGGAGCAACTGGCGGGCCTCGCTGAGTTTGCCGCGTTTGGCCAACAGCGAGGCGCGCCGGGTTTGGGCCTGAACCAGCTCCTGGGAGTCCGGAATTTTGTTGAGCCAGAGTTCCGCTGCCGCATAATCCTTGCGTTTTTCAGCCACCTGCGCCAGCGCAAGGTAGGCCTGCGACGGGCCACGACCGGCCTGGGCTTCTCCTTGTCCGGCAAGCTCCAGGTAACGCAGCAGCGAGGCCTGCGCCGCAGCCAACTGGTTGTCCTGCAGTTGCAGCGACCCCAGCACCAGCCAGCTTTCAGGGTAGTCGGGCTTGTCGCGCGTCACCATCTGTAGTTGGGTGCTGGCTTCTGCATATCGTTGCGTGTCCAGAAGGGCGCGTGCATAGGCCATGCGGATTTCAGGCTGGGCCGCGGCGTTGATATTCAAATACGATTGCACCAGCGCTTCGGCGCGGGGCATCTTCGGGTCCATCAGCTCCAGCGCCAGCAGCGCCGGGGCCTCGGCTTGCGGGCTGATCGCCTGTCCGCGTTCTGCCGCGTTCAGTGCACCAGGCATGTCGCCTGCGGCAAGGCGCATGCGCCCGACTGCGGCCCAGGCGGCAGTGCTTTCGGGCGTGCTGGTTTTGAGCTCGGCGGCCAGCGCCTGTTCAAACAACTCGGTGGCCAGTTTTTTGTCGCCCACGCGGGCAAAAAAGCGCGGCAGGTTAATGATCGCCTGCGTGCGTTCTGCGGGTGCTGCCAGTTGCACATCGGCCTTGAGGTGCTCCACGGTTTCGGTCAGGCGGTTCAACGCCACCAGGATTTGCAGAACGTAGCGGTTGGCCTCGCGCGACGCAGGCTGGGCCTGGCGCCAGGCCCGGGCAGCCTGCAGCGCTGCGTCGCCGGAGCGTGATTGCAGGGCAATATCGGTGGCGCGCTGGTACAGCTTGGCGTCGCCGGTTTTGCGTGCAGCATCCAGAATCAGGGCAAAGCCGGCGGGGGCATCCCCATTGCGCAAGGTGATTTCGCCGATCAGCACCTGGTAAAACAACTCACCGTCCAGGCTGGAGGCCGCCGGTGGCCTGGCCACGCTGGCCGCCGGCGCATTGGGCCGCGCGGCCGCGGGTTCTGCCGGCACCGTCGGGGTGGTCTGGGCCAGTACCGCTGGCACTGCCAGACAGAGCGCGCTGAAAACGCTGAAAAGTGGGTTCATCAAGCCATGATAATTGAAGCACCGCGCCGACACAGGCGCTCCCGACCGATTGCCCCATTGCATGCCCGAATTGCCCGAAGTTGAAGTCACCCGGCTGAGTTTTGCCGACCGTATCGCCGGGGCCGAAATCCTGGATCTGGAGATGGGCAAAGCGCTGCGCTGGCCGCTGGGCTGCGAGCCGTCGCAGCTGGTGGGTCACACGGTGCTGCAGGTGCGCAGGCGCGGCAAATACCTGTTGCTGGACACCACCGGCGGACTGCTGCTGATTCATCTGGGCATGTCGGGCAGTCTGGGTTTTGGCACGCACTTGCCGCCGCCCGGCAAACACGACCATTTTGAAATGCGCACCAGCACAGGCCGTCTGCGCCTGCATGACCCGCGCCGCTTTGGTGCGGTGGTGTACGCCTCCAGCGAAGACGACCCGGCAGCCCGCAAATTGCTGGGGCACCTGGGGGTGGAGCCTCTGAGCGATGGCTTTGATGCGCTGGCTTTTCATCGCGCGCTGCAATCGAAGCAATCGGCGATCAAACAGGTGCTGCTGGCTGGCAATGTGGTGGTGGGCGTGGGTAATATTTACGCCTCCGAGGCGCTGTTTCTGGCCGGTATTCGTCCCACCGTGCGGGCGGCGCGTCTGAGCAAACCGCGCGCGGCCAGGTTACATGCGGCGATTCGCACGGTTTTGGCGCGCGCGCTTGAAAAGGGCGGCAGCACCCTGAAGGACTTTTCCAACGCCCAGGGCCAGAGTGGCTACTTTCAGCTGGAGGCCATGGTGTATGACCGGGCCGGGCTTCCCTGCAAGGTGTGCGCTGGCCTGGTGCGCAGCCTGCGGCAGGGCCAGCGCTCCACCTTTTTCTGTGTCAACTGCCAGAAACCCTGAACGCCGGGCGGAGTACTTCAATGCCTGTTTCGGGTAGGCGATGCTATATTGATTGACCTATGTCTGCGGCGCACCATGTCCTTTAACGAAAAATTCGACCAGCACGGCGCCTGGCGGCGCGAGTTTGCCTTGCGGCTCAAGCTCCTGTCTGAGTGGATGAAAGACCACGACCTGCTCAATGCGGCGGTGGAAGAGCGCTTGCTCAGGCTGGAAGCGCAGGTGCGCTCCGACAAGGTCATGGTGGCTTTTGTGGCCGAGTTTTCGCGCGGCAAGTCAGAGCTGATCAACGCGATATTTTTTGCCGGTTATGGTCGCCGCATCATGCCGGCCAGCGCCGGCCGCACCACCATGTGCCCGACCGAACTGGGTTACGACGCCGAGGTGCCGCCCTGCCTGCGTTTGCTGCCGATTGAGACCCGGCTCAAGCCCCAGGCACTGATGGAGTGGCGCATGGTCCCGGAAAAGTGGACGCGCATTGACCTGGATGTGAACGACCCGGTGCAGCTCGCGCAGGCGCTTGAAAAAGTGGCCGAGGTGCGGCATGTGAGCCGCGACGAGGCCCGCGCGCTCGGGTTCTGGCACGACGAATCGCCCGATGACAACCCCCGCGTGGGTGCAGACGGCCTGATTGAAGTGCCCAAGTGGCGCCACGCCCTGATCAACATCGCCCATCCGCTGCTCAAGCAGGGCCTGGTCATTCTGGACACCCCGGGGCTCAACGCCATAGGCGCAGAGCCGGAGCTCACCGTCAGCCTGATTCCGCAGGCGCATGCGGTGGTGTTCATTCTGGCGGCAGATACCGGCGTCACCAAGTCCGACCTGGCCATCTGGCGCGAGCACCTGATCACCGAAGACCAGAGCAACGAATCCCGGCTGGTGGTGCTCAACAAGATCGATACCTTGTGGGATGCACTCAGCTCACCCGCTCAGATTCAGGCGCAGATTGACCGCCAGCGCGCAACATCAGCAGAAATCCTGGGTTTGCCGGTAGAGCAGGTGATCCCGGTGTCGGCCCAGAAGGGCCTGGTCGCCAAAGTCACTCGCGACGACAAGCTGCTGCAGGCCAGTTGCCTGCCCGCGCTGGAGCAGGCGCTGGGCCAGGGCGTGATGGGGCAGCGCCAGAAAATCCTGCGCTCGGCCGTGGCCGGCGGCATTGCCGAGCTGCGGGCTGAGGCGGGGCGCGTGATCCACATCCGCCGCCGAGACCTGGCTGAACAGATGATTGAGTTGCGCGGCCTGCGCGGCAAAAACGACACCGTCATCAAGCACATGCGCTCGCGCATTGAGCAGGAGCAGGTCGAGTTCAACACCAGCGGCGCCAAGATACAGGCGGTGCGCTCCATCCACCTGAAGCTGCTCCGCGAGGTGTTTCACCTGCTGGGTACACCGACTTTGAAAACCGAGCTGGCGCAGCTGACCGACGCGCTCAAGCAACCCGGCATCAAGCTGGGGGTCAAGAAAGCCTATGGGCAGACTTTTGCGCGGCTGCGCGAAGGTTTGCAGAAAGCACAAAGCACCAGCGCAGAAATCCATAACATGCTGGGCGGCTCTTTCAAGCAACTCAATTCCGAATTCGGTTTTTCCCTGCAGGCGCCTAAAGAGCCGGAGATGAGCCGCTTCATGGTCGATCTGGAGCAGATTGAACGCAGCCACCTGCAGTACCTGGGGGTGGCCAACATCCTCAAACTCGCGCAGCCCGAATTTTCCGAGCGCCTGGTCCGGGCCCTGGCGACACGTCTGCGCGTGGTGTATGAAACCGCGCTCGGCGAAGTCGAACTCTGGAACAAGTCGGCCGCTTCCCAGCTGGATGCACAGCTCAAGGAGCGCAGGCGCAACTTCAGCCGGCGTATCGAGGCGATTGAACGTATCCAGCATGCCGCCACCGGGCTCGACGAACGGATTGCAGAGATTGATGCCCATGAGGGCGCCATCAATGAGATGGACAGCAAGCTCGACGAACTGACGGCCCGCTTGTTGGAGACGCCGCATGAGCAGCAGGCGCCCGCTGCAGCCATGCCGGTGCTGGCCGCAGTGGTGGCCGCTTGAAGGCCGGGTGACCTGCCGCCTTGCCCGCTGACCCTGCCACGTCCCCGATCACCGCTTTGCCCGGCCTTTCCACCGAATTGCTGGCGCAATTTTCTGCGGATGTGGTGCGCTGGCAGAAAAGCCATGGCCGCCACGGTCTGCCCTGGCAGAACACGCGCGACCCGTACCGCGTCTGGCTGTCAGAAATCATGCTGCAGCAAACCCAGGTGGCGACGGTGCTGGACTACTACACGCGCTTTTTGCTGCGGTTTCCGGCGGTCGCCGATCTGGCCGCAGCGCCGCTGGACGAGGTGCTGGGTCTGTGGAGTGGCCTGGGTTATTACAGCCGCGCCCGTAACCTGCACCGCTGCGCGCGGGATATTGTGTCTTTGCATGGCGGGCAGTTTCCGCAGACTGCCGAGCTGCTGCAAACCCTGCCCGGCATCGGGCCATCCACAGCGGCAGCGATTGCCGCTTTCTGCTTTGGCGAGCGAGTGGCGATTTTTGACGGCAATGTCCAGCGTGTGCTGGCGCGGGTGACTGCTTTTGCCGGCGATCTGGCGTCCAGTGCCCAGGCGCGCGAACTGCAGGCGATTGCCACCGCCTTGCTGCCGCAGCGCCAGCTGGGCACCGCGATGCCGCGCTACACGCAGGGCTTGATGGACCTGGGCGCAACGGTCTGCACCATCCGCCAGCCAGCCTGTTTGCTGTGCCCGGTGCAGGCCTTGTGCCGGGGTCTGGCCACGGGCGAGCCGCAGGCCTACCCGGTCAAGACCCGCAAGCTCAAACGCAGCGCGATGGCGCTGAGCCTGCTTTGGGCGCAACAAGCCGACGGCTCCGTCTGGCTGGAGCGCCGACCGGCGCCCGGCATCTGGGGCGGGCTGTATTGCTTTCCGGTGTTTGACAGTGAAGATGCCTTGCTGGCTGCATTGCCGGTGAAGTTTCAGACTCGCCTGAGTGCAGTCACACCTTTTGTGCATGTGCTGACCCACAAGGACATGCGCCTGTCGCCGATGCTGCTGCAGGTGTCGGCGCGTGAAGCAAAAAGCATCCAGCTTCCGGGGCAGGGTGCGTGGGTGGCACGCGATGTATGGCTTGGCCTGGGCCTGCCAGCGCCCATCCGAAAACTGCTGGCGCTGCATGCTTTGACCGTTTCAACCTGAGGTTTATAGTCAAATCGGCCTCCGGCCCTTATTCGACGGGTGCAATCAGCTATCAAATCAGGAGCGTTTTTCGGCCTGTCCCGAAGTGACATGGAGGGCCGAGTCGAGCTCACGGTGGCGCTTGAGCGTGACCCAGTTGGCGCTGAACGCTGATGCCAGCCGCTCCACCAGGTAAACCGAGCGGTGCTGGCCGCCGGTGCAGCCGATGGCCACCGTCACATAACTGCGGTGGTCGCGCACCAGCGCCTGCAGCCAGTGGCCGATGAACTGCTCGATGTGCCGGAACATGTCATCCACATCGGCATGCGCCTGCAGGTAGCTCACGACCTCGCTGTCCTTGCCGGTCAGGTGGCGCAAGCCGGCTTCATAGTGCGGGTTGGGCAGCATGCGCACGTCGAACACATAGTCGGCATCGACCGGCACGCCGCGCTTGAAGGCAAAGGACTGGAACACCAGGGTGAGCTGGGCCGCTGGCGACGAAATCAGCGCCTTCACGTAGCCCTGCAACTGCGACGAACGAATCATGCTGGTGTCGATCACATGGGCGTGTTCGCGCAGCTCGCCCAGCAGTTCGCGCTCTTCGTTGATGGCATCGACCAGCGCGCGCTGCTGGTCCGACGCATCGCGGCGCGACAGCGGGTGCAGACGCCGGGTTTCCGAGAAGCGCCGCACCAGCGTGTCGGTGCTGGCATCGAGAAACACCGACTGCACGGCCACACCCTGCTCGCGCATCTGCCTGAGTTGTTGCGGCACCAGCGGCAGCGAGACGGCGCTGCGCACGTCCATCGCGATGGCCACCTTGCTCGCGCCGTGCTGCTTCTCAAGTGCCACAAAAGACAGCAGCAATTCCGGCGGCAGATTGTCCACGCAGTAATAGCCGGCGTCTTCGAGCGCATGCAGGGCCACGGATTTGCCCGACCCCGACATGCCGGTGATCAGCACCATATCGAGAACCGGCGCGTTGCTCATTGGCCCAGCATCTCCTTGGCGTGTGCCAGTGTGGTGCTGGACAGTTTCTCGCCGCCCAGCATGCGCGCAACCTCGGCAACGCGCTGCTCGCCATGAACCGGGGCGACGCTGCTGGCGGTCTGGCCCTTGTCGCTGCGTTTGGCTACCAGCAGGTGGTGATCGGCGCAGGCGGCGACCTGTGGCAGGTGCGTGACGGCCAGCACCTGACGGTCTTTGCCCAGCTGCTTCATCAGCCGGCCCACGGTTTCTGCGACGGCCCCGCCGACACCGGAGTCCACCTCATCAAAAATCAGCGTCTGCGCCTGGCCCAGCTCGCTGGTGGTCACTGCAATGGCCAGCGCAATACGCGACAGCTCGCCGCCCGAGGCCACCTTGCCAACCGCGCGCGGCGTGCTTCCGCTGTGCCCGGCGACCAGAAACTCAGCCTGCTCCAGCCCGTGCTGGGCCGGTTGCGGCAGCGGTGTCAGTGCCACTTCAAACTTGCCGCCCTGCATGCCCAGGCCCTGCATGGCCTGGGTAATGGCTTTGGCAAGCTGGGGTGCGGCTTTGCCTCGCGCTTTCGACACCTTGCCCGCCTCTTCTGTATAGGCCGCCCTGGCCAGTTTTTCGGCCTGTTCAAGTCCAACCAGATCGGCTGCTGCGTCCAGCTGGCGCAGCTCCCGGCGCCAGCCGGCCAGCAGCTCGGGTAGATCGGCCGGTGTGCGTTTGTAGCGCCGTGCCAGGCTGACCCATAGTGCCAGGCGCTCGTCAAGTTCGGCCAGGCGCTGCGGCTCCAGCTCTGCGTGTCGGGCATAACCATTGAGCGAATGCACCGTGTCTTCAACCTGCGCCAATGCGCTGCCCAATACCTCAGTCAGACCCTTGAATTCGGGTTCAATGTGCGCCTGATTTTGTAGCGACGAGAGCGCCCGGCCGATCAGCGCGGCGGCGTTGTCATCGGCCTCTTGCAGGGCGTCAAGCGCCGCCTGCACGGCATCGCGCAGCGCCTGGACATGGGACAGCCGGCTGTGCTGGGTGTTGAGTTCGTTCCACTCCTCGGCGCCGGGTGCCAGCTTGTCGAGCTCGCCAATTTGCCAGGCCAGGCGTTCGCGTTCGCGCTGCAGGCTGTCTTGTGCGTCGCGCGCTTCCTGCAAGGTTTTGTGTGCGCCGCGCCAGCCCTGCCACTGCTGCACCAGCGCGTGCGTGGACAGCCCGGCGTAGGCGTCAAGCAGGCCGCGTACCGCATCAGGCCGCGTCAGGCTTTGCCAGGCGTGCTGGCCGTGGATGTCCACCAGCAGGTCGGCGATTTCACGCAATTGTGTGGCCGTAGCCGGGCTTCCGTTGACCCAGGCACGGCTTTTCCCCTGGGCATCGACCGTGCGGCGCAGCAGCAACTCGTCGTCACTGGCAAAGCCGGCTTCTTCGAGCCATCCGGCCAGGGAAGCGGGCGCATCAAAGGTGGCGCTGATCTCGCAGCGCTCTGCACCCTCACGTACTACGCCGGCGTCGGCGCGTGCACCCAGGGCCAGTTGCAGAGCGTCTATCAGTATCGATTTGCCGGCGCCGGTTTCGCCAGTCAGGACGCTGAAGCCGCCTTCAAGATCCAGTGCCAGTTCGCGGACGATGACGAAGTCGCGCAGGGCAATACTTTTAAGACTCATGGGAGAACCTCCGCGCTGCGCACTGCGGTATTTCCCTTGGGGCGGTCCGGCGGCTCATGCCACACCCTCGTTCCAGTGCAGTTTTTTACGCAGGGTGTCAAAGTAGCTCCAGCCCCTGGGATGCAAAAACCGCATCTGGTAATCCGAACGCCGCACCGTGATGCGGTCACCGTGCAGCAGGCTGGCCAGCGACTGCATGTCGAAGTTGGCACTGGCGTCGCGGCCGGCCACAATTTCAACCGTGATCTCACCCGTGTCGGGCAGCACGATGGGCCGGTTCGACAGCGTGTGAGGCGCAATTGGCACCATGACCCAACCTGAAATGGAGGGATGCAGCAGCGGCCCGCCCGCCGACAGCGCGTAGGCGGTGGAGCCGGTGGGGGTGGCGATGATCAGGCCGTCGGCGCGCTGGTTCGCCACAAAACGGCCATCGACTTCCACACGGAGTTCGACCATGCCGGCCGACGCGCCGCGGTTGACCACCACATCGTTCATGGCTGTGGCACTGAAGACGCAGCGTCCGTCACGCACAACCTCGGCCTGGATCATCCAGCGCCGGTCTTCTTCAAATTCACCGCGCAGCATGGGCCCCAGCGCCGTCTGAAAATCCTCAAAAGCGATGTCGGTGATGAAGCCCAGGCGACCCTGGTTGATCCCCACCAGCGGCACACCAAACTGGGCCAGCTGCCGCCCTATGCCCAGCATGGTGCCGTCACCGCCGACCACCAGGGCCAGGTCACACTGAGCGCCGACGGCTGCCACGTCAAGTACGGGGTACTGCGTCAGGCCGGTGTTGCTGGCGGTGTCCTTTTCGAGGGCGACCTCGCAGCCTTGGGCGTGCAGGAAGTGCGCAATTTCTTCCAGCGCGGAGCGCGACCCCTGAGCGTGGTACTTGCCAATCAGGGCGACGTGACGAAATTGCGACTTCATCGCCAAATTACATCACAACATGGTGAACAAGCTTCGTAGAATGGCCCCATGCTTGATGAACGTGCCCGCCTGTTGTTAAAAGCGCTTGTAGAGCGCTACATCGCCGACGGTCAGCCAGTCGGCTCGCGCACCTTGTCCAGGGCCTCCGGGCTGGACCTGTCGCCGGCGACGATACGCAACGTCATGAGCGATCTGGAAGAGCTGGGCCTGATCGTCAGCCCGCACACCTCTGCTGGCCGCATCCCGACGGCACGGGGTTACCGGCTTTTTGTCGACACCATGCTGACCGTGCAGCGCGACCAGTTTTCAGCGGGGGGGCCTCTGGCCGCTCCCCGGCTGGCGCCGGACCAGCCGCAGAAGGTCTTCAGCAACGCTGCAAACATGTTGTCCAGCCTGTCGCAGTTTGTTGGCGTGGTGATGGCGCCGCGCCGCACCTCCGTGTTTCGCCACATCGAATTTTTGCGTTTGTCGGAAAAACGCATCCTGGTCATCATCGTCTCGCCCGATGGCGATGTGCAAAACCGCGTCATCTTCACCGAAACCGACTTCACCCAGACCCAGCTGGTGGAAGCCGCCAACTTCCTCAACTCGCATTACGCCGGCATGGCCATCGAGGAAGTGCGTGAACGTCTGGCGCGCGAAGTCGAAGCCCTGCGCGGCGAGATTGCCAGCCTGATGCAGGCGGCGGTGCAGGTCAGCTCCGAGGCGATCGAGTCGCGCGACGAGGTGGTGATTTCGGGTGAACGCAACCTGCTGGCCGTCAGCGATTTTTCTGGCGACATGGGCAATTTGCGCAAGCTGTTTGACCTGTTCGAGCAAAAGGCCCAGCTGATGCGCCTGCTTGACGTGTCCAGCCGCGCCGAAGGCGTGCGTATCTACATCGGCGGCGAAAGCCAGGTGGTGCCTTACCATGAGCTGTCCGTGGTGACGGCGCCGTATGAGGTGGACGGCAAGGTGGTGGGCACGCTGGGTGTCATCGGCCCCATGCGCATGCCCTACGAAAAAATGATCCAGATCGTCGATATCACCGCCAAGATGGTCAGCAGCGCGCTCAGTCACAGCAAGTAGCGACACCTTACAATCTGCCTTGGCGACGTGGGGCGTTAGCTCAGTTGGTTAGAGCAGAGGACTCATAATCCTTTGGTCCACAGTTCAAGTCTGTGACGCCCTACCACCCAATTACGCTATAATTTGAGGCTTAGCGGCTGTAGCTCAGTTGGATAGAGTACTTGGCTACGAACCAAGGGGTCGTGGGTTCAATTCCTGCCAGCCGCACCAGACGTCAAGCCCTGGAACTGCAAGGTTCCAGGGCTTTTTCGTTACGATGTTCTTCTCTGAACACGTTTTTACCCCCAAGCTCCCATGAGCAAAGCCTTCACCAAAGAAACCGA
>NZ_JAUXUP010000073.1 GCF_030680935.1 Polaromonas sp. | reverse complement strand
GCGGCTCGACTTGAATACCCTGACGCAAGCCTGATGAGATTCCAAGGTGTTTCCTATGTCTCCGCACACCTGTTTCCCATGTCTCCGGTCTATACAGCGACGCAAAAGAAAGTTACTTGCCGCCGGGCAACCCCCGGCTTGCCGGCGAACCACCACGGCTTCGAAGCTCCAACAAGCCTGATGGAGATCAACAAATGCTGAACGTCAAAAACGTCAACCAGTACTACGGCGGCTCCCACATCCTGCGCGATGTGAGCCTGGACGCCCACCTCGGCAAAGTGACTGTGCTGCTGGGCCGCAACGGCGTCGGCAAAACCACCTTGCTCAAGTCGCTGATGGGTCTGGTCCCCATCAAGACAGGCACCATAGCGTTCGATGGCAAGCCCATCCAGAACGCCACACCGTACGAGCGGGCTCGCGCCGGCATCGGCTTTGTGCCGCAGGGCCGCGAGATTTTTGCGCGGTTGACGGTCGAGGAAAACCTGCGCATGGGCCTGGCCTACAAAAGCGCCAGCACGCCTATTCCGGCGGAGCTGTACGAACTGTTTCCGGTGCTCAAACAAATGCTGAGCCGCCGCGGTGGTGACCTGTCGGGCGGTCAGCAGCAGCAACTGGCGATTGCACGCGCGCTGGCGGCCAAGCCCAAGCTGCTGATCCTGGACGAACCGACCGAAGGCATTCAGCCCAGCATCATCAAGGACATCGGTCGTGTGATCCGCATGCTGGCCGACCGCGGTGACATGGCGATTTTGCTGGTCGAGCAGTACTACGACTTTGCCGAGGAACTGGCCGACGACTACCTGGTGATGGAGCGCGGCGAATTCATCGCGCGCGGCCAGGGCAAGGACATGCAGGCCCACGGCGTGCGGCAACTCGTTGCCATTTAGCCATCGTCACTTCGACCGGAAAATAATCTCTTTCATGCGCTGAAGCCTGGGCGCGACCATCGGAACCGTCAGCATGGTGCTGGCAATGGCCATCAGCAGCAGGGCGGTGAAGGTTTCGTTGGTGATGATCTGTTTGTCCAGCAGGATGTTGGCAAAGATGATCATGATCAAGGCTTTGGTCTGCAGCAGCCAGCCAACGATGGCGCTTTCACCCGGCGCCCATTTCAGCACCTTGCCGGCGATGTGGACACCGATCAGCTTGCCGGCCACCGAGGCCACGAGCAATACCCCTGCGGCGATGAACACGGCTTCACCGCCGACCGACCAGTTGGTGCGCAGGCCGGTGCTCAGGAAAAACACCGGCATCATCACCAGCAGCACGTGGTGGCGAAGCATGTCCATGTGTTCCTGGTTGAACCAGTCGTTGTCCATGACTGCGCCGGCCAGAAAAGCGCCAACCATGAAGTGCAGGCCTGCCCAGTCGGCGCCCAAGGCGCAGATGATCAGCCAGATGAGACTAGCGTACCAACGATCGCGCTCCGGCATCCACACCATCAATTTCCGGAAAAGGTAGCTAAGCGCTGCAAAGGCGGCCAGAAAACCGGCTTGCCGGCCGACGCGCTCCCAGTCCATCAGGATCAGGGCCAATACCCCCCAGATCGCGATGTCGTCCAGGCTGGCGTAACGCAGGATGCGCTGACCAATCGGCTGGCGCAGAATGGCGAGTTTTTCCATCAGCAAAATCAGGATGGGCAGGGCGGTCACGGCGCAGGCCATGCCCACACCCATGACAAACTGCCAGCGCATGCCCCGCTGGCCGACCCAGCCCTCATACATCAGCATGCCTGCCGCCGCCGTACAGCCGAAAAGCAAGGGGGTGCCCAGCGCGAGGCTGGCGGTGATGGTGCTCTCGCGCCGATGTACCCAGGCCTTGTGCAGGTCCAGCTCGATACCGGCAATCCACACAAACACCATCACGGCCCACCAGGCGATGCCGTTGAGCGACTGCACCACGGGCGCGCTGAAAACAAAGGCGTAGTAGTCAGGATAAAGTTTGCCGAGGATACCGGGACCGAGAAGGATGCCTGCAATGATCTGCACCACCACGAGCGGCGCGTAGTAATCGGTCTTGAAGACGCGCCAGATCAGGTAGGGCACCGTGAAAATGATCGCCAGGGCGATCAGGTAAATTTCGGTGGTGGTCATGGCGGCGTGATGGGGCTCCATGGTTTCCAGTCCCGCGAAGTAATTCGCCCTACATCGCCGGGACCGCGATTTATGCAGGAAGAGTGGAGTGCTGCCTGCTTCAACCAGTCAATCTGATGCCGCGCCAAAGCGTTGACGCAGGCCGGTTAGCGGCGCACGCCGGCTTAGCGCCGCGCCGCGAGGTAGAGCGGCATCACCGTAGGCAGCAGTGCCTGGATTTGCGCCACGCGGCTGCTGTCGCTGGGGTGGCTGCTGAGAAAGCCGCCACCGCCCGCGCTGCCCGCGCTGGCCATTTTTTGCCATAAAGTCACGCCAGCCTGGGGGTTGTAGCCGGCCCGTGCCATCAGCTCCAGGCCGATGCGGTCCGACTCGTTTTCATGCGACCGGCTGAATTGCGTGGCCACCAGCGCTTCATAGGCCGCACCCGTCAATTGCGTGGTGCCGCCGCCCAGTCCCAGCAACTGGGTGCCAATTCCGATGGCCGTCTGGGCTGCAGCCGCCTGGGACACCTGCTCGCGCGAATGCTCGCGCAAGGCATGGGCAATCTCGTGGCCCATCACGACGGCAATTTCGTCGTCACTGAGGTTGAGCTTGCGAATCAGCCCGGTGTAGAACATGATTTTTCCACCTGGCATGCAAAAGGCGTTGACCTGTTCGCTGGTAATCAGGTTGACCTCCCATTGCCAGCGTGGCGCGTCGGCGCGGAAGACCGCAGTTTGCGGCTGGATGCGGGCCGCGACGGCACGCACACGCGCCAGCATGGCGGCGTCGGTATTGAGCACCCCCTTGGCTGCAGCTTCGGCCTTGAGCTTGTTGTAGCTTTGCACGGCCATCTGGTCCAGCTCTGCGGAGGACACCAGCAGCAACTGCGAACGCGATGCGCCCACCACACCGCTTTCGGTGGTGCTGGAGCAAGCGGTGAACAGCAGGCTGGTCGCGACAAGGGTAGGGATGAGCAGGATTTTCATACGTGTCTCGCTGGTGGTTTTCGGTTGCAGATGACCAGTGCCCATTCTGCGCACACCCTGCGAAGAGGCAGTAGGACGAGCGTTCAAATACCTGTAGGCGGCAGCTATCAGTGCGCCGGTATCAGGCCGACCAGATGCGCGGGCCAGGTGCTGACTTCTGCCAGAAATGCTGGCGCCAGGCCGCCCAGACCTGCTTGAGCAAGCCCATCGCCGGCTCCACCAGTGGCGCCAGCACGCGCAACACCACCACCTGCGCATCCGGGCTGGTGACACCTGCGCTGGAGCTCAGCGGGTGGGTCTCCATCACTTGCCGGGCCAGGTCCAGCGCCTGTTGCCGACGCGGGCGTTCCAGCTTGCTGCCCGCCACAAAAAAGAGGGTGGCGATGCATCGCTGCCCGGCCAGGCCCAGTGGGCTGTTCAGCAGCAGCAGATCATCGGCACCCAGGCGGGCGCGCTCCAGCCATACGCCGGGCATTTCGATGTGCTGGCAAAAACTACCCTGCACAAATGGCTGTCCGGCACTGGGCAGACCGAGCGCCGTCACATCCCAGCCCATCAGCTCGGCACCGGGTGCCAGGTCCAGCGTCAGGTGGTTTTCGGCCAGACAGCCGCTGTAACACAGTGCCTCCTGGGGCAGCCATTCGCCGCGCGCACCGGCGGCAAGTTTGATGTGGCTGCGCTGCAGTGCTGCTTCGCCCAGTGACTGGTAAAAACGGGTGGCCCCCGGCGTGGTGATCAGGCCGTGGCTGCCGGCAGCAGCGGTGACCGAGATGTCCAGCGTATCGCCACCCACCAGCCCGCCCGGTGGATGCACCAGCACGTTGTGGCACACCGCGTCACCCTCGGGGTAAAGGCTTTGCAAAATGCGCAGCGGCCCGCTGTGGCGGAAGTGGGCGACGGTTTTGCTGGCCTGAACGGAGTAGTCAAGGGAAAGAGTTGCGTTCCAGGCCATCGGGAGAGTTTAACCGGGTGCCGGAGTGGCAGCCACGCCATTTGCTATATATTTGATAGCTGGTTGCGCAGGATTGGTATGGGCCGGAGGTCGGTTTTGTTTGTGATGCCCTGACAAAATCGATTGAGCCCGGCCTGCTGGCGGACCGCTGACGTTCGTGGCAAAGAAGGCAAACTCAGCCCACCCGGGGCCAGACCAAGCGGCCCCAAGCTCACTCCGCCGCGACCTGTTTAAAGTCACGCGTCTCTTTCACCCGCTCAGCCAGATGAGCCAGCGCCTCCTGCACCTGATCCACCAGTATCAGACACAGGTCGCCCGGCTGCAAGCGCTCCAGCGCGGTATCGATCGCCAGAAACTCGCCGCGAATTTCGTCGATGCGGCTGGTGCGGCTGGCCTTGTTCAAGCCTTCGAGACCTTCGCGCAGCAGGCCCATGACCTCGCCGTCGGCGCGTCCGCGCTGTGCTGCGTCCTGGTACAGCAGGATATCGTCAAATGCTTTGCCCAGGATGATGGTCTGGTCGCGAATATCGCTGTCGCGGCGGTCGCCGGCCCCGCTGATGACCACGCTGCGCCTCTGGCCGGGGGGAGCAGGCATGGCGTCCACCGCCCCCACCAGTGCACGCATGGCGTCGGGATTGTGACCGTAGTCGGCGATCACCGTCGCCCCCCGGTAGTCCAGTACGTTGAAGCGGCCCGGCGCATTGTGCGCGTCGCTGACAAAGCTGGCCAGGCCGCTTTTCAGGGTGTCCCAGGTCACGCCGACGGCCCACGCCGCCGCCAGCGCCGCCATGACGTTTTCTACCTGAAAGCCGATACTGCCGCCACGTGTCAGCGGAATATTTTGCAGTGGCACCCGCTCACGCCAGGCGCCTTCTGCGGCGACCAGCGCGTTGCCATCCACGTAAACGGTGCGCTTGCCCTGGGCCCGGTGTGTGGCCATCAGGGGAAGGTGACGGTCGGCTGCAAACAGAATCACGTTGCCAGGGCAGGCGGACGCCATGGCGGCCACCAGCGGGTCTGCGGCATTGAGCACCGCAAAGCCGCCAGGCGCCACGTTCTGCACAATGACGCCCTTGACCAGAGCCAGCCCTTCCACCGTGGTGATGTAGTTCATGCCAATGTGATCGCCGCTGCCAATATTGGTGACCACGGCCACCTGGCAGCGGTCAAAGCCCAGGCCTTCGCGCAGTATGCCGCCGCGCGCCACTTCAAAAACGGCGGCATCCACATCCGGGTGCATCAGCACATTGCGCGCGCTTTTCGGACCGCTGCAATCGCCGCTGTCGGTCTGCCGGCCATTGACCCAGACACCGTCGGTGTTGGTCATGCCGCAGCGCAAACCGCTGGCGGTGAGCAGGTGGGCGATCAGGCGCGTGACCGTGGTTTTGCCGTTGGTGCCGGTCACGGCCACCACCGGCACACGGCCATCGTCACCGGGCGCAAAAAGCTCGTTGATCATGGCGCCACCAACGGCCTGGCCCTTGCCATAGGACGGTGACAGGTGCATGCGCAGGCCGGGCGCGGCGTTGACTTCCACCACGCCACCGCTTTGCGCTTCCAGCGGGCGCAGCACGCTTTCGCAGACGACATCCACGCCGCAAATGTGCAGGCCCACCATCTGGGCGGCTGCCACCGCGCGGGCGGCAACCTCGGGGTGGACATCGCTGGTGACATCGGTGGCGGTGCCACCGGTGCTCAGGTTGGCATTGTTGCGCAGCACCACACGCCGACCGCGTGCCGGAATCGATTCGGGCGTCAGACCCTGTACCCCCAGGCGCGCGACTGCAATCTCGTCAAACCGGATCTTTGTCAGCGAGGTGGCGTGCCCTTCTCCCCGGCGGGGGTCCTGGTTCACTATATCAACCAGCTCGCGCACCGTGTGCAGGCCGTCGCCGAGCACCTGCGGTGGCTCGCGCCGCGAGGCCGCCACAAGCTTGTTGCCCACCACGAGCAGGCGAAAGTCGTCTCCGGGGAGAAATTTTTCAACCATGACGGTGCCATGTGCGGCAGCTGCATGAAAGGCGATGTCCAGATGGTCGCGGGTCACGATATTGACCGTGACGCCTTTGCCCTGGTTGCCATCCTGGGGTTTGACCACGACAGGCAGGCCGATCGACTCGGCGGCGGACCAGGCATCGTCCGGGTCGGAGGCCGGCCGGCCCGTGGGCACCGGCACTCCGGCGGCGAGCAGCAGCTTTTTGGTCAGGTCCTTGTCCTGGGCAATGGACTCGGACACCGCGCTGGTGCCGTCCAGCTCGGCCGCCTGGATGCGGCGCTGGCGTGCGCCCCAGCCAAATTGCACCAGACTGCCCCTGGTCAGGCGTTTGTAGGGAATGCCGCGCGCGACCGCTGCATCCACAATGGCGCCGGTGCTGGGCCCCAGGCGTTCGTCTTCATCAAGGTCGCGCAACTGCGCCAATGCGCTGTCCAGGTCGAAGCCGGTTTCGTTCAGGGCGGCATGCACCAGCGCTTGCGCCAGCTCCAGCGCCAGGCGGCCTACCGCTTCTTCGCTGTACTCCACCACGGTCTGGTAAACACCGCTTTCTGGGGTGGCCGACGTGCGGCTGAAAGTAACCGGGCAGCCGGCGTTGGCCTGCAAGGCCAGCGTCGCCGACTCCAGCACATGGGCCAGCGATACCGGGCCCTCATAACCACCCGGCCTGAGCGCACCAATTGCGGGGAAGAGCGCACGCACACGCGGCTCAAAACCGGCCAGGTTGTCGATGGCGCTTTCTGCCTCAGTGCAGGCGACGATGGCTTCAAGCGCCGTGTGTCGGCTCCAGAGGTTGGGACCACGCAGGGCGCGTATGCGGGAGACTTTCATCGTGCGGCCTTTCCGGTCTGGGTGGCGCTGGACTCGAAGGCTTCAATGCCCGCACCAATCAGGCCGAGGGAAATGCCGAGCGCCCAGGCAACCGCGATGGCGGCCAGCAGATTTGCTTCGGCGGTGGGAATATGGCGGCCCTGCCAGGCGCTGAGCTTGTCCAGGCCGGGTAAAAAGACTTCGCTGGAACCGGTGGCCAGCACCACTTGCCCCTGACGCACAAAAACCGCACGCCCACCGCTCGCCAGGTGCGCAGTGATGGCTGCAAGCGTTGGGTCGGTGGCGTAAAAAATGACTTCGCCGTCGCACAGGGGGGCCATATCGACAATGCGGTTGTGTGCGGCATGCAACACCGCAACCCCTTCGGGAAGTACCACATCAACCTGCGAGCGCATGACCTTGAACATCGGCTCGTCGTCAAAGATGTCGAAATCGCCAAGCGTGTCCGGGCCATCCAGATCGGTGACCACGCCCACCTGGCAGCGGTCATAGGCCAGGCCGGTACGCAAAATCGTGTCGGCACCGTTTTCAAACACCGCCGCCTGCACCGCGCGGTTGATCAGCAGCCGCTGGCCGGCCTCCCAGTGTGTGCAGTCGCTGGCGTCCAGGCAGCGCCCGTCGAGGAACAGGCCACTGCGGCAGGCCAGGCCGGTGTAACGGCCGGACAGCTGCAGCAGCCAGGCGACCAGGCGCGCAATGCTGTGGGTTCCGGCGGAACCGGCGATACCGATCACGGGAATACGCCCGGCGCCGGTGGTGTCGGAGGTGACGGGAAACAGGTGCTCGCAGATGGCGCGGCCGACCGGGCGCGGCGCGCCTTCTGCCGGCTTGAGGTGCATCAGCAGCCCTGGTCCGGCGTTGACCTCGACAATCGCGCCGCCCTGGGCATGCAAGGGTTTGGAGATGTCCTGCGCCACCAGATCGACGCCGGCGATGTCCAGACCCACTACCCTGGCCGCCAGCGAGACCATGTGTTCCACGTCAGGGTGAAGCTCATCGGTGCAGTCGATGGACACATTGCCGTTGCGCTGGATCAGCACTTCATGGCCTGTCGCGGGCACCGAAGTGGGGGTGAGCCCCTGGCGCTGCAGGTCCAGCAGGATGGCGGTGTCGGTGTCGATGCGTATCGGGCTGAGCGGAAAGTCTTCGCTCGGACCGCGCCGGGGGTCGGTGTTGAGCTGGGTTTCTACCAGTTCGGCAACACTGGCCTTGCCGTCACCAGTGATGGACGCAGTTTCGCCCCGGGCGGCAGCCACCACCCGACCACCGACCACGAGCAGGCGGTGCTCATGACCTCGCACAAAACGTTCCACCATCACCTCGCTGCCGTGCCGGGCCGCGAGGTGAAAAGCGTCTTCAAATTGCGCCTGTGTCTTGAGGTCCAGAGAGACGCCGCGCCCGTGGTTGCCGTCGCTCGGTTTGACCACCACCGGCAGACCAATTTCTTGCGCTGCCTCCCAGGCTGCCTGCACGCTGTTGACAATTTTCCCCTCGGGCACCGGCACGCCGCAGGAGGCCAGCAGGCTTTTGGTCAGGTCCTTGTCGCCAGCGATGCCTTCGGCGATGGCGCTGGTGAACTCGGTTTCAGCGGTCCAGATGCGGCGCTGGGCAGCGCCGTAGCCAAGTTGTACCAGGTTGCCGTCGTTCAGACGAATGTGCGGAATGCGCCGCTCAGTGGCTGCCGCCACAATTGCCGCCGTGCTGGGGCCGAGGTAACACTCGTCGACTTTCGCGCGCACGCGGTCAACGGCGCCCTGCAGTTCAGGCACGCCATACGCCGGGCCATCGGTGCTGCTGTTGACGGCAGCCATCAGCAGTCTGTGGCCCTCGGCCAGCGCACTGCGGGCAACCTGCTCGTCGCGCGCACGAAAAACCATGCGGTAAATGCCGCGTTGCGAGGTGCTGCGTGTCTGGCCGAAGCCGGTCGGCATGTCGGCCAGGTTGAGCAGTTCGATGACCACATGTTCGAGCACGTGGCCGAGCCACGTGCCTTCATAGAGGCGTTCGATGAACCCCCCGCGTTCTCCGACGCCACAGTGGTGCTCCACCAGCGCTGGCAGCAGGGCTACCAGCCGGTCGCTGAAGCCCGGCAGCAGGTTGGACGGGAAGTCTTCGAGGGTACCGAGGTCAAGCCAGGTTTCCAGCACCGGTCGGTAGGTCCAGATATTCGGGCCGCGCAGGTAGTTGATGCGCAGCAGCTGGATGTCGTCCTTTTTACTCATGTTTTGGTGTTTCGGTCAACCGGTCGGGCCGGGGCAACGTTCTTGGATGGTCGGGCGTCCGGCAGGCGTGTTCAAGTTTTATGCGGGCAAAGTGTCGGATCGGCGGGCTGGTTCATAGGCGAAAATGCAGCTTCCGGTACCAAAACCCTCCCTCGCACCGGTTTTTTCCGCTTTCACTTCACAATGCAACATTCCCATCCGGCGGACGCCCCCAGTGAGGCAGCCCAGGCACAGACAGACCTGCACGCGCAACTCGCCAGCCATGAGAACGTTCTATGCATGGTGCTGGTTGACCTGAATCAGCAACTTCGGTTTTCCCCCGGCTGCTTGGCCCTGACCGACCAGCGCCTGATGGCCAGGTACCCCGAAACCGGCCAATGGCGCAGCTGGCCTTTGCAGCAAAGCGGCCGACCGGCGCTGTCCCTGCGCCACTTCGACCATGCCGGCGTGGGTACCCTGGAGCTGCACCTTGGCGATGAGCGGCTGGCAAGCTGGCGTTTCACGTTGGCGGTCAACCTGCAGGTTTTGCGTCTGGTACGTCTCTTTGCCAAACAGGCTGAACCCCAGGGCGACAGCCTGAGCGGTGATGACATCGCCCTGTGCCCCTTGTGCGACGCCATTTTGCCGCCGGACAGCGACGACTGCCCGGCCTGCGCCCGGGAGCTGCACACGGCGCCGTCCACCTGGGTGCTGCTGCGCCTGTGGCGCTTTGCCCGGCCCTACCAGGGACAGCTGGCGGCCGGTTTTGCCCTGACGCTGGCATCCACCGCCGCCACGCTGGTGCCGCCCTATCTGACGATTCCACTGATTGACGACATCCTGATCCCGTTCCAGAACGGTCAACAGATCGAGTCGTGGAAGGTGCTGGCCATCCTGGGTGCCTTGTTGGCAGCCGCGCTGGTCGGCTGGGGTCTGAACTGGGCCCGCACCTATTTGCTCGCCCTGGTGTCTGAACGCATAGGCGCCGACCTGCGCACCGCTACCTTTGACCACCTGCTGGAGCTGTCGCTGGACTACTTTGGCGGCAAACGCACCGGTGACCTGATGGCGCGCATCGGCTCAGAGACTGACCGCATCAATGTTTTCCTTTCCTTGCATGCGCTGGATTTTGCGACCGACGTGCTGATGATCCTGATGACCGCCGTCATCCTGTTTTCCATCAACCCCTGGCTGGCGCTGGTGACCCTGCTGCCCTTGCCGTTTATTGCCTGGATGATCCACGCGGTGCGGGAGCGGCTGCGCACCGGCTTTGAAAAGATAGACCGGGTCTGGTCCGAGGTGACCAATGTGCTGGCCGACACCATTCCCGGCATCCGTGTGGTCAAGGCCTTCGCCCAGGAAAAGCGCGAAGCCCAGCGGTTCCGCGATGCCAACGTGCACAACCTGATGGTCAACGACAAGCTCAACAAGGTCTGGTCGCTGTTCACGCCCACGGTGTCGCTGCTGACAGAAATCGGCCTGCTGGTGGTCTGGGCTTTTGGCATCTGGCTGGTCTCCAAACAGCAGATCACGGTGGGGGTGTTGACCGCCTTTATTGCCTACATTGGCCGCTTTTACACACGGCTCGACTCCATGAGCCGCATTGTGTCGGTGACGCAAAAAGCTGCGTCCGGCGCCAAGCGCATCTTTGACATCCTTGACCACGTCTCCAACGTGCCCGAGCCGGCCAATCCGGTGGCCATGGGGCCGCTACAGGGCCGCATCGAGATGAACGGCCTGGGCTTTCGCTACGGCAACCGCGCGGTGATCCGTGGGCTGGATCTGGTGATTCAACCGGGCGAGATGATAGGCCTGGTCGGCCACAGCGGCTCGGGCAAAAGCACGCTGGTCAACCTGATCTGCCGCTTTTACGACGTGACCGACGGCAGCATCAGTGTGGACGGCACCGACATCCGGCGTTTTGGTGTCGCCGACTACAGGCGCAACATCGGCCTGGTTCTGCAAGAGCCATTTTTATTCTTCGGCACGATTGCCGAGAACATCGCCTATGGCAAACCCGGCGCCAGCCGCGCCGAGATTGTGGCCGCCGCCCGTGCCGCCCATGCGCACGAATTTATTCTGCGCCTGCCGCAGGGGTATGACTCCCTGGTCGGCGAGCGCGGCCAGGGACTGTCGGGCGGTGAGCGCCAGCGCATCTCGATTGCGCGCGCGCTGCTGATAGACCCGCGCATTTTGATTCTGGATGAAGCCACCTCGTCGGTGGACACCGAGACCGAGCAGGAAATCCAGAAAGCGCTCGACAACCTGGTGCAGGGCCGCACGACGATTGCGATTGCCCACCGCCTGTCCACCTTGCGCAAGGCCGACCGCCTGGTGGTGATGGACCGTGGTCAGGTGGTGGAGGTCGGCCCGCATGACGAGCTGATGGCCAAACAGGGCGCCTACTGGCGGCTTTACGAAGCGCAGGCGCGCCAGGTCGACAGCGAAGGCAATGTTGATGCCGAAGAAGGCCGCATTGCGCTGGCCACCTCACAGGTGGCGCATACCGCGCAGCGGAGTGGCAATGTCTGAGGCAACACCCCTGATTTCTTTCGTGCTTGAACGCCACGCTTCAGGCCGCCTGCTGCTGACCGACAGCCAGGGCCGGCAACACGCCGGTGTTGTTCCGGTGCGTGCCTTTCCGATTGCCGCCCCAGGTGAAGGCATCTCGCTGGTCAGCAGCGAGGGCCATGAACTCGCCTGGCTGGAGCGGCTGGACAACTTGCCGCCGGCGCTGCGCAGCCTGCTGGAGGAAGAGCTGGCCCTGCGCGACTTTGTGCCCGAGATCACGGCGCTGAAAAGTGTCTCCAGCTTTGGCACACCCAGCACCTGGCGGGTAGACACCGACCGGGGCGAGACCTCGTTTGTGCTCAAGGGCGAAGAAGACATACGCCGCCTGAGCCGCCAGTCGCTGTTGATCGCCGCCGGCCACGGCGTGCATTTCAGCGTGAAAGACATGGGCGCGCTGGACCGGGCGTCGCGACGGCTGCTCGAGCGTTTTCTCTAAGGCGGTCATGGCGGACCCGATCCGCCAACCATGTTGCGCTGGCCCGGCATTTGCGCGATGCCAGGAGGGATCCCGGATCGAGTCCGGGATGACGGGCAGGATCAAAATTGCTATTAATTCAGTAGCTGTTTACGTAAGCGTAGTAAGGGCTACAGACCGATTTGTCTTGAAAAACCAGGCGTACAGGTTTTCAGGACCGGTTTTTCACTCGCCCTGCGTGCCGCGATGCGCCCAGGCCGTGGTGTGTTTCTCGATGTAGCTGAACAGCTCGTACATGATCATCGCCATCGCACCAATCACCACCAGCCCGGCAAAGGCCAGCGCCATGCGCTGTTGTGATCCGGCGCTGAGCATCAGGTAGCCAATGCCGGAATCACCGGCGGTCATCTCGGCCAGCACCGTGCCGACAAAAGCCAGCGTGATGGCGATCTTGAGCGAGCCGTAAAAGTAGGGCATGGAGCGCGGGAGGCCAACCTTGACCAGCACGTCCCAGCGTTTGGCACCCAGCACGCGCAACACGTCTTCCAGCTCGGGCTCCAGCGTGGCCAGGCCGGTGGCCATGTTGACGGTGATCGGGAAAAACGAGATCAAAAAGGCAGTCAGAATGCCGGGGCCCACACCAATGCCGAACCAGACAATCAGGATGGGCACAATCGCCGCCTTGGGCACGGCGTTGAAAGCCACCAGCAGCGGGTACACGGCAGCGTAGGCCAGGCGCGATGAGCCGACCAGAAAGCCCAGCATCACGCCGACCACGATGGAGATGCCGAAGCCGACCATGGTGACCCAGAAGGTTTTCCAGGCGGCCTGTGCAATCGGGCCGGCAAACTCGGCCATGGCCTCTGCAATGGCCAGCGGCGCGGGGAAGATGTATTCGGCAATGCCAAACACCATCACCACCGCCTGCCAGAGCGCGAGGATGACCAGCAGCAAGGCAAAAGGCGACCAGCGCTCCATCTGTTTTTTGGTCATGGTGTGAGGGCGGCTGGCGCCGCAGTGGGGGTGGCTGTCACCGGGCTGCGGATGGCGCCAATATGGCTGCGCAGTTCATGCACGATGTCGCCGAAGGCCTGGGTGTAAGTCACTTCCAGGTCGCGCGGGCGCGGCAAATCGATTTCGCGCTTGACGACAAAGCGCCCCGGGCTTTTGCTCATCACGTACACCGTGTCGGCCAGAAAAACCGACTCGCGCAAATCATGCGTGACCAGAATGACGTTGAAACGTTGCTCGGTCCAGAGGTCGCGCAAAATGCACCACAACTCTTCGCGCGTGAAGGCGTCGAGTGCGCCAAAGGGCTCGTCCAGCAACAACATTTTGGGCTCGTGAATCAGCGCCCGGCAAATGCTCACGCGCTGCTGCATGCCGCCCGACAACTGCCACGGAAATTTGTCTTCGTATCCGCCCAGGCCGACTTTTTGCAGCAGCTTGCGTGCGCGTTCTTCAAACTCCTTGCGCCGCGATTTGAACTGGCTGCGAAAGGGCTCGACGATCTCCAGCGGCAGCAGCACGTTGTCCACCGTGGTCCGCCACGGCAGCAGCGAGGGCGCCTGAAAAGCCATGCCCGATATTTTCAGCGGGCCGGTGACGGGCTGGCCGTCGATCAGGATGCGGCCCTTCGACGGCATCTTCAGCCCGGTGGTCAGCTTCATGAAGGTGGATTTGCCGCAACCCGAAGGCCCGACGATGGCGATGAACTCGCCTTCACGCACCTTCAGGTCAATCGCTTCCACTGCAAAGTGGTTTTGCGCCAGCAAGTCCTCGTTGTAGGCGAGCCAGACATCGCTGAAGTCAACAAAATGGCCTGCGGTGTTTGCTTGCATGGTGGGGGATCTTCGTGAGTACTGAAGGCTGCAGCCAGCCGTGTCGGCTGGCCGTGGTATCAACCACCGTTGCCGATGGCTTGGGCTTCCTACTTCTTGACGGCAGGCAGGACGTTCAATTCAGCCACGGTGGGCAGGAAGGAGCCGTTCCACACGCTGTCGGGGCTGACACGTGTTTTGGTGTTGAAGGCGTCGGATACCTGCGAGGCCATCAAGGACAGCCGTGGCCCTTTGACCTGGCCAAACCCGTCAGCGCGGGCATCCGGGCTGTTGATCACCGTATCGATGGCCAGTTGCAGGCGGCGGGTTTCGAGCGGCACGTTGATGATGCCGTCGCGTGCCTTCACGTCTTCAATCGCCAGCGCCGGCTTGGCGATCACCTCTTTGACGCCTTTGGTGAAGGCCAGTAGAAAGGCTTTCACGGCGGCGGGGTTTTCCTTGATGAGTTTGGGCGAAGCGATGATGACGTTGCCGTACAACTTGACGCCGTTATCGGCATAGGGCAGAACCACCACGTCCTCTGCTTTCACGCCGCGCGCTTCCAGGTTGAGCAGCGAGGTGAAGGTAAAGCCGGTGATCGCATCGACATCGCCGCGCACCAGCATGGTCTCGCGCAGTGGTGGGTCCATCGCGGTCCATTGCACGCCGCTGATGTTGTTGGCTTTTGCAAAAATGGGGAAGGCGCGGCGGCCGGCGTCAAACACCGGAGCACCCAGCTTTTTGCCATTGAGATCGGCCACGGTCTTGATGCCGGATTTTTTCAGGGCCATGACCGAAGCCGGCGTGTTGTTGTAGACCATCATCACGGCGACCGGCTTGTTGGCCGCATCCGGGTTGTTGGCGTGAAACTCCATCAGCGCAGCCAGATCGGCAAAACCCATGTCATAACTGCCCGAGGCCACGCGGGTGACGGTACCGCCTGAGCCATTGCCTGCGTCCACCGTCACATCGAGCTTGGCGTCCTTGAAGTAGCCCTTGGCGGCGGGTGTCAGAAACAGCGCGGCCGGGCCTTCAAAACGCCAGTCGAGCTGGAACTTGATGGGCGTGTTCTGCGCCTGGGCAGCGCTGAAAACTGTCGTGGCGGCCGTGACGGCCAGTACCGCGAAGGTCTTGATAAAGATACGTTTTGTCATGAGGGCTCCAGAGAATGTTTACAGGTAAATCAGGTCAAGCAAGAAAAATGCCGGGTAAGGGTTGGATTTCAGGAATTGTCCATTTGGACAAGCGGGTGAACCATCGGGATATGCCCTGAAGCACCCCGGCGACGCGGCGGGCCTTCATGAAGCGGGCGCCAGCAACTCGCGCAAGGTGCGGGCAATCACCTGGGTGGCGCGGCGCAGGTCCTCCAGCGCCAGCCGCTCGTCGGCGCGTTTGGCGTTGGATTCGAGCACCGTGCGCGGCCCGGCGCCGTAAATCACCCCGGGTATGCCCGCTTCGGCATACAGGCGCACATCGGTGTACAGCGGGGTGCCCATCGCGGGTATGGGCTGGCCAAAAACCGCCAGGCCGTGTTTCTGTATGGCGTTGACCAGGGGCTGGTTGCCGGGAAGGGGGCGCATGGACCGGGCCAGCAGCAGGCGCTTGATGTCCACCGAAATACCCGGACAGGCTTTGGCCGCGTCGGCAATCACCTGGCGTATGGTCGCTTCGACTTCGGTCGGGTTTTCTTCGGGGATCATGCGCCGGTCCAGCTTGAACATCACCTTGCCGGGGACCACATTGGTGTTGGTGCCGCCTTCAATGCGCCCCACGTTGAGATAGGGGTGGCTGATGCCGGCGACTTGGGAGCTAACGTTTTTATAAAGCGTATTCTGTGCGTACAGGGCGTTGAGAATCTGTACCGCGCCTTGCAGCGCATCAACACCACTTTCTGGAATGGCCGCATGCGCCATCTTGCCGTGCACCGTGACCTCCATCTGCAGGCAGCCGTTGTGGGCGGTGACCACCTCGTAGCTGAAGCCTGCAGCAATCAGCAGGTCGGGTTTGGTGAGTTTGTGGCGCAGTAGCCAGCCCGGGCCCATCTCTCCACCAAACTCTTCGTCATAGGTGAAATGCAGTTCCACGCTGCCGTGCAGTCGGATGCCGAGCGACTCCAGCGCACGTACCGCAAAGGTAAAACTCGCAAAGTCCGACTTGCTCACGGCCGACGCCCGGCCATAAATGTGACCATCCACAATGGCGCCCCCGTACGGGTCTTGCGTCCAACCGTCGCCGGGGGGCACCACGTCGCCATGGGCATTGAGTGCAATGGTCAGGCCGGGGCCGTACTTGCGGCGCACGATCAGGTTGGTCAGCGATTGCAGCCCGTAGGCCTGCACCTCGGCAGCCGGTACCGGGTGTTTTTCTGCCTCGAATCCGAAGGTGTGCAACAACTCTGCAGTGCGTTCGGCGTGCGGCGCATTGTCCCCGGGGGGCGTGGGTGTGGGGACGCGAATCAGCTCCTGAAGAAAGCGCACTTCCTCGTCAAAGTGGGCATTCACCCAGGCGTCAAGCTTTTCGTCCGAGCTCATGTGGCAAGACCATGGAGCAGATGCTGGAAAGCCCGCACCGCCAGATCAATGTCGTCGCTGGTGGTGCTTTCCAGCGGGTTGTGGCTGATGCCCGAGTTTTGCCCGCGCACAAACAGCATGGCCTGCGGCATGACCTCGTGCAGCTTCATGGCGTCATGCCCCGCGCCGCTGGGCATGCGGTAGAGCGGCACACCCAGGCTGTCCACCGCGCTTTCCCAACGCTGCTGCCAAGCCACAGCGCTGGGTGCTGCAGCGGCGCGCATGGTTTCTTCGGCCGTGTGGTGTACGCCACGGCGTTCGCAAATGGCAGCCAGTTCGGCCAGCACATCGGCCACCAGCGCATCGCGCTGCGTGTTGTTGGGCGCGCGCAGGTCCAGCGTGAACTGGCAGCGGCCGGGCACCACATTGATGGAGCCACCGGGTACGTTGAGGATGCCGATGGTGCCAACCGAGTCGCCGTCGCGCGCAGCGCGCTGCTCGACGTACAGCGCCAGCTCGGCCACCGCCGTTGCGGCATCACGCCTACGGTTCATGGGCGTGGTGCCGGCGTGGCTGGCCATGCCGCTGACCTCACACACGTAACGCACGCCGCCATTGATGGAGGTGACGATGCCCAGCGGGATGTCGATCTCGTTCAGTACCGGCCCCTGCTCTATATGCACCTCGACAAAACCCAGGTAGTCAGACGGCTGGCGCTGCAGCGCGCCAATCGCCTCCAGGGTTGCCGGCAGACCGGCCTGTTGCATGGCTTCGCGCATGCTGATGCCGTCTGCATCCTTCTGCGCCAGCCAGGCGGGGTTGAACTGGCCAATCAGTGCGCCCGATCCGAGAAAAGTCGCCTTGTAACGCTGACCTTCTTCTTCTGCAAACGCGATCACTTCAAAGTCAAAAGGCAGTCGTTGACCTGCACGCGACAGTTCGCCCACGCAGGCCACTGGTGTGAAGATGCCCAGCCGGCCATCGTATTTGCCGCCGTTGCGCACCGTGTCGTAGTGCGAGCCGGTCATCAGGGTCTTGGCGCCTGGCTTGTTGGCCTTGTAGCGGCCCACCACATTGCCCACCGCATCGATGCTCACTTCATCAAAGCCGCTGCCCTGCATGGTTTGTGCAATCAAGGCGGCGGCGCTGCGGTGTGCGTCGGTCAGATAGGTCACCGTCAGCTGGCCTTGTTCCTTGTAGCCCGGGTCGCTGAAGGCGCTGAGCTGTTCCTGCCAGTCCCAGACCTGGTTGCCAAGCTGCGGCTCTAGGCCGAACTTGTCATTGAGGCGCAGCTCCACAACGCGGTGGATGTTGCGCAGCGCTTCGCCGAGCTCAAAGTCAGGGTGGTTGGCCAGGCGCCGCTCGAAGGTGGTGATGATCTCCTGCCGGCTCAAGCCAGTGCCGCGCGGACCACGCACCGCAAGGATGAAGGGGAAACCAAATTTGCTGTTGTAGGCGCTGTTGAGCGACTGGATGTGTGCGAACTCGTCGGGTGTGCAGTCTGTCAATCCCGCCTTGCCCTGCTCGTGGGTGGATTCGCTGGTAAGTGTCTTGCTGACCATGGCCTTGCCGGCCAGCTCGGGGTGCTGGCGTATCAGGGTGAGCTGCGCCTCCAGGCCGGCTTCGCGCACGATACCGGCCATGCAATGTTTGAGCTGCGCCAGTGAACGGAAAGGCCTGTGCGCCAGTGCGGCCTGCGCAATCCAGGGTGAATGTTCGTACAGGCCGTCCAGCAGGTTTACGGCGTCCACTTGGGAAGCAGCGTTTATTTGTTCAAGGGTCAGGGCCATGGTCGGTCTTGTCAGTTTTTGAAGGGGTGGGTTTGCTGCCAGTGGCGCGCAATGTCGATGCGGCGGCAGATCCAGACATGCTCATGTTTCTGCACATGGTCCAGAAAGCGCTGTAGCGCCACGATGCGGCCGGGCCGGCCCAGCAGGCGGCAGTGCATGCCTATGCTGAGCATCTTTGGCGCGTTCAGGCCGTTCGGGTCGCCCTCGGCATACAGCGCATCAAAGCTGTCACGCAGGTAAATGAAAAAGTCATCGGCCTGGGCAAAGCCCTGGGGCAGCGCAAAACGCATGTCGTTGCTGTCCAGTGTGTAGGGCACCACCAGGCGCGGCACCACGCTGCCGTCGCTGCGCGTGACCTTCATCCACAGCGGCAGGTCGTCGCCGTAATAGTCGCTGTCGTAAACCAGTTGGCCATCGTCGGCCACCAGTCGCCGCGTGTTCGGGCTGTCGCGGCCGGTGTACCAGCCCAGCGGGCGCTGGCCTGTCATCTGCGTGATGATCTCCAGACCCAGGCGCATGTGTTCGCGTTCTGTGGCTTCATCAACGCCCTGGTAATTGATCCAGCGCAGGCCGTGGCAGGCGATCTCATGGCCCAGTTCCACAAAAGCAGCGGTCAGCTCGGGGTGACGTTGCAGTGCCATGCTGACACCAAACACCGTCAGCGGCAGCTGGCGCTTTTCAAACTCGCGCAGGATGCGCCACACACCCGCGCGTGAGCCGTATTCGTAAATACCTTCCATGCTCAGGTGCCGCTCCGGGTAGCTGGGCGGGTTTGCCATTTCGGAAAGAAACTGCTCCGAACCGGCGTCGCCATGCAACACCGAGTTTTCGCCGCCTTCTTCGTAGTTCAGCACGAATTGCACGGCAATGCGGGCCTGGCCCGGCCACTGCGCATGGGGTGGTGTCGGGCCGTAACCGACGAGGTCTCTGGGGTAGGGTGTATTCATGACAGCGCCATCGAAATATCGTTGACCGGCATCTGGCGGTCAAAACGCAGGCTTGCTTCAACATGCAGCAGGTGTTCGTCCATCAGCCGCACGGCGCGGTCTTCGTCACGGGCTGCCAGCGCCTTGACAATTTCGGCGTGTTCTTCGTGCGAGTGTTCGGCGGCACTGGCGCTTTGGTACATACGCATGATCAGCGAGCAGCGTGAAATCAGGTCGCCCAGGATTTGCGCCAGCACCTCGTTGCCCATCAGCTCGGCCATGCGCACATGAAAGTCGCCCAGCAGTTCGGTGCGGCCGCGGATGTCCTGGCTGTCCACTGCCAGTTTTTCCCGTGCCACATGGTCTTTGAGGGCCCTGACTTTTGCCGGCGTGACACTGCGTACAAAGGCGCGGGTCATCTCGGCCTCAAGCATGCGGCGCACCGCAAACACCTGCCGCGCTTCGGTGACGGATGGCGCGGCCACAAAGGCACCGCGCGCCGGCTCCAGCCGGATCAGCTGGTTCTGCGACAGCTGAAACAGCGCCTGCCGCACCAGCGTGCGCGAAACCCCAAAGTGATCGGCCAGCTTTTGTTCGGCCAGCTTGGTGCCCGGGTGCAGCCGGTGCTCCACAATCGCCTTGGTCAGCGCTTCAACAATGGTGCTGGTGGTGGATGATTCCATGGTGCAAATGATAGCCGGGCTCAGTAAAACTGTATACACTTTCAGTCGACGCATTCACCGCCAGCTTCAGAAAAAAGGGGAAAAACCATGGGTTTGAGCACACATGTGCTGGACACCATGCACGGCACACCGGCGGCCGGCATGTTGGTCGAGCTTTACACCACAGAAGGCGGGCTGGCAGTGCTGGTCAAAACCTTCACCCTCAACAGCGACGGCCGCAACCCGGACGGCCCGCTGTATGACAGCAGCAATCTGCAAACCGGTACTTACCGGCTGGTGTTTGATGTGGCGGCCTACTTCAGGGGCTGCGGCGTCACGCTGCCAGAGCCCAACTTTTTGAACAAGGTCAGCATCGATTTCGGCGTAGCCGACACCAGCCAGCATTACCACGTGCCGCTGCTGGTCAGTCCCTGGAGTTACTCCACTTATCGCGGGTCTTGAGCCAGCGGGCTGTCGTGGGCTACCTGGCCACCTACCTGCAGTCGGGCTTTTAGACCAAACATATTGCCAACATTTATAACGTGGCGGCGAACATGCTGGAGCAGATGATGACGCTGCTGATATTGGTAAGCCTGCAGCGCAGGGCTACAAGGCGCTGGTCAAGCTGGACACGCAGTTTCTGGAATCCCTCAACGGCGACACCAGCCAGCGCAAAGGCATGGAGGCCGGCATGCAGGTCGCCGCAGAAATCCACCAGGGACGCCGGACCATCATGGAGTATTTGCTGAGCCCGTTGCAGAAGGTGTCGGCTGAGGCGGGGAGGGAGCGGTGAGGCGAGTGCTGAGCCCTGGAGGCGCTATGAATTTAGTAGCTGCTTGCGCACGTCCAATAAGGGCTAGGGCTCGATTTAGTGCACAAATACTGCTCGAAATGGCTCCCTTAGAAAAGTCAAAAGCGTTTTGCGCGCACTCTGATTGCTTTGCAGACAAAACTTCTCAGCACTGCGCAGGCAGCGTTTGAACTCACAACGGACGGAGGAATGAAATGATTGGACTCGGGTTCTTGGCGGTTGGGTTGCTCTGGCTGGCCTTCAGTGGGTATCTGGCTACACGCTTGCCAAAGTGGCTTGGCGTTGTTAAACCTGTGTGGCGCCGGTTGCTGGTCGTGACCGTGTTTTTGCTGCTCTTGGGCGGGCCGTTTGTGGATCACATCGTGGGGATGCGGCAGTTTGAGAAGTTGTGTGCTAAGCAAACTCGGCTCGAAATTAGTCCAAAAGCAGCAAATACGAAGCGCGCGATAGAGCCAAACCCGGCATTCGAACTGCTTGACGCTTACGTTATTCCAATAAATCAGCAAGTACGCCGAGTCTTTGATTTAGACACGGGCGAGCAAGTCGCTCAGTACAAATATTTCTCGACCCCTGGCGGGCGCATTGGCCCACTGATAAGGCTTGGCGGGCTTTACACCTGCTCTGCAATTCAGCGCGAACACATCGATCAAGAAAAGTACGCAAAGCTAAAAGTTCAAACCAACTTGACCTATGGAGAACTGAAATGAGCCTTATTCGATCCGCGTACATAAATGCACTACTCGCAGACGCATCCTACGCAGCCTGAGCCGCAGTGAATTTGCCGAGCGGCGGACTTTACCGTTGCTGTGGAGCCTGCAGGATGCCCTGCTGGACATGCAACTGGCCAAGAACCCGGATGGGCGCTTCACCGCAGACATCTCGATGGACAGCCGGGGCTCGCGCGACCTGGGCCTGGCCATAGGCCTGCTGGGCGGGGTCGGGGATATGAGCGGGCGGCTTGATCAGGTGGCCAGACCAGCAGAGGTGCAGCAGTTTGATTTGGCTCAGATGGTGTGATACGGGTGCAAACTTTGCGCTTTTCTGGCACCCTCGCCCTTTGGGATAGGGTTGGGGTGAGGGCCAGCGGCGTATAAGAAAACGCAGTCACATCGCGCATAGGCCCATGCCAAGCCGACTTTCAGCGCAGACCAGATTCAGTTATACGTGTATATAACTTAACGCGACGAGGGTATCTCATGCACACAACTATTTTGCGCAAGGTCGGCGGCTCAGTGCTGTTGGCCGTCCCGCCGGCATTACTCGACCAACTGCACCTGCAAGTCGGCGCTACGGTTGGCTAGGCCGTCGTTCGCGGTCGTCTGGTGGTGGAGCCCAAGCCACGACCGCGCTACACACTCGCGGAGCTGCTCGCCGCCTCAGACTACTCGCAGCCGCAATCGGCGGAAGAGCGCGAATGGGTCGATGCACCCTCTGTAGGTGGTGAACTGTTGTGAAGCGTGGCGATATCTATATGGTGTCGACGATGTAATGGCAAAAGTCGAGACGCTTTTTGAGTAATGTCGAGGTTCGGTCCCCTCTCCCAGAGGGACAAAGTGAGCAGCCCGATTCAGTGGCAGCGAGTTACACGCAGTGAGCAACCGTGGGGGCTAGTTTTGCCCCTCAGTCAGCGTATCCAGCTGAAACTTGCCGCTTTTGTGCCACAACCAAGTGTCGGTATAAACCACTTTGCCCATACGCACTGGCGCCGGAAACGGGGAGGCGGCCTTGATCGTGCGTTCGATTTCGGCAATCACTTCCGGGGCATGGCGTGGGGCGCGCATCCAGTCCAGGCGGGTGACGATGCCGACCTGGTTGATCTCGACATTGATCACCCCGACGGCGTACAGCAGGGGCGGCATTCTGCCTTTGTAGATGCGGTCGGCGTTCAGGCCGTAGATGTGGGTGGCGCCGCTTTCGCGGTAGAGGCGCGGGGTGGGGGCGGCCGAGTTGCGGGCCGAGCCGGCTGGCCCGGCGATAGGCCCAATGACCGGTGAGCTGGGTTCTGGTGCGGCGGCTGCTGGCGCGGGAGGCGCCGGCGCCGGCGCGGTCTTGCAGGCCGAGACGATGACGCCAACAGCGGTGGATACAAGAGCGAGCAGCCAGAATCTGCGGTGAGAGGTGTCAGACATACGTATCCTTGAGGTATTGGCCGATGCTGCCGATTTGATTGTGGGCTTCAGGCGGCGTGCACTGGTGTAGGCGCAAGCCTTATTTTGCAGGCTTCCAGACGCGGCAGATCAAAAAGAAGTGTTTCAAATCAGAGGGTTTTTACCGTGAACGAGTTGAAGAAGGTGTTTTTGGATCGCCTGTGTAAAGAGGCAGCGGTGCTGGTGCAGATCACTGCCACCGAAGGTTCTGCGCCGCGTGAAGCCGGCACCTGGATGGCGGTGTTTGCGGGCGCGGTGGTCGGCACCATTGGCGGCGGCCATCTGGAATACCAGGCGATTGCCAGCGCCCGGCAGCGTTTTCAGGGTTTGCCGGGCGAGTCCTCGAGCCGCGTGGTGCTGGGCCCCACGCTGGGCCAGTGTTGTGGCGGTGTGATGCAGTTGCACTTTGAAACGGTGGGCGCCAACGATGTGCCGGCGCTGGCGCAGCGCCTTGGCACCAATTTACAGCCGGTTGCTCTTTTTGGCGGTGGTCATGTGGGCCATGCGCTGGTGCAGGTGCTGTCCACCCTGCCATTTGCCCTGACCTGGATAGACAGCCGTGACGGCATTTTTCCTGACGCGGTACCTGAGCAAGTCATCTGCGAACAATCCGATCCGGTGCAGCGCGCAGTCCCGGGCCTGGCACCGGGTTCGCGTGTGCTGATCATGAGTTTCAGCCATGCCGAAGACCTGGACATCGTGGCCGAATGCCTGAAGCGCCAGCGTGAGAAGGGCGATCTGCCCTACATAGGCCTGATTGGCAGCAAAACCAAATGGGCCACCTTTAGGCACCGGCTGGAGGCGCGCGGCTTCAGCGCAGAAGAACTGGCGCATGTGACCTGCCCGATTGGCCTGCCCGGCATTCAAGGCAAAGAGCCGGAAGTGATTGCAGTGTCGGTAGCGGCACAGTTGTTGCAAGGCACTGCGAGGTAGATCGCATACACTTTTACCAATGGTCGCAGCGGAGCACTTGTTGTTCGTGGCCTTTGTCTGCTTACAGCGCCCGCAGTGGTGAGCAGCGTGCCGAGAGGTTGAGATCATGGAAAGTTACCTTCTGGACTGGGCCAACCTGCTGCTGCGCTGGGTCCACGTCATCACCGCCGTCGCCTGGATCGGCTCTTCTTTCTATTTTGTTTTTCTTGATTCCAGCCTGACACCGCCGGTTGATGAAGACCTGAAGAAGCAGGGCGTCAGCGGCGAGCTTTGGGCGGTGCACGGCGGCGGTTTCTACCACCCCGTCAAGTTTGCGGTCAAGCCGCCCGAGCTGCCAAAGCACCTGCACTGGTTCTATTGGGAAAGCTACAGCACCTGGTTGTCGGGTTTTGCGCTGTTCACCGTCTCCTACTTGTGGAACGCCAGCACCTATCTGATCGACAAATCGCTGATGAACTGGTCACCGGGTGCCGCCATCGGTGTCGCGCTGTCGTTTTTTGTGGTGTTCTGGATGTTGTACGACGGCATTTGCCAGCTGTTTGGCAAGCGTAAACATGGTGACGCCATCGTGGGCGCGCTGGTGCTGGTGCTGGTGTGTGTGGCGTCCTGGCTGGCCTGCCACTGGTTTGCCGGGCGTGCCGCCTTTTTGCTGGTCGGCGCCATGATTGCCACCGCCATGAGCGCCAACGTGTTTTTCTGGATCATCCCGGGCCAGCGCCAGGTGATCGCCAGCATCAAGGCCGGCCAGCCGGTAGACCCGGTACACGGCCAGCGCGGCAAGCAGCGCAGTGTGCACAACACCTACTTCACGCTGCCGGTGCTGTTTGCCATGCTCAGCAACCACTACAGCTTTACATACAACCACCCGCAGAACTGGCTGGTCCTGATTGTCATGATGCTGGCCGGTGCGCTGATACGGCAGTTCTTTGTGATGCGCCACGGCTACAAGCTGGGGCGCAACCGGCACCCCCTGCCGTATGCGCTGGTGGGGCTGGCGCTGATCGCCGGAGCCATTGTCTGGATGAAGCCGCCGCCGCAAGCTCCAGTTGCTATGAATTCAGTAGCTGTTGGCGCAGGTGGGGAAAGGGCTGCAGGCCAAAATGCCTATGTAAACGTGCAGAAGGTGCTGGAGCAGCGCTGTTACCAGTGCCACGGCGCACAGCTACAGATGAAGAATGTGCGGCTTGATTCACCAGACCTGCTCAGGCAGCATGCGCAGTCGGTGTACCAGCAGGTGGTGGTCAGCAAAATCATGCCGATGAACAATGCCACTGGCATGCTGGACGCCGAACGCGCGCTGGTGCGGCAGTGGTTTGAGAGCGGCGCCAAAACGCGGTGAGCCTTGCCGGCTTGCACCAATCCGGGCCGGGCTTGTCGCTTAGGTTGGCATGCCAACTGAGGCTGTAAGTTCTGCGTAATATCGCGTATCGACGCCGACTGTGTGACGTGCTTCAATGCGCTACCGCAGCAAACAGGTTGCTGCGCCCAGGCCGGGCACTTGCCTAAGTGCCGCCGTCGTTGACCACCGAGGAGACAAAACATGACGCACACCCAGTTGCTGGTTCGCACACTCGCCATCACCGGCTTCATGGCTGCCTCCTTGGCGGCAGGCGCTGCCCAGATTGTTGTCGGGCAGGTTGCACCCCTGTCGGGGCTGGAAGGCACGCAGGCCCGCGCCTACTCCACCGGCATCCAGCTGGCCTTGAACAAGGCCAACAAGGCGGGCGGCGTCAACGGCCACACCTTCAGCCTGGTGCGCAAGGACGATGGCGGGCGCGCCGCAGACAACCTTGCCGCCACCAAGGCACTGCTCAGCGAGAGCCGGCCGCTGGTGTTGGCGGGCTATTTCGGCGACCGCATCGTGGGCGAGCTGGTGGCATCGAAACTGCTGGAGACGGAAAACATTGCACTGGTGGGTTACCGCGTCAACGAAATCCGCAGCGAAACGCCGCTGGTCTACAGCGTGCGTGCCAATCTGCGCGATGAGATCAACAAAATCACCGAACACCTGGTGACCGTGGGTGTGACCCGTCTTGGCTTGTTCTACCCCGATGGCGCCGGTGCGGCAACGCTGCTGACGGCCATGGAAGAAGTGATGAAAGCGCGTGGCGCCAGACTCACCGCCAAGGCCAGTTACGCCCAGGGAACCAACAAGGTGCCCAACGCCGTGGTGGACACGTTTATTTCTGCCGCACCTCAGGCCATCATTGTTGTCGCCAGCGGCGCTGCAGCTGCGGCCTTCATCGAGAAGTACCGGCTGGACGGCGGAACGGCGCAGTTGTTTGCCCATTCCGGCGCGGACATCGAACAAATCTCGCAGCGCCTTGGTGAGGACCAGCTCAAGGGCCTGGCGATCACACAGGTCACGCCCAACCCCTACAAAATTGCAGGGCGGATCTCCAAGGAGTTCAGCGACATCGCAAGCGCCACACCCAATCTGGAGGTGCCCATCAGCTACGCCATGATGGAAGGCTACATCGCTGGCGCGGTGATCGTGGAAGCCGCGCGGCGCATGGGGCCGAAGATATCGCGCGAAGGTTTTGTCACCGCGCTTGACAGCGTCGACGTGGATCTGGGCGGCTACAAAGTCGGCTTCAAGCCCGGCATGCGGTCCGGCTCCAGGTTTGTCGAGTTGACCATCGTGACCGCGACCGGGCGCATCCGGCAGTAACGCTCCGGACGGGGCGGCTCACCAGCTGCTCACCAGGCCTGCCGAGCGGGTCGAGGTTTTCTCGAAGTGGCCGGCCAGATAGTCCACAAAGGCTTTGACGCGGGCTGACACCTGGTGCCGCTGCGGCCAGACCGCATGAATGTCTGCCGGGGGCGACTGGTAGTTTTCAAGCACCTGGCGCAACCTGCCGCTGCGCAGGTAGCGCGCGATGTCCCACTCTGCGCGCATCACGATGCCGTGGCCTGCCAGCGCCCAGTTCACCGCGATCTCGCCGTCGCTGGTGCTCAGGTTGCCGCGCACCTTGACGGTCTCCACGCGTTTGCCCGCGTTCAGGCGCCAGATGCCATAAGCCTCGCCGCCCTGGCGTATGCCGATGCAGCTGTGCTGCGCCAGATCCTGCGGCACCTTCGGCACACCGCGCCTGGCCAGGTAGGCCGGCGATGCGCACAGCAACCGGCGATTCGGTGCCAGCTTGCGGGCGATCACGCGCGCGTCCGGCGGCTCGCCGAAGCGCACACACACGTCAAAGGCGTCGTCGTCGGCCGGCGGCGGATTGACCGTGAGCTGAAGCTGCACCTGGACGTCCGGATAGAGCTTGGCAAAACCCGAGATCAGTGGCGCGATGTGGCTGCGGCCAAACCCCAGCGTGGCGTTGACGCGCAACAGGCCCTTGGGCGCCGCAACCGCGCTGGATACCAGTTGCTCCATGTCGTCGATTTCCGCGAGGATGCGCCTGGCGTGGCCGAGGTACAACTCGCCCTCGGGGGTCAGGCTGACGCGCCGGGTCGTGCGGTTGAGCAGCTGTACGCCTAGCCGGCCTTCCATCTGGGCCAGGCGTTTGCTGATGGCCGGCGTCGTGACGTCGAGTTCGCGGGCTGTTGCCGAAAAGCTGGCGCAACGGGCCAGCAGGCTGAAAAACGCCATCTCGGATGGGGCGGAAACCGGTGTGGACATGGCGACTCTTAACCCAAAGTAAACAATAAGATAACTTTAGACACTTCTTTTGAACAGTGCAATCCGTAAAGTGAGCGTGTTGTACATCAGGAGACCCCGTGAAAAGTTACAAGATCGCCTGTATCCCCGGCGACGGCATCGGCAAGGAAGTGGTGCCGGCCGGCCAGCAGGTGCTGCAGGCGCTGGCCGCAGCCCAAAAAAGTTTCAGTTTCGACTTCACGTCTTTCGGCTGGGGCGGCGACTGGTTCCGCGAACACGGCGTGATGATGCCGGACGATGGGCTGGACGCGCTGCGCGGCATGGACGCCATTTTGTTTGGTTCTGCGGGTGACCCGCACATCCCCGACCACATCACGCTCTGGGGCCTGCGCCTGAAAATCTGCCAGGGCTTTGACCAGTACGCCAATGTGAGGCCGACCCGCATCCTGCCCGGCATTGACGCGCCGCTCAAACGCTGCACCGCCAAAGACCTGGACTGGATCATCGTGCGCGAAAACTCCGAGGGCGAATACGCGGGCGTCGGCGGCCGCGTGCACCAGGGCCACCCGATCGAGGTGGCCACCGACATGTCCATCCTGACCCGCGTCGGAGTCGAACGCATCATGCGTTTCGCCTTCCGGCTGGCGCAGTCGCGGCCGCGCAAGCTGTTGACCGTGGTCACCAAATCCAACGCCCAGCGCCACGGCATGGTGATGTGGGACGAGATTGCGCTGCAGATCAGCAAAGAGTTTCCGGATGTGAACTGGGACAAGGAACTGGTGGACGCCTGTACTGCGCGTATGGTCAACCGCCCGGCAACACTCGACACGCTGGTGGCCACCAACCTGCACGCCGATGTGCTGAGCGACCTGGCGGCTGCGCTGGCTGGCAGCCTGGGCATTGCGCCCACCGGCAACATTGATCCCGAACGCCGCTACCCGTCCATGTTCGAGCCCATCCACGGCTCGGCTTTTGACATCATGGGCAAAGGCCTGGCGAATCCGGTGGGCACCTTCTGGAGTTGTGTGATGCTGCTGGAGCATATCGGCGAAGCTGCAGCGGCGCAGCGCCTGATGCAGGCCATCGAGCAGGTTACCGCAGACCCAACCCTGCACACCCGCGATCTGGGCGGCAGCGCCAGCACCGCGCAGGTCACGCAGGCGGTGTGTGATCGTATTTCAAACAAGCCAGAGACCGCACGACGCGCTGCATGAAGCGCTGCGATGAGCAATTTTTGATCGCAACAACAAAAGGAGACAAAACCATGAAGAAGCTGATTTCCGTGCTGAGCCTCGCCTTGCTGGCGCCCCTGGCGCTGGCCCAGGGCTGCCCCGACAAAAACGTCATGTACTGGCAGGCCTTCCCGCCCGGCGGCGAGTCAGACCTGTCGGCGCGCCACCAGCAGGTGGTACTCAAGAAGAAGTGCCCGGCCATTGACACCATCATCCAGTACAAAGCCGGCGCCGGCGGTGCGCTGATGTGGTCTCAGATGAACCAGCTTCCGCCCGATGGTTTGAACATCGTGGGCGTCAACCTGCCGCACATCGTGTTCCAGCCGATCGAGGGCGTGGTCCAGTACAAGACCGGCGACGTGACGCCGGTGTTCTGGTTCCACTTCACGCCCGACGCGCTGGTGGTGCCCGAGAACAGCCCGTACAAGACCTTTGCCGACTTCATCGCCGCGGCAAAAAAAGACCCCGGCAAGATGAGTCTGGGCGGCTCCGGCCTGAATTCGGCCAACCACGCCTCGCATGAGCGTCTGAACGCGGCGTTCGGTATCAAGAGCACCTATGTGCCCTACAAGGGCACGGGCGACATGGCACTGGCCGTGGTGGGCAGCCAGATTGACGGCGCAGTGACCTATACCGCCTTCGCCATCAACAACAAGGGCAAGACCCGCGCGCTCGCTGTGGCCATGGAAAAACGTCACCCCCTGCTGCCAGACGTGCCGACCTTCAGGGAGCTTGGCGTGGACTGGGTGGACGGTGCCTATCGCGGCATCGGTGTGCCCAAGTCGACACCGCCGGAAGCGCGCAAGAAAATTGCGGACATGTGGGCTGCGCTCAACAACGAGCCCGAAATGAAGGAACTGGCCGCCAAAAGCGGCTTCGAACTGGTCAATGTGAATCTGGACCAGATGGACGCTTTCATGAAAGACAAGACACGTCTGTACACCGAGGGTGCGCAGCGTCTTGGGCTGGGCAAAAAATAGGCCTCGGGCTCCGTGGCATGCGCTGCCACGGAGCAGTCTTTGCTGCGGTTACAGGCGGGTTACGGCGTCACAATACGGGCCTGGAGACACCGAATGACCGCAACGAATCCTGCCGCCGACCCCCGCGCCTTTCTTGAACATCTTTACCAGGCCGCCGTGCAGCGCGCCCTGCCTCTGCACAACACCGAGGCGCATCTGCCCCCGGTGCCAAAGGGGCGAACCATCGTTCTCGGTGCTGGCAAGGCGGGTGGTTCCATGGCACAGGCCGTCGAGGCGCTGTGGCCGGCCGATGCGCCGCTCGAAGGGCTGGTCGTTACGCGTTACCACCACATTCCGCCACGCCCTGCCGGTTTGCCGCAGCGCATCGAAATTGTTGAAGCCGCGCATCCGGTGCCCGACGCCGCTGGCCTGGCCGCAGCGCAGCGCATTTTGCAGATGACGCAGGGCCTGACCAAAGACGATCTGGTGTTGTGCCTGATCTCGGGCGGTGGCTCGGCGCTCTTGACGCTGCCGGCCGACGGCCTGAGCCTGGAAGACAAGCAGGCCATCAACAAGGCCCTGCTCAACAGCGGCGCCAACATCGGCGAGATGAATTGCGTGCGCAAACATTTGTCACGCATCAAGGGCGGCCGCCTCGCCGCTGCCTGCGCACCTGCGGCCGTGGTGACGCTGACCATCAGCGACGTGCCTGGGGATGATCCGTCGGTGATTGCCAGCGGCCCGACGGTGCCCGACGCCAGCAGCTGCGCCGACGCGCTGGCGATTTTGAAACGCTACAACATCGACATCCCCGCTGCTCTGACGGCTCAACTCGAAAGCGGCGCGCTGGAAACCCCCAAGCCTGGCGACAAGGCCTTCGACGGCCATGCGGTGCACATGATTGCCACGCCGCAGCAGTCGCTGGAGGCGGCAGCGACGGCCGCGCGTGCTGCGGGGTTGGCGGCGTATATCCTCAGCGACGAAATGGAAGGCGAGTCGCGCGAGGTTGGCAAGGTACACGCCGCACTGGCCCGCGCCGTGGCGCTGCATGGCCAGCCATTCAGCAGGCCCTGCGTCATCCTCAGCGGCGGTGAAACCACGGTGACAGTGCGGCCCCGGCAGCCCGGCGACGCGAAAGGCCGCGGCGGCCGTGCGGGGGAGTTTTGTATGGGTCTGGCCTTGGGCCTGCAAGGCCAGCCGGGGGTGTACGCACTCGCGGCGGACACCGACGGCATCGACGGCATGGAAGACAACGCCGGCGCCTTTGTGGCACCCGACACGCTCAAGCGCGCCATCGCCAAAGGCATGAAGGTAGACCGCTATCTGGACCGCAACGACGCTTATGGTTATTTCGAGCCACTGGGTGATCTGGTGGTCACCGGGCCGACCCACACCAATGTCAACGACTTTCGGGCGCTATTGATTTTGTAGCTGCTTACACCAGTCAGAACGGGGCTGGAGGCCGATTTGACATCAAACTATTCGCACAAGGCGCGGATTTCGGGCGGAATCGGCAAGGCGCGTATCGCCTCCGGGTTGTCAGCACGGCGGCCGGCAAAGATGCGGACTTCATCACATTCCATGATGAGATCGCTGTCGCGCATGATGCGGTAACGCTGCACAAAGCTTTTCTCGCGCCATTCCGGAATCGTCACCTGGATGTCCAGCACATCGCCGTAAGTGGCGGTGCGCAGAAAACGCGAGTGTGTGTCCACCAGCGGCGTACCGATCACGCCGATGGTTTTTTCGGTTTCCTGCCAGGATGGCACGCCACACTGCACAAAGAAATTCCTTGAGGCCGCGTCTATCCAGCGGAAAAAATTGGGAAACCACACAATGCGCGCCGGGTCGCAATCGCCGAATTCAACGCGGATGGTGTGGGTGATCTGTTTGCTCATGGTTGATTATGTGGGCAGGGATGTGGGGGCCATGTTTTTCCGCCGGGCCGCCCCAAGGAAAAATGCGCCCCCTCGGGGGGCAGCGCAGTACGCGAAGCGACAAGCGTGGGGGCCATGTTTTTCCGCCGGACCGCCCCAAGGAAAAATGCGCCCCCTCGGGGGGCAGCGCAGTACGCGAAGCGACAAGCGTGGGGGCCATGTTTTTCCGCCGGGCCGCCCCAAGGAAAAATGCGCCCCCTCGGGGGGCAGCGCAGTACGCGAAGCGACAAGCGTGGGGGCCTTACTTACTCAGCCTTTATATTGCGCGCCTTGATCAGCGCGCCAAAGCGCGTGCCGTCTATCGATGCCCGCATGTTGAAGTCCGCGGGTGACATCGGTGCCGGAATACCGCCTATGGCCAGGATGCGGTCTTTCACGGCCTGGCTGCCCAGGATTTTGTTGATCTCGCGGTTCAGCCGGCTCACGACCTCGGCCGGTGTTCCGGCGGGTGCGTAGAAGCCGAACCAGGTGTCGGCGTCAAACCCTTTGAGCCCGGCCTCGTCCAGGGTCGGTACATCAGGAAACAGCGGTGAGCGTTTGGCGCTGCCCACGGCCAGCAGCTTGAGCTTGCCGGCTTTCACATGCTGCAGGCCGATGCCGGGGTCAAACATGAAGTCGAGCTGGCCACCCAGCAGGTCCTGCATGGCTGGCGCTGCGCCACGGTAAGGCACATGCACGGCAAAGGTGTTGGTCTGCGCTTTCATCATCTCTGCCGCCAGATGCGGTGAGCTGCCGTTGCCCGGCGAGCCGAAGGACAGCTTGCCGGGGTTGGCTTTCATGTAGGCCAGGAACTCCTTGACGTTGTTGACCGGCAGGGTAGGTTTGACCTCCAGGAACACCAGCACGCGCGCGGCCGCAGCCACGGGCACCAGGTCTTTGGCGGGGTCGAAAGACATTTTTGAATAGAGGTGGGGATTGACCGACACCATGCCGCCCGAGCTCATCAGCAGCGTATAGCCGTCGTTGGGCGCCTTGGCGACGGCTTCGCCGCCGATGTTGCCATTGGCACCACCCCGGTTCTCCACCACCACCGGCTGGCCCAGGGCCTCAGCCAGTGGCACACCGATGGCGCGCGCCAGTTGGTCGGCCGCGCCGCCCGGCGGAAAGTTGACGATCACGCGCACCGGTTTGTTAGGCCATGCGGCGGCGGTTTGTGCATGCGCGGCAGGCAGCATGGCCCCGGCGGCAAGTGCGAGGGCCAGCAAGGCGCGTCGTTGGGAGTGGAAGCTCGGTGTCATGGTTTGTCTCCTTTTTTTAAGTGGAAGTCTGCGGTCGTAACTCGGGTTTGTCAGGCAGCCTTGACCGCGCCCGGCTTGCGGTGTGGGTTATCGACCCATCTGATGGGTTGTGCTTTCACCGGCCGCGCTGGCGCGCCGTGCTGCACCAGCGTTTGGTCCAGCGCCTTGCCGGCTTCATCAAGCAGCGCGGCCTCGCGCGCCTGGGCAATCGCTGCAGCGCGTGATTCGTTCGATGCAAAGGTGGTGCTGGTCGCCAGGTGCTCCAGCACATGCATCAGGTTGTCCTTGCCGCGCTCGTTGGTGCTGCCGTAACCCTTGATCAGGCGGCCGCAGAGGGCGATCTCGTGGCCCGCTTGCCAGTGGGCCCGCGTGCCGCGCACGACCCCGTTCAGCCACTGCTCGATCAGCGCCTGCTCGGTGGCATAACGGCTGCCAAGCACACGCAGCCATTTCAGGCTGGCCAGCAGGCGCAGCGACAACATGCCAAACACCGAATGTGTGCCGACCTTGAGCGGCAGCGCCCACGGTGCCTTGCCGCAGGCGACGCGCTTGCGGTCCCAGCGTGTCACGCGCGCGGCAAGGCCTGCCGGCAGCAGGGCCGCAAATTCTGCAGCGCCCGGTTTGAAGTGGTCATACACCTGCAGCAGGTCGCCGTCGCCAGCCTTGACCTCGCCGTGCACACGTTGCCAGCGGCTGGCACTGCTCTTGAGATCGGCCACGCGCACGATGTCGTCAAACGCCATCCACAGCGCCAGCCAGCGCGCCATCTCGCGCGTGGTGGCGTAGCCGTGGGCGGCGGTCGGGTCCGCCTCCTGCTCGGCGTGCAACACCTGCTGCAGGCGCTGTACATACAGGTCGGCGTAGTCGCGGTCCTGGTATTCCAGCATGCGCGCATGGCCCAGCGCCAGCATCTCATGCACGGGTGACGGAAAAATAGAAGCCAAATCGGCCTCCAGCCCATTGCTGACGGGCGCAGGCAGCTCCTGATCTGATAGCAGATTGGCGACCAGCCTTGTCTGAGCCTGTTGCGTGTTGACTTGCTCAAAAGCCTGGGCGAAGCCGCGCAGACTGGCTTCAGCGCCTTTGCCGCCGTGCCGGATGACGCTTTCATACGCCTCGCGCGCAAAAGGCAGCAGGCCGCTGCCGGCGATGGCGCCCAGCATGACAGCGCTGACCACGGTGCCGCAGTCTTTCGCCATCGCGCCCATGTCGAACACCTGGGTGGCACGGCTTTGCGCGGCGATGGCCTGCAGCAGCGGTGCATTGCCGGTGCGGCCGTCGCCGGGCACCATGCGCTCTGCGGTGGTCAGCGTGCGGCTGCTGGAGCTGATGACCAGCGTGCGCAGCGGCGAGCTCATGCCGTGGCCGACCTGGCGCGCGGTCTCCAGCAGCTCCGACGACACCAGCCCATCGAGTGCGCCGGGCACAGGGTTCAGGCTGAACACCGGGCGCTTTCCGCCAAGTTCGGCCAGCGGCACCGGGAACACTTCAAGGTAGTAGGTGGTCGCCCCGGTGCGTTGTGCCACGCCAGGAATCGAGGTGCTTTGCGCCGCGTAGCCGCTGGCCCGCGCAATATCGACCAGCCATTCGGTCAACACGCCGCCGCCTTCGCCGCCCAGCGCGCAGATCAGGACTGTGATGGGTTTTTGTTCGTGTGTGTTCATGTGGTTTGCAGTGCTCGCACGAACGCGCCGCGCACGCTGCCCAGCAGGCGCTCATGCCACTTCGGGTTCTGGATCACTTCGGCTCGGTAGAACGAAGGGCACAAGGTCGCAGCATGCGCATTGGCGCCGCACAGGCCGCAGCCGACGCAGCCGTCGATCACTGTGGCCACAGGGTCCACCTTGAGCGGGTCCGGGTTGTCTTTCAGCGTCAGGGTCGGGCAGCCCGACAGGCGGATGCAGGCATGGTCACCGTTGCAGACATCTTCATCAACGCCATATTTCACCCGCACCACCCGTTTGCCCTTCTTCAGCAATCCCGCCAGCCAGGGCTTGATGCGGCGCTGGCGCTCGAGCTGGCACTCACCCTCGGCAATGATGACCTTGAGCCCGTTGAAGTCGGTGGTGAAGGCCTCGTTGAGCGTCTGGCGCATCTCCTCCACATGGTAGGTGTGCACAGTGCGCAGCCACTGGATGCCCAGGCCCTGCAGGGTTTTTTCGATGGTCGTGTTGGTGGCCGTCAGGCTTTGCAGCTTGTCGGTCGCGTTGAATTTCGCGTCATCGCTCGGTGTGGAAATGATGTCCTGCGTGCCGGTGGCCGAGGTGTAGCCGTTCTTGAAAATCAGCAGCACCGCATCGTCGCCGTTGAACAGCGCCGACTGCACACCCGTCAGCAGGCCGTTGTGCCAGAAACCGCCGTCCCCCATGATGGACAGCGTGCGCCGCGCCATCATGGGCGAGACACCGGCCCGGCTGGCCAGGCTCATGCCGTAGCCGAGGATGGAGTGGCCGAAGGAGAAGGGCGCAAAGGTGCCGAAGGCATGGCAACCGATGTCGGCCGCGATGTGCACCGGCCCGACGTCCTGCTGCGCCAGCTTGAGCGCCGAGAATACCGGCCGCTCCGGGCAGCCTATGCAAAAGCCGGGCGGCCGCACCGGCAGCGCCTGGTTCAGCTGCGCCGCAATCTGCGCTCCCACGGCGCTGCGGCGTTCGATGTTGCCCTGCAGCCAGCCGGTAGCCGAGCTGGTGTCCACATCGCTGGCATAACGCGCCACAAAAGCGGCGATGCCGCCCGCCACCACTTCCACCGAGTATTCGCCGCCCGAGGGCAACATGTCCTTGCCATGCAGCGGTGTGTTGATGTCGCGGCGGCGCAAGAAGGTGGCGATCTCCTGCTCGATGTATTCGGGCTGGCCTTCCTCGACCACCAGCACCGCGCGTTTGCCCAGCGCAAATTCCGCCACCTGCTCGGGCACCAGTGGGTAGGTGACATTGAGCACCAGCAGCGGAATTTCGCTCTGGCCGAAGGCATCACAGAGACCGAACTGCTGCAACGCACGGATCAGCGCGTTGTAGATGCCGCCCTGGACGATGATGCCGATATCCTGGCGCGGACCATCCATCAACTCGTTGAGCTGTTTTTCGATGATGTAGCGGCGCGCGGCCGGAATTCGTTCTTCGGTCTTGAGTTTTTCGTGGCGAAAGGTGACCGGCGGGTGCGCGAGTTTGGCGTAGTCGAACGCGGCGGGTTCTTCCATCAGTTGCCGCTTGGAGATCGCCGGCGGGCGGTTGTCCTTGCACTCAAAACTGCCGCGCACATGGCAGGCACGTATGCGCAGCTCCAGAATGGCGGGCATGTTCGAGGCTTCGGAAATCCGGAAACCATGCTCGACCATCTCCACCATCTTGCCGAGCTCGGGGCGCGGGTCCAGCAGGCACATGGTGGACTTCAGCGCATAGGCATGGGTGCGCTCCTGGATCACGCTGGCGCCTTCGCCGTAGTCCTCGCCGACCACAATCAGCGCCCCGCCCAGCACCCCGGGCGATGACAAATTGGACAGCGCGTCGGCAGCGACGTTGGTGCCCACTATCGATTTCCAGGTCACCGCGCCGCGTATCGGGTAGTGGATGGAAGCGCCCAGCATGGCCGCAGCCGAGGCCTCGTTGGAGCAAGCCTCGACATGCACGCCGAGTTCGTCCATATAGGGCTTGGCCTGCACCATGACGTCGAGCAGGTGGGACACCGGCGCGCCCTGGTAGCCGCCCACATAAGCCACGCCGGACTGGAGCAGCGCCTTGGTGATCGCAAGAATGCCCTCGCCGTGGAAAGTCTCGCCGCGTTTCAGCCGCAACGACTCGATTTCCTTGCTGAATGAAACTTCCAAGGCTGTCTCCGGGTTTTATTTTCGTGGGAAGCAGCGAGTTTGGACCCCATTCGACTATCCATCAATAAAATAACAAGACTATCTGGTATTCACTCAATGCATATAAAAGACATCGACCTGAACCTGCTGCGGCTGTTTGATGCGGTCTATCGCACGCGCAACGTGAGCCGCGCCGCCGAACTGATGGACCTGACGCAGCCGGCCGCCAGCCAGGGCCTGACGCGATTGCGCCTGCTGATCAAGGACCCGCTGTTTGTGCGCGCCGGCGGTGGCGTGCAGCCCACGCCGAAGGCCGACCGGCTCGCCGACGCGGTGCGCAGCGCGCTGGCCACGCTGGAGCAGGCGCTCAATGAATCGGCGCTGTTTGAGCCATTGCAGTCGCGCAAGGTTTTTCGCATTCACATGAGTGACATCGGCGAAGGGCGCTTTTTACCGGAACTGATGGCTGCGTTGCGCCAGATGGCGCCAAGCGTGCGCATCGAAACCACGCCGCTGGCCAGCAGCGACATTGCCGCCGCGCTGGACAGCGGACGCATCGATTTTGCTTTCGGCTTTTTGCCGACGGTCAAAGACACCCAGCGTGTGCAACTGCTGAAAGACCGCTACATCGTGCTGTTGCGTGAAGGCCACCCTTTCACCCGGCGCCGGCGCAGCGGTCAGGTGCTGCTCGATGCGCTGCACCAGCTTGAGTTTGTGGCGGTGCGCACACACTCCGACACCCTGCGCATTCTGGAACTGATGCAACTCGAAGACCGGTTGCGCCTGACCGCCGAACACTTCATGGTCCTGCCCTCCATCGTCAAGGCCACCGACCTGGCCGTGGTGATGCCGCGCAACATCGCAAAAATCTTTGCAGCCGACGGCGGCTACGCCATCATCGAGCCACCCTTTCCGTTGCGCGACTTCACCGTGTCCCTGCACTGGAGCAAACGTTTTGAGGCCGACCCCGGCAACCGCTGGCTGCGCGGGGTGATAGAAGCGCTGTTCCGCGAGAATACCCATTGATCGTTTTAGCCACCTGGCACCACAACTTGTCTGCCGCTGGAGAATATCGGCATTGGGCGCCGGGGCAGGCGGCGCCAATGACAGCCCCATTAACACCAACCCGTGAAGCAGACTCATGAAAATCATCGACATCCGCGAAGTCACCCAGCCCATCAAGTCCGATATCCGCAATGCCTACATCGACTTCTCGAAAATGACGCTGAGCCTGGTGGCGGTGGTCACCGACGTGGTGCGCGATGGAAAACCCGTGATTGGTTACGGCTTCAACTCCAACGGCCGTTACGGCCAGGGCGGGCTGATACGTGAACGTTTTGCGCCGCGCATCCTGGAAGCCGCGCCCGAGAGCCTGATCGACGTCAGCGGCAACAACCTCGATGCGCACAAGGTCTGGGCCGCCATGATGACCAATGAAAAGCCCGGTGGCCATGGCGAACGTTCGGTCGCTGTCGGCACCATCGACATGGCGGTCTGGGATGCGGTGGCCAAAATTGAAGGCAAGCCGCTGTACCAGTTGCT
>NZ_JAUXUP010000058.1 GCF_030680935.1 Polaromonas sp. | reverse complement strand
TGCGCACAAGGTCTGGGCCGCCATGATGACCAATGAAAAGCCCGGTGGCCATGGCGAACGTTCGGTCGCTGTCGGCACCATCGACATGGCGGTCTGGGATGCGGTGGCCAAAATTGAAGGCAAGCCGCTGTACCAGTTGCTGGCTGAGCGTTATGGCAACGGCACGCCCAACCGCAAGGTGTTTGTGTATGCGGCCGGCGGCTATTACTACCCAGGCAAGGACGACGCCAAGCTGATGGCCGAGATGCGCAGCTACCTGGACCGGGGTTATTCAGTGGTCAAAATGAAAATTGGCGGAGCCTCATTGTCTGATGATTGCCGCCGCATCGAGGCGGTGCTGGGCATGCTGGCGCCGGGCCAGAAGCTGGCAGTTGATGCCAATGGCCGCTTCGATCTGAAGACCGCCGTGGCGTATGCCAAAGCCCTGTCGGCCTACGATTTGTTCTGGTACGAAGAAGCTGGCGACCCGCTGGACTACGCGCTGCAGGCTGAACTGGCGCCGCATTACGCCGGACCCATGGCCACCGGCGAGAACCTGTTCTCGATGCAGGACGCGCGCAACCTGATCCGTTACGGCGGCATGCGGCCAGACCGCGACTGGCTGCAGTTCGACTGCGCGCTCAGTTACGGCCTGGTCGAGTACCTGCGCACGCTGGACATGCTGAAAGAGCACGGCTGGTCACCAGCGCGTTGCATCCCGCATGGCGGCCACCAGATGTCGCTGGCGATTGCGGCGGGTCTGGGCCTGGGCGGCAACGAGTCTTACCCCGACCTGTTTCAGCCCTACGGCGGTTTTCCCGACGGTGTCAAAGTGGTGGACGGTTACGTCACGCTGCCTGAGCTGCCGGGCATTGGTTTTGAGGGCAAGGCGGACTTGTATGCGGTGATGAAGGAGTTGGCGGCTTGATCAATCAAAAGGGCGGGCGGCCGCAGGCTGCGCTGGGTGATTGAAAAGCTGCTCGGGGAGTAGGGCGGTTGCGAACCGGCCTCGCAAGAAGGCCTGGTTTCAAGTTCGACGTTGATGGATGAACCAAGTTGATCGCTGTTTTCGGCTAGACCGGAAAATTGCGCCTATGAAATCGGAGGGCTGCTTCAGACTGAATGCTGTCC
>NZ_JAUXUP010000062.1 GCF_030680935.1 Polaromonas sp. | reverse complement strand
CTGTGTGGCCATCGCATTCGCGCTGGCTTGCGCCAGCGCGGCCAGAGGTGCAGCCAGAAGGCCGAGCGCGGATGCAAGAAACCAACCGGTGAGTCTGATGCTGGGGCGAATAGTGTTTTGTCCTGAAAACATGAATTTCTCCTGGTGGTGGTGGTGGGTGTAAACATCCCTTGAAGATGGATCGATCACCCTACCGTTGGAGGTCAAGGCGATGGCTCTGAGCGGCGTGGCCTGCTAGCCGCGGATAATCAAGGGAGGTCTCCAGATGCTCCGGCCTGCAAGTCATCGCGTTTTCGAAGAAATTCCTCGCGTTCAATTTTTCCGCTGGCATAGGCTTTTTCCAGTATTTCAAGCGCGCTCTTGTCGTTGCCCGCCCTGGACCTCTCGAAAAAAACCTTGATGGCGATAAGCAAAAAGGCGAACGGCAGCAGCCACACCGCCAGCATCACCAACCACCCCCCCATCATCCAGACACCGTGGTCAAATCCGTACATACCTCGCTCCTTCGAAAAGTGCACGCTCATGCATGCGTTGAACACCGCCTCACCGATACACCTCCGGTCCGGGCTTCCCGGGTTGCGTAGCCGCCGCGCGCCGCGTCATTTCATTGGCGACACCCACAAGCTTGCTCCTGACGTCCTGCCCCATCATGGCCGTCCCGATCAAGGGCGGTATCCAGAAACCCGGAACAATACTGGCCCGGTAAATCAGGAGCGTCGCGTCGCCCCGCGCCTCGATGCGCCACTCGCCAGACTTGCTTTTCAGCGCACCGCTGACAGCGGAAAAACGTATGGCCTCAAGCGGAATTTCCACGATTTGGACGACAACTTCGATCGGCAAGGTCAGCCACAGAAATCCGGACTGTCCCGTCTGCTGGAGCAACAGCGACGCACCTGGCTCGCTCACGATGCGACTGGTTAGCAGGCCCGGGACGAAACGCGCAAGATTGTCATAGTCGGTCAGAACCTGCCAGGCGATGTGATGATGCACGTCAACCCGCAGCATGGCATCAATGTGGATCGTGTCCGCGTCGCGCGCTATCCTGATATCGCGCTCGGCCTGAGCGTCGGCGCTGAACCACAGCAGGCACAGTGCCAGCAGAGACATGCCCGCCGCCGCCACTGCGCGCGCCGCGCCGCCTGGATGCCGCCGTGTGAAAGTCCAAACGTAGTCCATGGTGAACGCAGCACTCAGTCTGTGGTTGGACCTTGCCACCTGCGGGGGAAGAACCTTGGCGTGCGCCGGGCATAGCGCTCAAAGACATCGCCAAACTGCGCACGCATCTCAGCCTCTTCAGTGAGGGCCAGCCGCGCGTACATCACCATCAAGATGGGAAACATGACCAGGGTCAGCAGCGTCGGCCACTGCAGCAGGAAGCCAAACAGAATGAGCACAAAGGCCACATACTGGGGATGGCGAATCCGCGCGTAAAGCCCCGTGGTGGCCAGCGTATCGGCGCGTTGCGCCTGATACAAAACACGCCAGGCGCTGGACAACAGGTAAAAACCGAAGCCCAGGAAAACATAGCTCGCGATGTGCAAGGGTCCAAAGTGGGCGTCTCCCTGCTCGCCCAGCAGCGTTGACCACAAGTGACCGGCGTTGTGGGAAAACAGGTCAGTGTCCGGGAAGCGTGTCTGCAGCCAGCCGGCCATCACATAGATGGTGAGCGGAAAGCCATACATCTCGACAAAGAGCGCAACGATAAACGCAGCAAATGCGCCAAAGGTCCGCCAGTCCCTGGCGGTCTGGGGCTTGAAGAAGCTGAAGGCGAACATCAGGAAAATCGCCGAATTGAGGAGGACAAGCGTCCAGAGTCCGTAGGCCGGGGCATCGTGGCTCATGCTTGTTCTCCGGTCCCGGATGCCGGCGGAGCCGCCGACGTGTTCGGACTTTTGTCGCTCCCGTGGTGGCCCGCATGAGCGCCGCCATCGCGTCCATGCCCGCGATGCATGAACACGTGCATCAACGGGCAAGCAAGAATCAGCAAAAACGGCAGCGCGCCGAAGAAGTGAGCGCGGTGCTCGGTGAGCAGGAAATACGCCGCAATGGCGCCGAATACGAGCAGGCCCAGGCCGTAGCGGGAGCGCCAGAACGGCGTGCTGCCCATGGGGCAGGGCTGAGAGTTGTGCTTGTCGTCCATGGAAATCTCCAGAAAAAAATGGGCGCGACGCCAGCTCGGCGAACCGGCGTCATCAACCCTTCACACGAAAGTTGATCATCATCCCGGCGTCTTCATGTTCCAGGTTGTGGCAATGGAACACATAGGTCTGGTCGCCGGGGTAATCGTGGGCGAAGTCGATCGCCACCCGCACCGTTTCACCGGGCCAGACCAGCACGGTGTCTTTCCAGCCGAGGTCGCTAACGGTGCGGCCCTGGCCGAAGCGCGCCGAGGCCGCGACCTGGGGCGGACTGCCAATGCGTTCGAGCACCTGGAATGAAAAACCATGGATGTGCATCGGGTGCGGCATGCCCAGCGTGTGATTGCTGATGTTCCAGATTTCCACCGCCCCGCGTTTGACGTCGAACGCGATCTCGTCCATGCGGAAGCTGCGTCCGTTGATGAGGAAACGCATCTGTCCCATCGACAGCTCGATCTTGCGCTGCGCGGCGCCGGAGGTAGCAATCGGCTTGACCTGGGACAGCGTGGCCGGCAGTTGGGCGACAACACGCTCGCCGGCAGTGACCGACAGTTTCAAGATGTTGAACTCCAGGCCCAGCGGCAACCTTGAGGAGGACATGCTGGCCATCATCCGGCCCATGCCCATGCCGCTCATACCCGGCATGCCGCCCGAGCCGGCAGTTGGCCCTTCGTTTTCCATCGCATCAAACGCCAGGCTCCTGAGGAAGATGTCCTCACCGGGCTGGGCCTGGCCCGCGTCGAACAGCACGTCAAGACGCTCGCCCGGCGAGAGAAAAGCTTCGCTCACGGTTTCCGGACGTTCGATCAGGCCTCCGTCGGTGCCGATGACGGTGAAGTCCAGCGCCTTGTTTCCTTTGACGAAGGCGAGCCGGTAAATGCGCGCATTCGACCCGTTGAGTAGCTGCAGGCGGTAGGTGCGCGGTGTGACGGCCTGTACCGCATTGGGTGTCAGGTTGGCGAGCACGATGTCGCCCAGCCAGCCCATCATGGCTTCATGGGCACCAGGCTTGTACAACAGCTTGCCCTGCGCGTCGAACTGCTTGTCCTGGATGACCAGGGGCAAGTCGGTGACGCCGAGTTGCAAGTCAAGCGACTTGCTCAGCCGGCGCTGGTCGTCGTCGTCCACCAGGAAGAAACTCGCCAAGCCGTTGTAGGCCTGCTCGGCGGTCAACTCGTGCGCGTGGGTGTGGTACCAGTAGGTGCCGCCGCGGTTGTTCACCTTGAAGTCATACGCATAGCGCCCGCCCGGACCGATGGTGCTGGCCGGGTGGCCGTCCATGGCAGCGGGTGTGTGCAGCCCGTGCCAGTGGATGATCGTCGGCTCCTGGAGCGCGTTGTCCAGGCTGGCCGTGAAGCGTGCGCCGCTTTCAATGCGCAAAATAGGGTTCTGGTAGGTCTTGCCCGCCTGCTCGGTCTGGTACAGCAAGAAGGGGGATTCGCGACCGGGCAGCAACGGGAAGCTCGCCGCCGTAGCACGGATTTTCAGGGGACCGGCGACATCGAGTACCCCAAACGGCCCGCTGCCGACAGGAATGAACAGCTTCTGCTGAAAATTATCTGCGGCTACCGGATCGAAGGGATAGTGGCGAAACGGCCCCCCAGCCAGCGCCTCGGAACGGGGCGATCCGTAATACATCCAGGCGGCGCCCCCGGCGGCGGCCACGGCTGCCACACCAGCGAACTGGAACAACTGTCTTCTCTTCAACATATAGCCTACCTTTACAAGTTTCAACTATCTCGCCAGCGCTAGAGTCGGCAATCAACGCGTTATTCGATTGAGCAACCAGGCAAAAAATGCCCCTGCCAATAGCGCCCAGGTGCTCAGTACGAGCAGCGCCGTCAAGAAGCCCTGCCACCCGAATGGCCGGGGCTGAACCATGCTGTTGAAGTTCATGCCATGGAAGAGGTTATTCATGAAGCCCAAAAAGGGCCCTGGGGCGATAGCCCAGAACAACGCACACAGGGCATAGAACACCCCGACGGTGACCGCCAGAGCAATACCTGTACGAAACGATGTCATGACCACACTCCTTATTTCGCCGGTGTGGCGGGCAGACGATCCATCATCATTTTCATCATGCTCTGCATCATCTCCATGCGCTTTTCCATCATCTGCTGGCGTGCGCTCATGTCGCCAGCCATACCCGGCATGCTTTTCATATCACCCATACCAGCGCCGGACATGCTGCCCATCATGGCCATGCCATCCTGCATGGTTTTCATGTGCTCGGCCATCAGCTTGCTGCGCTCTTCCGGGGTTTTGGCGCTCATCATCTTTTCGTGCATGCCCTGCATGGTCTTCATCTGCGCGTCCATCTTGGCCATATGGTCGGGTGGGGCCATGCTGCCCGCAGTTGCCGAGCCCATGGGCATCGCTGGAGCGGTATTGCAGGCAGCTAACGTGAGAGTGGCGGCAAAAGCGATGGCAAGGGAAATTGAACGGAGATGGGTCATGACAGACTCCTGGTTAGTTGACGGAAGGGGAATACGGTGTGTATGCGCGCACGCACAGGTAACGGTGTGATGTCCGACCTTGCCCGCCATACCGCGAGGACCAAGAGCCGAAATAGGCGGGAAAATGTGTGAGCGGCGAAGATCACAGAGCGCGAGGCTCTGGAACACGCGGCAGCAGACGGCTAGAGTGCTAGTCGCGAGTAGCGAACCCGAAGGGGTCGCTCAGATGTCGTGGGCCGCATTTCGTCGATTCGACTAAACGGGAGAACGACAGGAACAGTTTCGGTCCAGAGAACCGCGACCAAGGTCGCCGGAGCAAGATCGACCGGGATAGACGGCAATTTCTGCGTGGGCACGGAATACTCGCCATCGGCGCACGCTTTGAGGCACGGTGCCTTGGAAGCATGGGAGTCATCTCCGTGGTCTGTAATGGCTCCAGCATGACCAGGTGATATGGCGGGTGCATGCGTTGCATCGGACAATCCGGCCGCTGCTACATCGAGATGAGTTCCGCGAGTCTCGAGAAGACAAGCATTGGCGACTCCTGAAGCCAAGGCAAACACCCAAACCAGCAGCGCCACGAATGCGATGCTGCGTTTTGAGCGGATGTTGGAAAAGAGCTTCATGCTGGTACAGATTTATGCTTTTAATGCTATCTCGCCAACGCGATAGCTGATTGACATACATCAAGTGGAACTTAAGTCAGATCACAAAACCGGTCAGTCTGCCGCCTGCATTGACAAGGAAGAGGAGCCATTTGCTCGATCACCTTGACGATAATATGGGCTCTGATCTAAGAATTGGAGATCTTTTCCTGAACCTCTTATCTGCCTCCATCATGTCCACGGTGTTTTCTCTTGCCGCAGCACTTGCCGTCGGCATTTTGATTGGCCTCGAACGCGGTTGGCATGAACGCGAGGGCGCTGATGGGAGCCGGGTCGCGGGATTGCGGACGTTTGCATTATTCGGTTTGTTGGGCGGCGTGCTCGGCGTCCTAAGCCAGACACTGGGACCTTGGCCACTAGCCGCAGGGCTCGCCGGCTTGTCCTTCCTCGCCACAGTGTCTTATCGGGAAAGTGTGCGTGCCCATGGCAGCCTGAGTGCAACTACCGCTGTTGCTGCACTGCTGACGTTCGCCCTGGGCGCACTGGCGGGCATCGGCCATGCGGCTATCGCTATCGGCGCATCTGTCGTCGTCGCAATGTTGCTGGACCTCAAACCCACCTTGCATCGCTGGCTGCGGCTGGTGGAGCACCGCGAACTCAGCGCTGCGCTGCAGTTGCTAGTTCTGTCGCTGGTAATACTGCCCTTGCTGCCGGATGAAGGCTACGGCCCCTACAAGGCGTTGAATCCTTATCGTCTTTGGTGGGCGGTCGTCCTTATCGCCGGCCTGTCTCTGTGCGGCCATATCGCAATACGCTTCACGGGGCCCCAGCGGGGCATTTTCTGGACCGGTCTACTGGGAGGGCTCGCCTCTTCAACCGCCGCCTCATTGACGCTCGCCAGACGTGCTCAAGCTGAAACGGGGTTGGCCAATGCCGCGGCAGCTGGTATTTTGGCCGCCTGCGGAATGATGTTCCTGCGCATGACGGTGATCGTCGTATCGCTTCAGCCTGGACTGGGCAGGCCTCTAGGAGTTCCAATGGTCGCTGCAGGTGTCGCGCTACTCGGCCTGGGCGCATTCCAGTGGAAGCGACACTCATCGGTCGACATCGCACCCGAGGGCGACCCTGTCGCGCCGTTCGATCTGAGTACGGCGCTTGGTTTCGGCGCGTTTCTCGCCGTGATGATAGTACTGACTCAGGCCGGCAGAGAATGGCTGGGCAACCCGGGCCTGTATGTGGTGGCGACACTCTCCGGGCTGGCAGACGTGGATGCAATCATGGTCACCGTGCTTCAAATGCAGGCTGCAGGCGGCTTGGCGGTGACCCCCACCGTGACGGCTGTAGGCATCGCAGTAGCGGCCAACATGGTAATGAAGGCGTTGATAGCGGCGGTGATCGGTGGCCGCCTCCTGGGCCGCCGGGTCGCAATCGGCTACGCTGTTTCAATCGCTGTCGGTACGGGGGCTGCAACCATCATGATGCTTGTCTAATAACTCCGTTAGCGCGTTCCAAGTCACCCACATCGCTACACGCTGTCAGGTGCCAAATTTATCAAACTTCCTGCGAAGACGCAGGGTGATGCTTCGCCCAGAAGCTCCGACTTGAACCTATCGGCACTGGGCGGAGGGGCCGTCATGGCAAACTCAAACAAGTCTTCCTCTACCCTGCCCCTGCCAAACCGTCAGATGTCGCGGTGGGTACTCCACTGAGGTCGTCCAGGACAGTCCGCGCGTGTGCAAAAACAGGCTGGAGGCTGCTGCCGCGAAAGGCAAGACCGCTCCAGTTGATATAGGTCAAGCCGGCGCCCACCCTTATAGGCCATGTTAAAGGTAGCAATGGAGCCCGTCATGGACCAGTACAGCGACACCCCATCTTTCTGGAAGACCCCTTCGGTATCGTCGCCACCCTGCTGGCCGTTGCCACAAGCGTCTATCTTTGCATGACCCACAAGGACCATGTCCTGGCGCTGCTGCCTTACGCCTTCTTGGCCGCCTGCCCCCTTTTACACATGTTCATGCAAGGGGGCACGGTCACGGGAGGCATCAACAGCAAGCTGACAAAGGGGAGCAGCATTGACTTCCGTAGCCGCTAAAAGCGCTGAGCTTGCATCCGGACTGGGTGCAATCGTCCTTGGCGCTGGCTTGGCGCTGCTTGCACCCGACGTTTTCCGCGGGCTTGCCGTTCCGCTGCTCGTTGTAGGAATTGTGGTGCACGGCGTGGGGATGACGCTGAAGCACCGGCTGGAGCAAGCGCAGCGGCAACCATTGTGGTGGGAGACTGCACTCTTCTGGATTTGTTGGGCTTGCCTCGCCGGAGTGGGAATCTGGCTGCTGGTCCGATCATTGAAGGCCTGAGTTCGATACGCCTTCGGACGGACTGTGCGCAGCGACACTTGGAACCACAAAGGTAGGGCGATATCATGCAGCGGCGATCGACTACGACCAAAACGCGGGACGCGGAACAAAGCTCGTCAAGCGCCGAAAAATGAAAAAAGACTCTCACCTGGATCCCACCCTTGACGCCCGGCGTCGATTGGGTACCCTCCTGTTCACGGTACCCAAGCTGTTGAACCGGCACTTGCAGCCGATACTCGGCTGGCGACGCTTTGTCCTCATTCCGAAACTCTTCGCTCTCGCGGGAACTTACAAGAAGCAATTCTCGAAGCCATGCGACGACGCGCAACTGCGGCGGGTGAAAGACACTTTCCTGCTGGTTGGCGTCCTGTATAACGAACTGGTGAAGGCTCAGGGGGCCGAGCGGGCACTCTCCACCACCCAGTCCTTTCTGCACGACTTGGGATGTGCCGTCCAGCGGAAAGCGTACTTCCCGCATGGGGGAAAGGCACGAACGTGGAATTTCTTCCACGATGCGCACGAAATGCAGATGCGGGAAGGTTTCATCAGTACCAACGAGAACGACGGCATCCAACGCTCGGACTCCCGGGTCACGCTCGACATCGTCCGGTGTCGGTTCCACGAATGTTTCAGGGACATGGGCAATCCGGCGATCACCCTGGCATTCTGCCGTTCAGACGAAACGGTTTTCAACGAATATTCGCCGATCATGCGCTTTCACCGCGGCGACTCTCCAGTCAACACGATTGCGAGAGGCGCGCCACGCTGCACGTTTATCTACGAACGGGTGTCGACCTGAAGTCGACGAACTCGGACTATTTCAGCGCTGCGCTGTCCCAGCGGAAAACTCGCGGAGTTGCCTCGCCGGCGCGCTGGATGCGAAGTTCGACGGCATCCGGCATGCGCACCGGAGCCGCAAATGTCAGCGTCCCTTCGCGGTGGTGACCTCCCGCGCCAGGGCCCTGCCAGGCGACCGGCTGGACCTCGCGGCCGTCCACGACAAGCACTGCGGTTTTCTGAAGGTCGTCCTTGAGATCCTCTGCATGAGTGTCCAGTACCACGGCGAACTCCCATATTGCACCAGAGAACGTCTTGGGCGTCACCTTGACAGTCACGCCACGCTCAATCGTGGTCTGTGTGGGGGCAGCGCTGACTTGCGCAGCTGCTGGCAGATACCAGCCTGCTGTCATGACGACAGCAGCGGATGCGAGGAGTAGATTGAGGCGAATAGATTTCATGGCGTTTCACTATGAGAATAGAAAAGTAAGAATGAGCACGATCTCCGCTGGAGAACTCTCAATGGCCACAACAGCAGCCGCTGGCTGCGGGACGTACGCGCGCACAGCCGTTGTCTATCGGCGGTGCATGGGGCGCGCCAGCTGCGCGCGCGGAATAGCCGGCGGTTGCCAGTGCACCCAGCAACGCTTTCACCTGCTCGGTTACTTGCCCACCACGAACTGTGGCTATGCCGGTTTCCAGCCCGACATCAACCGTCTCCACACCCGGGACAGCACTCAAAGCGCGACTGACCGCGTTGACACACGACCCGCATGTCATACCATCCACTTTCAGTTCAACTGCTTCCATGGTGTTTGCTCCAAGCTTTTTAGAATGGGTTCAGACTACGACAGCCAGCGTGAGTCTGACTTGCGGTAAGTCAATTGGCCGTCGCGGCAGACAGGCTTACAGGTAGCAGGTGCTCCCTAGCGGCAAAGTCAGCGACCATGGTCGCGCCGCACCGCTCCAATACCCGCGACCACAATGCCGACAATCCCGCTGATGACCATCGCTTCGCCAAGCAGGTGATGCCAGTCGCGCATCGGCCTCAGCAACAACAGCGAGCCACTGATGACGAGGGCCGCGTAGGCAATGACCCTGGCGAGCCGCTCGATATTGCGGCTGGCACGCGCGCCCAGAGCTTCCAACCCCGGCAGCCGGCCCAGGTCGCCTTCAGCAAAGCGCCGCAGCACCCGCCGCGTGTCGCCCGGCGCATCAATGACGAGGCGCTCCACGTCGCGTGCAAGCTGGGTTGACTTGTCCGTGATTCTTTGCGCGGCGAAGTGTTGTTCTCTCAGGCGGGCAATCTGGCCGCGAAACGAAGCCATGTAGTCGTGCTGCGGGTCGAGACGCCCAATCATCGACTCCAGAATAACAAAAGCCCGGGTCAGCAAAACAAACTCAGCCGGGTTGTCCACGCCATTGCGGCTTCCGGCATTAAGCAGCGAATCCAAGGCTTTGCCAATGGAAACACGCGCTATGTTGGTCTGGCGGATCTCGTAGAGCGCGGCTTTCATGTCAGCTAGCAAACCCTCGCGGTTGATGTCTTCTCCAGACGATGCCATTTCGAGATACGCCTCTGTGGCGGCTCGTGCATTGCCTTTAACGACCGCGTCAAGCAGCAGCACCAGAGACTCGCGCATCGGCTCGTCGAACTCTCCCGTATTGCCGAAATCGAGCATTGAGAGCCGACCATCGGGCAGAACAAAGACATTCCCAGGATGGGGGTCGGCGTGAAATACGCCTTCCTCGAAGATCGACTGCAACATCACCCTGACTAAGGTGTCCATCAACTGCGGCATTGCTTCGGGGTGCCGCTTTGCGTATTTATCGATTCGCTCACCGGTTGAAAAATCCATCGTAAGCACAACGTCACTTGACAACGCTGTAATCACATCCGGAATCCAGAGGCCATGGAAATCTGTCAGCGCAGTGCGGAAAAGCATGATGGAACGCGCTTCCCGGTTGAAGTCGATCTCCCGCTTCAAACTGCTGCTGAACTCGCTAACCACGCGATGCAGATCGAGCGCGCGCAGGCGTGGCAAGAGCTTTTCACCTACGGTGACCAGGGTGTGAAGTGCCGCGATGTCGGTGGAGATAATGGGCGCAAGGCCGGACCGTTGCACCTTCACCGCCACCCGACGTCCGTCCTGCGTAGTCGCGTCATGCACCTGGCCAATGGTGGCTGCAGCCAATGGCGTCTGGTCAAACGACGCAAACAACGCCGTCAACGAGTTGCCTAATGTCTGTTCGACAGTTGGTTTCACCACGTCAAAACTCATCGGAGGCAAGTTGTCGTGCAGCAGTTCCAGTTCGTCGATGTAGGCAGCCGGCAGCAAATCGTGCCGCATCGCGAGTACCTGCCCAAACTTGAGGAAGACCAACCCCAGTTCTTCAAAAGCTTCCCTCACCTGCGTTGGCGTCGGCCAATGCCGCCTGCCGAACAACGCCCCCAGGACCTTGTGGCGGGCTAGCACACCCAAAATTTGGAATAGTCGCGGCAACGCCCGCACCGCATTGTGGTTGTTTCGTTTGGTCGTTTCAGCCATGGCTCAATCTCGATGCTGGCGAATCGCGGAGTTGATCAGCGACGGCCCGCAGGCATCCGGGATGACCAGCTTGAGCTTGAAGTTCTCGAGCGCCGCCGAATTGAAGGCATCTTCTCTTCAACACGCGGCGCTCCCATGCGTCACGATCCCAGCCGCCACGACCACGACTTCGCCCTCGGCAAAGAGCTGCCACGATCGGTCGTCGAGCGGCACGCTGGCAATCGAGGTCACGGCCTGCATGCCCGGCTCGCCCGGCACGCCGTGAGCAGGCAGGAACTGTTCCATCGTGATGCGCGACTGTGCCAGGCGGAACAAACCATCGCGCTTCATACCGGTAACTTTCAGAATTTCAGTGTCCATGATGAATTTCTTTCTGTGATGGGTGCGTAAATAAGCTGCTCGTTCTATTCCGCGAACAGGTAACGTGCAGAGTGCATCTTTTTGAATGCAGCATCTGCGCGCTTCGGCACTGAACGCGATATCGACGTTGAAAGGTCGGGAGTCGGGTAAATCTTGGCGGATATATGCCCAGCGAGCCGTCCTCCAGCCCCGCCTCGAACCACTTAAAATCCACCAGAACCTCGCAGAGCTTGCGGCCAAGCCGTGCCGCCAGCCTGTGGACTCCCGTTACGCGCAGGACGCAGTGCCACAATGCGGCGCGTGAAAATCGCGTCTATTTACAGCCTCGTTAGGCGAATTGCGAAATCCCTGTGGCATTCGACAATCCACTACCTCCTATGTAAAGCGCTCGCTGGAACTGCCAAGAAGTACTCCTCAGCAGTTCCAACCAATCGACTACTTAGCTGCTTGAATATCGGTCACCATCATGGCCCCACCAGACTTTTCTGCCTTAAAGCGGATTTTGTCGCCCGTTTTGACTTTGGCCAGCAGTTCAGCATCCTTGACCTGAAACACCATGGTCATGCCAGGCATATCCAGGTTTTTTATCTCTTCGTGCTTGATAGTGATCTTGCTATTGGCAAGATCAACCTTGCGAACTTCACCGCTAGTCATTTCAGCATTTATAGCTGCCTTGTTTGCTGGTGAAACAGGGGCCATCACCCCTGTAGGTTGTGTAGTTGCAAGTCCGATTTTTCCACTGTCGGGTGAGGAAGCCAGCTGGATCATTGTTACCACAATCGCGCCGCCCGCTTTCTCTGCACTGAAGCGCACACTGTCGCCAACCTTGATGTTGTTCAGCATTGCAACGTCCTTGACTTGAAACACCATCGTCATTCCTGGCATGTCGAGGTTCCTGATCTCCCCATGCTTTATCGTGACTTTACTGTTCGGTAGGTCAATCTTTCTGATTTCGCCGGCGGCCATATCGGGTGAATTCGCCGGCACCGCGGTCGTTTTTGCAGATGGAGCGCCTGTAGGTGCAACCGTATGGGATGCAGCCTGAGCGATCCCAGTCAGCATGGTGACGAGGATCAGCAGTGTGTTGAAAGTTTTCATGAGTTATTCCTGGAGAGGTTACAAAAATGTTCGGTGAGATTTGCCCAACTGCGTCAAATCAGTGCTTGTGTTCAGCACGAGGTAATTTTTTGGAAATCGTCCCGTCGACCGTTACATTGACTGCGCCTTTCATACCCGCGTCGTAGTGACCGGGCTGCAGACAAGCGAAATCGATTTTTCCTGATTTCGTAAACTGCCAAATGATTTCGCCAGTTTTGCCTGGAGCCACCGAGATCATGTTTTCATCGGCATGTTCCATCTCCGGATTTTTCTTCATTACCTCGTAGTGCTCCTTGAGCTCCTTGGCAGTACCCAGCACCATCTCGTGCTTGACCTTCCCGGAGTTCTGAACGACGAAGCGAATGGTCTCCCCTTGCTTCACAGCAATGTCTGCCGACGTGAAACGCATGTTGTCCGTCATGTCAATTTTGATGGCCCGGCTCACATTGGCTGCCTGTCCGGGTTTGCCGATAGCACTTCCTTCATGACCGTCTGCATGGGTGCCCGAGGCGAAACTTGCTGCCGAGGCAGCGCCGAGGAAGAGGGCCAAAGTGATGGTGCGAAGGCGATAGGTCATAGCGATTCCTGAAAGAGGGGGGAGCTGAATCAGCTCCTGGAACATCGAGGCCCGAATGAATGAATACTCGGGGTCCTAGTGATGCATGCTGCGTCACGGTTTTAATGTACCGACGCAGGCGATACATCACCCTGACCCGCAGATTACAAATATGTAATCTCTCAGCGCGATCGGCCCAGAGAAGTATAGGAATTTCTGAAGATTACAAATCTGTAATCTCCCGAGGAGCACAATTGTTGAGTAGCAAAAGAAGGAACATTGATGCGCATCTTGCTGGTCGAAGACGAACTCAAGCTGGCCGGATACCTGCGCCAGGGTCTCAGTGAAAACGGTTACGTGGTGGACGTCGTGCACAATGGCATCGATGGGAGGCATCTCGCACTCAGCGGCGAATATGACCTTATTCTTCTGGACGTGATGCTTCCTGGCATCGATGGATTTGATGTGCTCGAGGCTATCCGAAAAAGTAAGCCAGTACCTGTGCTAATTCTCACCGCTCGAGATCAAGTGGAAGATAGAGTGCGAGGCTTGCGTGATGGTGCCGATGACTACCTGGTCAAACCGTTTGCATTTTCCGAGTTGCTCGCCCGCATCCTGGCGCTGCTGCGTCGCCGCGCCGGAAATACGTCGGTAGAGGCCACAGTTTTAGCAGTGGCTGATCTACAGCTTGATCTGGTTAAACGCAAGGCAATGCGCGCCGGCGAGCGGCTTAATCTGACCGCCAAGGAGTTCAATCTGTTGACGCTCTTGCTCCGTCGACAGGGCCAGATCCTTTCCCGGACCACCTTGGCGGAGCAGGTCTGGGATATGAACTTCGACAGCGACACCAACGTAGTGGAAGTCGCTGTGCGGCGCCTTCGCGCCAAGCTCGACGACCCCTTTACTGTCAAGCTATTGCATACGGTTCGCGGCATGGGTTATGTTCTTGAGGCGCGGGACCTGATCTCCAGACTTCCATGAAATCGCTGTTTTTCTCTATCACGGCCACGCTGACGCTGTGGCTTGTAGCCGTCACGGCTGTTACGTTTCTTTCAGCTGGGGTTGTCATTTATTGGGGAGTGGCGTACACGCTGGAGCAAACTGCTCGGGAAGAGCTGATCGGAAAATTAGGCATCGTGCAGCATTTTGTTGACGAAGCGGTGCAGGATGGCAACCTTGAAACCTTGCGTCATCACATCGACGATGTGATGACAGGGCACGGTGAACTGACTGTTTGGCTTCTGAACGAGAAGGATGAGGTCGTTCACGGAGGTCTCGGCTTGCCGGTAGGTCAACTGCGCGAAGGCGACTTTGAAGTGCGGACGGTTTCAGGCAAGAAAGTGGCCTTCACGCGTAAATCCCTGGAGAATACGGGTTCCCTTCAGCTTCGTATGGCTGTTATCGCACTGGACATGGCCCCGCGCGCCAGATTGCTGCGTGCGCTGCTCTATCTGATGTTGACGGCCGGCTCACTTGCCATGCTGCTTACTTTTACGCTGAGCTTGCAGGTAACCCGGCACGGCTTGCGACCTATAGGCCGCCTGTCCAGGCAGGCCGCGACGATCGCACCAAACTCTCTCGCACTGCGCTTGGATATCAGAGGAATCGCTCGAGAGCTGGAAGAATTAGCTCAAGCATTCAACGGCGTCCTTGATCGGCTGGAGTCGGCCTACCAGCAAGTGAGATCATTTAACGCAGATGTGGCGCATGAGTTGCGCACGCCCTTGGCCACTCTAATCAGCGGAACCCAGTTGGCGCTGTCGGCAGATCGGCCGCTGACGCATCTTCGAGCAACTCTTGAATCCAATCTGGAGGAGCTGGAAGGCCTTAAATCGCTAGTGAACGATATGATGTTCCTGGCACACGCCGATCACGGCACTGTTGTTCAGGACCTGGTCGATGCCAACCTGCGACCGGAGGTTCAGAAGGTGTGCGAGTTTTATGACGCGCTCCTTGAGAACTCCAGCCTGAAGGTTGCCATTGAAGGTGAAACAGCCGCGCGCTGCTCGCCCGCTCTGATGCGCAGGGCCATTTCGAACCTGCTGTCCAATGCCATCAAGTTCACAGCATCGGGTGGATCCATCAAGCTGTCATTGACCGAGCAAGGCGGCATTGCTGAGATAGCGGTTGCCAACCCAGGTACATCCATCCCGGTCGAGATGCAGGAAAGGATGTTTGACCGTTTCTACCAGGCAGACCCGGCGCGCGTTCGCTCCGGCGATAGTCATGGCCTGGGTTTAGCTATTGTCAGCGCTATCGCCAAGATGCACGGAGGTCGCGCTTTCTGTGAAAGCGCTGACGGAATGACATGCGTGGGCATTCGTATCCCGCAGTAATCTGGAAGGTTCAGTAGGAAAGTTCGCCGCGCGGAATCAGGCCGGCACGATTGGCCGCTACAGCTTCATTGCGCACCTGGTCGCGAGACTTGCCTGGTCCAGTCGAGGTCGCCGGCATTGGCGCCCCCAAGCGTGCCCAAAAATCCCATCGGGGAGATTTCATGGCGGCTTCGAGCTCTGTCCGCACCTCTGCGCGGGACTTCCCTGGCTTGGCATGATCAGGATGGGACACATAACCCATCTCCGTGTCTGCGGGGTGCATGATTTCTGCTGATACGGCCAATGGTGCGCCAGACAAGACCGCAAAGGCGGCGATAAGCGCAAGTTTTTTAGTAGACATGATGATTTCCTTTCGAGGCACAGACACCGCGCGGGGGACCATCCTTTGCGTCGGCGTGTCGGCATATTCGCCGGCATGTGGTCAATTCTAGAAACAGCACTCCTACACAACTCTGGTCTCCCAATTACATGTTTGTTATTTCGGACTGAGGGCAAAAAAATGCCCCGCACAGGCGGGGCATTTCAGGTTTAGCTGTGGGGTGGGTCCCTACGCAACCGGGACCTCGCGATGGACACCACCCCGTTACCCACAATCAAAAGCTGTGTCGCATGCCCAACTCGTAGCCGGAGGACTTACCACCTGCGGTAATTCCTGGATTGCCGCCCGCGATAGCAAAGGTTGCTCCACCCTTGTTCGAGATGCGAGAGACGGTGCCGTACATCGCCGTGCGTTTGGACAGGTTATGCACGTAGCCCAGAGCCAGCTGGTTTGCATCGCTTGCGTTGTACGCAGCGGTACCGCCAGTCGCGTCCGAGCGAACGTAGGACGCACGGATCTCATGTGCGCCGAGCGGAACGGATACACCGAGCAGGAAACGATTTTCCTTCAGAGTCAACAGTCGGTCGCTGTAGTAGTGGCTCATCAGCTTGGCTACGCCAAAGTTATATGAACCGCCGATACCCGTTGATGTGAACTTTCCACCAGTGAGGTCTACCTTTGTAGAGCCGTAGGAGACGGCGACATCGATAGGACCGTTCGCGTACCCAAGGCGTCCACCAGTGTACGAGCGAGCAAACCGATCCGCTCCAGTCCCCGGTGCAGAAGGATTTACACCTTCATCGAGCCCGACCATCGCTTGGCCGTAAACGCCACCCAAGTTGGGCAAAAAGTAGCTGATTGCATTGTCGGCGCGGAAAAATGTGGCTTGACCGCTATAACGTGCGATGTTCGCAGAGCCGCCGACGCCAATGACGCCGAACGGGTCAAAGACATAGGTGAACGCACCGGACGGGGTGAGGTCGCGACCAAGTCGAATTTCACCCAAGTTGCCCATCAAGCTCACTGTTGAACGGCGGGCGAAGAGTTTGCCATTCCCGTTGTTTGTGGTGCAGGTGTCGGGATTGATATCCGACTCAAGCCAGAAACCTGCCTTCTGGCCGCCGCCCAGGTCTTCCACACCACGGAAACCAAAACGACTAC
>NZ_JAUXUP010000053.1 GCF_030680935.1 Polaromonas sp. | reverse complement strand
GACCATGACTTCAACTTCGTCACCAAGGGTGACGAGTTTGATTGGCGCCACGTTCTTGTTGGTCCAGTCCATTTCGTAAACGTGGACCAGGCCTTCGAGGCCGGGCTCGAGTTCCACAAACGCGCCGTAGTCGGCAATGTTGGTGATCTTGCCGAACAGGCGGGTGCTTTGCGGGTAGCGGCGGTTCACGCCCATCCATGGGTCGTCGCCCATTTGCTTCAGACCCAGCGACACACGGTTTTTCTCGGTGTCGAACTTCAGGATCTTGGCGATGATTTCCTGACCGGCTGTCACCACTTCGCTAGGGTGACGCACGCGGCGCCATGCCATGTCGGTGATGTGCAGCAGGCCGTCGATACCGCCCAGGTCCACGAAAGCACCGTATTCGGTGATGTTCTTGACGATGCCCTTGACGGCAGAGCCTTCTTTCAGCGTTTCCATCAGCTTGGCGCGTTCTTCGCCCATGGACGCTTCGACCACAGCGCGGCGTGACAGCACGACGTTGTTGCGCTTGCGGTCCAGCTTGATGACCTTGAATTCCATGGTCTTGTTCTCGTACGGAGACAAGTCCTTGATGGGGCGGGTGTCGATCAGCGAGCCGGGCAGGAAGGCGCGGATGCCGTTGACCAGAACGGTCAGGCCGCCCTTGACCTTGCGGCTGGTCTGGACAGTGACAAACTCGCCGGACTCCAGGGCTTTTTCCAGGCTCATCCAGGAGGCCAGGCGCTTGGCCTTGTCGCGCGACAGCAGGGTGTCGCCATAGCCGTTTTCAACGGAGTCGATGGCCACGGAGACAAAGTCGCCGACCTGGACTTCGAGTTCGCCCTGGTCGTTCTTGAATTCTTCGAGGGGGACGTAAGCCTCGGATTTGAGTCCGGCGTTGACGACAACGTGGTTGTGGTCGATACGAACGACTTCAGCGGTGATGACTTCACCGGTACGCATTTCAGAGCGTTTCAGCGATTCTTCAAAGAGGGCGGCAAAAGATTCTGACATTGATTTTCCTAGTCCACAGCGCAGGGTTCCAATAGCGGAATTGCCATTGTTTTTAAAGCTGACTGCGGCGGTTTTTTGCGGATGATCCGCGGTTAAGTTAAATGTTCCTGCTGACCGTGCACTGGCGTGTATTGGTGGTCAGAAGGGCCGGGTACCTTGCCACCAGTCAAGCACCTGTGCCACCGATTCTTCAATCGACAGCGCAGAGTTGTCCAGCAGTTTGGCGTCATCAGCAGGCTTCAGAGGTGAGGACTGACGCGTCATGTCACGTGTGTCCCGGGCCTCCAGATCTTGCTGAATCCCGGCGATTGTAGCTGAAATTCCCTTTGAAATCAACTGCTTATGGCGCCGTTCTGCCCTGTGCCGGGCGCTTGCCGTCAGATAGATTTTCAGGGCAGCGTCCGGAAAAATCACTGTTCCCATGTCCCGGCCATCCGCCACCAGGCCCGGGAGCTGCCGGAAATCATGCTGCAGGTCCACCAGCGCCAGGCGCACGGTCGGCAGGGCGGATACGCGCGATGCGTTCATGCCGGCCTCTTCGCTGCGTATGGTTTCCGTGACCTCCTGCTCGCCCAGAAAGACCTTGCCGTCTGTGAAACGCACGGGCAGCGCCCTTGCCAGGGCCGCGATAGCGGCTTCCTGGGCCGGTTCTATGGCCAGGCCGGCTTGCATGGCCGCCAGCGCCGTGATGCGGTACATCGCCCCCGAGTCAAGAAAGTGATACCCCAGTCGGCGCGCCACCACTGCGGCTACCGTTCCCTTGCCGGAAGCGGTGGGGCCGTCGATGCAGATCACGGGAATCCCGGCGGGCGCGGCTTCGCAGACCGAAAACAGGGTTTCAAAGTAGTCCGGAAAGGTTTTGGCCACACATTTGGGGTCGAGGATACGGACCGGCAGCTGCGCCGGGTTGAAGGCCGCCAGCGAAAAACACATCGCCACGCGGTGGTCGTCGTAGGTGTGGATGGGCGCGGTTTGCCAGTGGACGGGTGGGGTGATTTTGAGATAGTCGGCGCCTTCCTCAACACCGGCACCCAGCTTGCGCAACTCACAGGCCATGGCGGCGATACGGTCGGTTTCCTTGACGCGCCAGCTCGCGATGTTGCGCAGCGTACTCGGGCCGTCGGCATACAGGGCCATCACCGCCAGGGTCATGGCCGCGTCGGGGATGTGGTTGCAATCGAGGTCTATCGCATGCAGCGGCCAGGCGCCCCGGCGCACTGTCAGGCTGTTGGCCCTGCTCTCGACAAGCGCGCCCATCTGTCGTGCTGCCTCGATAAAGCGGATGTCGCCCTGGATGGACTCTGCGCCCACACCCTGAATTTCTATACCATTTTGGCCTGCAGCCCCTTCCGCTATTGCGCCAAGCGCTATGAAATAGCTGGCAGATGAGGCGTCGCCTTCGACATGAATTTCGCCGGGTGAACGGTAGCGGCTTCCACCAGGGATGGTGAAGCGCTGCCAGCCGTCGCGTTGGATGTCGATACCGAATCGCGCCAGTAGCCTGAGTGTGATGTCGATATACGGCCTGGAGATCAGCTCGCCGACGACTTCCAGTGTGATGTCCCGGGTTGCCACCAGGGGAAGCGACAGCAGGAGGGCTGTCAGAAACTGGCTGGACACGTCGCCGCGCACCCGGATGGGTGCGTCCAGCGTGAGCTGGCCGGTGCGCACGCGCAGCGGCGGAAAGCCCGGCTCGGCCAAGTAGTCGATGGCGCAACCAAGCTGGCGCAGAGCGTCCACCAGGTCACCGATGGGGCGTTCGTGCATGCGCGGCACGCCCGACAATTCGAAATCCCCGCCCAGCAATGCCAGCGCTGCGGTCAGCGGGCGCATCGCCGTGCCGGCATTGCCCAGATACAGAACGGCGCCAGGCACGGCGAGCTTGCCGTCCATCCCGTCGATCACGGCGGTGTTGCCGCTTTGCGTCACCTGGCAGCCCAATTGCCTGAGCGCAGCCAGCATGACTGCGGTGTCGTCCGACGCCAACAGGTCGTGCACGGTGGTACGGCCCTGGCTTAGCGCGGCGAGCAGCAATACACGGTTGGAAATGCTTTTGGAACCGGGCAGCGCGACCCGTCCGGCGGCACCCGCCAATGGCGGGATGTCCAGAAACTCACTGGAAAACATGCGGAGCCCCTATTTGATCGATTTGGGCGCGCTGATGCGCCAGTTGGCGCGTGTGCTGCTGGCTTGGTCGATGCGTGCTTCGAGCGCGTCGCCGTCACCGCTCGCAATCAGCTTTTCAAGCGAAAGCAGGGTTGCCTGAAAAATCTTCGATTGCTCCAGCAGCTCTTCCTTGTTTGCAATCAGGATATCGCGCCACATTTTGGGGTCGCTGGCTGCGATGCGGCTGAAGTCCCGGAAGCCCGGACCAGCCAGTGACAGGTATTCCTTGCCCTGGGCCTGTCCCGAAATACCGCTGATCAATGCGAAGGCAATCAGGTGCGGCAGGTGGCTGACGGCGGCATAGGCTGCATCGTGTGACTGCGGCGACATTTTCACCACGTTGCAACCCAGGGCGGTCCAGACGTCGACTGCCTTTTGCAGTTGTACCGTGAAGGTGCGCTCGATCGGCGTCAGGATGACCTGTTTGCCAACGTACAGGTTGACATCGGCATTCTCGACGCCCGAGACTTCCTTGCCGGTGATGGGATGTGCTGGCACAAAACAACCCACATGGTCGCGCAGGATCCGGCGGGCCGCGTCAACCACATCGCGCTTGGTGGAGCCGACGTCCATGATCAGTGTGTTGGCGTTGACCAGATGGCGGATGCCCTTGAAAGTGGCCTCGGTGGCCGACACCGGTACCGCCAGTAGCACGATGTCGGCGCCGGACACCGCCAGCAGGGCCGAGGGGGCTTCCACATCGATCACTCCCATCTGCCGCGCCCGCTCAGTGGTGGAGGGGGACTTGCTGTACCCGACGACACGCTTGACCAAGCCGGCACGTTTGAGCGCCAGTGCGAAAGAGCCCCCCATCAGGCCGCAGCCGATGAGTCCCAATTGTTCAAACATGACTGGGTGCCAGGGTGGACTGTAGATATTTCATTTTTTCAATCAGCTATCGGGTAGGTGCCCAGCACTTTGTAAAACGCGCAAAGCTGCTGTAGATCTTTCAGGGCCGCCGCCACATGGGGCTGTGAGGGGTGACCCTGCAAATCAATGTAGAAAAAGTACTCCCACTGGCCGGATCGTGCAGGACGCGACTCGAAACGTGTCATCGAGACGCCGTGGGTTTTCAGTGGAACCAGAATGTCATGCACCGCGCCCGGGCGATTCGGCACCGACACAATCAGGCTGACGCAGTCCTTGCCTGAGGCCTGCGGCGCCGCCAGCACCTGGGGCAGGCAGATCACTGCAAAACGGGTGCGGTTGAAGGCGTCGTCCTGGATCGCGTGGGCGGCAATGTGCAGGCCAAACTCCGCGCCGGCGCGCTCACTGGCAATACCGGCCCAAGCGGGGTTGCCGGCAGCCAGCCTGGCGCCTTCGGCATTGCTGGACACGGCGCGCCGCTCGGCATCGGGCAAATGGGCACCCAGCCAGCCCTGGCATTGCGCCAGTGCCTGCGCATGCGCGAGCACCACCTCAATGCCCGCCAGGGAGTTGGACAGTCGCAGCAGGTTGTGGCGCACCAGCAGGCTGGTTTCTCCCACCACATGCAAAGGGGAGTTGAGGAACAGGTCGAGTGTGCGGGTCACCACACCCTCGGTGTTGTTCTCGACTGGCACCACGCCAAACTGGGCAGTGCCTGCCGTGGCGGCGCGAAAGACCTCGTCAAAACTGGCGCAGGGCTGGTGTTCGATGCTGGAACCGAAAAACTGCACAGCGGCTTGCTCGCTGAAAGTGCCGGCCGGGCCCAGATAGGCCACCCGCTGCGGGGCCTCGAGCGCCCGACAGGCCGACATGACTTCACGCCAGATGTGGGAGATGCTGTCGCTTTTGAGTGGCCCGACGTTGGCCGCCTGCAGGCCCTGAATGACCTGCGCTTCGCGCTCTGGCCTGAAAACGGGCGAGCCGTCCCGGCGCTTGAGCTCGCCGACTTCATTGGCCAGGGCTGCCCGTTGATTGAGCAGTGCCAGCAGCTGCTGGTCCACCCAATCAATCTGTTGCCGGAACTGTTGCAGATCCTGGGTCATGAACGAGCCGTCGGAAATGGCAGCAGACGCGTCGAGGCGGATTGCCGCGTGGATATCGGCACAGGGCGCGGGTCAGCCCTCATTTTTTGGCAGGTTTTGCCGGCGTTGCAACGGGCGGCTTGGCTGCGGGTAAAGGCCCGGCAATTTTGCCGGCGACTTCGTCAAACTGCTTCGCGCGCGTTTGTATCTCGCCTCTGGAGCTCTCGATCAATTTCTGTACAAAAACATTCACCAGGGCGGGCGTTGTCGCCTTGTATTTTTTGACGGCAGGTGACTCAAAAAATGCCGTCAACTGCTTGAGCTCGTCCAGAGTGAAGCGGTCCATGTACGCCGGCACCAGCGCATCGCGGCTGACTTGAGCGACCTTGCTGGCAATGATTTTGTTGGCATCGGTTGCGAATTTGATGATCTCGGCGTTGATCTCTTCCGCCACCTTGGCCTGTTTGGCCGCAGGGGTGATGATCTCCAGCCGCGGCTCCCAGCTGCCGATCAGGTCCTGCGACGCGCTGGTGGCGAGTTGCTCGACCAGGCTGTCCAGGTCGGGGCCTTGCTGCAGGGCCACCAGGCGGGTCGCCCATTCGAGTTTTGGATCCGCGGGCTGGGCCTGAAGGCCGGACGAAAAAGTGCAGGCAGCAAGCAGCAGTGTGGTCAGTGTTTTATTCATCAATTGGTTTCCGGGTTGGAGGCAGAAGTGCCTGAATCAGTGTCGGGTTCATTGTCGTCCAGGGTGGCATCGTTTTCGACGATGCGCTGCAGGCCGCTCAGCTGCGAGCCTTCGTCCAGGCCGATCAGGGTTACGCCCTGGGTGGCGCGTCCCATCTCGCGTATTTCGCTGACCCGGGTGCGCACCAGCACACCCTTGTCGGTGATCAGCATGATTTCGTCGTCCACGTGCACGAGGGTGGCTGCGACAACCTTGCCGTTGCGCTCACTTTGCTGGATCGCGATCATGCCCTTGGTGCCGCGGCCATGTCGCGTGTATTCCTGGATGGAGGTGCGTTTGCCAAAACCGTTCTGGGTGGCGGTCAAGACGCTTTGCTGCTCGTCTTCTGCTACCAGCATGGCGATTACGCCCTGACCATCGTCGAGCATCATGCCACGCACACCGCGTGCGTTGCGGCCCATGGGGCGCACGTCGTTTTCATCGAAACGCACGGCCTTGCCGCCGTCGGAGAACAGCATCACGTCATGTTTTCCATCAGTCAGCGCTGCGCCGATCAGGTAATCACCGTCGTCGAGGTCAACGGCGATGATGCCGGCCTTGCGCGGGTTGCTGAAGTCTTCCAGCGGGGTTTTTTTGACCGTGCCCATGCTGGTCGCCATGAACACATACTGATCCGCCGGAAAGGTTCGCTTTTCTCCGGTCAGGGGCAGCACCACGGTGATCTTTTCCCCTTCCTGCAGCGGGAACATGTTGACGATGGGGCGGCCGCGCGAGCCACGTGACCCTGCCGGAACTTCCCACACCTTGAGCCAGTAGAGCCGGCCCCGGTTGGAAAAACACAAAATGTAGTCGTGCGTGTTGGCGATGAAGAGCTGATCCACCCAGTCGTCTTCCTTGGTGGCCGTCGCCAGCTTGCCGCGGCCTCCTCGTTTTTGCGCGCGGTATTCGGACAGCGGCTGGCTTTTGATGTAACCCGTGTGCGACAGGGTGACCACCATGTCGGTTGGTGTGATCAGGTCTTCTGTGCTGAGGTCAAACGAGCTGTGCTCGATGTGGCTGCGGCGCGCGCCAAGCTTGGTCTGGCCGAATTCCTGGCGGATGACCGAAAGTTCTTCGCCGATGATGGTCGAGACCCGTTCGGGGCGCGCCAGGATGTCGAGCAGGTCGTCGATTTCCGCCATGACTTCCTTGTACTCGGCGACGATCTTGTCCTGCTCCAGGCCGGTCAGGCGCTGCAGGCGCATTTGCAGGATTTCCTGGGCTTGCGTATCCGACAACCGGTACAGGCCATCGCTGCCCATGCCATAGCTTAATTCCAGGCCGTCGGGACGGTAGTCGTCGGCATTGACCACTCCACCGTCGGCGCGGGTTCGCGTCAGCATTTCGCGCACCAGGCTGCTGTCCCACGGGCGCTGCATCAGCTCTGCCTTTGCGATCGGCGGGGTCGGCGCGTTGCGGATGATGGCAATGAAGTCATCAATATTGGCCAGCGCGATGGCCAGGCCTTCGAGCACATGGCCACGCTCCCGTGCCTTGCGCAGGGTGAAGACCGTGCGGCGTGTGACCACCTCCCGGCGGTGTGACAGGAAGACCTGGATCAGGTCCTTCAGGTTACACAACTTGGGCTGGCCGTTGACCAGCGCCACCATGTTGATGCCGAAGGTATCCTGCAGTTGGGTTTGTTTGTACAGGTTGTTGAGCACCACCTCGGGCACTTCGCCGCGCTTGAGCTCAATCACCAGGCGCATGCCGGACTTGTCGCTTTCGTCCTGGATATGGCTGATACCCTCGATTTTTTTCTCATGGACCAGCTCGGCCATGCGCTCCTGCAGCGTCTTTTTGTTGACCTGGTAAGGCAGCTCGTCAACGATGATGGACTGGCGCTGGCCCTTGTCGATGTCCTCGAAGTGGCAGCGCGCCCGCATAACCACCTTGCCGCGGCCAGTGCGGTAACCGTCCTTGACACCGTTGATGCCGTAAATAATGCCGGCAGTGGGGAAGTCGGGCGCCGGGATGATCTCCATCAACTCGTCAATAGTGGCCTGCGGGTTCTTCAACAGGTGCAGGCAGGCGTCAACTACTTCATTGAGGTTGTGCGGCGGTATGTTGGTGGCCATGCCCACGGCGATACCGCCGGAGCCGTTGACCAGCAGGTTGGGAATGCGCGAGGGCAGAACCAGAGGTTCCTTTTCGCTGCCGTCGTAGTTGGGACCGAAATCAACGGTTTCCTTGTCAATGTCAGCCAGCATTTCCTGGGCGATTTTGGCCAGGCGGATCTCGGTGTAACGCATCGCCGCTGCGTTGTCGCCATCGACCGAGCCGAAGTTGCCCTGACCATCGACCAGCATGTGGCGCAGTGAAAAGTCCTGGGCCATGCGGACAATCGCGTCATAAACCGACTGGTCGCCGTGCGGGTGGTATTTGCCGATCACGTCACCCACGATACGGGCCGATTTTTTGTAGGGGCGGTTCCAGTCGTTGTTCAACTCGTGCATGGCAAACAACACGCGCCTGTGTACTGGCTTGAGACCATCGCGGGCGTCTGGCAAGGCACGCCCGACAATCACGCTCATTGCGTAGTCGAGGTAGCTCCGCCGCATTTCCTCCTCAAGACTGATGGGCAGGGTTTCTTTTGCAAACTGGGTCATGAGGGGCCTGAATTGGATTTTTCGACGCGCGGGAGGTGTAGCCAGCTGATTTTAAGGCCTGTGTAGCCCTTGATCGGGGTGTGGCAAGCCCGCAACAAAAAACAGTGGTTTATCCATTTCTGTGTCGGACGAAGCCGATAGCGCACTGGAACAGCGAAGTAGCTATGGCACAATAACTGTAACGCTTTGAGTGATGGTCACTCACGGCGTGCATTTAATTCGCAGCCAGTCTGCGGCTTTTCTCTAGAGGAGAACCATGAAGAAACTCAACAAAGTGGCAATGTTGTTTGCTTCCGCAGCGCTTGCAACCGCCGCTGGTGCACAAACAATCGACAACTGGAAAAACGGCACCAATGAGCTGGTCTGGAAAAACGGTACCAACGAATACTGCTGGCGTAACAGCGTCTGGACGCCGGCTACTGCTGCTCCAGGCTGCGATGGCGCTATTGTTCCCGTAGCTCCTGCTCCTGCACCTGCGGCCGTTGCTCCTGCACCGCGTCCTGCGCCTGCACCAGCACCTGTTGCTCCTCCTGCAGCTACCAAGGTAACTTACGCCGCTGACGCGTTCTTCGATTTTGACAAGTCTGTGCTCAAGCCTGAAGGCAAAGCCAAGCTTGACGACCTGGTCGGCAAAATCAAGGGCATCAATCTGGAAGTCATCATTGCCGTGGGTCACACTGACTCGGTCGGCAGCGATTCCTACAACCAGAAGCTGTCGGTTGCCCGCTCTGAGTCTGTCAAGGCTTATCTGGTGTCCAAAGGCATCGAGAAAAACCGCGTTTACACCGAAGGCAAAGGCGAGAAACAGCCAGTTGCTGACAACAAGACCAGCGAAGGCCGCGCCAAGAACCGTCGCGTGGAAATCGAAGTGGTTGGTACCCGCGCCAACAAGTAATCCCCCGCGGATCGCTTGAAAAACCGCGCTACGGCGCGGTTTTTTTATGTCCGGACGATAATCATTCCATGCAAACCACTGAAAACGCCGACCCTGCCGAACTGGCCAAATTTTCTGATCTGGCACATCGCTGGTGGGATATGGAAAGCGAGTTCCGGCCGCTGCACCAGATCAATCCGCTGCGTCTGGGCTGGATAGAAGGCCTGGTGCCGATCCAGGGCAAACGGGTACTGGACATAGGCTGCGGCGGCGGCATTTTGGCCGACTCCATGGCAAGACGCGGCGCGCAGGTGCTGGGTATTGACCTGGCGACCAAGGCACTGAAAGTGGCCCAGTTGCATGCGCTTGAGGCTGGAACCCAGGGGGTTGAGTACCGCGAAGTCAGCGCCGAGACCCTGGCACTGGAGGAGCCGGGCGGGTTTGATGTAGTGACCTGCATGGAAATGCTGGAGCATGTGCCAGACCCTGCCTCGGTGGTGCGGGCCTGCTCGACCCTGGTCAAACCGGGTGGACATGTGTTTTTCTCCACCATCAACCGCAATGCCAAGGCTTTCCTGTTTGCGGTGGTGGGTGCTGAATACGTGCTGAACCTGTTGCCGCGCGGCACACACGAATACGCCAAATTCATCAAACCCAGCGAACTGGCTGGCTACTGCCGCAGCACCGGGCTGGCTTTGTCACAGACCCGGGGCATGGAATACAACCCCTTGACGCGCCATTACTGGCTGAGCGGCGACACCAGTGTCAACTACATGCTGGCCACCCAAAAAACCTGAGGTTCTGCATCCGATGTTTGACGATATTGAGGCCGTGCTGTTTGATCTGGACGGCACGCTGATTGACAGTGCGCCCGACCTGGGGGCCGCCGCCGACAAGATGCGCACCGACAGGGGGCTGGCGCCGCTTCCACTGGCCGATTACAGGCCGATGGCTGGTGCCGGTGCCAGGGGCATGCTCGGCGTGGCTTTTGGCCTGACGCCTGAGCATGCTGATTTTGGCGCCCTGAAAGAAGAGTTTTTCGCGAACTACGAAGCCTGCCTGACAGAGCGCACCAACGCCTTTGAAGGTGTGGCCGAATTGATCGCTCAAATTGACGGAGCAGGGCTGAAATGGGGCGTGGTGACGAACAAATCCGAGCGTTTCACCTTGCCCCTGACGCGTCAGATGCCCTTGTTCAAGACAGCGAAAGCCATTGTGAGCGGTGATACAACGCCCCACGCCAAGCCGCACCCGGCGCCGTTACTGGAGGCGGCGCGACTACTCGGGCTGCCGCCGGGCCGCTGTGTGTACGTCGGAGACGACGAGCGCGACATTGTGGCTGGACGCGCTGCTGGCATGCCGACCGTCGCAGCGGCTTACGGCTACCTCGGGCTTGCCGCGGATACCGGGGGCTGGAAGGCCGATGCCACGGCTGTTTCACCGGATGCCATCTGGAAGCTCTTGAATTTTTTGCGAATGCCTTAAACTAGCTCGCTTGGGGCTGCATTGGTTTCGACGCGGGTTCGGACGCGGTGTGGTGCATGTCGAGCTGAGTGTGCTCGTAAAACTGATTCAAACAAACTAACTGCAAACGACGAACGTTTCGCACTCGCTGCTTAATTGCCAGTGAGCTTTACAACAGCAGGCCGATGGGCTGGGC
>NZ_JAUXUP010000051.1 GCF_030680935.1 Polaromonas sp. | reverse complement strand
TCGGTTGCCAGGGCATGGGCCTCTCCTTGCGTTGATCGCAAGCAAGAAGTGTTTCCTATGTCCTCGCACACCTGTTTCCCATGTCTCCTGTCCATACAGCGACGCAAAAGAAAGTTACTTGCCGCCGGGCAACCCCCGGCTAGCTGGCACACCTAAAGGCAACGAGGAAGCGAAGATGGATCCCGGCTCAAGGTCCGAAATGGCAAAGGACCAAGAACAAAATCCACCCCCCAACCCTTACCCCACCTGCGCAAACAGCTACCATTTCAATAGCAATCAGGGTGAGAGCAAAGCCGACGGCTCTTCGCTGGCCAACACGTCCTGGGCCCAGCGCTGCAGCTTGCTGGCATCGGCGCGCAGCACTTGCTGCTTGACGGCCAGGATTTGCGAGGGGTGCATGGAAAAGCTGCGCAGCCCCAGGCCCAGCAGCAGCCGCGTCATGCCTACATCACCGGCCATCTCGCCGCAGACGCTGACCCCCTTGCCCTGGGCCTTGCACTCGGCAATGGTGTCGGCAATCAGGCGCAGCACCGCCGGGTGGCAAGGGTCATACAGGTGCGACACCGCTTCGTCGGCCCGGTCAATCGCCAGCGTGTACTGGATCAGATCATTGGTGCCTATCGACAGGAAGTCAAAGTACTTCAGGAACAGCTTGACCGTCAGCGCCGCGGCCGGAATCTCTATCATCGCGCCCAGCTGCACCGGTCCATACGCGATGCCTTTGTTGTCCAGCTCGGCGCGCGCATGGTCCAGCAGCGACAAGGTCTGGCGGATCTCGCTCGCATGGGCCAGCATGGGCACCAGCAGATTCACCTGGCCATGCACCGCCGCGCGCAGGATTGCGCGCAGCTGTGTCAAAAACATGGGCGGGTCGGCCAGGCTCCAGCGGATGGCGCGCAGGCCCAGCGCCGGGTTCAGCTGCCCGTCCTGCGCCTTCCCGGCCAGCCGGTCCAGCGGTTTGTCAGAGCCGATATCCACCGTGCGAATCGTCACCGGCAGCCCCTGCATGCCTTCAACGGCCTTGCGGTAGGCCAGGTACTGCTCCTGCTCATCGGGCAGTTTGCCGGTGCGGCCCATGAACAAAAATTCACTGCGAAACAGGCCCACACCGACCGCGCCCACCGCCACCGCACCCGCCGTGTCGTCGGGCATTTCAATATTGGCCAGCAGCTCCACCTTCTGGCCGTCAATCGTCAGCGCCGGTGTGTGTTTCAGGCGGTTCAGGCGCTGGCGCTCCAGCTCGCCCTGGCGCTGCTTGAAGCCATACTCGGCCAGGATGATGGGCGAAGGATCGACGATCAACACGCCAGAGTCGCCGTCAATGATGACCCAGTCGTCCTGCTCGATCAGCTGGCTGGCGCTGCGCGCACCCACCACCGCCGGAATGTCCAGGCTGCGCGCCACGATGGCGGTGTGTGATGTCTTGCCACCCACGTCGGTCGCAAAGCCAACAAACAGGCTTTGCTTGAACTGCAGCATGTCGGCCGGCGAGATGTCGTGCGCAATCAGCACCAGCGGCACATCCATGGTGTCGTCCAGCAGCAGGTCCTGCTGGCGCGGCTGGCGGCTGGCCGCCTGCGCGGCCGGAAACACCGGCGAAGCCACGCCCTTCATGAAGCCCAGAATGCGCTCGACCACCTGCTCCAGATCGGCCTTGCGTTCACGCAGGTACTCGTCTTCCATCTCGTCGAACTGGCGCGCGATGACCTCGTACTGGGTGGTCAGCGCCCACTCGGCGTTGTAGAGGCGGTCGGTGATCCAGTGTTTGACACCATCGCTCAGTTGTTCGTCCTGCAGCAGCATCAGGTGCACATCCAGCAGCGCCGACAGCTCATGCGGCGCATCCTTGGGCAAGTCGCGCTGTACCCGCGCAATTTCTTCTGCCACCGCATCACGCGCCACACGCACGCGCTGGATTTCCTCAACCGTCTTGTCCGCGTCAATGAAGTAATGCGCCACATCGGCCCGGCTTGACGCCACCAGCACGGCTCGGCCAATCGCGATGCCACGCGAGACAGCCAGGCCGTGGACGCTAAAAGTCACTTGATCCCCGCAGTGGCATCTCCCCAGGCCAGCAGGGGCCGCGGGTCTGGCTTTGCCAGCCCGCAGGCGCAGCGGCCCCCTCGGGGGGCAGGAAGCTACACGCAGTGAGCGACCGTGGGGGCAATATCACTCACCCTCCCCAAACTTGTCGTGAATCAGCGCCAGCAATGCGTCCATTGCCTTCTGCTCGTCCGCCCCATCGGTCTCTAGCTCGACCGTGCTGCCTATGCCTGCGGCCAGCATCATCACGCCCATGATGCTTTTGGCGTTGACGCGGCGCTCGCCCTTGGCAATCCAGACCTCACAGCCGAAGCTGCCCGCCAGTTTGGTGAGTTTGGCCGATGCCCGGGCGTGCAGGCCCAATTTATTGCTGATGGTCGTGCTGGTCTTGATCATGTTTTCTTTTAGCCTGATTTTGCGGTGCGGTGATGGCCACCTGCATCACACCCTGTGTTCCGCCCATCACTGCACGTGCCACCAGCGCCTCCAGCGGCTCATGCCGGTAAGACACAGTGCGCAGCAGCATGGGCAGGTTAACGCCGGTGATCAGTTTGGAATGCACACCGTCCACCAGCTTTTGCGCCACATTGCAGGGCGTGGCGCCAAACACGTCGGCCAGCACCAGTGCGTGGGACGTCCCCATCTGCGCAAACACGATGCGCGCCTGCGCCAGGGTTTCTTCCGGTGGCATGTTGGGCTGCACGTCCAGCGCGGCCACACTGGCCGGGTTGTCGGGGAAAACATGCAAAACGCATTGCCGCAGGGCGGAAGCCAGAGGCGCGTGGGCGATGATGAGGATGCCGTTCATTGGGGTGGATTATCGCGGGTGGGGTCTGCTTTGACGCCGAGGAAGCAAGCATACGATGCAAGACAACAACACAGGAAGACCGCCATCGCCGCCTGAAAGCTGGCAATCTCTGTCAGCCCCGTGGCCCGGAAAACATCAATCAACAGGCCAATGCCCCACTGCATGACAAACACGCCGGCAAAAATCACCAGGTTGTAGCCAGAAAGCGCGCGCCCTGCCAGCGCCGACGGAAACGCCATGCCCACGGCCGGCTGGGCCAGTCCCATCACGCTGGCGCTCATGCAAAACACGGCCCAGCCAGCCCAGCCGGTGGCCGGTCCGGCCAGGATGTTCACCGCCAGCACCATGATGCTGACCGGCACCCCCCAGGAGATCAGGCGGTTGGCGTTCCAGCCATGCTGCGACAACCACGGATTGGCCAGCCCCCAGCACCAGAAGGTGAGCAACATGGCGGCATTGATCCAGAACAGCCCGGTGGCCGCCTCCAGCGGGGTGTGGCCCGCCACACGAATCATCCACGGTCCGGCCCACAGGGTCTGGATGGCAATCACGCCGCCGTAATAAAGAAAAGCCAGCGGCGCCATTCGCTGGAAATAGCGGCTGCGCCAGACCTGGCTGTAGCTGGATTGCTGCGCTGGTGCGGCCGCAACTTGGGCTGACGCCGACGCACGCAGCGAAGGGCCAGCCCCGGCAAATTCAGCCCCCTCGGGGGAAGGTCCTTCGACAGGCTCAGGATGACCGGAATCCCCTTTGCCGGAGCTGGGAGGCCGGTCTTTCCATGAAGGAACCACCCATGCAATCGCCAGCATCGACAACAGGATCAGCCCCGCCAGAATCCAGAACAGCGGGCGCCAGCCGGTCAGCGGCATCAGCCACTGCACCGGCAGGGTAGAGGCCAGCATGCCCAGCGAGCCGGTCATCAGCATCCACGAGTTGGAACGCAGCAGGGTGCCCGCGTCAAACCATCGGCGGTAACCGGTCAGCGGCGCCATCAGGCAGGCGCTGACACCCATGCCCAGCAGCACCCGCGCGATCAGCAGCGAGGTGAAACTGGTGGCCGCCGAAAAAGCCAGGCAGGCCAGCACGGCCAGACTCAAAAAGCAAAGGATCACGCGTTTGGGGCCATGCCGGTCCAGCCAGGCGCCCAGCGGTAACTGCGTGGCGGCAAAACCCAGAAAGTAGCCGCCCGCCAGCAAGCCCAGATCCCGCGCGTGCAAGGAGAACTCCTGCGTCAGCACCGGTGCCAGCGTGGCGGTGATGGCGCGTACCAGCGTTGAACAGAAGTAGGCCGCTGCAAACGCAAGAAACACCACAATCGCAGCCTTGCGGGGAAGCAGCCCGGCCCGCAGCAAGGGGGCGGTCGTCGGCGCCGTGGGCTGCACCGCGCTCACGGCCGGGCGCTCCCGCTGTCCAGTTTGAAGCTGGAGAAAAAGGTTTCGCTCACCTCGGGCGAAATTTTGTCGGCGTAAATCACGGCCTGGAATATTTGCCCGCCGTGTGCAAAATACGCGGCCTGGCTTTGCACCCCGCTGCCGTCAGCGCGCCGGCCTTCGGCACGCACCAGCGCGGGCGGCGGCAGCACCGAAGCGCCGGGTACTTTCAGCGGCGTTGCCTGGCCTGTGCCGGTGGCCTTCATGTTGACCAGCGTGGCCGCGCGCCAGCCGGCCAGCAGTGCAGCCAGCTGGCTAGTGTCTGGCACCGTGGCCACAGCAAGGGCAAATGTGGCGCCGCCCGTGTCGCAGCCCAGCATGGCCAGCTCGGTCTGCTGCCCGCCCAGCGGCACGTTGCGTGTGGCCTTGTCGGGCTTGCAGGGCAGCAGCAAACTCAGGGCGGTGTTGTCAGGTCGCACTTCACGCCAGTTAAAAGCCGGGTTGCACGCCGCCAGCAGCAGACAGGCGCCCGCCAGGCAATGGGTCAAATAAATGCGGAAATTGGAAGCCGGCGCCATGGTCTTGTAGGGAAAGGAGAGCCTTTGACTTTACAGGCATTCAAAAAAACAGGCCGTTTTGGGGCAAGCCGGCGCCGCGACGCGCTTGCGCACCGATTTGGCGCAGCCAGGCAGAGCCAGGGCGCACCAAGCTGGGCACGATGTTTGCTGAGTGCCCGGTATGTATGCCGAAACCGCCTCGCTGTCCCCGTCCGCGCACCTGCCTGGCGCAGACCAGCCAATCTGGCGCGACAAGCTGTCGCAACTGCTGGAGTCCACCGGCGAAGGCATTTTTGGCATCGACATGGACGGCTGCTGCACCTTCATCAACCGCGCCGGGGCTGAACAACTGGGCTTTTCGCCGGCCGAGGTGCTGGGCAAAAACATGCATGAGCTGGCGCATCACAGCCACGCCGACGGCGCGCATTACCCCGAACATCTGTGCCCCATCTTCAACGCCTTCCGCACGGCGCTGCCCTGCCGCATAGACACCGAGCTGTTCTGGCGCAAAAACGGCAGCGCCTTCGCCGTCGAATATTCGTCTTACCCCATCGTCGACGGCGGCGTGGTGCAAGGCGCGGTGGTCACCTTTGTGGATATCTCGGCACGGCGCCAGGCTGAAGACGCGCTGCGCCAGGCCCATGCGGTACTGGAGCAGCGCGTCAGTGAGCGCACGCTGGCCCTGTCTGAAGCGCTGCAGCAGCTGCGCGAACTCTCGGCCTACACCCACAGCGTGCGCGAGGAAGAGCGCACCCGGATTGCACGCGAGGTCCATGACGAGCTGGGCAGCCTGCTGGTGGCACTGAAGATGGACGTCGGCTGGCTGGACAAACGCTTGCAGGATCTTGGATCGTCGCCTGCCGTCTCGGAGCAGCAGCAGCGCGAGCCAGTGGCAGCGCAAACCATGCGCGACACCATGCGCAGCAAGTGCCAGAACATGGGCCTGCTGATAGAGACCGCAGTCGACAACGTGGGCCGCATCATCACCGACCTGCGCCCCAGCATCCTGGACCACCAGGGCCTGTGGGCCGCGCTGGACTGGCAGGCGCACGAGTTTGTGCAGTCGGCCGAGCTGGCGCTGGACTGGCAGATGGACGTCAGCGAAGCCGCCACCCTGCCAGAGCCGCAAGCCATCGCGATTTTTCGCATCTTCCAGGAAATGCTCAGCAACGTGGGCCGGCACGCGCAGGCCAGCCAGGTGGCCATCACCATTCAGGCCACGGCCACACACATCAACATCCGCGTGCAGGACAACGGCCGGGGCGCCGCGCCAGAGGCCTTTGAAGCAGCCAACGCCTACGGTGTGATGGGGATGCGTGAGCGCGCGCGGCATTTGGGCGGTACGCTGGAGATTACAAGCCAAATCGGGCTTGGGTCCTTGTTCCACCTGCGTATCCAGCTCCTGAATTCATAGCAAATCAAGCTATGACAAGTATCAAGATCCTGATCGGCGACGACCACCGCATCGTGCGCGAAGGCCTCAAGCAGGTGCTGGCCGACGCGCCAGACATTGAAGTGGTGGCCGAGGCCGAGACCGGCCCCGACATTCTGGACAAGGTCGAGGCGCTGGGCGGCCACGCCGGACTGGCCGCCGTGCTGCTCGACATCGCGCTGCCGGGCCGGGACGGCATGGACGTGCTGCAGGCGCTTAAAAAGGCCTGGCCGCTGCTGCCGGTGCTGATGCTCAGCACCTACCCCGAAAAGCAATACGCGGTGCGCTGCATCAAGCTGGGGGCGGCTGGCTACCTCAACAAAAGCGCCCACCCCGACGACATGATTGCTGCGGTGCGCAAGGTAGCCAGCGGCGGCATGTATGTCTCGGCCGTCACCGCCGAGGCGCTGGCCAGTGCCGTATCCAGGGGTTCGGGCGGCACCGAAGCCCTGTCGCACCGCGAGCATCAGGTCTTCCGGCTGCTGACGGCCGGCAGGTCTGTGGGCGAAATTGGTGCACAGCTTGGCCTGGCGTCCAACACGGTCAGCACCTACCGCCAGCGCATCCTTGAAAAAACTGGCGCCAAGAACGACGTAGAACTGGCGCTGTATGCCGAGCGCCACGCCAAAAGCCCTGCAGGCAGCTGAAACCCAGGGTTGGACGCCGCTTTTGTAGTGCCCGCCCTACACGCCGTCATGTAGGCCAGCGCGATATGCAGCGCCGCCCGTCGCCCTGGCTCAAAGTGGCGCGCACCTTGCAAGGTAGCCGCATCTTCAATTGAAAGGTGCACGCCATGTCTGACCGCTTCTCACCCTACGACGCCGACCGGCCCCTGATGCTCAAGTGCAGCTGCGGCGGTGACCACAGCCCGGCCGACCACCACGCCGAGCTGAACGCCGACGGCGCCACCGCCGAGCTGCGCCGGCGCAGCATGAGCAGCGAGTTTGAGAGTTACTCCAACGACTTCATTGAAGCCACGCTGGTCAAGGCCCTGTTTCCGCAAGACGAAGTGCGCCGCCGCTTCCTGCGCGCCGTCGGCAAGGGCACGGCCATGGCCGCCATTGCCAGCGTGCTGCCAGTGGGCACCATGCAGGCCATGGCGCAAGACAAAGGCAAGCTGGAAAAAACCAACCTCAAAATCGGCTTCATCCCCATCACCTGCGCCACGCCACTGATCATGGCGCACCCGCTGGGCTTTTACAGCAAGGAAGGTCTCAATGTTGAAGTCGTCAAGACGGCCGGCTGGGCGCTGATCCGCGACAAGATGATCAACAAGGAATACGACGCTACGCATTTCCTGAGCCCCATGCCGCTGGCCATGTCCATGGGCGTGGGCTCCAACCCGGTGCCCATGAATGTGGCGACCATCCAGAACACCAATGGCCAGGCCATCACGCTGGCCAACAAGCACAAGGACAAGCGCGACCCGAAGATGTGGAAGGGCTTCAAGTTTGCCGTTCCTTTCGAGTTCAGCATGCACAACTTTCTGCTGCGCTACTACGTGGCCGAAGCCGGCCTGAACCCCGACACCGACATCCAGATCCGCGTGGTGCCGCCGCCTGAAATGGTGGCCAACCTGCGCGCCGGCAACATCGACGGCTACCTTGGCCCTGACCCGTTCAACCAGCGCGCGGTGTACGAAGAAATCGGCTTCCTGCACATCCTGACCAAAGACCTGTGGAACGGCCACCCCTGCTGCGCCTTTGGCACCTCGACCGAATTCATCCAGAAGAACCCCAATACCTTTGCCGCGCTGTACCGCTCGGTGCTGACGGCCGCCGCCATGGCGCGCGACCCGAAAAACCGCGAGCTGATCGCCAAGGTGATCTCGCCACAGGCCTACCTGAACCAGCCGGAAACCGTGGTGGCACAGGTGCTGACCGGCCGCTTTGCCGACGGCCTGGGCAACATCAAGACCGTGCCGGACCGCGCCGACTTCGACCCGATTCCGTGGCAGTCGATGGCGGTGTGGATGCTCACGCAGATGAAGCGCTGGGGCTACGTCAAGGGCGATATCAACTACAAGCAGATCGCCGAAAAGGTGTTTTTGCTGACCGACGCGAAGAAGTACATGAAGGAACTTGGCCAGGCCGCCCCCGAAGGCGCGTATCCGAAATTCAAGATCATGGGCAAGGAGTTCGACGCGGCCAAGGCGGATGCCTACGCCAATAGCTTCGCGATCAACAAGATGGCTTGAAGCGTCCCATGAACCTTTTCAAAACACTGGGCTTTCGCGCAGGCATCGTCTCCGCCGTGCTCTTCGTGGTCTTCATCGCCGCCTGGTATGCGGCGACGGCATCGCCTGCCAGCACCGGTGGCAATGTCAGCGGCATGACCTCCGAGCAGATCGAATACCAGAAGATGATGGGCAAGGACCCCGGCGCGGCCAAGGCCGGCGGTTTTCCGACGCCGCTGCAGATGGGCCAGACAGCCTGGAAGCAACTGTCTGACCCGTTTTACGACAACGGTCCCAACGACAAGGGCATCGGCATACAGCTTGGCTACTCGCTGGCCCGCGTCGGCCTGGGTTTTCTGCTGGCCTGCCTGGTCGCCATCCCGCTCGGGTTTGTGATCGGCATGTCGCCGCTGCTGAGCCGCGCGCTGGACCCCTTTATCCAGGTACTGAAACCGATCTCGCCGCTGGCCTGGATGCCGCTGGCGCTGTACACCATCAAGGACTCCTCGGCGTCCGGCATTTTTGTGATCTTCATCTGCTCGGTCTGGCCCATGCTGATCAACACAGCCTTTGGCGTGTCAGCTGTCAAGCGTGAATGGCTCAACGTTGCCAAGACGCTGGAAGTCAAGCCGCTGCGCAAGGCCTTCCTCGTCATCCTGCCGGCCGCCGCGCCGACCATTTTGACGGGCATGCGCATCTCCATGGGCATCGCCTGGCTGGTGATTGTGGCTGCCGAGATGCTGGTGGGTGGCACCGGCATTGGCTACTTTGTCTGGAACGAATGGAACAACCTGTCATTGACCAACGTGATTTTTGCCATCGTCGTGATCGGCGTGATGGGCATGTTGCTGGACCTGATGTTTGCACAGCTGCAGAAGTGGGTGACCTATGCTGAATGACAGCAGGCCGTTTCTGCAAATCGAAGGCCTGGCCAAGTCCTACCCCGGCACCACGGAGCCGGTGTTTGACGAAGTCAACTTCAACATCGCGCGCGGCGAGTTTGTCTGCATCATCGGCCACTCGGGCTGCGGCAAAACCACCATCCTCAACGTGCTGGCAGGGCTTGAAAGCGCCAGCGCCGGCCATGTGTTCATGGACGGCCGCGAAGTCGCCGGCCCCAGCCTGGAACGTGGCGTCGTCTTCCAGGGCCATGCGCTCATGCCCTGGCTCACCGTGCGCAAAAACATTGCGTTTGCGGTGCGCTCCAAATGGCCCGACTGGAGCAATGCGCAGGTGGACACCCATGTCAGGAAATACGTGGACCTGGTGGGCCTGTCTGGCGCCATCGACAAAAAACCCTCGGCGCTGTCGGGCGGCATGAAGCAACGTGTGGGCATTGCGCGCGCCTTTGCGATTGAGCCCAAGATGCTGCTGCTCGACGAACCTTTTGGCGCACTGGACGCGTTGACACGCGGCACCATACAGGACGAGCTGCTGGCCATCGTGCGCGAGACGCAGCAAACGGTTTTCATGATCACCCACGACGTGGACGAAGCCGTGCTGCTGGCCGACAAGATCCTGCTGATGAGCAATGGCCCGCAAGCCCGCGTGGCCGAGATTGTGCGCAACACCATGCCACGCGACCGCCAGCGCGCGACCGTACACCACGACCCGCAGTACTACCCGCTGCGCAACCACCTGGTCGACTTTCTGGTGGCGCGCTCCAAAGACCTGTCACACGGCCGGGCGCCGGCGCACCCACCGACTGTGGAACCCGGCCGCGGCGCCTTGGCCGATACACCGCCCACCGTCACTTTGAAAGCTGTGGCATGAGTACGGAACAAGCCCGCCCGCCGCTGCCGCCCTTCACGCTGGAAACCGCGAAAGAAAAAGTGCAGAAGGCCGAAGACGCCTGGAACAGCTGCGACCCCGACCGCGTGGCGCTGGCCTATACCGAAGACTCGGTCTGGCGCAACCGCGCCGACTTCTTCTCGGGCCGGCCCATGATCCGCGAGTTTCTCAAACGCAAGTGGGCCAAGGAGCTGGACTACCGGCTCAAGAAAGAACTCTGGGCGTTTACCGGCAACCGCATCTCGGTGCGTTTCGAGTACGAATGGCATGACGACGCCGGTTTCTGGTTCCGCTCCCACGGCAACGAGCAGTGGGAATTTGACGAACTGGGCCTGATGCGGCGCCGCGAGGCCAGCATC
>NZ_JAUXUP010000049.1 GCF_030680935.1 Polaromonas sp. | reverse complement strand
CCCGCGGCTGCGCCTGGCGGCAGAAAAAGCCAAGGCGGCCAATATGCCGCTGGAAAACGTCAAATACGGCATTGCCAAGGCGACCGGCAGCCTGGAAGGTGTGCATTACGAAGAAGTCCGCTATGAGGGTTATGGCGTTGGAGGGGCGGCCATCATTGTCGATTGCATGACCGACAACAAGGTGCGCACCGTGGCCGAGGTGCGCCATGCCTTTGCCAAGTTTGGCGGCCACATGGGCACCGAGGGTTCGGTGGCCTTCCAGTTCAAACATTGCGGCCAGCTGATTTTTGCCCCCGGCACCAGTGAGGACAAGATCATGGAAGTGGCACTGGATGCCGGTGCCGATGACGTCATCACCCACGACGACGGCGCAATTGAAGTGCTGACGCCCTACGCGAAGTTTGAAGTGATCAAACATGCGCTGGAAGCGGCGGGCCTGAAGGCCGAACTGGCTGAAGTCACCATGCGCGCAGACAACATGATCGAATTGAACGGCGGCGAGGCCGCCACCATGCAGAAGCTGCTGGACGTGCTGGAAGATCTGGATGACACGCAGGATGTGTTTCACAACGCCGAAATTTCATGAGCCCCCACGCTCCGCACTTCGTGTCGTCGCTGCCCCCCGAGGGGGCGCTGCGCCTGCGGCCCGGCGAAGCCGGTTCCGCGGCCCTGGCTGGTCAAGAGGGGTCACCCACGCTTGTTGCGTGGAAATACATATGAAAGTTCTCGCATGAAAGTCCTGGTAGTAGGCGGCGGTGGCCGTGAGCACGCGCTGGCGTGGAAGCTCGCGCAATCGCCCAAGGTGCAGGCGGTGTATGTGGCGCCGGGCAATGGTGGGACGGCGCTGGACGCCCGGCTTGAGAACATCAACATCACCGATGTCCAGGCGCTGCGTGCGTGGGCAGCTACAGAAAAGATAGCATTGACAGTTGTTGGCCCCGAGCAGCCGCTGGCGGCAGGCATCGTCGATGAGTTCCGGGCCCATGGTCTGCGGGTGTTTGGCCCGACCCGTGCGGCGGCTCAGCTTGAAAGCTCCAAGGCATTTTCCAAGGCCTTCATGAAGCGGCACGGGATTCCGACCGCCGAATATGAGACTTTCACCGATGCATCTGCTGCACACGCCTATGTCGATGAAAAAAGCGCGCCGATTGTCATCAAGGCCGATGGCCTGGCGGCGGGCAAGGGTGTGGTAGTGGCCATGAGCCTGCACGAGGCGCACGAAGCGATTGAATTCATGCTGGCGCCTGACCCCAGCTTCAACCCTCTGGGCGTCACCCACAACGCGGGTGGTGCGCGGGTGGTGATCGAGGAGTTTTTGCAGGGCGAAGAAGCGAGCTTCATCGTGATGTGCGACGGCAAAAATGTGGCGGTGATGGCGACCAGCCAGGACCACAAGCGCCTGCTCGACGGCGACCAGGGGCCCAACACCGGCGGCATGGGCGCCTATTCGCCGGCGCCTGTGGTCACGCCCGATGTGCATGCCCGGGCCATGCGCGAGATCATCCTGCCGACCATCAAGGGCATGGAAAAGGACGGCATTCCGTTTACCGGCTTTCTCTACGCCGGGCTGATGATCACGCCCGACGGCAAGGTCAAGACCCTGGAATTCAATTGCCGCATGGGTGATCCCGAGACCCAGCCCATCATGCTGCGGCTCAAATCGGACCTGTTTGAGGTCATGCTGGCCGCGACCTCGGGCAAGCTCGATGAAGTCGAACTGGAGTGGGACCGCCGCGTGGCGCTGGGCGTGGTCATGGCTGCTCATGGTTATCCGCTGCAGCCGCGCAAGGGTGATCTGATCACCGGCCTGCCGCCTGTCAGTCCCTCGGCTGCGCCTGAAGATGTGGTGGTGTTCCACGCCGGAACCGCCAGTGCGGCGGATGGGTCCAAAGGCAGTGTGGTCAGTTCCGGAGGCCGCGTGCTCTGTGTCACGGCGCTGGCCAGCTCGGTGAAAGAGGCGCAGCACCTGGCGTACGAGGTAGCCAAGTCCATTTCCTTCGATGGCGCGCAGTACCGCAAGGACATCGGTTTTCGGGCGATCAAGCCCTGATGGGCATGGATTTCCAGCCGCCGCATCCCGTGCAGTTCCGGGGGAGCGGTGTGGCCCGGGCGATGGTTCGAATCCTCGGCTGGCAGATGGATTTTCAGGGCCTGCCGGCGCAGCAGGGCGTGATTCTGGTCTATCCGCATACCTCGAACTGGGATTTTCCCATCGCGGTGTTGCTGAAATGGGCGCTCGGCATTCCTGTCCAGTTCTGGGGCAAGGACACGCTGTTTCGCATTCCGCTGTTCGGTTCCTGGCTGCGCTGGCTGGGCGGTGTGCCTGTCAGACGCTCGGCTCCCCAGGGCGTGGTTGGGCAGATGACCGCCATGATGAAACAGAAAAAGGCCGCTGGGCAGTATTTCTGGCTGGCCCTGTCGCCGGAAGGAACACGCCGCCTGACGGCGGGCTGGCGCAGTGGTTTTTACCGGCTGGCGCTGGAGGCCGATGTACCGGTGGGACTGGCTGGCCTGGACTACTCGCGCAAGCGCCTGGTTTTTCGCGATTTCGTGCGACTCAGCGGCGACGAAGACCGCGACCTCAAACGCATGGCCGCTTCCCTTCGGGATTTTCACGGTTTTCGGGCTGCCGCCGCGGCCCCCGTGCGTTTGATCAATTCGGACCCTCCGCAGGCCGATACCATTGTGAAATGACGACCACGACCGACTCTTCACATGTCCGCAGCTATTTGCTGGAGCTGCAGCAGCGCGTCACCGCCAGCATTGCCGCGATTGACGGCGGCGTGTTTGCCGCGGATCCATGGCAAAAAACGCCTGGCGAAACCTTGCAGGGCAATGGCATCACCATGATTCTGGAAGGCGGCGAGGTGTTCGAGCGTGCCGGTTGCGGGTTTTCGCACGTGCGCGGTCCCCGCCTGCCACCATCGGCGACCCAGCATCGACCTGAACTGGCTGGCGCCCCATTTGAGGCCCTCGGCGTGTCGCTGGTGTTCCATCCGCGCAACCCCTATGTGCCGACAGTGCACATGAATGTGCGCATGCTCGCCGCCACGCCGGCGTCGGGACCGACTGTTTACTGGTTTGGCGGTGGTATGGATCTGACGCCGTATTACGGCTTTGAAGAGGACGCACGGCACTTCCATCAGACTTGCCGCGATGCACTGGCGCCGTTTGGCCAAGACAAGTACCCGCGCTTCAAAACCTGGTGCGATGAATACTTTTACCTGAAGCACCGCGACGAGCAGCGCGGTGTAGGCGGCGTGTTTTTTGACGACTTCCAGGAACTGGGCTTTGAGGGCGGTCTGGCCATGATGCAATCGGTCGCCAATGCCTTCCTGCCGGCCTACCTGCCGATTGTCGAACGCCGCAAAGACACGGTTTACGGCGAGCGTGAGCGGGACTTCCAGTTGTATCGCCGTGGCCGTTATGTGGAGTTCAATCTGGTCTGGGACCGCGGCACCCACTTTGGCCTGCAATCGGGCGGGCGCACCGAGTCCATTTTGATGTCGATGCCGCCGCTGGCAGCCTGGTCGTACCAGCGCCCGGTGGAAGCCGGTTCTGCCGAAGAGCGGCTGTACACCGGGTTTTTGGTCAGGCGGGACTGGCTTTGAGCAGCGCGGCCGCGAGCGTCCTGCGCATCGGCATGTTCGGCGGCTCCTTTGACCCGCCGCATCGGGCGCATGTGGCGCTGGCCGCCGCGGCGGTGAGGCAGTTGCAACTCGATGCCCTGTACATCGTCCCCACGGGCGTGGCCTGGCACAAGGCGAGAGCGCTCAGCGCCGCCGCAGACCGTCTGGCCATGACCCGGCTGGCGTTTGCCGGCATGCAGCGCGTGGTGGTCGACGAGCGGGAACTCCAGCGTGACGGACCGAGCTTTACCATCGATACGCTGGAGGCCCTGCAGGCCGAAAATCCAGGTGCCCAGCTCTACCTGATCATTGGAAAGGACCAGCTCGCGGCGCTGCAAACCTGGCACCGTTGGCAGGACATTGTTCGTGTAGCTATAATTTGTATAGCAAACCGCGGAGACTCCGCAAGGGCTGAGGCCGGATTTGACTGTCAAATTGAGCTTCTGAACCCATTGGTGCCTCTGCAACTGCCCCTGATGCCCGTCAGTGCTACCGATATCCGGCGGCAGATTGCGTCGGGCTCCTTGACGTCGCAAAGCCTTGCCCGGCTGGTTCCTGAGGCCGTTGCGCGTTATATTGAGAGCCATCGTCTCTATCTTTTGGCTTGATTCGAACCATCTTTTTTATTGAAACTCCTACTGCATGACCTCCACCCCCGCCAACACCACCGCTGCCAAAAAAGACGTCCAGAAACTGCAGCGAGCCATCATTGATGGGCTGGAAGACGTGAAGGCGGTGGACATCCAGGTGTTTGATACCGAACACATCACCTCGCTGTTCGAGCGCGTGATCATTGCCTCGGGCACGTCGAACCGGCAAACCAAGGCGCTGGCCGCCAGCGTACGCGACGCCGTTCGCGACGCCGGTTTTGCCAAGCCGCGCATCGAGGGCGAGGAAAACGGCGAGTGGATCATCGTTGATTGCGGTGCCGCCGTGGCTCATATCATGCAGCCCACCATCCGCCAGTATTACCACCTGGAAGAGTTGTGGGGCGACAAGCCCGTCAAGCTCAAGCTGGGTGCGCCAGCGCCCCTGGTCAAGGCGGCCAAACCCGACCCCGAAGAAGCATCCCCACCCGCCAGGGCCCGCGCTGGTGCCAAATCTTCGTCGGGCAAGACTGGCGCCAAACCAGCAGCCCGGAAAGTGGTGCCACGAACCGACGACGGTACCTATGTGGGCCGGGTCGGCAAGATGACCGACTGGACCGCCAAACGCAATGCGGCTGTGCCGGCCGCCGAGCCGGCAGCCAAACCCGTGCGGGCGGCAGTCAAGACCGCTGCGAAAAAAGCAGCGGCCAAAACGCCCATCATCAAAATTCCCGTCGCCAAAAAAGCAGTGGCCAAAAAAGTGGCTGCCAAAACTGCAGCGAAAAAACCCGCTGCGAAGAAAACCACGACCCGGAGCAAATGAGGCTGACGATTGTCGCCGTCGGCCAGAAGGTGCCGGATTGGGCGCAGACCGCCTACGACGACTACGCCAAACGGTTTCCGCCCGAGCTCAAAGTCGAGCTCAAGGCCGTCAAGACCGAGCCGCGCGCCTCCAAAACACTGGACACTCTGCTGGCGGCCGAGCGTCAGCGCATAGAAGCCGTGATTCCCAAAGGCACACGCATTGTGGCGCTGGACGAACGCGGTACGGCGGTGACCACGGTCGCGCTGTCGACAAAACTCACAGGTTGGCAGCTTGAAGGTGATGACGTCGCCATCATCATTGGCGGCCCGGACGGGCTGGACCCCGGCTTCAAGCAGGCCGCGCATGAGCGTTTGCGCCTGTCCGACCTGACCTTGCCGCATGCCATGGTGCGTGTGCTGCTGATCGAGCAGCTGTACCGCGCCTGGAGCATCACGGTGAACCATCCGTATCATCGGGAATAAATGCCCCCACGTTCGTTCACTGCGTGTGACTCTCTGCCCCCCGAGGGGGTACTGCCCTTGCAGGGCGCCACGCTGCCGGAGGCAGCGCATCTGGCGGCTGTCCCAGCCCGCTCAAGCGGGCTCGGAGCCGCAACCGCCAGCCTGCGGGCCGGCGAAGCCGGACCCGCAACCCCTGCTGAGTTAATCGGGGTAATGGTCACTACCGCTGGCTGACAAGCGTGAGTGACTTTATTTATCTTGCGTCCCAAAGCCCGCGGCGTCGGCAGTTGCTGGAGCAAATGGGCGTGTCCTGCCAACTGCTGTTGCCCGGCGCCGAAGAAGACAGCGAGGCGCTGGAAGTGGTGCTGGCTGGCGAATCGCCGACCGCTTATGTGCAGCGCGTGACGCAACTGAAGCTGGACGCCGCCGTTGCGCGCCTGAAGCAGCGCGGCCTGCCGTCTGCGCCTGTGTTGTGCTCGGACACCACTGTTGCGCTGGCTCGCCGAATCTACGGAAAACCTGATGGTGCAGTCGATGCCGAGCGCATGCTGGATGAACTGGCGGGCACCACGCACCGCGTGCTGACCGCAGTTGCTGTACAACACGGTCGCAAGCGGCAAAAGGCCTTGAGTGTTTCGCGCGTCACCTTTGCGCCCATGAGCCGCGCGCAGATTCGCGCCTATGTGGCCTCGGGTGAGCCTTTGGGCAAAGCGGGTGCTTACGCGATACAGGGCAGGGTGGCCATGTTTATCCGCCATATCAGCGGCAGCCATTCGGGCATCATGGGATTGCCCCTGCATGAAACGGCACAACTGCTGCGCGCAGCCGGCCTGAAAATATAGTCAGAGACAAGAACATGCAACAAGATATCCTCATCAACTGGTCACCCCAGGAAACCCGTGTGGCGGTGGTCGAATACGGCGCCGTACAGGAGTTGCACGTCGAACGCACGCTGGAGCGTGGGCTGGTCGGCAATGTCTATCTGGGCAAAGTGGCGCGGGTGCTGCCGGGCATGCAGTCAGCGTTTATCGACATCGGCCTGGACCGTGCCGCGTTTTTGCATGTGGCAGACCTGATGAGCAGCATCACGAGCCGGCATGCCGATGCCGACAATACGGCGGCTCTCAAGCCCATTGAAAAACAGCTGTTTGAAGGTCAGACGCTGATGGTGCAGGTACTCAAGGACCCGATTGGTACCAAAGGTGCCAGGCTGACGGCACAGGTCAGCATTGCCGGTCGCCTGCTGGTTTTTTTGCCGCAGGACAATCACATCGGCGTGTCGCAAAAAATACCGGTCACGCAGCGTGAAGACCTGCGCCAGCGGCTGCAGGTTTTGGCCTCCGACATGGGCGGCGGCTTCATCCTGCGGACCAACGGTGAAGACGCCACCGATGCTGAACTCGGCGAAGACATCGCCTACTTGCGCAAGACCTGGGCGCGTATCAAGGACGCGGCCCTGCGGCTGCCGCCGACCTCGGTGCTGCACCAGGACCTGAGCCTGCTGCAGCGCGTGCTGCGTGACATGGTGCTGGAAAACACCCAGAGCATACGCATCGACTCGCGTGAGCAGCATGACAAGCTGAAGATGTTTGCCACCGAATTCATGCCGGCAACCTTGCAGCGGCTACAGCTGCACTCTGGTGAACGGCCGATTTTTGATCTGTTCAATATTGACGAGGAAATTGCCAAGGCGCTGGGGCGCCGCGTGGACCTGAAGTCCGGCGGCTACCTGATCATTGACCAGACAGAAGCCCTGACCACTGTGGACGTCAACACCGGCGGTTTTGTCGGTGCGCGCAATTTTGACGATACCATTTTCAAGACCAACCTGGAAGCTTCGCAGGCGATTGCGCGGCAACTGCGGCTGCGCAACCTTGGCGGCATCGTGATTGTTGATTTTATTGATATGGTGCAGGCCGGCCACCGCGATGCGGTGCTGGCCGAGTTCCAGAAGCAGCTGGCGCGCGACCGCATCAAAACCAGCGTTAACGGTTTTTCGGCGCTGGGCCTGCTGGAGATGACACGCAAGCGCACGCGCGAGTCGCTGGCGCATCAGCTGTGTGAGCCGTGCAACGCCTGCATGGGCAAGGGCGTGGTGAAGACGGCGCGCAGCATTGGGTATGACATCCTGCGCGAAATCTTGCGCGAGGCGCGGCAGTTCAATCCCAGGGAGTTCAGGGTGATTGCATCGCCGAAAGTGATCGAGCTGTTTCTGGACGAGGAAAGCCAGCATCTGGCCGGTCTCAGTGACTTCATCGGCAAGCCGATTTCCCTGCAGGCCGAAGCGGCCATGGCGCAGGAACAATACGACATCGTGCTGCTGTGAGCGCCCAGCCGAAACGCCCGATTCCGATTCTGGTTTACCACCAGATCAGCGAGGCGCCACCCAAAGGCGCGCCGTTTCGCAGCCTGTATGTGGCGCCGCAATCCTTTGCGCGGCAGATGGCTTTGCTCAAGCTGATGGGTTATCAGGGCCTGTCCATGGGTGCGCTGCTGCCTTACCTGCGCGGTGAAAGAAGTGGCAAGGTGGTCGGCATCACCTTTGACGACGGTTACCAGAACAACCTGAGCCAGGCTTTGCCGGTGCTGGTGCGCCACGGCTTTTCATCCACCTGTTATGTGGTCAGCAATCTGCTGGGGCAAACCAATGTCTGGGACAGCGACATCGGCATTGCCCAGGTACCGCTGATGACCGGCGATGAGCTGCGGCTTTGGGTGGCCGGCGGGCAGGAGGTCGGTTCACACACGCAAAACCATGTGCGCCTGCTGCGCAGTGACGCGGCCACCGCCCTGCAGGAGATGACAGGCGACCGGGCGGCGCTGGAAGGGCTGCTGGGTGTGCCAGTCAGGCATTTTTGCTACCCGTATGGCGAATACGCGCCTGAACATGTCGCCATGGCGCAGCAAGCGGGCTTTCACACCGTCACTACGACTCGGCGCGGGCGCAGTGGGGTACAAGGCGGCGTGCTGGAGTTGCCACGTGTTCCGGTGTTGCGATCCACCAGCCTGCCGGTCTTCTGGCTCAAGGTGGCGACCGGCTACGAAGACCGGAAGCGCGCATGAGCCCGCCGCCGCGCTTGCGCATTGCCGTCCTGAATCGCATCTTTGAGACCACCGGCGGCGGGGCAGAGCGGTATTCGATTGCGCTGGTTGAGCAGCTGGCGCAGCGCCATGAGGTGCATGTGTTCGCACAGCAGATCAAACATGACTTTCCCGGAGTCACGTATCACAAGGTGCCCATGCCCCTGCGCAAGCCGCGCTGGGTCAACCAGCTCTGGTACGCCTGGGCCACCTGGCGCGCCACCCGCAGCGGTTTTGACATCGTCCACTCGCATGAGAACACCTGGCACGGACAGGTGCAGACCGTGCATGTGCTGCCGGTCAAACACAACCTCTTTCATGGCCGTACCGGCTTCAAGCGGGCCATGCGCTGGCTCAAGGTGATCACCAGCCCGCGTTTGCTGGCCTACCTGTGGCTGGAGCGCATGCGCTTTGCGGCCAGACCCGACAGGCGCGTGGTGGTCACCTCGGCCAGCCTGGGCGCCACCATGGCGGCAACCTATCCCGCCTCCATGGCAATAACAAGCATCATCACACCGGGCGTGCACCTGCCCGATGCAGCCAGTGACGTCGAAAAAAGCGCCGCCCGCGAGCAACTGGCCTTGCCTGCGTCCGGCAGTTGTTTGCTGTTTGTCGGCAATGACTATAAAAAGAAGGGCTTGGACACCTTGTTGCAAGCCATGCCCAGCCTCCTTGACGATGTGGTCTTGGCGGTGGTGGGAAGCGCCGCAAGCATCCCGGCCTATGCGCGGCAGGCAGAAGCTGCGGGCATAGGCAAGCGCGTATTTTTCCTCGGCGCACTGCCTGACGTGATGCTGGCCTACCGGGCCGCCGACGCCTTGGTGCATCCCACACTGGAGGACACCTTTGCCATGGTGGTGCTGGAGGCCATGGCGCATGGCCTACCGGTGGTGGTGAGCAGCGCGGGCTATTGCGGAATTTCGGGCTTGCTCAGCGCTGGCCAGAACGCGCTGATTCTTCAAGACCCCCGGGATGTCGCACAGTTGGCCCGTGTTCTCAATCAGCTGCTGGCCGACGCCCATTTGCAGCAGCAACTGGGCGCCCAGGCCCGCCAGTTTGCCAGCCCGTACCAGTGGGCGGACATCGCGCGCCAGCAAGAGGCGGTGTATTTTTCCGCGTTGATTCTGAATGAGGGGCCTGCACAATGACTGTCAAACTGGCCTTGGTGGTTCTAGCTGCTATTTTTGGTTTTGCATATTGGCTAACCGGACTCATGGCTTCCGCGCATTTGAACGATAAATCGGTGCGTGTTTCCAATCGTTTTATAGGCGCATCGTTTTACTGGTCGTTTGAACCCTCACGCTATGCTCCCGAGGGTGTAAAGCTGTGTCGATGGGGAAATGCGTTCATAGCGATAGCAACTATATCGTGGGTTGCATGGCTATTTGCATTGAACTAGCCGCATCCCAGCGCAATGAGCGTCGGATTCCAATTTCCCCCGTCAACTATCACCGTCGCCTTGGGCCAGACGATACAAGCCTCGTCCGCAAGACCAGTGAATCAGTCAATCTCGACAGCGAAGCTTTAACACCCAATACTTTGGAGGCTCAAACCACCAGCTTGAAGTGTTTGCGGCTGAAGTCCAGGCCGCTCCACAACTCCAGCCTGCGCATCAGGTGGTACTTGTTTTCCTTGCGGGTAGGCCGGTAAGCCGGGTCTATGCGCAGCTCCTGCTCGGCACCGGTTTGCAGCC
>NZ_JAUXUP010000048.1 GCF_030680935.1 Polaromonas sp. | reverse complement strand
GACCCCAAAATCCACCCGCTGGTACGAGGTCACGACCGACGTCGCTGTAGGCCAGATGCGGCAGATCGAGTTCTTGGCCGATGAGGAAGGTGACTGGGCTTTTCATTGCCACAAGAGCCACCACACCATGAACGCGATGGGTCACGATGTCCCGACCCTGATCGGCGTGGACCATCGCAAGATCGTCAAGGACATCACCAACGTGATTCCCGATTACATGGTGATGGGCGAGCGAGGCATGGCCGACATGGCCGAAATGGACATGCCCCTGCCCGACAACACCGCCAAGATGATGACGGGCGAGGGCCCTTTTGGCTCTGTCGAAATGGGCGGCATGTTCTCGGTGGTCAAGGTACGCAAGAACCAGAAAGCGGGCGACTACAAAGACCCTGGTTGGTATAAGCACCCCGCTGGCGAGATCGCGCATGAATGGACAGGCGCACTGCCCAATCCTGCCCGCTTTGCAGCTGAAGGTGGCAAGACCATGAAAGCCCAGAACATGCCGATGAAAGAAGTCGAAGTCCAGGTCCGCAAGCCAGTCATGGGCGGCAAGGGCAGCATGGGTGGCATGAAGCACTGAACTTACTATTCCCACAAGCACTAGTCCTCAACTCACAAAAAAGGAAATATCCATGAAAACATTGACCTCCGCCTTTTTCGCCGTGCTAATCGCTGGCGCCAGCACCTTTGCAGTCGCACACGGCGACGATGCCCACGCCAAAAAATCCGGCCCTGTCAAAAAAGAGCAAAAGGAATGGGGCATGGCAGGGGAGACCAAAGCCGTCACCCGCACCATCACATTCAATATGTCTGACAACATGCGCTTCACACCCGACAAGATCGACGTCAAGCAGGGCGAAACCATCAAATTCGTGATCAAGAACACGGGCAAGGTCATGCATGAGTTGGTGATTGGCACTAAAAAGGACCTGGATGAACATGCCGCGCTGATGGTCAAGTTTCCCGGCATGGAGCATGAGGAGCCTTATATGGCGCACGTAGGTCCGGGCAAAACAGGAGAGATCATCTGGACCTTCAACAAAGCCGGCACTTTTGACTTTGCCTGCCTGATCGCTGGCCACTATCAAGCCGGTATGGTCGGCAAGATCACGGTGGCCGCCCGCTGACACTTTCCTGCAGAAAGAAAGCTTCATGCAAAGACGCTATGTTCTTCAGTCTCTAGCAGGCCTCACCGCTGCTGCTGCGGGACCGTGGGCGAGGGCGCAATCGCGCCCGCAGGTGGAGGTCTGGAAAGACCCGAATTGTGGCTGTTGCAAGGACTGGGTGGCTCATATGCAAGCCAATGGCTTTGACGTTAAAGTCAACGACAGTGGCATTACCACTGCTCGTACTCGACTGCGTATGCCGGAAAAAATGGGTTCGTGTCACACCGCCAAAGTCGGTCCGTACGTGATTGAAGACCATGTACCTGTCAAGGAGATTCGTCGCCTGCTTAGAGAGAAGCAAGGGGCCATCGGTCTGGCAGTTCCCGGCATGCCGGTCGGCTCACCCGGCATGGACGCCCCGCTTTACCGCGGACGCGTTGATGCCTATGACGTGCGGCTTGTCCTCGAGGATGGCAGCTCGCGCGTTTTCAAATCGTATCCCCGTATTTCTTCTACCCCCTCTTAAAGGAAGTTCTCATGAAAAAACTCAATGTCCTACTGCTCGCGTCCGCCTTGCTGGCTGTTGCGGCGTCTTCTCAAGCAGCCTCGCACGCCGGTGCACCAATGGCAGCTTCCGCCGACATGGCTGATGGCGAGATCCGCAAAGTGGATATGGATAACAAAAAAATCACTATCAAACACGGCGTTATCAAGAGTCTAGATATGCCGGGTATGACGATGGTGTTTCAGGTCAAGGACGCGGCACTTTTGAATAAGGTGAAGGAAGGTGACAAAGTTCGCTTTAGCGCAGAAAAAGCCGGAAGCGCCATTGTGATCACTGACATTCAGCCAGCAAAGTAAGCGCAGGGAGAGATCGGACAGTAGGTTAACCGACCGATCAGGCTACTGGCGATGACCCGCGGTCGTTGAGAGGCTACCCCACGATGATTCCTCGGCACACCTCGACTCCTGTGTTGAGTATCAATCGGGGGTGGGCCATGTATGTAGGGCCGGTCGCCCTGAACCGGGCTCATCAGCATTACGCGCACCAAATCGCATGGTCGCTTGAGACGGAGTTAGTCGCCATCGGCGCGCATGGTCCGGTTCACGGTGCCGGCTACCTGGTATGCAGCGCTGCCGTGCACCGGGTGGAGAGTTCGGCATGGCTGCAGACGATCTATTTGGCTCCTGAAATGCAGGGCACGCAATGGTTAGTAGAGCGCGCGGGTGGCAGTCTTGCTGTGCTTACGCTCCTTGAGGCCAGGCAATTGAGCGCGATCCTGTTGAATTGGCGAGAGCCCCACGCGTCGGACAGAGACGCCCTTGCGAGTCCAGACTCGCCCAATGACGACGTGCGGCTGGCCTTAGTACTAAGGCACCTTGAGCAAGGCCTTCACAGCCCGCTGCGTGCCGTTGAGGTAGCACAATTGGTCCATCTATCGCCATCGCGCTTTTTGCACTGGTTTACTGATTCGTTGGGCTTGCCGTTCCGGGCATATGTGCGCTGGCTTCGCTTACAGGCAGCAGTGCGTAGCCTAGCGCAGGGCGGTAACCTCACCGAGGCCGCACATTTAGCCGGTTTTGCCGACAGCGCTCATTTGAGCCGCACCTTCGTCTCCGCCTTCGGCATCACGCCGAACTCTCTTGCGGAGGTTGAGATCACGGTTAGTGACAACGAGTTTCCCATGCGCCAGATTGCACATGCATTGAACGCAAAGCCGACTGGGAACGCATTCTCAGACAGTTAGCAGGTTTGATCAAGCGTCAACACACTTAGGTGCGGAGAATGGAATATCCAAATTACCTGGAATTGTCCATGCCTTCAGCCGCCCGAGTACTTATTCGCTATGGTTCTTACCCTCTCGTGATGGTCGCTGTAGTGATTGCGGTTGCGGTAGCACCTAGGACCGATATCCCCTTGCTTTGGCTTTCCATGGTCGCTGCGATAGGCCTGTCCGCCATCGCTTTATTGGAGCGCGTATTTTCGTACAAGCCGCAGTGGAAGGAGGCTGACGCCGACTTACCGGCTGATGTCATGCACGCCGTGGTTAACCTGATGGTGATACACATAGCCGTGTTGATGCTTGTCTGGCTGCGCGGTGTCAGCGACTGGCCGGGGCTCTGGTGGCCCCGTGATTGGCCCTTTGTGGGACAGGTTTTCTTGGCAGGACTTCCGTTGGATCTCTCTCTCTATGCCATGCATCGACTGAGTCATCGCTATGAGTTTTTGTGGCGTTTGCATAGCATTCATCACTCATCTCGTCGTCTGTATTGGCTCAACGGAGAACGCCGCCATCCCCTTCACGCTGCGATGATGGCCGGACCGGGACTGTTGGTGTTAAGCCTGATTGGAACACCCGCGCTAGTGGTCGGCGGCTGGTTTTCCATTCTTGCGGTTCATCTTGCTTTCCAGCATGCGAATCTTGACTACCGGGTCGGTTCATTCAGACATGTGCTGGGAGTGGCCCAGCTGCATCGCTGGCATCATCGGCAAAGGTACGAGGACGCTCAGGTTAACTTCGGAGAATTCTGGCTGGTCTGGGATCACTTGTTTGGAACGTTCTTAGATCCTAAGGAGCCGCTGGGTCCCATTGGTGTTGAAGGCAACCCCGTGCCACATGAGTACGCCGAGCAAATGATCTATCCATTCAAACAGAACACGCGTTAAGAAGACCAGGTCTCCCTCGGCTAGGTGATGCGCCGTTTCATTTGCCCGGCGATGATGCAACTGCGCGGAGCATCCTGACATGACAAATTTGTAATCAAGCTGTCAGGGGGTTGCTGCTCTCAGATTATTAAAGTTGCAAATGTGATGCGGAATTCCCACCACAAGACGATTGTTTTTTAACACTGGCACCATGCCGTTTCAGAAAGTTACCAATGAAGAAAATCATATTGGGCACCAGCCTTATTTTTGCGCTTTCCGCAGTTCTCGCAGCCACCGATACGCAGGAAGCCACGCCACTCACTAACAGCCGTTCGCAAGCCCACGGCGAGGCTCACAAAAACGCCCGCCCAGCGATTGCACAAAAGAAGGCAAAGGACGGGTCCACGGCCCGCGGTGAAGGCTCTGGCATTGCAGACGCCAACGCCCCGGAGATCAAAGCTCAGGAAAAAGCGGCAGTCCGAGAAGCGAAACCTCACAAAGAACCCAAAACTCAAGGGACGCCAAAATAGAATTCTGTTGCTAAAGCTACCTGCGAAAGATTCAACGTCATCCGGGTTTATTTCTGAAGTAGCACGCCCGACGAATTCATAAACCAGACGCAAAAAGGGCCGACTATCAGCCGGCCCCTTTTTGCTTCTACTGTATCAGTTGATGTACTGGACTCGGAACAGTTCACGCTCCGTATCAGTCATAGCCAAACTGGGCTTAGGCGTGTTGTGCGCGATGCGGTCGGTATGGACCAGCTTGCCATCCTGAAACGCATAGCTGTGCTGCGGGGGGATGTAACCAACCTCGCCACCTGACAGCGTGCCACCGTCAGCGCTAACTGGGTTCTTGCGAAAAGCCTGGTACTCCTTTTGGACATTTGCACGACTCTTGATACTTTGGACGGCATGGGCTTCAAAGCCCAGTTCGCCGCCGACCCAAGCGCTACCGCTGTTGGCAAAAGCTGCGGGAATGGCTGCACCGGCAAGGGCCAGGGCAAATACGGTTTTACGAAACAACATGATCAAACTCCTTTAATATCGATTGCAAGGTGTGGTTTCAACATTTGGAACCACTGCGATGCAAACTCTGCATCACAGTTGTTAATGTAGATATCTCGCTGCGACGCCTCCCTGACCCAGAGATTACGAATCCGTTATGTACGACCAAGGCTTGTTTTGAAAATTCTCGTGATTGAAGATGAACCCAAGGCTGCCGACTACCTGCGCAAAGGTCTGACGGAAAACGGTTACGTGGTTGAAGTGGCCCACAATGGCACCGACGGGCTGCATGCGGCCGCCAACGGCGATCATGACCTTGTGGTCCTGGACGTTATGCTGCCGGGCATTGATGGATTTGCCGTTCTTTCGGCCATGCGTACATTTAGGGAGGTTCCCGTTCTAATCCTCACCGCCCGTGGCAATACCGACGACAAGGTGCGTGGCTTCGATCTCGGTGCAGACGATTATTTAGTCAAACCGTTTCAATTTCCGGAGTTGCTTGCCCGGGTGAAGGCTCTGCTTAAACGCGGCCAGCCTGCGGCTGTGGAGCAGGTGCTGCGCACGGCCGACCTGGAAATCGACCCGGTACGTCACCGCGCTACCCGGGCTGGCCAGCGTATTGACCTGTCAGCCAAGGAGTTTGCCCTGTTGACCCTTTTGGCTCAGAGGACGGGAGATGTGCTGTCTAGAACTCAAATCGCTTCCTTGGTCTGGGATATTCACTTCGATTCGGACACCAACGTGGTGGAAGTGGCGATACGACGATTGCGCGCCAAGATCGACGACCCATTCGAAGAGAAATTGATTCATACCGTGCGCGGCGTGGGTTACGTCTTAGAACGCCGAGACGGGTTATGACACAGGGTTGGCGTTTTCGCTATTGGTCCAGAAATTCACTGGCCACGCGCATTGCATTGGCCAGCGCCTTTTTTGGTTTCCTGACGACTGGCTGCGCGATTGTTGCCGGATTTTATGCGCTGTCACATCAGCTTGATGCACGTTCAACCGCAGAACTGCTGGGCAAACGTGATCTCCTAATGCATGTGTTGTCCGAGATACCGTCACTCGAAGCCGTCAGCCCGAACAGACACCGTTTCGGCGATTTGCTGATAGGTCACGACGACCTGCACCTCGCGCTGGCAGACACCGCCAGTGGAAAAATCCTGACCAGTTTTTCGCCGATCGCAACACAATCCACGTCTGCACCTGATACCTTCCCGGTCAGTTCGTCGTCCATTCAGTCATGGACGACGGCAACCGGCGATCGGCTGAGTACGATTCGCGGAAGTAGCCCGGTTGCCAACGGGATGACTGTTCAGTATTACCTGTCGCTGGATAGAAGGCACGACCGCCGTCTATTGGGGGGATTTATCAAGACAACCGTGGTGGGCTGGCCTCTATTACTGCTCGTCGTCGCCCTAGGTGCCTGGCTCAATGCGCGTACCAGTCTGGCGCCGTTACGGCACTTCCATCGGCTCGCGGCCTCCATCGGGGCAAAGTCGCTTAGTCAGCGAATATCTTCCTCCGGCCTGCCACCAGAACTGTACGAACTCGCAGAAGAGTTCAACCGCATGCTGGAGCGAATTAACTCAGGCTACCGGCGGTTACAGGATTTCTCGGGTGAACTCGCCCATGAAATGCGCACGCCGATTGCGACACTAATGGGTAGAACGCAGGTTGCGCTATCCCGCCCCCGCACAAGTGCTGAGTTTCGGGAGGTCTTGGAAGGCGACGTCGAAGAACTCGAACGCCTGTCTCGCTTGATCTCCGATATGCTTTTCATTGCCCGCGCCGATCACAATGAGGACCCGTTGAATCACGAGCGGGTGGAACTTGCCCAGGAGGCCCGCCGGGTTGCCGACTACTTGTCGCTGATCGCAGACGAACGAGGTTTGGCCGTGGAGGTGGCGGGTACAGCCATCGTCATGGCTGATCGTCTGTTGGTGGACCGCGCAATCACCAACCTCGTATCCAATGCGATACGCCATGCTATGACTGAATCGAAGATACATGTGGCGATCAGCGCAGAGGATAACAGTGTCACGCTGGCGGTGACAAACCACGGTGATGCGATTCCGCCCCAACATTTGGAGCGAATTTTCGACCGCTTTTATCGTGTGGACTCCGGGCGCTCACGCCTGGACGGTGGTACAGGGCTGGGTTTGGCTATTGTGCGTTCCATCATGGTTGCCCACGGGGGGCAGGTTAAAGCGCGGAGTTCGGCAGACGGCGAAACGACATTCACGCTGATATTTCGGGCAACTGGTGCCAGCCCTTCTGAGCCGCCTTGAAATCTTAGACCATGTTTCTCATATCTATCGACCCCTCGCCCACCAAAACTCTGAACACCGGCTCTCTTTTTTGTCTTACATAGTAGCAATGACACGAATGAACTACGAAAACCACCAATAGAACCGCAGGTGTCGAATGCTCTATCGAGACTTTTATAAATCACGATGGAAAACTAATTACCGTTCGGGCTGAGTCCGTCGAAGGGCTTCGACAGACTCAGCCCGACCGGTGGAGTGTCATTAATTACGAGAGTATTAATCGATAAAACCTTTCTGACAAAAAATGATGTAGTGTCGGCACAATAGTGAGCGGAACGGATAAATTGCGCGCTGCTCCCTCCAAGGAATTCGTGAACGACTTAAGTTCATATAGAGAAACTGAATGGGATAGACGAGAAGAGCTAAAGGCAACATCAACCAGTCCTTGGGAAGCAATGATACATACTGCACTTCTCGAATTCGAAAACCTGCGTCTTGAAGGATCCTGAGCATGTTGTGAATTGGAATGACCTTCCAGCTCCCTTGGCGCAAAGTAACAAACAAGTGGTACTGCCTGACTTTTCCGAGACAAAAATATGAGATCCGGTCGCGGATAGCCACAACGTTGTCGTTGGTAACGACGAATTGACCACCATCCCTCAAGTGCGTGTGGCAACTCTCAAAAAATTGGAGCGTATTGTCAAACTCCATTACCCCGCTGACTGAAAATATGTAGTCAAACTTATTTCCCGGGAAGACAGTAAAGGGGCGGCTGGCGTCTACTGATGAAAATTCGCCAGAAGCCAATGCTTCTGGCTTCTTCAAGTCGCATCCTCGGACGTCAGCTCCAGGAAAAAATCGGCGCAAGGACGAAATCAACTCGCCCGACCCGCAAGGGATATCGAGCATGGTGCTGCTCGTCAAGTTCTGGCGCGATTTGAGCAAATGCTCGATGATCGCTCTGTGAACCCCTCGGCAGGTCATTCCCCTTGGCACTGAATTTGTTCTTTGATTTTTTGACATACGATTGAAGGTGTCACGTGAGCGCCATCCATTGAATGAACGGATTTCGCTGCCCTGGGCAATTAGTGCCGAAGTCATATCGACAGCTCCGGAGAATCGGAATCAGAACCTGTGTCGAATGCCCGTGGCCAAGCTGGAGCCGCTATTAAATGTCGTGATGCGATCACGCATGGCAATCACGTAGACATCGGTTCTTCTGGACAGGTTGTAGTCGTAGCCCAGCGAGAGCGTGTTGCGCGTATTGCCTGCGACCACTCGTGTCCTGGCCAAGCCAGCCAGAATCTTGCCGCTGCCAAGCGGGCTGGCTAAGCCCAGCGAATAGGACTTGGCTCGCGTCGTGGAAATAGCCGCCTTACTCTGTCCGTACGTTGCGAACGCTTTGACGGCCGTGAAGTCGTATGAGCCGCCCAGCATCCAGTCCGTCCTAGTGTCGCCCAGCGCGAAGGCGACCGGCACGGGATTGGTCACCTGATTTCTCTCATAGTAGGCGCCCAGTGCCATAGGGCCGCTGAAATACAGCGCGTTGACGCCAACATTCTTCTTGCCGGATTGCCCGGCGATCTCCCCGAACTGATAGTGCAGATTCGTACGCAAGCCGCCGATATCCGGCGTGCTGTAGATCGCCTGGTTGCTCCAGCCCGTGTCGGAAGGCGTGGTAGCGCCCCAGCCGGTTCCATTAAACAGGGGGACGTTCTTGTGAACCACGAGCGGCGAAAACGTGAAGGAGTCGCCAAAGGGATTCAGGACGACAGTGGGCAGGAAGTTGGGCGCCAGCCCGCGCCCGAGTGTCAGGCTGCCGAACCCGCCCGACAGGCCGACAGTGGCTTCGCGCGAGAAGAAGGTATCGCCGGCAAAGCGCCCCTGCATGCCCGTATCAGCGCGCAAAAAAGAGGACAGCGCGAAATTCGCCTTCAGGCCACCACCCAGGTCTTCCGAACCCTTTACACCGAACCACGAAGTGGTCAAACCGCCACTGTTGACAACACTGGTACGCCGGGCATCGCCGGCCATCTGCATCCGTCCTGCGTAGACGTCGACAGCGCCAGCGAGTTGCACCGTGCTCTGCGCAGATGCAACGGTGATAACACCAACAGCGCACAGCGCGCCGATCAAGAGTTTTTTCATGGGTTTACCTTTTTCACCAAAAACAATGTCCGCCGAAGACCCGACTATGGTCACTCTAGGAGACACGCACCATGAAACCGAAGCGTCATGTCTTTTGCCAGGGACTTCGCTTGCGATGCCCTATATGTTTTTCACAAAACCGTATTGGCAATCCAACATCAGGCGGCTTTTCTTCTTACGGTAAACGGGGCTTCGCGCTGCGGCGATTCTTGGGCGTGACTGGTAGAAAATTCACCATACTCAACTTGTTGGCAGTGTGAAAAGTAAGTTCTAAAGGGCGATCAAGTAATAGTGCCTGGTGGCGTGATGGTCAAAAACGTCCACGAACATCGAAATATCCAAGCCAGGCCAAAGTCTGCGCAGCAGTACCGTCTATACCCGCGTCTCCATGACATACCCTACGCCTCGAACCGTGTGCAGCAGCTTCACTGGGAACGGGTCGTCGATTTTTTGGCGCAGCCGCCTGACTGCGACATCAACTACGTTGGAGTCACAATCAAAATTCATATCCCATATCTGCTCAGCCACAATGGTTCGAGACTGAACTTGTCCTTGCCGACGAAGAAAAAGAGCGAGCAGCTTGAAGTCCTGAGCTGACAAGTCCAGCCGTGTTCCTGAGCGAGTGGCCCTGTGCTTGACCAGGTCCAGCTGAAGGTCGCCAAGCCGTAAGACGGCCAGGTCTTGAGCGTGCCCCCTTCGCAGCAGAGCCTGAACGCGCGCCAGCAGTTCCGGCAAAGCAACCGGCTTGACCACATAGTCGTCGGCCCCCATGTTGAGACCCATGACTCGGTCCTCCACCGAATCGCGCGCCGTCAACAAAATAATCGGAAAACCTCTCCTTTCGCGCACTTCATGCAGAACACCAAAGCCATCAATTCCAGGAAGCATGATATCCAGCAGCATGAGGTCGTAGCCTCCCTCCAGAGCCATATGTTTTCCCTCAATTCCGTCGCGTGCGATGTCGACAACATACCCGATTTCAACCAACGCCCGCTTGATATGGTCTGCAAATTTGGCTTCATCCTCGACTATCAGAATTCGCATACTGCTCAATGTGTAGACTTGCAGATCGCCAGGTAGCGCCGTCACTCACCGACATGAAGCACTGGGCAGAAGCCGGAAGCAACGGTCGACGTTTGTACGAGAAGTCTCGTGGCCGCCAACGGGAAAATCATCCGGCGAGCGCCAGATGAAGGGTGTGCCTCGCGCGGAAGGCCCACTTTGGACCCACCCGAAAAGAATCGAGCACGGTCGACTTGGCCGTGGCGAAGAACATTGACTCCTGCAGGTTATGACGTTCAAACGCCCTTCGCTGGTTGAGCGATCGGCGTCGCAAGTCGCCTTCTGAGTCACTGCCACTTCGCTGCGATCGCCCGAAGAGCGTTACAGCGCGTTCGAGGTCGGCCAAGGCTGCGTCGCTCAATGCCGGAATGGCACGCGGAGCCGCCAGGCGAATTTGTACGATGAAGGGATTGGGGCCCACGACCAGGCCCCATGGCCTTTTCCCCTCTGCGGGGTCTACCGCCAGGGCCTCCAGTTTGGTTAGCCCGAAATGCCTGGCCAAACGCAGCCGCGTGGCCAACCAGGGATCGGAACGATCCAGCTCCTCCATAGCGATCTTGGCTTCCCCGTCGCTGCCTGATACAGGCAGCACCAGGGAGTTCAACAGCTGCTTTGCATGGAGGTCACCCTGCCGTTCGGCGCGATAAAGCCAACAAATTGCCTGTTCGGACTCCGTGATCGAGCCGGATTCGCGCAGCATCAAGGCGCCAAGCTTGCGCTGCGCCTCCGCCTGCCCGCGTTCTGCGGCCTTTTCAAGAAAGAACCTGGCCATTTGGGGGTTGGCGACAGAACACCGATGGTCCGAATTCAACCTGTACAAATGCAGCCATGCCGCATCCCGACCGGCGTCAGCTGCCCGCAGCAGCAGCGCGGTGCCCTTGCGGAGATTCGAACTTTCGGCGAGGCTCGAAGGTTGAAAAGATCCACAGGAGATCCCGGACAGCGCGCGTCCAAGCGTGTAGGTCGCATCAAGGTTCCCCTGCCCGTTTTGCATCTCCAGGCTTGCCTGAACGAATTCAACCGGCATGCCTTGCAGTGATTCCCCGGTATGTTCTGCCATTTGCACCATGGCAACAACGAGTTCGGATATTGCGATCGTCGGTTTTGACATCAGTGTGGTCGCAGCGTGCACACAAAGCCGCAAGCGAGCAAGGTCTCCCGCAGCCTGAGCTTCCCGCGCTGCGAACTCGGCAATGGCATAGCCGTTCGCCTTTTTGTGGTCCGTCAGCAAGCGCAAAATTCTCGGTAGGCGTTCACTGTCGCCGACTGACTCGCAGATAGCCAGCGCGCTGGCCGCACACGCCTCGCCCGCAGCAGCGCGCGCGAAATACGCTACAGCGTCTGCTTCTCTCCCGGTATGGGTTAACAGGTAGGTGCCGAACTTCAACTGCGCTAATGCGTTGCCGGTAAGCGCCGCCTTGCGGAGGGATTCTTGCTGCCCCAAAAGCAGCAACTCGTCCAGGGACAGGCACTCTGCAATAAGAATGTATGCGCCGGGTAGGTCGCAAACACTGGGATGGGTGAGATAGTCAATACCCGTTAGCGGGTGCTTCGGAAAACCCTCCATACCCAGCAAATAGCGACGGCCGACCTCCATACGCGCGCCAATGTCGCCGTTTCTGGCGAGAACTCTGAGTTGAATGTCTTGCCTTCGCATGTTTGTCCTTTTGTTGTGTTGCCGATGGAACGAGTAGCGAGCTGTTTCCCCCGTTGGCCTTGCGCGCCGGGGTCGTACTTGTTGCAGGGAGAGTAAAAGTTCAACACCAACAAGAAGATTGCTGAAACATTGCAGAGCTGCAATGTTTCAGCCGTTGTGGACGTTCGTTCTGCCGTCTTTCACTCCCTTGTTGCAATTGCGAAACAGGGGCGCTCTGTTTATTGGGGGGTATGCATGCAGTGGCCATCCCTTTGCGAAACTGAGAGTGCCCACAAGCACCGTTTTTCCTAAAGTGACTTTCGTGGTGTGCTCACATTGAGGCACTACTAACTTCAATCAATCAAAGGATCAGGAACACTATGAAGCACATCGCAACAGCAGCGGCATTGCTTGCCCTAGCGGCGGGTACGGCCAGCGCACAATCTTCAGTGACGCTCTTTGGCATCGTCGATGTCAACCTCCGCAACGTAAGCAACAGCGGTGTTGGTAGCAACTCCACGCTGAACAACAATGGCCTTTCCAGTAGCCGCTTTGGCTTCCGTGGCGTGGAAGATCTGGGCGGCGGCCTGAAGGCTGGTTTCTGGCTTGAGTCGGATATCAACCCAGACACCGGTACTACAAACAACGGCAACGGTAAACTCTTCGCCCGCCGATCAACGTTGAGCCTGATGGGCAACTTTGGTGAGATTCGACTTGGCCGCGACCTCACGCCATCTGGCGCGTTCACTTACGTTTTCGATCCGTTCGGCGTTATCGGTGTCGGTGGCTCGGCAAACATCGCGCGCTACAGCGGTCAAGCGACATTCTTTCGCGCTGACAACGCGATCAGTTACTTTCTGCCTAACTTGGGTGGTGTTTACGGCCAAGCGATGGTCGGGCTCGATGAAGGTGTGAACCCTTCCGCACCTGGAACTGGAGCTGATCGGTTTGCCCGTGCGTACACTGGCGGACGCCTAGGTTATGCGAATGGTCCTATCGATGTCGCCGTCTCTTACGGCTCTACAAAGGTGGATACCACCGGCGGAAAGTTCAAAACAACGGGTATAGGCGCTTCATACGACTTTGGCGTAGCCAAGCTGATGACCCACTACTACAGCGACAAGCTGCTGGCTCTGAAGGAAAACCGCTTCCTGCTCGGTGTGTCCGTTCCACTCGGTGCACATGAGCTCCGCGCGTCATACGTGCGCTCGGACGCAACTGGTGGCACTGCCGCGTACAACGCAAGCGATGCAAACCAGCTGGCTTTGGGCTACGTGCACAACCTTTCCAAGCGCACCGCAATGTACGGCACAGCCTCCCGTATCTCGAACAAGGGTGGGGCAACCTTTGCTATCGCGGGCGGCAATCCAGGAATCACGGCAGGCGGCAAGTCTTCTGGCTACGAGCTGGGCTTGCGGCACAGCTTTTGATGGTGGCGGGTGCTCACCCCTCAGGGGTGACACCCGCGGCGAAGTCCCGGTTGCGCCGGGACGCACACCAGGACCAGATGTGAAATGCCCCGCTTATGCGGGGCATTTTTTTGGGTGCCTATGCCAGGGATGACAAACATGTAATGTGGAGGCCAGAGTTCTGTCGGGGTTCCGCTTCTAAAGTTCATTGCATGCCGGTCGATATGCCGGCACACCGACGCAAAGGATGGTCCTCCGCGCGGTGCCTGTGCCTCAAAAGGAAGTCATCATGTCTACTCAAAAACTTGCGCTTATCGCCGCCTTTACGGTCTTGTCTAACGCACCGCTGGTCGCATACTCAGAAGTCATTCACTCCGTCAATACAGAAATGGGCTACGTCTCTCACCCCGATCATGCCAACCCAAGGCCTCGTACAGAGGTGCGGGCAGAGTTGGAAACTGCCATGAAATCTCCCCGATGGGATTTCTGGGCACGTTTGGGCGTACCCATGCCGACACCCTCGACCGGGACGAGCAAGTCGCGCGAGCAAGTGCGCAATGAAGCGAGAACGGCCAATCAGGCAGGTCTGATTCCACGTGGCGAGTTCTCCTACTGAACTTCCCGGGCTACTGCGGAATACGAATACCCACGCGTGTCATGCCGTCAGCGCTTTCGCAGAAGGCTTGGCCTCCGT
>NZ_JAUXUP010000042.1 GCF_030680935.1 Polaromonas sp. | reverse complement strand
TACATCAGCACGCGCGGCGCCGCGCCCATTCTCGACTTCGAAGAGGTCACGCTCGCCGGGCTCGCCCGCGACGGCGGCCTGTACGTGCCCGAAAGCTGGCCGACGCTGTCGGCGGCGGAGATCGCCGATCTGCGCGGCCTTAGCTACGTCGAGACCGCGCTTCGCGTCTGCCGCCCGTTCGTCGGCGATTCGCTGACCGAGGACGAGCTGCGCGGCCTGCTCACCCAGGCCTATGGCAGCTTCTCGCATGCCGCCGTCACCCCGCTGAAGCAGCTCGACGAGCGGCAATGGCTGCTCGAGCTGTTCCACGGCCCGACGCTCGCCTTCAAGGACGTGGCGCTGCAGCTGCTCGGGCTGCTGTTCGAACGCTTCCTGTCGACGCGCGACGAGCATCTGACCGTCGTCGGCGCCACCTCGGGCGATACCGGCTCGGCGGCGATCCAGGCGCTCGCCGGCCGCGCCAAGGTCGACATCTTCATGCTGCATCCGCAGGGTCGCGTCTCCGACGTGCAGCGCCGGCAGATGACGACGGTGATGGCGCCCAACGTCTACAACATCGCCGTCGACGGGACCTTCGACGACGCGCAGGCGCTGGTGAAGGCGATGTTCAACGACGCCTCCTTCGCGTCGCGCTTCCGGCTGTCGGCGGTCAATTCGATCAACTGGGCGCGGCTGATGGCGCAGGTGGTCTATTACTTCGCGGGCTACCTTCAGGCAACGCAGGATTCAGCAGGCTTAGCCCGAACGGAAGTCCGGAAAGTCAGCTTTGCCGTGCCCTCAGGCAACTTTGGCAATGTCTGCGCCGGCCATGTGGCACGCATGATGGGCCTGCCGATTGACACGCTGGTGGTTGCCACCAACGAGAACGATGTGCTTGACGAGTTCTTCCGCACCGGTGTCTACCGCGTGCGGGCCAGCGCCGACACACACGAGACCTCCAGCCCGTCGATGGATATTTCGAAGGCGTCCAACTTTGAGCGTTTTGTGTTTGACCTGTTGGGCCGCGATGCCGCGCGTGTGGCCGACCTGTTCGGCGCGCAGCTGTCTGCCCAGGGGCGGTTTGACCTCAGTGGCGACGCAGCCTTCCAGGCCGCTGCACGGCACTACGGTTTTGTCAGTGGCAAAAGCACCCACGCCGACAGGCTGCAGACCATCCGCGACACCCATGCGCGTTTCGACCTCATCATCGACACCCATACCGCCGACGGCCTGAAGGTCGCGCGCGCCCACCTGATGCCTGACGTACCCATGATCGTGCTGGAGACCGCCTTGCCGATCAAGTTTGCCGAAACCATCCAGGAGGCGCTGGGCCGCCTGCCGGCGCGGCCGGCCAGGTTTGAGGGGATCGAGGCCCTGCCCAAGCGCGTGGTTGTCATGCCTGCCGACGCGCTGCTGGTCAAGGCCTATATCGCCAAACATGTGGACTAAATCGGGCTCCAGCCCTTTCTGGTTGTGCGCAAACAGCTATAAAATCCATAGCAAATTCGAACTGGTCCAGGGCATTTCATGAACGTTGTTGCATTCGCCGGGTATTCCGGTTCGGGTAAAACCACCCTGGTGGAAAGCCTGATTCCCGCGCTCAGGCAGCGCGGGCTGCGGGTCTCTGTCGTCAAACACGCGCACCACAGCTTTGACATTGATCAACCGGGCAAAGACACCTACCGCCACCGGCAGGCCGGTGCGTTTGAGGTGGTGGTGGCGTCCAGCAATCGGCTTGCACTGATCCGCGAGTTCGAGCAGCCCACGCGGCTGTCAGTGCACCACCTGATTGCCGAGTTGTATGAAGGTGTGGACTGGGTGCTGGTAGAGGGCTTTAAAAGCAGCGATCTGCTCAAGGTCGAAGTCTGGCGCGCGGCTTCCGGCCAGCCCGTGCGTTACCCCGACGATGACTTTGTGGTGGCGATTGCCACCGACTCGCCCGACCAGCTGCCGCAAACCACCCTCAGGCCGGTGCTGGATTTGAACGATGTCAATGCGGTCGCCAACTGGCTCATCGACAATCAGGACCGTTTTGTCTATCGCCCTGAGTTGTATGCATGAACGCTTCGGTATTGTCCAACCCGCCTGCTGCCCGCCCGCCGCTTAAAGCCCTGGACGAGGCGTTGGCCGAACTGCTGGCGCGCGCCCTGCCGTTGGCTGGCACACAGACGGTCTCTACCTTTGACGCCGATGGCCGCGTGCTGGCGCAAGACGTGGTGTCTGCGCTGCAGGTGCCGCCTGAAGACAACAGCGCGATGGACGGTTATGCGGTGCGCAGTGCCGATCTGGCCGATCGCGCGGCGGTGTTGCGTGTATCGCAGCGTATTGCGGCTGGCAGCAGCGGTGACCCGCTGCAAGCTGGCACGGTGGCGCGTATTTTCACGGGCGCCCCTATACCCGAAGGCGCCGATGCAGTGGTGATGCAGGAAGACTGCGAGTTAATGGCGGAACAACAAGGTTTTGTCCGCGTGACGCAGCCGCCCCAGGCCGGGCAGTGGATCCGCCGTGCAGGTGAAGACGTGGCGCTTGGCGCTGCCGTGTTATCAAAAGGGCAGTTGCTCACACCCGCCGCGCTTGGGCTGGCGGCCAGTATCGGCATGAAAACCCTGCAGGTGGCCAGGCCGCCAAGGGTGGCGCTGTTTTCTACCGGTGATGAGCTGGTGATGCCCGGCGAGGTGGCGCCTGCCGACATGCGGCCCGGCGCGATTTACAACTCCAACCGCTTTTTCCTGCGCGCCCTGCTGCTGCGCCTGGGATGCCAGGTGACCGACCTCGGCATCGTGCCGGATCAACGCGAAGCCACGCTGGACGCGTTGCGCATCGCTGGCGAAGACCACGATCTGATTTTGACCAGCGGCGGTGTGTCGGTGGGTGAAGAAGACCACATCAAGCCCGCCGTGCAGCAGCTGGGCACGCTCGACCTCTGGCAAATTGCGATGAAGCCGGGCAAACCTTTTGCCTATGGGCGGGTTGGCAACGCGCACTTCATGGGCTTGCCGGGCAACCCGGTGTCCAGCTTCATGACCTTTTTGCTGCTGGTGCGGCCCTTTTTGCTCAGGCTACAGGGGGCAAGTGATGTTGCTATCAAACCAATAGCTGCCCGCGCCCATTTCACCTGGGCCAAAGCTGACAAACGCCGCGAATTTCTGCGTGTGCGACGCGATGCGCAAGGCGGGCTTGAGCTGTTTGCCAATCAGAGCTCCGGCGTGCTCACGTCCGCTGTCTGGGGCGATGGGGTGGTGGACAACCCGCCAGGGCAGCGCATTGCGCATGGCGACACGGTGCAGTTCATCGCTTTTTCGGAGTGGCTGGCATGAAAATCTCGGTCCGGTATTTTGCGTCTGTGCGAGAGGCCATCGGCGAGGGCGCTGAGCAGGTCAACACCGCCGCTGCCAACCTGGCAGCGCTGCGCGACGAGTTGATTGCACGCAGCCCGGCCTATGCCGAGGCGCTGGCACGTGGCAAGTCGGTACGTATGGCACTCAACCAGGTCATGGCCGATGAGTCGGCGACTTTGACCGAGGGTTGCGAAGTTGCTTTTTTCCCGCCTGTGACGGGGGGCTGACATGACAGCGCGGGTCAGCATCCAGTCGGCGGATTTCAACCTCGCGCAGGAAGTGGCGCGGCTGCGGGCGCACGACAAACGTGTAGGCGCCATCTGCAGTTTTGTCGGCACAGTCCGTGACCGCAACGACGGCTCGTCTGTCAGCATCATGGAGCTCGAGCACTACCCCGGCATGACCGAAAAAGCCATTGAAGCCATGATTGACGAGGCAGACCGTCGCTTTGACATCTACGGCGCCCGCGTGGTTCACCGCATTGGTGTGCTGCAGCCCCTGGACCAGGTGGTTCTGGTGGCGGTGACCTCGGCCCACCGCGGCCAGAGTTTCCAGGCCTGCGAGTTTTTGATGGACTACCTCAAAACCCAGGCACCGTTCTGGAAGAAAGAGCAGACGCCGGAAGGCGCGCGCTGGGTCGATGCGCGTGTCAGCGACGATGCTGCGCTGGCCAAGTGGGGCATTCAGGCCAGCAACGGCTGATTGGCGTGTGCTCCTCGCCTGCCCGCCCGCCCCGGGAACTGATACAAAATATCCGCATGGGCAGATTGACCGGGTTCGTTGCAAGCAATAGGGATTTCCTTGGCAGCCGTGTTTTCTGGACTTTGACGCTGGTTGCTTCGCTCCTGTTGCTGTTCTTCTCGGCACTGCTTGCTGTCAATTTCACCTCCATCGACCGGATTGCAGCCGTCGTGCCGCGTTTTGAGGCATGGGAAAAAAAGGAGGAATTGGTACGTCATATCGACGCGAACATGTTCGAGATCCAGGCGGCGCGGCGCGGCTTTGTGCTCACCGGTGACGCCGCGTTTATCCGTACTCTCGACACTGCCAGCAGCGAGATAAAAACCAACTTTCAGGCATTGGAAGACGCGATCGCGCGGTTTCCGCATCCTGAAAGCGACCTGGAAGCCAGAGTGGCAAAGCTGACCAGGATGGTGGACGCCTATCAGGTCGAAATACGCCGCTCGTTGGCGCTGCGCATCGAGAAACCGACAGCCATGGTTGAACAGCAGAAGATCACGCTGGAAGGGGAGGTGCTGAGCCGCGCCATTCACCAGACGTTGGCCGATATAGAAAAAACGCTTGATGGACAGTTTGCAACAGACATCCGTTATTTGGTCAGCGTCAATCAGGGCCTTCAAAAAAACGCGCTCTGGCTGGCGGCTGTCGGCCTGGCCATGTTGCTGGGCGCGTTTGCAGCCGCCTTGAAGGAGGCTAACCAGCGGTTCCGGGCTGAACGCGCACTGGAAGCCTCCAACGCCGAACTGGAGAAGAAGGTGCAGGCGCGTACCGCAGCGCTGGCTAGCGGTGAAGCACGGTTTCGACGCTTGGTCGAACTTTCAGCCGACGCGATCATATTGTGCGGCGCCGATCGCACCGTGGCCTATGCCAACCCCGCTGCGTATCAGTTGCTGAAATGCAGCGGGGCCTTTGAGCTGGAAGGGCGTGATGTTGCGACCTTCTTTGCCAAAGGAGAAGCCTTGTGGGCGGATTCTCTCTGGAAGTCGCCGCAGCAGCTTGGCTTCACGAATGCCAATGCGCTCGATGCCAGCGGTGAAAAAGTGCCGGTTCAGCTGGGTGCTGTTTCCTATGTCGACACGGATGGGCTGAGGGCGCAACTGGTGCTGCACGACATGACAGTGCTCAAGACCACCGAAACTGCCATCACGGAGCAGTTGCGGTTTATTGACCAGCTTCTGGAGGCCATTCCGATGCCACTGTGCGTGCGCGATGAGCGGGGCCAGTTTTTGCGGATCAACCGTGCCTACGAAGTGGCCTTTGGCTGCAAACGGGATGAGGTGCGCCATCGCTCGGTGTTTGACGTGTTGCCTTATGCCCTGGCCGACCGGGTCGCCCAGCAGGACAGGCTGGTGATGGAAGGGTTGACTTCGCTCGTGTTTGACAATCGGCTTGAGTTGCCTGACGTGCCCCACCGGGATTTCCTGGCGCAGGCTTGCGCCATGCGTCGCTCCGATGGCAGTGTTATTGGCGTGATTGCAGTCGATACCGATGTGACCGAGATTCGCATCAAGGAGGCTGAGTTGCGCCGAGGCAATGCGGAGCTGGAAGAGCTGTCCAAGAAGCTGATCCACTCCCAGGAGGACGAGCGCCGCCGCATTGCCCGCGATCTGCATGACCAGGTGGGACAAATTCTGACGGCATTGAAGATGTCCTTGCAGATGCTGGCTGTCAATGACGCGGGCATCCAGTTGATGCTACAGCGCCCGGTCGAATTGGCTGACGAGGCTTTGAGCCATACCCGAAGTCTGACCGCCTCGCTGCACCCGCACATTCTGGAAGACCTGGGTCTGGATGCTGCCGTTCGCTGGCTGGTGGACAAATTTGCCCGGCCTTTCATGGAGATTGTGCTGGTTGACATACGGCTGAACCCTTCCCGCGGCCAACCCGCCAATGAATTGGTGGCTTTCAGAATCGTGCAGGAGGCGATCACCAACGTGATGCGCCACGCAAATGCATCACATTTGCGCATTTCGCTCAAAACATGGGGCGCAGTGCTGCACATTCTGGTGGCCGACGACGGAGACGGGCTTGATGCCAGTTTGAATTTGTCCGGTCAAGTGCCAGGCGGGTCCTTGGGCCTGGCAAGCATGCGTGAGCGACTTGCAGAAGCAGGAGGTGATATGTTGATGGAAAGTGCAGAAGGTAAGGGCGTCCGGGTTCGGGCGGTCCTGCCATGGTGACATTTGCGCCTTTGCGGGTTTTGCTGGCAGACGACCACAATCTGGTGCGTGCCGGCCTGCGCGCCTTGCTTGAAAGCCTGCCCGGGGTGGAGGTGGTGGCCGAGGCCAGTGACGGCGACGAGGCGGTGCGCTTGGTGGTCGATCTGCTTCCATCGATCGCCCTGCTCGACATTGCCATGCCGCGCATGAGTGGACTGGCCGCCCTGCGCGAAATCCGGCTCAAGGCGCCGCAAACCCGGGTGATGCTGCTGTCGATGTACGACAACCATGAGTACGTGACCGAGGCCATCCAGTCAGGCGCTGCGGGTTACATGATCAAGGATGCGGCCGTTAACGAACTGGCCCTGGCGCTGGCGGCGGTGGACCGCGGCGACACTTATTTGAGCCCCAGTGTCTCGCGCAAGCTCGCGCAGGCCTTTGTGACCCGCGCGGAGCCGGCGAAGGAAAGCCTGCTGACGGCCCGACAAAGCGAGGTGCTCTGTCTGGTCGCTCGCGGCCTGTCGAGCAAAGAGGTGGCCCGTCACCTCAATTTATCGGTCAAAACTATCGAGACCCACCGTGCCCAGATCATGGAGCGCCTGGATATTCGCGATCTGGCGGGCCTGGTGCGGTATGCCATACGCAATGACCTGATTGGCGACGAAGCGTGAATTAAGTCCCGCTTTTAGCGGCGATCTAGGGGTAATTGTGTAGGGCCCGCGGCAACCACCCCCATGCCGATGGATAAGTGCACGTATGGTTGGCATGCTGCCTATCACCTAACCTTGAGGTATCAATCTTCAAGGACAGCGGGCATGGCAGACAAACTGACAATCAACGTATGGAGCGACTCGCTGGAGGAACGTTCCGTCGTTCGATCCATGCTCTCCATTATTGGCGCAAGCGCTGACGACGATTGGCAGTTCACAGACTCTCCCTCTGCAGATCTGCTGCTGCTTGGCAACGCCAGCGTCGAGCCTCGGGCTGCTGGCGGCAACGCACATGTGGTTGCCCGTTTTCTCAATGCAGGCGACCCATTGCCTGGTGGCGATGCGTTGGCCGTGCAACGCCCGCTGCGGCCGATGCCATTCATGGACCTGCTCAATGAGGCGGCAAGGCGGCTGCGCAGCCTCCCTGCAGTGCAGGCGTTCTCTGCGACCATTGACCCGTCTCTTCTTGATCAGTTTCAGCCACAGCTGTCACTGGCCCAGTCCCTGCGCGACGTGCGCGCCAGCGGCATGCTCCGGCCTTTTGCCCTGAGAGGCGCCAATGGTGATGTGCTCGCCTTGATCAATCTGGCACGCGCCGCCCTCAGCTCCAGCTACGACGTGGGCGCTCTGCACAGGCACCTCAAAACGAATTTCGTGAGATTGGAGCCACGTACGGTGAGTGAGTGGGAACAAGCGGTGCTTCAGGATACCCCGCAGTCGCTGGATGTTTTGTGCTGGCGCACGGGCAACAGCCTTGCGGACTGGAATGGTCTCGTGCCCTGGCTGAACAAAAATGAGAGTTATCGCATGATCGGTTGGCCTGATTTCGGCTCTATCGGCACCGACACCGTGGGCATCAAACTTTCCGCCCTGTTGGTCAAACGGTCGTTGACGCCCCTGCAGTTGAGTGCTGTTTCGTCCGTCAGCTTCGGCCAGGTGGTGAGCTTTCTGAATTCCGCATCGCTGTGCGGGCTGCTGACGGTGGCGCCTCCAGCGCAGGCGACGATTGCGACGCGCCTGGCCCCGCCGCCCGAACGGCTTTCCATGATGGGTCGCTTGCGGCGCAAGTTGGGTCTGTCATGACGATAGGACAGGAATACAAAATTATTGTCACCGGCACCATGGGTGCGGGCAAGACGACCGCTATTGGCGCGATCAGTGATGTCACGGTTGTCAGTACCGAAGCTGCCAATTCAGATCAGGCGGCCTATGCCAAAGCCTCTACCACGGTGGCGCTTGACTACGGCGAGATCAAGCTCGAAGGCGGCGACCGGGTTCGCCTGTACGGCACGCCGGGGCAGCAGCGTTTCAGCTTTATGTGGGGCATTCTGGCCAAAGGTGCCTTGGGCCTGATTTTGTTGATTGACAACAGCTCACCCACTCCCCTTGAAGACCTGGGGCGCTTTTTGACAGCTTTCGACGAGCTGGCACAAAACGGTGCGGTGGTGGTAGGTATCACCCATCGGGACGTGACTGCCGGCCCCACGATGGGGCAATACCAAGAGGTGTTGTCCAGTCGGGGTTTGAGCTTGCCGGTTTTTTCCATCGATGGCCGGGAGCGGGAGCATATTTTGTTGATGGTCGACGCCTTGCTGAGCTCGATTGAAGCGTTTGAATGAGGCCGTTCGATGTTTTTTGATCCCGAAAGAAATTCCATGGAAGTCACCGAAGTCGGCGCCGTAACCAGCCAGCTGCCACCCCAAGAAGTTGCATTGCGTCAAAACCCTTCATTGCCGTCCCTGTGTCATCCTGCGATTCAGTGGTTCATGTCCCAAACGAGTGGCGTGACTGCTGTGTTGGTGGCCACGGCTGATGGTTTCGAAATTGCTTCTGTGCTGCATCAGTCGCTTTCGGCCGAAAAAATGGCTGCCATGACGAGCTCCATCCTCGCGTTGGGGGAGGCCGTACTGGCCGAAGCCGAGCTCAGCGACTGCCAGAACGTGGTGATCGAATCGAGCAAGGGCCTGGTTGTGATGCTTGCCATCGGCGACCCCCGCAATGAACTTCTGCTCAGCGTGATTGCCGACCGCAACGCGATGCTTGGCCAGGTACTTTGGGCAGCGCGCCGCTGTTGTGAGCAGATTCGGCAATCCGTGCTGGCGATCGCGACGCACTAGAAAAGAAAACCCAACGGCTTTGCGGTCTGGTGCCCCCGCGCAGCTTTTTTTTTGAATCAGGGCACCAGCAACTCAAGGAAATAAATCATGGCGAATATCAAAGACAGTCTCGACACCCTGATGAGCCTCGACGGCGCGATGGCCGCCGCAGTGGTAGACGGCAACTCCGGCATGGCATTGGGCAAGATCGGCTCGGGCGTCGATCTGGATGTTGCCGCTGCTGGCAACACCGAAGTGGTCCGCTCCAAAATGAAAACCATGAAGGCGCTGGGCTTGAAAGAGGATATCGAAGACATCCTGATCACGTTGGGCACCCAGTACCACATCATCCGTCCGTTCGTCACGATGCCCGGGCTTTTTGTGTACCTCGTGCTCGACAAGTCACGCGCCAACCTGGCAATGGCGCGCATCAAGGTTCAGCAGATCGAGAAGACGCTGACGGTCTGAGGTCCGCTTGGGCTGACTGATGAAGTCTGGCGCTGAACCATCGTGTTCAGGGCTCTGCGCCCTGACTTTCGATGATGAAAAACCCCCGGCCTGTTCCCTGGGGTTTTTTCATGGGTTGCTCGCAGCGCCGATCTGTCGATCAGCAGGTTAATCCGCATCCGCCCCCGGTGGTACAAAGGCCGCGCGGGCATCGGCCTCCAGCCCCTCGGTCAGCAACTGCAGCAGCTCGACCAATTGCCCGCGCTGCGCGGTATCGAGCGGGCCCATCAATCGGTCGTAAGCACGCTCCGCCGGTTCTTGCGCCTGCTTGAGCAGGTCCAGCCCGGCCACCGACAGCGCTATCGACAAATTGCGCCGGCTCATCGGCGCGGGTGAGCGTTCGATCAGCCCCCGCCCCTCCAGGCCGCGCAGCACACGCAACACCGTTACCTTGTCAAACCCCAGTGCACGCGCCAGGCTGGACTGGTCCAGCCCCGGGCTGGCGTGCAACACGCTGAGCACGCCAAACTGCGCCGGCGTCAGCCCGACACTGCGGCATTCGTCTTCAAAAACAGCGGCAGAGATCTGGTGGGCACGACGCAGTAAAAAACCGGGGCGGGCGTAAAGCCGGGCTAGATTGTGTTGGGCGGGCACGGTAGTAAAAGGTTCCAGGGGACTGGGTTCTAAGGGAATTCATGGATTGTGCCTTGTCGTCTTTGGTCGAAAATGGTTAGCATGCAAACTGAAAAGGCGCTTTGATGTCCATCAACACCCAACCGTGCCGTCCCTGTCTATTCAAGCTGTCTGTGGGCATTGCGGCAGCAGCCTTCAGCGCCAGCGTTTTTGCGCAGGCCGTGCCACCTGCACAGACTGCCCAGGCGACAGCCTTGCCGCAGGCGCCCATCCGCCTGATCGTGCCTTTCACGCCTGGCACCGGCATCGACTTGATCGCCCGCACCGTCGGGCCCAAATTGTCAGAGCGTCTGGGCCGCCCGGTGGTGGTGGACAACCGGGCCGGGGCCTCTGGCAACATCGGCACCGAAGCGGTGGTGCGCGCTGCGCCCAACGGCAGCACCTTGCTGGTCACCGTCAATACGCTGGTGATGAACGCGGGCCTGTATCCGCAACTGCCGTTTGATCCGGTGAAGGACCTGACGCCGGTGACACTGACCAGCTGGGGTCAATTGATCCTGGTGGCGCATCCCAAAACCGGCTTCAAAAGTGCCACCGATCTGGTCGCCGCTGCGCGCCAGTCGCCAGGCCGCATCAACTATGGCTCGCCAGGTGTTGGCACACCGCACCACTTGTCGATGGAGCTGTTCAAGGCCACGGCCGGCGTGTTTGTGACTCACATTCCCTACCGCGGCACGGGCCCGGCCCTGACGGATCTGCTGGGTGGGCAGATTGAAACCATGTTTTTACCGATTCATGTGGCCCTGCCGCATGTCAAGTCGGGCCGGCTGGTGGCGCTGGGCATTGGCAGCGACAAGCGGCATCCGCTGCTGCCCGAGCTGCCCACGCTGGCCGAGGCCAAAGCCGGCAATGTCAGCGTGGACATGTGGTACGGCATTTTTGCGCCACCCGGCACCTCGCCGGAACTGGTGGCTTTGTACAACCGCGAGATCCGCGAGATCCTGCTCAGCGACGAGGTCAAAAAAGCCTTCTCCGTCCAGGGCATGGACCCGAGTGGCAGCACGCCGGGTGAATTCAAGAACCTGGTCGAAACCGATGCCAAACGTTGGGCTCAGTTGATTAAAGCCCAGGGCATCACCGCCAACTGAGCGTTCAAGCCCGTGAATAGCTATTGAATTGATAGCTGTTTACGCAAGACTGGCAAGGGCCAAGGGCTAATTTGATGCATAAGGCGGGGCAACCCTCAGGAACACCATGAAGATCACAATCATAGGCGGCGGTATAGGCGGGCTGAGCCTGGCGCTGGCCCTGCACCAGCGCGGCCTGGCCTGCGAGGTTTATGAAACCGTGCCTGAAGTCAGGGAGCTTGGAGTTGGCATCACCTTGTTGCCGCACGCCATGCGCGAGCTGGCAGCGCTGGGCCTGCAGGCGCCGATTGAAGCGGTCGGTATCGAAAACGAGGAAAGTGTGTTTTTCAACCGCTTCGGCCAGTTCATCTACCAGGAGCCGCGCGGCCGCCATGCCGGTTACGCGCTGCCCGAGATCGGCATTCCGCGCGGCAAGCTGCACCGCCTGCTTTACGAAGCCGCGCTTGAGCGCCTGGGCGCCGGCGCCATCCACACCGATCACCGCTGCACTGGCGTGACTCAGGACGAGGACGGCGCCACGGTACAGTTCACCCAGACCTCGACCGGAGCGGTTTTGCCGCCGGTGCGGACCGACGTGGTGATTGCCTGCGACGGCGTCAACTCGACTGTGCGCCGCCAGTTCTACCCCGACGAAAAAGTGGCGTTTGCCGGCATCAACACCTGGCGCGGCGTGACGCGGCACAAACCCATACTGACCGGCAAGAGTTACATGCGCGTCGGCTCTATCGACACCGGCAAGATGGTGATCTACCCGATTGTGGACAGGCTGGACGAGGAGGGCAGCCAGCTGATCAACTGGGTGGCAGAGATTCAGCGCGGTGACGCGGCCATGAACGACTGGAACCGCCCCGGCGAGCTGAAGGACTTTCTGGACATCTTCAAGGACTGGCGCTTCCCGTGGCTAGACGTGCCCGCGCTGATTGCCAGCGCAGAGCAAATCCTCGAGTACCCGATGGTGGACAAAGACCCGGTACCGCAGTGGACCTTCGGCCGGGTGACCTTGCTGGGCGACGCTGCCCATCCGATGTACCCGCGCGGCTCCAACGGGTCGGCCCAGGCGCTGATTGATGCCCGGGTGCTGGCCGATCAGCTGGCGGCACACGCTGGTGCTGATGCGCGTGACGCGCTGCTGGCGTATGAACAACTGCGGCTGGCCCCGACTGCCAACATTGTGCTGACCAACCGCTCTGTACCGCCCGACTTCATCAACATGAAGGTCGACGAACTCAGCGGCGGCAAACCTTTTGCCAATATCGATGAGCTGATCAGCCAGCAGAAGCTGCGCGAGATTTCAGAACATTACAAACAGGTGGCCGGGTTTTCACTGGAAGGGCAAAAAGCCGCGTAGGCCGCGCGTTTCAGTTCAGGTACCTGGGCTTGGAGGTCTCTGCGGACAACTCTGCGGCCTCGGTGTCGGGCGCGCCGGTCAGACCGGCTGGCGCGAGGTCTGTCGCTGCGGTCATTGCAAGCGGCGCCTCCAGCCAGCGGGACTGCTGCAGGCCCTGGTGCAGCAATTGCAGCAAGCCATTGCTCAGGGGTGCGTCCATCATGATCTGGAAGTTGCGGCTGCTGTCCTGGCCCGGAAATTTTTCAAACATCTGCAAGCGCAGCTGACCATTGCCCATCAGTGTGATTTTGACCTCGGTCAGCAGCAGCGGCTCTGGCCCTACGGGTACATCAGCCGGTGCACTGGCTTGCGTCTGGTACGGCGTTTCAAAGTCGCCCTTGCGCAGTGAAGCCTCTTTCTCGAAGGCGCTCACCATTTGCTGGCGTTTGTCTTCCAGGCTGGCAGCGGAGGGCCCGGCACCTGCCACTTTGGCCATCTGCTCGCCTGCTGTCTTGTTCAGCACAGGCATCAAACCCAACGCCAGCCGCCGGGTCAGCCAGGCGCGCAATTCGCCGCCTTCCTTGCCGTTGATACGTATCAACAGGCGGTCCTGCTCCAGAACGTAGCTGACTGAAACCTGGTGGATGTTCATGGATGCATTTTAGGCCTGTTCGGCGACGCCTCAGCCCGCGGATTGATCTCCATCAATCCGGCGGAACGGCGGGCGGCGCCTAATCATCTGCAGACCTCGTCGAGCGCAGGGCTATTGAAAAGCCCCGGCCCCAGCCCCAGATCTTCAGCAATCAAGTTCACCAGAGGACGCCATGCGCCAGGACAAACTCACCACCAAATTCCAGGAAGCCCTCAGCGACGCCCAGTCGCTGGCGCTGGGCAATGACAACGCCTACATTGAGCCGGTGCACCTGCTAGCCGCCATGCTGGCCCAGGACGACGGCCCGAAAGCGCTGCTGCAGCGCGCCGGCGTCAATGTGGCTGCCCTACAGGCTGCCGCTGAGGCGGCGATCAAAAAACTGCCATCGGTTTCCGGCCAGGAGCAGATACAGGTCGGCCCCGAACTCGGCAAGTTGCTGCAGGCCACAGAAAAAGAGTCCATCAAGCGCGGCGACCAGTTCATCGCCGGGGAGCTGTTTTTGCTGGCGGTGGCCGACAGCAAGGCTGAGGTGGGGCGTATGGCCAAAGAAGCCGGGCTGAACCGCAAATCGCTGGAGTCGGCGATTGATACGGTGCGCGGCGGCGAGAAGATGGACAGCCCCGAGGCCGAAGGCCAGCGCGAGGCCCTGAAAAAATACACCATGGACCTGACCGAGCGCGCACGTTTGGGCAAGCTTGACCCGGTGATTGGCCGCGACGACGAGATCCGCCGCGCCATCCAGGTATTACAGCGCCGCACAAAAAACAACCCGGTGTTGATCGGCGAACCCGGCGTGGGCAAGACGGCCATTGTGGAAGGCCTGGCGCAGCGCATTGTGGCCGGCGAGGTGCCGGAGTCGCTGAAAGGCAAACGTGTGCTGAGCCTGGACATGGCGGCCCTGCTGGCGGGCGCCAAGTTCCGTGGCGAGTTTGAAGAACGCCTGAAAACCGTGCTGAAAGAACTCGCCAAGGATGAAGGCCAGACCATTGTGTTTATCGACGAGCTGCACACCATGGTGGGCGCCGGCAAGGCCGAAGGTGCGATGGACGCCGGCAACATGCTCAAGCCTGCGCTGGCGCGCGGCGAGCTGCATTGCGTGGGCGCCACCACGCTCGATGAATACCGCAAGTACATTGAAAAAGACGCTGCGCTGGAGCGACGCTTCCAGAAAATTCTGGTGGGTGAGCCTTCGGTTGAAGCGACCATCGCCATCCTGCGCGGCCTGAAAGAAAAATACGAGCTGCACCACGGCGTGCAGATCACCGACCCGGCCATTGTTGCCGCGGCCGAGCTGTCCCACCGCTACATCACCGACCGGTTTTTGCCCGACAAGGCGATTGACCTGATTGACGAGGCCGCCAGCAAGATCGCCATCGAGCGCGACTCCAAGCCCGAGGTCATGGACAAGCTGGACCGCCGGCTGATCCAGCTGCAGATCGAGCGCGAAGCCGTGCGCCGTGAAAAAGACGAGTCCTCGCAAAAGCGCTTCAGCCTGATCGAGGAAGAAATCGTCAAGCTGCAAAAGGAAATATCCGACCTGGACGAAATCTGGCAGGCTGAAAAAGCCCAGGCGCTCGGCTCCAAAGACGTGATGGAGGAAATCGACCGCATCCGTTTCCAGATTGAAGAGCAGACCCGCAAGGGCGACTTTAACAAGGTCGCCGAGCTGCAATACGGCAAGCTGCCCGAGTTGGAAAAGCGCTTGAAGGAAGCGCAGGATGCCGAGGCGAGCAAGGGCAAGTCCGACGCGCCTACGCTGTTGCGCACCCAGGTTGGTGCCGAAGAGATTGCCGAGGTGGTGGCACGCGCCACCGGCATTCCGGTCAGCAAACTGATGCAGGGTGAACGCGACAAATTGCTGCTGATGGAAGGCAAGTTGCACGAACGGGTGGTTGGCCAGGAAGAAGCCATAGGCGCGGTCGCCAACGCGATCCGCCGCTCGCGCTCGGGCCTGAGCGATCCGAACCGGCCCACAGGCTCATTCCTTTTCCTGGGCCCCACGGGCGTTGGCAAGACGGAGCTGTGCAAGGCGCTGGCGGGTTTTTTGTTTGACAGCGAGGACCACCTGATCCGCGTGGACATGAGCGAGTTCATGGAAAAACATTCCGTGGCCCGCCTGATAGGGGCACCGCCTGGTTATGTGGGTTACGAAGAGGGCGGCACACTGACCGAAGCCGTGCGCCGCAAGCCCTACAGCGTGCTGCTGCTTGACGAAGTGGAAAAAGCCCACCCCGATGTCTTCAACGTGCTGCTGCAGGTGCTGGACGATGGCCGCCTGACCGACGGCCAGGGCCGCACGGTCGACTTCAAGAACACCGTCATCGTCATGACCAGCAACATCGGATCCCCCATCATCCAGTCCATGGTGGGCAAGCCGTATGAAGAGATCAAGGACGCAGTGACCGACGAGCTGAAGAACTACTTCCGCCCCGAGTTCTTGAACCGGATTGACGAAACCGTGGTCTTCCATGCGCTCGACGCGAAAAACATCGAATCGATTGCCCGCATCCAGCTCAAGGTGCTGATGGCGCGGCTGGAAAAAATGGACCTGACGATGGAGGTGTCGGAGGCCGCCATTGCCGAGCTGGCCAAGGTCGGCTTCGATCCGGTGTTCGGCGCCAGGCCGCTCAAGCGTGCGATCCAGCAGCGTATTGAAAATCCGCTGTCGAAGTTGCTGCTTGAAGGGCGGTTTTTGCCCAAGAGCACGATCCCGGTCGATGTGGACCCGGTGCGCGAGCCCGGGGTGTTCAGGTTTGACCGGTCAGTGACTTGAGCCGCCATTTCAGAACGCTTGGCTGTGTCATTGCGGGCTTGACCGCAATCCATGGATTCGGGTTCCGGGACAGCAGGTCCGGGCCAGGGTGAGAGCGATCAATTAGCTATCGAGTTGATAGCTGTTTACGCTCATCCCTTGTGGGCAAGCGTCTTTATGGGCGTATGCCATTTTTTGAGATTCGTGTTTGACAAACAATCTAATGAACGTTAGAGTGTTGGTGTGAGACACATTAAAGACCATTTATACGAGCAAGTTGCTCGCATCGGTAAGGCCGTCGCCAGTCCGAAACGTCTGGAGCTGATCGAGCTGCTCTGCCAGGGTGAAAAAACCGTCGAAGTGCTTGCGGCGCAGTCTGAAATCAGCGTCAAGCTCGCCAGCGCCCATTTGAAACAGTTGCGTCTGGCGCGGCTCGCCGAGACACGCAAGGAAGGAAAGTACGTTCTGTATCGACTGGCCAGCAACAGCGTGGCCGATCTCTGGGTGAAGCTGCGGTCCGAGGCCGAGGAACGGTTGGTTGAGTTGCAGATGGCGCTGGCCTCCATCGTCGATCACGGCGAGCAGCTGGAGGGCATCGACCGCGCTGCCATCCTGAAAAAAGCCAAGGCTGGTGAAGTCCTGGTTCTGGATGTGCGGCCGGAAGAGGAATTCGCCAGCGCCCATTTGCCACATGCCCGATCACTGCCCGTGGACGAACTCCGGAAACGGCTGAAAGAGCTTCCCAAAGACGTGCCCGTTGTCGCCTACTGCCGCGGCCCGTTCTGCCTGATGGCCAAGGATGCGGTCGAGTTGCTGCGCAAAAAGGGTTACAGCGCCTTTCATCTGACCGACGGCGTGGCGGAGTGGCGCGCCCGTGGCCTGCCCATCGAACAGTCAAGCTGAGGCACGGCATGAACACACTGCTCATCCTGAACGACGCTCCCTACGGCAGTGAACGGACGTATAACGGGGCGCGCCTGGCGGGCGCACTGGCCAGGCAGTCCGACAACGAGGTCCGGGTCTTTCTGATCGGTGACGCGGCATCCGCCGCGCACCGCTTCCAGAAGGTACCGGGCGGCTTCTACAACCTCGAGGTGATGCTCGGCTCAGTGGTCAGCCACGCCGGCATCATCGGCGTCTGCGGTACCTGTATGGATGCGCGTGGCATCAGTGTCGAGGATCTGATCCCGGGCTCGCACCGAAGCACCCTGGACGAACTCACCCAGTGGACAGCCTGGGCCGACAAGGTTCTGGTGTTTTGACTCAGGAGACAAGCATGTTCTTCAAACAACGACCGGCGGAAAACGCCACCCTCTCTTACTTTTTCGGCTGCGCAGGTCTGGCGAAAGCGGTGGCGGTTGACGTGGCGGCGGGCGACGAGGACTGGTTCATCGCCGAGGCCGAGAAGGCGGGCGTCAGGATTGCCCACGTCATCGACACCCATGTGCATGCCGACCACTACTCGGGCGGCTTGGCACTGGCCCAGCGGGTCGGTGCGCCGTATTACCTGCACGAAAGCAACAAGGGGAGAGTCTCTTTTGAATTCGCGCCAGTCACAGACGGCCAACGCCTTGAGGCCGGCAACGTGGTGGTCGATGTGTTGCATACCCCCGGGCACACGCCGGACAGCATCTGCCTGGTGGTACGCGACCTGCGCCGGGGCGACGAGCCATGGTTCGTCATCACCGGTGACACGCTGTTTGTCGGCGCAGTCGGGCGCCCCGACCTGGCGGGCCGCGAGCGGGAGATGGCGGGCCAATTGCACGATACGCTGCAAGCCAAACTGCTGACCTTGCCCGCCGACCTAGAAATCTATCCCGGCCACCAGGCCGGCAGCGCCTGTGGTGCCGGCTTGTCCGGCAAACCCGCGTCAACCATCGGTTTCGAAAAACGCTTCAACCCCATGCTTTCGATGTCGCGCGACGCATTCGTCAGTGCGGTCACGGCGGACATTCCACCGCAGCCTCAGGACATGGCCCGCATCGTTGAGGCCAACCTGCGTGGAACGGCACCGGAGCCGGCGCACGTCTGAGCTGAAGGCAAATGGAGTACGGGATTCGCACCAACCTCGGCCAGGTTCTGCAGCAGTTGCTGCAGGTACTGTTCGTGGGCATGACCATAGGCATGATGCGCAACGTTGTCCCGGCGCTGGCCGAGACCGAATTTGGCGTGCCGCGCGACTCCTTCATGCTGCTGGTGGCTTTCGTCGTTGCCTTCGGTTTCGTCAAGGGCGCGATGAACTTCGTCGCCGGCCGTCTGGCTGAACGCATGGGCCGCCGGCGGGTGCTGCTGGTGGGTTGGCTGGTGGCGCTGCCGATTCCGCTGGTCGTCTACTTCGCAACCTCATGGAGCTGGATTGTCGTGGCAACCATTTTGTTGGGCGTCAACCAGGGCCTGACCTGGTCGATGACACAGACGGCCAAGCTCGACATCACCCGCGCCGACCAGCGCGGACTGGTCATCGGACTCAACGAGTTTGCCGGTTATGTCGGTGTGGCCATTGCCGGCGTGGTGACGGGTTATGCCGCCTCGATGCTGGGTCCGCGCGAAGGCCTGCTGTGGTTTGGCGCGGCCGTCATCGGGCTGGCCACGCTGCTGGCCTGGCTGGGCGTCAAGGAGACGCTGCCCTGGGCCAATGCCGAAATCAAGCGCCACGTTGCAGCACCTTCGGTGCAAGCTTTGCGACCGCGTTATCCGACGGATGTCAGTGCGCAGCCGACGACCCGGGAAATGTTTGTCCTCATGAGCTGGCGGGACCGCCGCATGGCAGCGCTGTGCCAGGCGGGCATGGTCGAGAAGTTTGTCGATGCACTGGTCTGGGCGTTCTGGCCGGTTTATCTGCACCAGCAAGGCGTCAGCTTGCCCGGTATCGGCTGGATCGTCGGTGTTTACGGTTTCACCTGGGGTGGGGCCCAGCTTTTCACCGGCAGGCTGTCCGACCGGGTCGGCAGGCACTACCTGAACGTCTGGGGCATGTGGCTGTGCGGCGCCGGTGTTGCGCTCTTGCCGCTGGGCCACGGCTCGGCGTGGTGGAGCGCCTCGGCCGCGATTGCGGGCCTGGGCATGGCGATGCTGTACCCGAATCTCAGCGCGGCGGTGGCCGACATCGCCCATCCCGCTTGGCGTGCCTCTGCCATCGGCATATACCGCTTCTGGCGCGATCTGGGTTACGGCATTGGCGCCCTGGGTCTGGGCGCGGCCGCAGCCCTGGGCGGACGCATTGAGAGCGCCTTCTGGTTTGTCGCCGTGGCGATGCTGCTGTCCGGCGCCGTGCTTTACCTCTGGGGTGAAGAAACCCTTCCCCGACTCAACCCCGCGCATTGACGCACGCCAGTCTCTCGGGTAGCTATCAATTTAATAGCTGCTTACGCACGCCAGTAAAGGGCTGCATGGCATTTATACTGAAAGTTTTGCCGACTTGAGCGACGCCGGTGCCTATTTGTAAAACGCCTCGACCTTGCCCTTGAGCTTGATCATCAGCGGCTGGCCCTTGCGGTCCAGCGCTTTACCCGCAGGCACCCTGACCCAGCGCTCGCTGATGCAATATTCCTCGACATCCCGGCGCTCCTTGTCGTTGAAGCGGATGCCGATCTCATGCTCGAACACCGCGGCCACGTGATGCGGGCTGCGCGGATCCACCGACAGGCGATCCGGCAAGGGTGGTTGTGGAGGGCTTTCAGCGGCTTCGGTCATCAATTTTCTTTCATGGATTCAAAAGGGGTTGCTTTGTGAGTCAACCCGTCGCCGCCTACAGTCTATATTCATTGCCAGATGACAGGCCCCTTGGCTGCAAACCATTTTGCGACTTCCGGGTCGACCGCCGTTTCTATCCGGCTGCGTTTGATCTTCATGGTGGGTGTCAAAAAGCCGTTGTCCATGGACCAGGGGTCGCGGGCAACCACAATCATTTTCAGCTGTTCGTAGTCGGCAACTTTGCTGTTGACACGGCTGAGCACGGCGGTCATTTCTTCGATGAATTCGGCGCGCACGGCCGGGTCTGTCAGGCGTGGTCGCAGGCTTTCTGCGGGCACCACCATCGCATAAGCGGCCTGCTGGCCAACGCCTGAGACCAGTGACAGCTCCACCATGGGGCTTTCGTTGATCAGGTTTTCAATCGGTGCGGGGGCCACATACTTGCCCTTGCCGGTTTTGAACAGTTCCTTTTTTCGCCCGGTGAGTTTCAGTTGCCCGTTCGGACCTTCTTCACCCAGATCGCCTGTCATGAAGAAACCGTCTGCGGTGAAGGTTTCGGCATCCAGGTCGGGCCGCTTGTAATAGCCCACCAGCGTACCGGGCGATTTGATCAAGATTTCCCCATCGGCGTTGATGCGCCGCTGAACACCGGGAAACGGCACACCCACATGCCCTGCGGCGTTCAAGGTGCTGGTGGTGGTGTGGGAGTAGGCGAAATCTTCGGTCATGGCGTATCCCTCCATCAGGTTCAGGCCCAGCCGGCGGTACCACGCAATCAGCGCCGGGGGAATCGGCGCCGAGCCACTGCCGGCCAGCAGGACGTCATTGAGACCCAGTTGCGTCAGCACTTTGCGCGCGACGATTTTGCCAAGCAGCGGAACGGACAGCAGAAAGTCGAGTTTTTTGGCCGGCATTTTGCTGAACACGCCTTGCTGAAACTTCAGCCACAGGCGTGGCACCGAGATGAATACGGTGGGGCGTGCGCGTTGCAGGTCTTGTAAAAACGTGTCCAGCGACTCGGCAAAAAAAACATGCCCCCGGCCGCGCACCAAGCCCGCGCATTCGATCCAGGCGCGCTCAAAAATATGCGCCAAAGGCAGGTAGGACAAGGCGCGGTAGACAAAGTCTGAGCCCACCTGTTTGTCTTGATAGGCAACAATGCCCTCGCTGGCGCGCGTAGCGCGCTCAAAGCTGTGCATCACACCCTTTGGCGTGCCGGTCGAGCCCGACGTGTACATCAGCATCGCCACATCATCCGGCTTGCGCTGCGGCTTGCCGGCCATGGGAGGGCTTGTTTTGACAATCGCGTCCCAGGTGTCGAAAGTGGTTGTTGGCGCCAGCGGCAACGCAATACATGGCAAACCGGCGGGCACGCCTGGCATTTGCTGGCGCCAGGTGTCGAGCTTGCCAACGAACAAAAGGCTGGCACCGCTGTGCTCCAGCACGTACTTCACCGTTTCGGCCGATTCGGTCGGAAAGATCGCTACCGTGGTACCGCCAGACATCCAGATCGCCAGCTCGGTCATCATGAAGTGCGCGGTATTTTTTGACAGGATGGCGATGCGCGCGCCAGGCTCAAACCCGCGCGATGCCAGGTGCGTTGCCATGCGGCGCGCCTGGTCCATCATCTGGCGCCAGGTGTAGTCAACCACCTGCCCGTTACCCACAGGTTGCGTCAGGTAAATCTGATCAGCCAGCGCAGACTCATGTTCATAAACATAGTCAAGAATAAGTTTTGAGGTGGACAAAGCGGCTCCTGTTTTTGTGACGTGGATGCGGGCTGCGTGGTCAACCCGCTCACATGGGATGCTAATCCCGGGTCAATGGTGCGGCAAGGAGGGCAAGCCCTGATGGCGGAGCCAGCGTCGTCGACGGGTTCAGGTGCCGATGTAGTGCGGTGCATCCGCGCCGGGCACGGCAGTCAGTGCAACTGCTGCAAACGCACGGGATACTCAAGTAAGCAACACCCCTTGAGCAAATATCCTCGGCGTGCCCAGTCAGCCTGCCAGACCCGCAAAGATATTCTGTACATCGTCGTTCGCGTCGATGGCGGCCAGGAAAGCCTCCACTTCCTCCAGGTCCGCTGCACTCAGACTGGCGGGATCGACGGGATTTTTGGCCTTGTAGCCGAGCTTGGCGGACAACACGGTAAAGCCCTGGGCCGGCAGGGCGCGGCTGACGATGTCCAGATCGGCGGCATCGGTCAAAAACAGCGTGCTACCTTCCTCTTCGCCGGGTTCGAAGTCCTGGGCGCCGGCCTCGATGGCGGCCAGTTCAGGGTCTGCGCCCGCGGCCGCGGGTTCGGCTTCTATCATGCCCACGTGGTCAAAGTCCCAGGCGACCGAGCCGGAGGTGCCCAGTTGCCCCTTGCGAAACAAGACGCGCATTTCAGGCGCGGTGCGGTTCAGGTTGTCGGTCAGGCATTCGACCATGACGGGCACGCGGTGCGGTGCAAACCCCTCGTAAATCACATGCTCAAAATGCACCGATTCACCCGTGAGTCCGGCTCCCTTCTTGATCGCGCGCTCCAGCGTGTCCTTGGGCATGGAAACCTTGCGGGCCTGCTCCACCACCAGCCGCAGGCGCGCGTTCAGCGCCGGGTCGGCACCGCTGCGCGCGGCCACCATGATCTCTTTGGCCAGTTTTCCGAAGACCTTGCCCTTGGCATTGGCGGCCAGCTCCTTGCCTTTTGCTTTCCACTGCGCGCCCATGCTTGATCTTCTTTCGTGTTGCGGCGCTCATAGGCGCCTGGCTGGTTGGTGAGGCCGGACCGGCGCATTGCACATGACGCGTCGCCAGACGGGGGCCTTGTTTATACACCTTGGCGCCACCCGCTCATGCCCACCAAACATCGATACATCGATGCCGCTGATTTTTGCGCGTCGGGCGCGGCCCAGGGCGGGGCCTGTTGGCGCTGCGTGTTGCTGGTGGCCGGTTTCGACGCAGTTTCAAGTGTCGTTTCGGCCTGTAGCCCTTTCTGGATGGGCGCAAGCAGCTCCTGATTTCGTAGCGTTTTGTGGGCCCGGTAGCTGGTGTGCCGACGTTCAGCCCCGCGTCGGGACGCCCGAAGCGGTGGCAACAGCCGGTCAAGCCACCAACGACGCCAGCACACGCCGTTCGCGCACGGTCATCCGATCTGTCCCAGAAGCAGAAACTCCATCAGCGCCTTCTGCACATGCAGCCGGTTCTCGGCCTCGTCCCAGACAACGGACTGTGGCCCGTCGATGACGTCGGCTTCCACTTCTTCACCGCGATGCGCCGGCAGGCAATGCATGAACAGCGCGTCGGGGCTGGCGGCCTTCATCATGTCGCTGTCCACACACCAGTCGGCAAATGCCTTTTTGCGTGCCTCGTTTTCGGCTTCGTAGCCCATGCTGGTCCAGACGTCGGTCGTCACCAGGTCGGCACCGGCACAGGCCTGCATCGGGTCCTTGAAGACCTTGTAGCTGTCGGCAGAACGAATGCCTGCCACCGACTGGTCCACCTCGTAACCGCTGGGGGTGCTCAGGTGCACCTTGAAGCCCAGGATCTCGCTGGCCTGCAGCCAGGTGTTGGCCATGTTGTTGCCGTCGCCTACCCAGGCCACCGTCTTGCCCTTGATGCTGCCGCGGTGCTCGATGTAGGTGAAGAGGTCGGCCATGATCTGGCAGGGGTGAAACTCGTTGGTCAGGCCGTTGATCACCGGCACGCGGGAATGTGCTGCAAACTCGTCGATCTTGGTTTGCTCGTAAGTGCGGATCATCACCAGATCGACCATGCGGCTGATGACTTTGGCGCTGTCCGCCACCGGTTCAGACCGGCCAAGCTGGCTGTCCCCGGTGGTCAGGTGCACCACACTGCCACCCATCTGGTACATCCCGGCCTCAAAACTCACGCGGGTGCGGGTGGAGGCTTTCTCGAAGATCATGGCCAGTGTGCGGTCCACCAGCGGCTGGTGTTTTTCGTAGGCCTTGAATTTTTTCTTGATCAGGGCGGCGCGCCCGAAAATATAGGCATATTCGGCGGCGTTGAAGTCGCTGAACTGCAGGTAGTGGCGGATAGCCGCGGTTGCGGCGCTCATGGCTTTTCCCCGATCAACTGTTTGATCAGCGGGCACAGGATGGCCACGATCTCGTCGGCCTCGGCCTCGCTCAGTATCAGCGGCGGCACCAGGCGTATCACCGAGTCGGCGGTCACGCTGATCAGCAGCCCTTTGTCAGCAGCGCGCGTGAGCAATTCCCCGCAAGCTTGGGCCAGGTCTATGCCCAGCATCAGTCCCAGGCCGCGAATTTCCTTGACGGCGCCAGACTTCAGCTCGCCAGCGAGTTCGCGGCTGAGGGCCGACTTCAAATGCGCGCCGACCTTGGCTGCGTTGGCCAGCAGGCCGTCTTCTTCCATGATGCGCAGGGTCTCCACCCCGGCGCGCATGGCCAGCGGGTTGCCGCCAAAGGTGGTGCCGTGGTTGCCGGGGGCAAAGATATGCGCGGCTTTTGGTCCGGCCACCACTGCGCCAATCGGCACGCCCGAGCCCAGGCCCTTGGCCAGTGGCATCACGTCCGGCTTGATACCGGCCCACTGGTGCGCAAACCATTTGCCGGTGCGGCCCATGCCGCATTGCACTTCGTCAATCATCAACAGCCAGTCGCGCTGGTCGCACAACTTGCGTATCTGCTGCATGTAACCCGCATCCATCGGGTTGACACCGCCTTCGCCCTGGATCGCTTCAAAAAACACCGCGACCACATTCGGGTTGCCGGCGGTGGCGGCTTCCAGCGCCGCCATGTCGTTCATGGGGACGCGGATAAATCCCTCGACCAAGGGCCCAAACCCGGCTTGCACCTTGGGGTTGCCGGTGGCGCTCAGGGTGGCAATGCTGCGGCCGTGAAAGGCTTTTTCATAAACCACGATTTCCGGGCGGTTGATGCCTTTGTCATGGCCGAACTTGCGCGCCAGTTTCAGGGCAGCCTCGTTGGCTTCCAGTCCGGTGGAGCAGAAAAACACGTTCTCCAGGCCCGACAGCTCCACCAGTTTGGCCGCCAGTGTTTCCTGGCCTGGCACATGGTAATAGTTGGAGCTGTGGATGATTTTTGCAATCTGGTCTTGCAGGGCAGGCACCAGGCGCGGGTGGTTGTGGCCCAGCGTATTGACGGCAATGCCGCCCAGGGCGTCCAGGTATTGCTTGCCATTGACATCCCAGACCCTGCAACCCTGTCCGTGCGACAAGGCTATGGGGAGGCGACCATAGGTGTTCATCACATGGGGAGAGGCGGCGTCTATGTGCTGGGGCAGGGCTGCGGTCATGGGAAGCTCCGGGTACTTGGCAAAAAAAGTAGCCCGCGATCAACTTCACGGGCTTGAGTTGATTTTAGGCGCAGAGGTTTGGTGATTTGGTGACGATCTCTCATCACAGCCATGCGTGGAGACCGCGGCCTTCAGGTCAGGCCTGAGTCTTATATAAGATAGAATCATTGTGCGGTGCAGCATGGGCCTCAATCCGGGTCCCGGGCACGCAAAAACCTTCCACCCGATGGTCTCCAACTCCGCCAAAGAAGTCTTCATTCAAGGCCTCACCCGCGACGGCAAAACCTTTCGCCCCAGCGATTGGGCCGACCGTTTGTGTGGCGTGATGAGCCAGTTCCGGCCCGGCGGACCGCAACCTGGCAGCCATCTGACCTATTCGCCCTGGTGTGTTCCCACAGTGATCAATGGCGTCAAATGTGTGGTGGTCAACAGCGAGTTGCGCGATGCCGAACCCATGGCCTGGGACTTTGCGATCAATTTCGCCAAAGACAACGATCTACAAATTGCCGAAGCCTGCCTGCTGCCGGACAAGCCATAAAGCTACTGCGCGGGCTCGATTCGGCGTTGCGCCGGATGGGAACGAAAGGGCCCCATCTCCTTTTTAGTCGCAATCCTCGAATACCTGAAGTACATTCCGGTTGCTGCGCTCCGTGCGCCTTGCCTCGCACCCGCTCGCCACGCTTTCCGACTTATCCGGGGGAGGCGGCAGTAATCGGAAAACAAAAAAGCCGTCGAAAGACGGCTTTTTTGCTTTGCTGGCAGCGCACCCTGCAGAACGGCGGACTGTCGCCAGTCCGGGCGGTTGCCTGATTGCTCAGGCGGTGGGTTTTACGCGGCGGGAGTGGCCAGGGCGAGTGCCTTGACCTTGGTGGACAGGCGGCTCTTGTCGCGAGCTGCCTTGTTTTTGTGGAAGATGCCCTTGTCGGCAATCGTGTCCACAATGCTCTGCGCCTTGGCGAAGAGCTCGGTGGCTTTGGTCTTGTCGCCGGCGGCGACCGCTTTTTCGACGTTTTTCACAGCGGTGCGGTACTTGGAGCGCAGCGAGGTGTTGGCGGCATTGAGTTTGGTGTCCTGGCGGACGCGTTTGCGGCCTGATGCCAGGCGCGGGTTCTTTTTCTTGGGTTTGGCGGTAGCCATATAAGGGTTCCTTTAAAAGAGGAAGGGTCTGCGGATGATGCTAGCAAAGCCCACCATTATATAACTTCCCGATATGTGCCGCGCCAACGCCCGTCTGGGCCTGCAATTCCTGGGGGCACGGGTGCGCCCGCAACCAGTCTAAATCAGGGTGACATCCTTCAACGGCTTGAGCACGCTGGACGGTGTCATGCCGAAGGTTTGGCGGAACATACGGCTGAAGTGCGACGAATCCACAAAGCCGCCATGCAATGCGGCATGGGTCAGGTTGACGTTGGTGGTTAACCCGACCATGGCGGAGCGCACCTGGGACCACACGCGGTAGCTGCGAAAACTCACGCCCATTTCAGCGCGGAACAAGTGGTTAAAGCGCGAGGCAGACAAGTGTGCGGTTGCCCCTGCGCAGTCACGGCCGAGTGGTCCCTCGCGCTGCGTGCGCAAGGCCAGCAGGCTGCGGGCGACCCGCTCATCGATGGGCGCAACCTGCGAACAGGTCAATTGCAGCAGCGAATGCATATCGAAGGTGCGCAAATGCGCATCCATGCGGCTGCGCGAGGCTACCCGCACAGCGGGCTCGAAAATCACCCCGCCTTGCGACTGAAAGTGGGTGCGTAAACCCCGTGCCTCCAGAGAGTCCGGCTCAAGGTACATCAGTGCAACATGTTCGCCGCAGGGGTCGAATACATGCTCCACACCGGTGTCTATCAGGGCGCTGCTACATGTCTGGGGGCGCTCGCTGGGCAACTGCACCGAGAAGCGGCCCGATAGCCCCATCAGCAGCACCGGGGACGCGTGGCGGTGCCAGCCCGTGGCCGGCAAGTCGCCTACATACAGCGCCCGGTTGGTGCCTAGCGTGAGGGTATTGGCTGCGCGCATAGCCTAAACGTACAAGTTTTTCGTCATGCTTTTTTGTATTCTCCCGAACGCGGCTCGTTCCCCCGGCCAGCGGCGTCGACTCACATCCCATTTACACGGAGACTTTCTTGAAACGTATAGCCCTTGCATTGTGTGTATTTCTGCTTTTGTTGCTGACCGCTACGGTGTTGATGTACTACAGCTTGCCGGGCTTGTTTGTGCAACCGCTGCTGAGTCTTAACCGCGCATTGTCCGGCCTGTCGGAGAAAACGGTCTCAGCGGGCGCGCATGAAGTCCATTATCTGGTGGGCGGAACCGGTGAGCCGGTGGTTTTGCTGCATGGTATTTTTGCCGAGAAAGACCATTGGGTGGACTTTGCACGGGGCCTGACCCGTCGCTATCAGGTGATTGCCCCCGACCTGCCTGGCTTCGGGGAAAGCGGCAGGCTGCGTGATCAGAGCTATGACTACGCCTCGCAAACAGAGCGCCTGAAGGCCCTGCTTGATGCGCTGGGTATCCAGCGGGCGCATCTGGCGGGCAATTCGATGGGTGGCACCATTGCGGCGCTGTTTGCCATCCGGTATCCAGAGCGCGCGGCAAGTATTGCCTTTATCGGTGCCCCGCACGGCATCAAGACGCCCAGGCCCAGTGCGATGGACGGACTGATCGATACCGGCAAGACGCCACTGATTGCACACACCGCGGCTGAGTTTGACCAGATGATGTCCTTGCTGTTCACCCAACGTCCTTTCCTGCCGTATCCCATCCTTCAGGCGACGCAGGCCGATGCACTGCGCAATGCACCGTCGAATGTTCGCCTATGGAATGCGCAATTGAAAGACCGCTACCTTCTGGATGCGCCAATTGGCGCATTGCAACAGCCCAGCCTCACCTTATGGGGTGGCGACGAGCGTGTGTTTGATGTTTCAGGCGCGGAGGTGTTGCGCACGCGCCTGAAAAACCCCCGCATCGAGGTGGTGCAAGGGGTAGGACACTTGCCGATGATGGAGGCGCCGAAGCGAACGGCACAGCTGTACGCCAATTTTCTGGCCGACCTTTCCGGGCAACGTTAGGCCTGGAACCCGGAGCGAGGGCCATTAAACTCCTGCTGTGTCACTTTTCAAATCCGCGTCCACCGTCTCCCTGTTCACGCTGGTTTCACGCATCACCGGTCTGGCGCGTGAGCTGTTGATGGCTTCCACCTTTGGCGCCAGCGCGCTGACAGACGCCTTCAACGTGGCATTTCGCATTCCCAACCTGTTCCGGCGCCTGTTTGCCGAGGGCGCTTTCAGCCAGGCCTTTGTGCCGGTGCTGGCCGCCAACAAGGCGCAGCACGGCGAGGCCGCCACACAAGTGCTGGTCAACCGGGTCGCCACCTTGCTGACCTGGGCCTTGCTCTTGACCTGCGTGATCGGCGTGGCGGCCGCACCGGTGCTGGTATGGGTGATGGCCAGCGGCCTGAAGCAGGAGCCGCGTGGTTTTGAGGCGGCGGTTTTCATGACACGCTGGATGTTTCCCTACATCGGCTTCATGTCGCTGGTGGCGCTGTCGGCCGGCATTCTGAACACCTGGAAGCGTTTTGCGGTACCGGCGGCCACCCCCGTGCTGCTGAATGTGTCCATGATTGGGGCGGCCTGGCTGGGGGCGCCATGGTTTCAGTCGAAGGGGATTGAGCCGATTTACGCCATGGGTGCGGGCGTGATGATGGGCGGCGCGTTGCAACTGGCGGTGCAGGTGCCAGCCCTCTTGAGAATTGGCATGTTGCCGCGCGTCGGGCTGGGTTGGCAATCGATTCGTGCGGCCTGGGCCGACCCCGGCACCCGCAACATCGGCAAACTGATGTTGCCGGCCTTGCTGGGCGTCAGCGTGGCGCATGTGTCGACCATCATCAACACGCAGATTGCCTCGCACCTGACGCCCGGCAGCGTCAGCTGGCTGACCTATGCCGACCGGCTGATGGAGTTCCCCACCGCCATGCTGGGTGTGGCGATTGGTGTGGTCCTGATGCCGCAACTGGCCGCCGCCCGTGCTGCCGACGATAGCGATGCCTATTCAGCCATGCTGGACTGGGGGCTGCGAATTGTCGTCCTGCTGGCTGTGCCCAGTGCGGTGGCGCTGCTGACTTTTGCCCAACCCCTGGTGGCCACGCTTTACCACTATGGCGCCTTCACCGATCGCGATGTTCAGCAGACCACCACCGCCCTGATGGGTTACGGCGCCGGGCTGGTCGGGCTGGTGGCCATCAAGGTGCTGGCGCCGGGTTTTTACGCCAGCCAGGACATCAAGACGCCGGTGCGTATTGCCCTGGTGGTGCTGGTGATCACGCAGTTGCTCAATCTTGCGCTGGTGCCGCTGCTGCAGCATGCCGGGCTGGCGCTGGCCATTGGTATTGGCGCCTTGATCAATGCGCTGTGGCTGCTGATCGGGCTGCGTCGGCGCGGAAGTTACCGGCCCTCTGCCGGCTGGGGCCGGTTTGCACTGCAGGTGCTGGCGGCCAGTGCGCTGCTGGCGGTGTTTTTGATGTGGTCCGCCCAAGCCGTGAGCTGGACCGGCCTGCGCGCTGAATATTTCAAGCGGATTGGGCTGTTAGCCCTTGTGCTGATTGCTTCAGGTGCTATTTATTTCGGAGCGCTCTGGGCCACCGGGCTGAAGCTGCGAAAGTTGCTGCGCGGGTGACGGTTTTTGGCGGTGCTGGCTCGCATCGGAACGCGGTTTGTGCGAAAGTAGCGGCATGTTTGTGAATCTGGAACTTCCTTCACCCCTGCAGTACTTTGCCAGCCTGGTGCAGAGCGACGATCAGTTTCCCCTGCTGGAGGCGGCGGTCTGTGTGGCCCAGGACGAATACCCGGACCTGGATGTGCAACAGGTCCTCGGCGACGTGGATCAGTTGCTTGCCCGGGTGAAACGCCGCCTGCCTGCCGATGCGTCGCCTCTGCAGCGCCTGCGGTCCCTGAACCAGTTCTTTTTTCGCGATCTGAACTTCGGCGGCAACATCAATGACTATTACGACCCCGACAACAGCTACCTGAATGCGGTGCTGAAAACCCGCAGGGGTATTCCCATCTCGCTGGCTGTGTTGTGGCTGGAACTGGCGGCGGGCATGGGCCTGAACGCGCGCGGCGTGGCGTTTCCGGGCCACTTCATGGTCAAGGTCAATTTGCCCAAAGGCCAGGTGGTGATAGACCCCTTTACCGGCCAGTCGCTGAGCCGGGAAGAACTGTCCGAGCGGCTGGAGCCGTTTCGTCAGCGCAGCGGGTTGGTGGATGACTTCGAGGTGCCGATTGGCCTGTATCTGCAGTCGGTGCCTTCACGCGACATCATTGCCCGCATGCTGCGCAACCTCAAGGAAATCCACAAGACCCAGCAGGATTGGCAGCGTCTGATTGCAGTGCAGGACCGCTTGATTGTGCTGCACCCCGAAGCCTGGACCGAGTACCGTGACCGCGGCCTGGCCCTGGCTGAGCACGGCCAGACCAGCCGCGCTGTGCCCGATCTGGAGCTGTATCTGGACCACGCCGAAGAGGCGCTGGATCTGGACGCCATCGCCGACCGACTGGATCAGCTGCGGCGCCAGAAAAGCTGAGTCCTCAAAGGTCAGGGGCCTCCGTCGACGGGTTCAGGACGAACGCGGGGGCCCTATTTGCGCTTTAAAAACTGCGGAATCTGCGGCCCATCGCTCAGTCGGGTGGGGCGCGCCAGCGTCGGTGCCGCTGCTGGTCGCAAAGGAGCGGCAGGTGTGCGGCCCGCGCTCAGGGTCGACATCCGGCCACCTTGCACCATGGACTCCTGCGCCGGCATCAGGCTGCCGGGCAGTGTGCCCAGACGCCTGGACACCACTTCTTCGGGCACGGTCGGTCGCGAGACCGCTTTTTTAGGTGCCAGGCTTTGCGCTGGCGGGCGTATGACCGACGTGCCGTCATTGGCCGCTTGTGGTGGGTAAAGCTGGGGCTTGAGCCACTGCAAAATGGGCGCCCACTGGGCCAGATCGGCTGCGGCCAGGTGCGGCTGCAAATCAAAAATGGTCAGGCCGCGCTCCAGGCTGCGCACATACAGCTGGGTTTCGCGCAACGGCCCCAGAAACGGCACACGCAGCGTTTCGGCCCAGGCGTCCAGGGTTTGCGCTGAATTGGTACGTGCATCGATCCGCATGCCCACAATGGCCAGCCGACAGCGGCCGCTGGCCACACGTGGCATGGTCATCAGCTCGGCATGGCAGGCCTCGGCAGACTCGCGGTCAAACATCGAGTTGCAGACCGGCATCACGATGGCGTCGGCAAACATCACCACCCGGGCCAGTTCAAAGCCGTGCATGCCGCCCGGTGTATCAAGTACCACGTGGGTTATGCCGGTGGGCACACGCAGCATGTTTTTCTGGTCTACCGCCCAGGGCGCGATGGCAGGCAGCGCGGCATCACGCCGCTTCAACCAGGCGCGTGCCGATTGCTGGCGGTCCACGTCCCCCAGCATGACTGAACTGCCGTTGCGTGCGCACCATGCCGCAATATGAGCGGCCAGCGTGCTTTTGCCACTACCCCCTTTGCGGTTGACGACTGCGATGACCGGCATGAAAGCTCCAGAAACGAACCAGTCGTACAGTTTGATACAAATACGGCGGAAAGTCCAGTGCGCCCAATCGGGATATGCGCAACCAGCTAGTATTTTTGTAGCAAAAGAGTGAAGACAGGCCGGGTTTCAGCCTGGCCGTTGCCGCCAGCCCCACAACACGGCCAGCGCCACCACGCTGAAGACAGCGCCCGCCACAAAGGCCGCTGAGGCGCCCAGCTGATCCCACAAGACTCCTGCCACCGTACTGGCCACCAGCAGTGCCAGGCCGCTGACCAGATTGAAAAAACCAAAGGCGGTGCCGCGCAGGTCAGCCGGTGCGACCTCGGCCACCATGGTGGCCAGCAGCCCCTGGGTCATGGCCATGTGCAAGCCCCACAAGGCAATACCGGCAGCCACCAGGGCCCAGTGCCCGCTCACCGCCAGCAGTACATCCGCAGCGATAAGCACCCCCAGGCCCCCAGCCAGCAGGACGTTGTGGCTGACCGTGTCGGACAGTTTGCCGAAGGGGTAGGCGCCGAGGGCATAAACGATGTTCATGCCGACCAGCACCAGCGGTGCGTAGGCAATCGGCAGGCCGGTCTGCATGGCACGCAGCACCAAAAACGCCTCGCTGAATCGCGCCAGCGTGAAGATTGCGCCTATCAGTACCACCCGCCAGTAGGGCGCACTCAGACGGCGCAGCTCGACTTTGCTGATCGGGTTACGCCGTTTTGCAGTGTCCGCATGTGGCACCGGCTCTTTCACGCCCACCAGCAGCAGCGCCACAGCCAGAAAAGCCGGAATTACGGCTACCCAGAAAATCGCCCGGAAGTCATTCGCCCAAAGCAGCATCAGCCCCACGGCCAGCAGCGGCCCGACGAAGGCGCCCACTGTGTCCAGCGACTGGCGCAGGCCGAAAGCCGCACCGCGCATGCCGGGCGGGGCCAGGTCAGCCACCAGCGCATCACGCGGTGCGCCGCGTATGCCTTTGCCCACGCGGTCAATCAGGCGCGCAGTCAGCACCATCCCGGTGGTGCTCGCCAGTGCAAACAAGGGTTTGGAGGCCGCACCCAAGCCGTAGCCCAGCAGCGCCAGCAGTTTGCGCTTGCGCCAGTAGTCGCTGAGTACGCCGGAAAACACCTTGACGATCAGCGCGGTGGCCTCTGCAACTCCTTCAATCAGTCCAACCGCCCACATGCTGGTGCCGAGCACCGTCACCATGAAGACCGGCAACAGGCTGTGGATCATCTCGGAAGAAATGTCCATCAGCAGGCTGACAAAGCCCAGCGCCCAGATGGCGCCGGGCAGGCGCGCGGGAACGGGGGAAGGCGTGTTGGGCATGCGCGGTCGGGTCAGGTGCCGAACGCGCCGCAGGCCCTAGACCACGGTGACGGCAGCGCCGTCACCTATTGCCGCAATCACGCCAATTTCATACACCTGCTCACCGGCTTTGCGCAGGGTGGTTGCGGTTGCAGCGGCGTGGGCCGCATCCACCACCACCACCATGCCGATGCCGTTGTTGAAGGTGCGGTTCATCTCGAAGTCGGAAATCGCCGCGGTGGTTTGCAGCCAGGCAAACAGCTCGGTCTGCGGCCAGCTGCCCTTTTTGAGGTGGGCGGCGGTGCCTTCGGGCAACACGCGGGGAATATTCTCCAGCAGACCACCGCCGGTGATGTGGGCCAAGGCCTTGATGGGGTGAGCGGCCAGGGCAGCGAGCACATTTTTGACGTACAGGCGTGTCGGCTCCATCAGGGCCTGCCTGAAGGGCTTGCCGTCCAGCATCGCAGGGCTATCGGCGCCAGCGCGCTCAATACATTTACGCACCAGGCTGAAGCCATTGGAATGCACGCCGCTGCTGGCCAGGCCCAGTACCACGTCGCCGGGGCTCACGTCTTTGCCGGTCAGGATTTTGGACTTTTCCACCGCGCCGACAGCAAAACCGGCCAGATCGTATTCGCCAGGCGGGTACATGCCAGGCATTTCGGCGGTTTCGCCGCCTATCAGGGCGCAGCCGCTGAGCTCGCAGCCCCGGGCAATGCCGCCTATCACCGCCGCTGCGGTGTCGATATCGAGCTTGCCGCAGGCGAAATAATCGAGAAAAAACAGCGGTTCTGCACCTTGCACCAGCACGTCGTTGACACTCATGGCCACCAGGTCAATGCCCACGGTGTCGTGCATATTCCACTCAAACGCCAGCTTGAGCTTGGTGCCCACGCCGTCGGTGCCGCTGACCAGAACCGGCTCTTTGTAACGCTTGGGCACTTCAAACAGGGCGCCAAAACCGCCTATGCCGGCCAGCACCCCCTCGCGCATGGTTTTTTTGGCCAGCGGCTTGATGCGCTCAATCAGGGCGTCGCCGGCGTCAATGTCAACGCCGGCGTCTTTGTAGCTCAGGGGGGAGGTGGTGGTCATGCTGCTTGGAGGGGTGGGGCGGGCGGGCGTCAAGGAAATACAAGCCCGATAGAATCCAAGTCAAGATTCTAAGGGCTTGCCCCAGTCAGGTGACATGCAATTTACTTCCACCCAAAAACGCGCGGCTGCATGGGGCCTGATTGCCGCCCTGCTGCTGCTGGCGCTGTGGTTGCTGGGCCCGGTGCTGACGCCCTTTGTAGTGGCTGCGGTGCTGGCCTACGTGCTGACACCCCTTGTGAACCGGCTGGACCGGCTCGGGGCCGGCCGCATGCCCCGGGTGCTGGCGGTGCTGATTGTCGAGACGGTGTTCATCCTGGCGCTGCTGTCGGTCATGCTGCTGGTGGTGCCTGTTTTTGCCAAAGAACTGCCGCTGCTGCGCGAGCAGTTGCCGGTGCTGGCCGAGCGTATCAACACCAGTCTGGGCCCGTGGCTGGCGCAGTTCGGCATCCAGCTGTCGCTGGACGTGGCGAGCATCAAGGCCTTTGTAGTCAAGTACCTCAGCGCCAACTTTGAGGACACCTTTGGCTCTGTGTTGTCGTCCCTCAAGCTGGGCGGCAGCGTGGCGCTGGCCATCATCGGCAATGGCGTGCTGATTCCTGTGGCGCTGTTTTTCCTGCTCAAGGACTGGGACCGCTTTGTGGCGCTGCTGATCGAGCTGGTGCCACCCAAACTGCGTCCGTCGTTTGACAATTTCATGGATGAGGCCGACACGGTGCTGGGCCAGTACCTGCGCGGGCAGCTGCTGGTGATGGGGGTGCTGGCGGTCTACTTCAGTGTGGCGCTGGCGCTGTTCGGCTTCGACCTGGCCGTGCCTGTCGGCGTGTTCACCGGGCTCGCCTTTTTTATTCCCTACCTGGGCTTTGGCCTGGGCATGCTGCTGGCGCTTCTGGCCGGAATTCTGCAATTTGGCAGCCTTTACGGCGTGCTGGTGGTGGCCGGCGTGTATGGGGCAGGGCAATTGGTCGAGAGTTTTTACCTGACGCCGCGTCTGGTCGGTGAGCGTATCGGGCTGCACCCGCTGGCGGTCATCTTTGCGCTGCTGGCTTTTGGCCAGTTGTTTGGCTTTCTGGGCGTGCTGATTGCACTTCCGGCCAGCGCGGTGCTGCTGGTGGCGATCCGCCGGCTGCGCGCCAGCTACATGCTGAGCAAGCTTTATCAAGGCTAAGGCACGATGAAGCAAATCGCCCTGGATATCGGCTTGGCATCCCCTCCGTCGTTTGCAAATTTTTTTGCTGGAGCTAACGAGGCGGCGCTTAAACACCTGGAGTTGTGGGCCGGCAACAGCCTGCGCTCGCCAGTGCCGACTTACCTTTGGGGCGAATCTGGCAGCGGCAAGACGCATTTGCTCAAGGCTGTCAGCGAGTCGCTGCGCGAGCAGGGGGCAACGGTTGGGTGGCTGGATGCCTCGGTGCTGGAGCCGCCCGAATTCAGTGAAAGCTGGGCCGCCGTCATTCTGGACGACTGCCACCTCTACACCGCCGTGCAGCAGCAGGCTGCCTTCAACTGGTTTGTCAATGCCCTCAACGCGACCGATGGCCACCCGCGCTGGGTGTTGGCTGCCGGCGTGGCACCGCCCGCCGATCTGAGCCTGCGCGAAGACCTGCGAACGCGCCTGGGTTGGGGCCATGTGTTTGCCTTGCAGGCGCTCAGCGAGACCGACCAGCGCGCCGTGTTGCGGCAAGAGGCCGATGCGCGCGGCGTGTTTTTAAGCGACGAGGCGATGGATTTCATCCTGAACCGCTTCTCGCGCGATCTGGGCAACCTCATGCAACTGCTCGACCAGCTGGATGCCTATGCCCTGCAGACCCAGCGCGCCATCACCATCCCGCTGATCAAATCCATGCTGGAGAACCTGTGACCTTGACCCCCGGCGCCAAAAAACAGCGCGTAGCCTTGTTTGACCTCGATCACACGCTGATTCCTTTTGACTCCGACTACGAGTGGGGTGAGTTCACGATTGCCTTGGGCTGGTGTGACGCCAGTGACTTCAAGCGCCGCAATACCGAATTTTTTGCCGACTACCAGGCCGGCACACTCGACATCCATGCCTATGTGCGTTTTGCGACGCAGGCCATTCGTGACCAGGGCGCTATAAAATCAATAGCTGCTCGCGCAAGTTTCATGCGGGAAATCGTGCAAAAAGGCATACATCCCGCAGCGCTGGCGCTGGTTCGGCAGCATCAGGCGGCGGGGGATGCGGTGGCTATCGTCACCGCCACCAACGACTTTGTGACCCGCCCCATCGCCGATGTCTTCGGTGTTGACGAGCTGATCGCCGTCGAGCTGGAGCGCGATGCCAGTGGCGAGCCCACCGGCCAAATCCGCGGCATACCGTCTTTCCGGGAAGGCAAGGTGGCCCGGGTCCAGCAATGGCTGGCCGAGCGCAAACTGGATTGGGACAGCGTGGAAAGCACGTTTTACAGCGATTCCATGAACGACCTGCCTTTGCTGGAAAAAGTCACCCACCCCGTGGCCACCAACCCCGACGCGCGCCTGCGGGCGCTCGCCACCGAGCGCGGATGGCGCATACTTGAGCTGTTCTAACTGCCGGGGACTGCGGCCCTTGCCCTGCAAGCGCGGCCGGCCCGGCAAAATCTCCTGATTCAATGATCAAAAAATTTATCGACAAGCTGTTTGGCAAGTCTGCCAGCCCCGCCAGCCCCGCCAAAAGTTCCAGAAAATCAGTTTTCGGCGAGCGCCGCGAAGTCGGCCCCCAGGACCACGCGATCAATCCCAAGCTGGTCGATGACCGCGCGATGGATGTGGTGCACACCCTCAAGCAGGCCGGCTACGAAGCCTACATCGTTGGCGGCGCGGTGCGCGACCTGCTGGTTGGTTTGCGCCCCAAAGACTTCGACGTGGCCACCGACGCCACGCCCGAGCAGGTCAAGGGCCTGTTTCGCCGCGCCTTCATCATTGGCCGGCGCTTTCGCATCGTGCACGTGGTGTATGGCCGTGGCCGCGAGCACGAGGTGATTGAGGTGTCGACCTTCCGTGCGCATCTGGACAGCAGCCTGGCCGAGCAGGTGGGCGGCAACGAGCGCACCAGCAAAAGCGAGCTGGCCGGCATGAAACACGCCGTCGATGCCTCTGGCCGCGTGTTGCGCGACAACGTCTGGGGCCCGATGGAAGAAGACGCTGCCCGCCGCGACTTCACCATCAACGCGATGTATTACGACCCGCAAACGCAGATCGTGGTCGATTACCACCACGGCATCCGCGACGCCAAGAAAAAAATCATCCGCATGATCGGTGACCCGGCTACGCGCTACCGCGAAGACCCGGTGCGCATCATCCGCGCCGTGCGTTTTGCCGCCAAGCTCAGCGCTCTCGGTTTCAAGTTTGAAGACAAGACCGTCGAGCCCCTGCGCAAGATGAAAACCCTGCTGGCCGACGTGCCGCAGTCGCGCCTGTTCGACGAAATGCTCAAGCTGCTGCAAACCGGCCACGCGCTGGCCAGCATCGAGCAGCTGAAGTTTCTGGGGCTCAACACCGGCATCTACCCGCTGCTCGATGTGGTGGTCGATACCGCTGAAGAGCCGTTTTTGCAGCTGGCCCTGCTGGATACCGACCGCCGCGTGGGCGAGGGCAAACCTGTCGCGCCCAGCTTCTTGCTGTCCTGCGTGTTGTGGGCCGATGTACGCAACGGCTGGGAGCAACGCCTGCAGCGCGGCGAACACGTCATGCCCGCGCTGCAGGACGCGATCGACGACGCCTTCAACGCCAAGATCGGCGATGTATCGGGGCGCGGCAAACTGGGCACCGACATGCGCGAGATCTGGACCATGCAGCCACGTTTTGAAAAACGCACCGGCAGCTCGCCGTACTCGCTGCTGGACCAGCCGCGTTTTCGTGCCGGCTTTGACTTCTTGCGGCTGCGCGCACAGACCGGCGAGATTGATCTGGAGCTGTCAGAGTGGTGGGAAAAGTTCAGCACCGCTTACGACGACGAGCGCCACGAAATGATCGAGCAGATCCGGCTGGCGCAATCCCAAAAGCCGCACCAGCCGCGGACCCGCGTGAAGCGGGCAGAGCCGGACGTTACGCGCAATCCTGACGCCGGCGAGGCCACGGCGCCAGCGTCAGCCAGCGGTGAGGGCGGCGATGCCGCGCCCGCCAAAAAGCGCAGGCGCCGCCGCAAGCCGGCCAACCGCGAAGGCGGTGCCATGTCGGCCAGCCCACCGTCTGACGCGCCCGGCGACTACTGAGCCCACGCATGCCGGCCCCTCAACCGCGGAGTGATCCCGTGCAGCAGGTCAGGGCTTATGTCGGTATAGGCGCCAACCTGGGCGACGCAAGAGCATCGGTGCAACAAGCCATACACGCGCTGGACCAACTTGCACAGACCCGCGTGGCACAACGCTCCAGCCTGTACCGCACCGCGCCTGTGGTCAGCGGCCAGGCCGGCCAGGCCGGGCAGGCCGGGCAGGCCGCAGGGCCCGACTACATCAACGCCGTGGTGGGGCTGGATACGAGCTTGCCCGCACTTGAGCTGCTGGCGCAATTGCAGGCGCTGGAGCAAGCCGCCGGCCGCGAGCGACCCTACCGCGATGCACCCCGCACGCTGGACCTGGACTTGCTGTTGTACGGCCAAAGCCGCATTGATTTGCCCCAGTTGACGGTGCCGCATCCGCGCATGTGGCAACGCGCTTTTGTGCTGGTGCCGCTGGCGGAGATTGCGCCGGGGCTGGTGCGTTCCGTCCAATTGGATGCGGTGGCTGGTCAGCTCATTGAGTGGCTCAATACCGACGCGTCCTGAAAAGTCATCAGGGCGCCAGCCGCTCGCGCAACCAGCCGCCTTCAGCCTGCTGCGTATAACGCAGCCGGTCATGCAGTCGGCTCCTGCGTCCCTGCCAGAACTGCCAGTTGTCCGGCACCAGCCGGTAGCCACCCCAGTGCGGCGGCCGTGGTGGCTGCAGCAAAAATTTCGCGCCATATTTGGCGGCATTGGCCACCAGCACACCGCGGCCTGAGATCACCTCGCTTTGCGGGCTGGCCCAGGCGCCTATGCGTGAATCCAGTGGCCGGCTGTGAAAGTAAGCGTCGCTTTCTTCAGCCGACACTTTTTCCACCCGGCCCTCGATACGGACCACGCGCTCGAGCTCCACCCAGTGAAACTGCAGGGCGGCAAAAGGATTGGCTGCGATCTCGGTGCCCTTGCGGCTGTCGTAGTTGGTGTACCAGACCATGCCGCGCTCGTCATACCCCTTGACCAGCACCACGCGGGTGGAGGGGCGACCATTGCCAGCCACGGTGGCCAGCGTCATCGCGTTGGGTTCGGGCACCTTCGCCGCAATGGCTTCGTTCAGCCATTGATCAAACTGCTTCAGGGGATCGGCGTGCGACGCTTCTTCATTGAGTTCGGCGCGTTCGTAACTTTTGCGCAGGTCGGCGATGTTTTGGGCGGGCTCTGACATACTGGCAGTATAGGTAGTCCACCATGTCCCTGTCCTCATCGCCCGTATCCGCCCCACCTCATGCGCTGCCCACGGTCATTGTGCTGGCCGCCGGGCGAGGTGAACGTTTTACTGCCAGCGGCGGCAGCACACACAAGCTGGCAGCGTTGCTGGCCGGCAAGCCGGTGCTGCAGCATGTGCTGGATGCGGTTCAGGCCAGCGGGCTGCGGCACCATGTGGTGCAGGCCGATGTCTCGCGGCCCGGCATGGGCGATTCGATTGCTGACGGCGTGCGGGCCACACCGGATGCGGCTGGCTGGCTGATCCTGCCGGGTGATTTGCCGCTGGTGCAGGGCGCGTCGCTGCGGGCCGTGGCCCAGGCGTTGATGCAACAACATGCGGTGGTGATTCCTACGCACAAGGGCGTGCGTGGCCACCCCGTCGGGTTTTCTGCGGCGTGCCGCGATCAGCTTCTGGTTTTAGAGGGAAATCAGGGCGCAGCCCCTGTCGTTCGCGCGTATGCAGCTATCAATTCAGTAGCAAGTCTGGAGCTCGATGATGTCGGCGTGGTGACCGATGTCGATACGCTGGACGATCTGGCGCGCGCCGAGGCTTTGCTGGCGGCGCGCCAGGCCTAGGTTCAGCTGCGATTGATGATCGCGCAGGCCAGACGCGGGCCGGAATTGCCGGTGGGCTGGGTTTTGTAGTCGTCGGGGTCGCGGTGCACGATCAGGCCTTTGCCGACCACGTCGGTCACGCCGCTGCCGACAGCAATCATGCTGGACTCAAAGCTGAATTTGGCGACGCCGGCGGCATCGGCCTTCAAGGATTGCAGGTCGCCCGCGTGGTGCATGCCCGCGCCGTGGCTGCCATGTGGTGCGCCAGTGGGGTTGAAGTGTCCGCCTGTGCTCATGCCGTCGCCGCTGGAGCAGTCGCCTTTTTCATGCACATGAAACCCGTGCTCGGCATTGGGTTTGAGGCCGCGCACTTCGCCGCTGACCAGCACCTTGCTGCCAGCCTGCACAAAAGTGACGCTGCCGCTGGCGGCGTTGCCAGTGGTCGATTGCAATTGCGCGCTGGCGCGTGGGCCGGGCGGTGTGCTGGCGCAGGCGCCCAGCAAGGCGATGGAAGCCAGAAGAATCAGGGGGGTTTTCATGAGCGTCTCCGGACGGGATTGAAACAGGAAGAATGTCCTGTCAGCACTTTAGTCGGGCGGCCTTGCGCTGGCAAGCTCGGCCTGCTCTTGCTGGGCCAGCTGGAGCAGTCGCGCCAGCGCCGCATCGGAAATGCCGTGGCTGTGCAGGCTCTCCAGCGTCTGGCGGGCGTAGTCGTGGGTGGTGCCATAACGCCCGCACGAGTCGGCAAAGATCTGCTGGTAGCGGGCCGCGCTGAGGTCCCCGGTGAAATTCGGGCTGCGCCTTGACAGCGTGAACGCCAGCGCCTGCACGTTACCCTTGGCCGTGCTACAGCGCAACCAGCGCGGGTCATAAACGCCAGTGACCATCTCGCGCTTCCACAAAGTCGCCATGACCTCGGGCACATCATGCCGGGGCACGCGGTAGACCACACCGTGGCAACTGCCGCCCGACAGCAAGGCAAACACCAGGCCGGGGCATTCGGGCGTGCCGCGGTTGATGCGGCTCCACATCTTCAGCGCCCGGTGCCAGCCGTGCACCTTGGCGCGGCGCAGCTCGGCAAAGTCAAAATCGGGGCGCCAGATCAGTGAGGCGTAGCCAAAAATCCAGAGGTCGTCGTGCCCACCCCATTGATGCAGAAAACGCGCCAGCATGGGGGCCGGATCGCGGACCGGTAGCAGGGGGGAATGCGGGGGCGTGTGCACAGCCACACTTTACAATGACATGCTTGGGCTGTCAGCGCCTTCGCCTGATTTTCCGGCGTTGGCAAGTGTCAAAGAGTGGCCCGGTTTTACGGAGATGTTCTGCATGTTTTTGCAATCGGATGATGCGCAGCAGGGGCTGGTACTGGGCCTGGTGCTGGTCATCGTGATCGCGGTGGTCGCTCTGGTCATGGGTGTTGCGCTTTATCGTCCGGTGGTTGATGCCGCGCTGGATCTTGCGGCGGCGCCACCCGCCGCAACGCGCGTGCCCACGCCGGTACCTGCAGCAGTGGCCACTCCCCCCACCGCGACTTCAGCGCAAGCCACTTCCGACGCGGCCAGCGTCACGGTGGAGTACGGCGTCGTGAAATTTTATTTCGCGTCTGGCAGTGCCGACCTGGCCGACGGCGCGGCCGATGCACTGGTTGACGTGGTGAAGGCGGCCAGAGGCGGAAAAAAAGTGCTGATTGCGGGCTTTCACGATTCAAAAGGCAATGCGGCTGCCAATGCCGAGCTTGCGCACCGCAGGGCGCTGGCGGTGCACGAGGCGTTGCTGGCAGCGGGTGTGCCTGATCGCCAGGTCAGCCTGCAAAAGCCGCAGCAAATGACCGGCTCCGGTGCTGATGCCGAGGCGCGCCGCGTCGAGATCACGCTGCAGTAGGCTGCCCCCGACACGGTTTTCTTGCCCCTGCCAAGTAACCGGTTTGTAACCCGCGCCTTTGCAAAAGCGCGGTAACCCAGTACCATGAACGACGTAATAAAGTTACCAACCCGACTCGATTCTGGATCACTCCGGTGATCCGGTCGCACTTGACTGCAACCGACACCCATGACCCTACACCCCAACATTTCCGCTGTGACCGAGCGCATACGCGCGCGCAGCCGCGACAACCGCCAGGCCTATCTTCAGCGGCTGGACGGCGCCGCCACCCGGGCTATCAGCGTGGACCGCATGGGTTGCGGCAACATTGCACATGCGGTGGCCGGCATGCCGCTGGACGACCGCTTCAAGGTCGTCACGCAGCGCGCGCCCAACATCGGCATCGTCACCGCTTACAACGACATGTTGTCGGCGCACACACCGATGCAGCCTTACCCTGACCTGATCAAGTGGGAGGCACGGCTGCAGGGTGCCACCGCCCAGGTGGCCGGTGGCGTGCCCGCGATGTGCGACGGCGTCACGCAGGGCACCGCCGGCATGGAGCTCAGCCTGTTCAGCCGCGACGTGATTGCGATGGCCACCGCCGTGTCCCTGAGCCACGACATGTTTGACGCCGCGCTGATGCTGGGCGTGTGCGACAAGATAGTGCCGGGCCTGCTGATAGGCGCCCTGCATTTTGGCCATTTGCCGACGGTGTTTGTGCCCGCAGGGCCCATGCCCTCGGGCTTGCCCAACAAGGAAAAAGCCCGCGTGCGCGAGCTGGCGGCGCAGGGGCTGGTCGGGCGTGACGAACTGCTGGACGCCGAGCTCAAGAGTTACCACAGCCCCGGCACCTGCACGTTTTACGGCACGGCCAACAGCAACCAGATGCTGCTGGAGGCCATGGGTCTGCATGTGCCAGGTACCGCCTTTGTGCAGCCCGGCGGGGACCTGCGTGATGAGCTCACCCGCGAGGCGGCCCGCACCGTGCTGGGCATCGTCAAGTCGTCGAAGCGCTTTTCACCGATTGGAAAAATCGTGGACGAGAAAGCCATCGTCAACGCGATGGTCGCGCTGCTGGCCACCGGCGGTTCCACCAACCACCTGATCCACTGGGTGGCGGTTGCGCGTTCGGCCGGCATCCTGATTGACTGGAATGATTTTTCAGACCTGTCGGATGTGGTGCCTTTGCTCACCCATGTGTATCCCAACGGCAGTGCCGATGTGAACCAGTTCCAGGCGGCGGGTGGTACTGGTTTTGTGATCCGCGAGTTGCTCGATGGCGGCTTCATGCACGAGGATGTGCTGACGGTGCGCGAAGGCGGTATCCGCGAGTACACGCGCGAGCCGGCCATGGTGGGCGGCAAGCTGGCCTGGCATGAGATGGGCGCGTCAAAAGACGAGGCCATCGTGCGGCCTGTCAGCCAGCCTTTCAATGCCAGTGGCGGCCTCAAGCTGCTGCAAGGCAACCTGGGGCGCAGCGTGATCAAGGTGTCGGCCGTGCCCGATGACCGCCATGTGATCGAGGCGCCGGCTCGGGTATTTGATTCGCAGGAGGCCCTGCATCTGGCCTTCAATGCCGGCGAGCTGGATTGTGACGTGGTCTGTGTGGTGCGCTGGCAGGGGCCGCAGGCCAATGGCATGCCCGAGCTGCACAAACTCACGCCGCCGCTGGCCGTGTTGCAGGGCAAAGGTTTTCGCGTGGCGCTGGTCACCGACGGGCGCATGAGCGGCGCCTCGGGCAAGGTGCCGGCGGCGATTCATGTGTCGCCCGAAGCGGCCGTTGGCGGGCCGCTGGCCAAGGTGCGTGACGGCGATGTGATCCTGGTCGACTCCATCACCGGAGTGTTGCAGGTGCGCGTAGCCGACGAGGAGTGGGCTGCGCGCGAGAGCGCGCAGATGCCCGAGGCCTTGCGCCAGGCCAATGGTCTGGGCCTGGGGCGCGAGTTGTTTGCCGGCATGCGCAGGCATGCCTTGACGGCTGAAGAAGGAGCACCTTCATGGATGTGAAAGTTGATGTCGATTCGGCGCTCACGGCGCTGCAGGTCATGCGCGATGCGCCGGTTATTCCGGTGATTGTGCTGACCGATGTGGCGCACGCCGTGCCGCTGGCCCGGGCTTTGGTGGCCGGCGGCATCCGCATGCTGGAAGTGACTTTGCGTACGCCGCAGGCGCTGGCCTGTATTGAGGCGATTGCGCGCGATGTACCCGAGGCGGTGATAGGCGCGGGCACTGCGCGCAGCGCTGCCGACGTGCAGGCCTGTGCCATGGCCGGGGCCCGTTTTATCGTCAGCCCCGGTTACACCCACGCGGTAGGCACCGCTTGCCGCGACGCCCACCTGCCGCTGCTGCCCGGTGTGGCCACCGGCAGCGAGATCATGGCGGCGCAGGAAGACGGCTTTACCGAGCTGAAGTTCTTCCCCGCCCTGCAGGCCGGCGGGCTGGCGCTGCTCAAGGCCTGGAACGGGCCTTTTGGTGATGTGGTGTTTTGCCCCACCGGCGGCATCACGGCTGCCAACGCGGCCGAGTTTTTGGCGCTGCCCAATGTGGCCTGTGTGGGGGGCTCGTGGCTGGTACCCGCCGACGCACTGGCGCGGGGCGACTGGGCGCGGGTCAGTGATCTGGCGCGGCAGGCCTGTGGGCTGCCCCGCCCGGGCTCCTAGGCATGCCACGCTACTTTTCGATAGTCAGAATGGGCTCCAGCCCTTATGGAGTGTGCGCGAATAGCTACTAAAAATATAGCAAATTCGCAGTCAATACGGCGTGGTCACCAACCGTGCCACCGCCGCCCTGGCCTGTCGGCCCAGCTCCTGCAGGTCCAGCCCAGGCAGGGCGCCATCACGCACAATCTCCCGCCCGCCGATGAGCAGGGCCTTGAGGTGTGCGCTGCCGCCGCTGGCCACCGGGCCAATGGCCGGGTCGTGCAGGCCGAAGTAGCGCGGATCCCGGTCCAGCGCGTAGATCGCGATGTCGGCCGCCTGTCCTTCTGCCAGCGTGCCAACGGCGGGCAGGCCCAGTACCTTCGCGCCGCCCGCCGTGCCCCAGCGCACCACGTCTTCCACCGTGGCGGCCTGCGCCGCCTGCGCCTCGCCCTGGCCACCGCGGTGCTGGGCCAGCGTGGCCTCGCCCGCGCGGGCGCGCTGCATCAGCCAGGCGGCATGGGTTTCAGACAACATGTCGGCCGCTTCGTTGGAGGCGGCGCCGTCTACGCCGATGGACACCGGGGCGCCCGCATCTTCCAGCGCGCGCACCGGTGCAATCCCGCTGCCTAGCCGGCCATTGCTTTGCGGGCAGTGGGCAATGCCGGTACCCGTCGCGCCCAGCAGCGCAATCTCGTCGGCATCGAGCTTGACCAGGTGGGCAAACCAGACATCAGGCCCGAGCCAGCCAACACTCTCTGCAAAACGCACCGGCGTGATGCCGTGCTGCGCCTGCACCGTGTCGTGGTAATGCACGGTCTCTGACAGGTGGGAATGCAGCCGCAGACCATGGCTGCGCGCAAAGGCGGCACACTCGCGCAGTTCTTCGGGCCGCATCGAATGCGGCGGTGTGGTTGGCGCTACTACCACGCGCCGCATGCTGTCAGGTGCGCTGTCGTGAAACCGCGCCGCCACCCGTTCGATGTCAGCCAGGTAGCCGTCCAGTGTCTCGGGCCGCAGGCTGGGGGGCAGGTTGTCGGACGCAATGCGCGAGAGCGTGCCTCCACCCCGGCACAACACAAAACGCAGGCCCAGCGCTTCGGCTTCTTCAAACAAAATCGCCGAGCTGTCGAAAGGCATGCCGGGCCAGTAGTGGTAATTGTGATCGGCCACCGTGGCGCAGCCAGAAAGCGCCAGCTCAACCAGGCCAATTCGTGCGGCCAGCCGGAACATGTCCTCGTCCATGGCGGGCCGCAGCCGGAAGGGCGTGGCGCTGAGCCAGGGCGTCAGCGTGGCGTTGATGCCCAGCGGGTCGCCCTTGAGCAGCGACTGGAACAGGTGATGGTGGGTGTTGACCCAGGCCGGGTAGACCACGCAGCCGCTGGCATCGATCTGGCGCTCGCCGGGCTCGGTACTGAGCTGGCCCATCGCTGTAATTTTTCCATCGCGTACCCGGATGTCCGGGCCGGCATGGCGCGCGGCGCTGCCGGACAGCCCGGTCAGAATCGCCGCGGCGTTGCGGATCAGCAGCTTCATGCTGCCGGCCCTGTGTCCACCTCAATAGCGATGCGCTTTTTCTGCATGGACGGCGAGCCCCGGTGGATTTCTTCTTCACCATGCGCGTGCAGCAGGTCCAGCAATTGTTTGCGAATGACCAGGCCGGGCTTGTCCGACGGCATGTGAAACTCGACGCGGCGTGTGGTGTCCACGCAGGCGTCGGCGTCGGTCGCCTCCAAAATGTCGCGGTCTTCGGCGGTGATGGCAGCGTCCCAGTCAATCAGCTCCTGCGTGCTGCACGCTTCTTCGCTGTCATTGCGGTACAGCCACTGCACCAGCATCATGCGTTCGTCGTCGATCGGCGTGGCGCAGTTGTAGATGATGTGGTGCACGCCGCTGGCCGGGTAGGTACAGCCAAACCGCCGCGCAAACGGCAGGTAATAACGGTTGATCAGGTGCCGGTGGGTGATGTCTTCGGTGCTACCCGTCACGCGGTGTCCCTGCGCGGGGTTGCGTATCGGCACGGTGGTTTCTGCCTCAAAACCGTAGTCGGTCTCGCGAAACTCATAAGGCGCGGGCTTGGGCTGCTCCAGAATGCCGAAGTTGGCCTTGTGCACAAACGAGAAGTGCGAGTTGTCGAAGGAGTTTTCCATCATGCGCAGCGGGCTGGTTTTCCACTCTTCGTAAAACTGGAAAATGCGGCGGTAACCGGGCGCGCCGTCTTCCGGAAAGTGCGGAATCGGTCGCAATGGGTCTTCCAGCGCCACCCAGACATAGCCGTATTTCTCCTGGCAGCGAAAAGACGGCACGCGCGCACCGGCCGGAATCTGCATGTCCGGGTTTTGCGGAATTTTCACGCAGCTGCCGGTGCAGTCGTATGTCCAGCCGTGGTAGCCGCACACAATGTGGTCGCCTTGAACCGTGCCTTTGGACAGTTTGGCGGTGCGGTGGCAGCAGCGGTCGCGCAGTGCGGCCGGTGTGCCGTCGGCCTGCTTCCAGAGCACCAGCTCTTCGCCCATCAGGGTGAAGGGCTGGGGACCGGCGTCAAGCCGCGAGATCGGCATCAGCGCGTACCAGAAGCGGCGTAGCACCGCCTGTTGGGTGGTCAGCATGTGGCGGCCTCCCGGATCGGTATGACGCGGCCCCAGCCATGGACTTCGGTCTCGCCGTGTTCCTTCAGCAGGTCCAGCAGGCGTTTGCGCATGATCATGCCGGGCCGGTCGCTCAGCATGCTCTGTTCGTCCCGGCGCGTCACGTCAACTGGCGCATCAGCGTTGACCGATTCCAGAATCTCCTTGTCTTCCATCACCACACGTGTATCCCAGGCATTGAGCTCGGCCGCAGGGCAATCGGCCTCGGTGTCATTGCGGTACAGCCACTGGATAAGCTGGATGCGCTCATCGTCAATCGGTGTGGCGCAGGTGAAGATGGTGTGTTTGAGCCCGTTCGGATAGGCCAGGCCGAGCCGGCGCAAAAACGGCATGTGCCACTGGTTGAAGAAGTGCCGCGTGGTGGTGGGTGCTGTGCTGCCGGTGATGCGGTGCGACTCGGGCGGGTTGTTGATCGGCACGATGGCTTCGGCCTCAAAACCGTAGCCGGTTTCACGCAGTTCAAAAAATGTCGGCTTGGGCTGGTTGCCCTGACCGAAAGTGCCCTTGTGCACAAACGCAAAATGCGCTGTGTCGAAGGAGTTTTCCATCATGCGCAGCGCGCTGGTGTTCCAGGCCTCGTCAAACTGGTGAATACGCCGGTAGGCCGGGTCGCTGTCTTCGGGCGTGTCCATCAGCGGTACCAAGGGCTCATCGAGCGCGACCCACGCGTAGCCAAATTTTTCCTGGCAATAAAAAGCCGGCACGCGCGCACCCGCCGGAATTTGCATGTCCGGGTTTTGTGGAATCTTCACGCAGGCACCGCTGCCATCGTAAGTCCAGCCGTGGTAGCCACACACGATGTAGTCTCCTTGCACCGTGCCCTTGGAAAGTTTGGCGGTACGGTGGCAACACCGGTCGCGCAGCGCAGCGGGGCTGCCGTCGGCGCGTTTGAAAATCACGATGTTTTCGCCCAGCAGGGTGAAGGGTTGCGGTCCGGCTGCCAGTTTGTCCATAGCCATCACGGCATACCAGAAGCGCCGCAGCACGGGTTGTTGGGTGACGAGCATGCTTGCCTTCCCCTACTTCTTCAGGAACTGCAGCGTGTAGGCCTGTTGCCAGTTCGGGTTCGGCTTGAGCTGCCCGCTGGTGACCATCAGGTCGTAGGTCTGTTTCCAGCGCGCGTCTGTCATCACGCCGGCGCCCGCCTTGGCTGCATCGCCGCTGTCGAGGAACTTCATCTCCTTCATGGTCTTGACCGAGTAGGCGATCAGCTCGTCCTCCATCTTGGGGTTGTCCTGCTTGATCAGGGCATTGCCCGGCGCGGGATTTTCGAGATAACTTTTCCAGCCTTCCAGGGTGGCCTTGACGAAACGTTGCACGACGTCGGGCTTGTCCTTGATCATCTGCCGCGTCGTGACGATGGTGTTGCCGTACGGCGGGTAACCCTCATTGGCAAACAGGAAAAACTTGATTTTCTGGCCGGCTTTTTCGGCGATGAAAGGCTCGGAGCCGGGGTAACCTTGCTGCGCCACATTTTTGTCTGCGAAGAAGGGCGCCATGCTGAAGCTGTAGGGACGGGTCTGGTCGTCCTTCAGGCCGTGCTTGATCTTCAGCCAGGGCCACCAGCTGGTGCGGCCACTGGTGGCCATCAGGATGGTTTTGCCCTTGAGGTCGGCCAGGCTGTTCACGTCGGGATGTGTGACCATGCCCTGCGGCTCCATCTGGAACACGGCCGCAACCGTGGTCAGGGGCACGCCGTTCTCGATGGCCGACAGGGTTTGAAAGTCCTTGCCCATGATGAAGTCGGCCTGGCCGGCGGCGATGATCTGGATCGCGTTGACCTGCGGGCCGCCCATCTTGACGGTGACGTCCAGGCCGTGTTTCTTGTAGATGCCGGTGGCGATGGCCTGGTAGTAGCCCCCATGCTCGGCCTGCGCGTACCAGGAGGTGAGGAAGGTGACTTTGTCTTGCGCCTGAGCCAGGCTCGCGGCGGCGGCAAAACACAGGGTCGCGAAAAGAGTTTTCATGCAGATTCTCCGGTTATGTTGGTTGAACACAAAGCACCAAAACGGCGCACAGCGCGGAGGGGATGCCTCATGACGCTGCCAGAGCAATGACCCGTGACCTTGGGAGTCACTGCCAGCTTCTACTCTGAAAAACAAGATGCAAATTTCATGCCTTGCAGGGCGGTCTGCCGGGTCTTATTGCGGCAGATAAATCGTCGCCTCCACTTCAATCAAGGCCCCGTCGCCGGGCATGAAACGCGACACTTCCACCACCGTGCTGACGGGGGCGCCGCCCGGATAGAAAAGCCCGCGCACGCGGTTGTAAAACGGGTAGTGCCGCAGATCGCGGAAATACTGCACCAGCTTGACGACATCGGCCATGTCGCCGCCATGCTCCTGCGCGATCTGGCGAATCCGCTCCAGCACAAACCAGCTTTGCGCCACCGCTGGGGCCTCGTAAATATCGACGGTCATCTGGCCAGTGACATAACCGAGGCCGCGCAGGGCTAGCAGCGCGGGCCCGGGCAGCTCTTCGTAGCTTTGCAGGATGACCTTGCGCGCAGGATCAACAGCGACCACGCCGCTGACAAAGACGAAGTCGCCGGCGCGCCGCGCGGCTGCGTAACTGGCCATGGGCTGGCCCGCAGTCATACATTCTCTGCCGGTTGCTTGAGCCAGGCACGCACCTTGCCGGGGTTGAGCAGTCCCAGCGGGTCGAAGCGGTGTTTGGTGTCCAGCACGGCTTGCGACAAGCTGCCGCCAGCCTTGCCGTCTTCGACGATGAAGACATGCGGGTCGTTGATACGCACGTCGTTGTCGCGGTAAATCTTCATGATCTCCTGCAGGCGCTCTTCGGTGCTGAAACGCACCAGCTGCAGCGCGGTGCAGGTGACCAGGCCGTCCATGCCGCGTATGTATTCGCAGTGCATCAGTACCTCGCCGCCCAACAACTTTTCCATGCGTTTGACCTGCTCCACGTGTTGGCCGGGAATAAACGCGCTTTGCAGGTAGGTGATGGACTTGTCCACCTTCAGGGCATTGAGCGTGGTGTGGTTCCAGGTGAATTCGACCAGCGTGCGGTTGCTGGCAGCAACCTCTTCTGCGGTCTTGCGGTAGGTCACTGTGCCGCCGTACTGGGCCACCAGTTCCAGCATGGCCGCCTCGCTGCTTGAGGCCACCAGCACAATCACCGCATGGCAACCGGCGGGCAGGTAGTCGGCCAGCTGCTTCATGTAGTCGGGGATGGGTTGGGCCAGCAGGCAGATCTCTTTTTTGACGATGCCGGGCGCGCGTGCGACCGCGTCGCCAAACTCCAGCGCTTCGTCAAAGGTAGTGAAGGTGGCGATGTGTTCTGACCAGTCGTGCACGGGGGCCATGCCCATCTCGAGCTCAAGCACCAGGCCGTTGCTGCCCCACATATGGTGCATGGCCAGGGCCTCGGGGCCGCGCAGTTCGATGATCTGCGGCTCTTCTTCAAAGGTCATGGCTTTCAGGCCCAGCACATTGCCGGGCGCAGCCAGCGGCCCATAGTTGATCGAGCCGACACCGCCAAACCCGCCACCGTAGAGCCCGCCCAGCGTCGCGCTGCGGAAGGTGGACGGCACGCAGCGCAGCTCCATGCCCAAGGGGCGGGTGGCCTTTTCAAAGTCCGACAGGCGCATGCCAGCCTGGGCCCGGCCCGCACCATTGCGCGCCCACAAAAAACTGTTGTAGCCGCTCATGTCGAGCACGACGCCACCGTGCAGCGGCACCACCTGGCCGTAGTTGCCGGTGCCGCTGCCGCGCAGGGTGACAGGCACGCGCAGTTTGGCGCACAGGCTGATGAGGCGGCGGATTTCGTCCTCGCTGCGCGGCCGTACCACCGCATCGGCGCGTTTATCGGCGAGTTGGCGCTTGAGTACCGGGCTGAACCAGGAGAAGTCCTGGGACAGGCGCGCGATGCGGCCCTCGTCGGTGACCCAGTCCAGGTCGGGCAGGGCGGCGTGTAGTTGTTCAATGGGGTGGGCAGGGGCGTTCACCGGATATCTTTCATGTAGTTTTGGCTTCCAGCCCTTATTCTTCGGGCGCAAGCAGCTACCAATAACATAGCAAATTTGGTGTCAATCACGGGTCAGCTCGCTGGCATGCCAGGAGCCGAGCGCCATTTTTGTCAGCCAGGCCATCAGTGCAAACAGCCCAACACCGGCCAGCGAGATCAGCAGCAGGGCCGCAAACATGCGCGGTATGTTGAGCTGGTAGCCCGCCATCAGGATCTGGTAGGCCAGGCCAGTGGCTGCGCCGCCGGTACCAGCCACAAATTCCGCCACCACCGCGCCTATCAGGGCCAGCCCGCTGGAGATGCGCAAACCGCCAAAAAAATAGGGCAGGGCGCTCGGTATGCGCAGGCGCCACAGGGTTTGCAACCGGCTGGCGCGGTTCATCACAAAATAACTCTGCAGGTCGGGGTCTATGCTGCGCAGCCCCAGCGTGGTGTTGGAGATGATGGGAAACAGCGCGACCAGCGCGGCGCATAACACCAGCGAAGCGGTGGGGTCTTTTACCCAGATGATGATGAGCGGCGCCACTGCCACGATGGGTGTGACCTGCAACAAAACCGCATAGGGAAACAGCGCGGTTTCTATCTTGCGGCTTTGCACAAACAGGAAGGAGATCAACACACCGATAAGGGTGGCCAGTGCAAACGACAGCAGGGTGATTTTCAGCGTGACCAGCAAGGAGCCGCCCAGCGATTGCCAGTCGGTCACCAGGGTCTGGAACATCAGCAGCGGCGAGGGCACCAAATAGGGCGGCAGCTTGAAGCCTGTGACCAGCGCTTGCCAGCTGCCCAGCAGCACCAGCGCCACCAGGGCGGGGTAGAGGATGCGCTGGACACGCGGGGAGGTCAGCGAGAAGGGGGCTTGTTGCATGCGGTTCTCCTCAATGACCGGGTTCGTCGCCGTCCAGGCTGGCGCGCAGCAGGCTGTCCTGCAGGCGCTTGGCATAGGCGGCAAACCGCGGCGTGACCATGAAGTCGGGTGTGCGCGGATAAGGCTCGTCGATCAGCACTTCTTCCACAATCCGGCCGGGGCGCGCGGCCATCATCACCACGCGGGTGGAGAGAAACACCGCCTCGTGGATCGAGTGAGTGACAAACACCACGGTGAGTTTTTTGTCCTGCCACAGGGCCAGCAGGTCGGCGTCGAGCTTGTGGCGGGTGATTTCGTCGAGCGCGCCAAAAGGCTCGTCCATCAGCAGCAGATTGGGCTGTACCACCAGGCTGCGCGCAATCGACACCCGCATCTGCATGCCGCCAGACAGCGCGCGCGGCAGGGCGCCGGCAAATTTGCTCAAGCCGACCAGGGCCAGCGCTTCGGCCACCCGGCCGTCAGCCTCGGCACGTGGCACGCCGGCCAGCTCCAGTGGCAGCCGGACATTGGCCGACACGCTGGCCCAGGGCATGAGTGTGGCCGACTGAAATACAAACGCCAGCTTGCGACCGGCCTCCTGCAACTGCTCGACCGGCTTGCGCCAGAGCAGCAAGCGGCCATCGGTAGGCGCGAGCAGGCCCGCGACCATTTTCAGCAGCGTGCTTTTGCCGCAGCCCGAGGGGCCGAGCAGGGTGACAAATTCGCCCTCCTGCACGGTCAGGTCCACCGGCTGCAGCGCGACCGTGCCGTTGGGATAGGTCTTGTGCGCCGACAGCACCTCGACGGCGGGCGTGCCCGCAGAGACGGCCGCTGACAGCTCTCGCATCAAGGCATCACCTTGAGGTCCTTGATGTAGTCAAAGTTGTAGGCCGTGGTTGGCCCCAGCTTGCCGGCGTCCACCAGCTTGTTGTCCAGCAAAAAGGCGTGGTTCTTGCGGACGCGGTCAATGTCCATGCTGCCGATGCCGTTTTTGCTGGCGCCGCCGCCGGTCACAATGCCCATCTCCTTGAGTTTGGCGACGCTGTAGGCCAGCTGCTCATCACTCATGTTGGGGTTGTCCTTCTTGATCAGCACGTTGGCTGGCGCCGGGTCGGCCAGGTAGCTCTTCCAGCCTTCCATCGTGCCCCTGACAAAAGCTGCCATGGCCTTGCTGCGGTTCTTGACCGTGTCTTCCATGCAGGAGATGGTGGTCGCGTAGGTGGGCCAGCCGTGGTCGGCAAACAGGAAGGTGTTGGCCTTGACGCCAGCCTTCTGCACGGCGAAGGGCTCGGAGGTCAGGTAACCCTGCTGCACTGTGTTTTTATCGGCCACAAAGGGCTGGATGTTGAAGGTGTAGGGCCGTGTCTGGGCGTCCTGAAAACCGTATTTGCTTTTCAGCCAGAGCCAGTAGCCCTGCCGCGCGGACGGCGCGATCAGTATGGTTTTGCCCTTCATGTCTTCGAAGCTTTTGATTTCTTCATGGGCAATCAAGACCTGCGGGTCTTTCTGGAACACGGCTGCCAGCGTCACCACCGGCAACCCGCCGCTGCGCGCCACCATCATCTGCAGATCGCTGGAGCCCATGATGCAGTCGGTCTGGCCGGCGGCCATCAGCTGCAGGATGTTGACTTGCGGCCCGCCCATCTTGATGGTCACGTCCAGCCCGTACTTCTTGTAGATGCCGGTGGCCACCGCCTGGTAGAAGCCCCCGTGTTCGGCCTGGGCGTACCAGTTGGTCATGTAGGTGAGCTTTTCCTGTGCCTGGGCACCGGCGGCCAGGGCCAGGCCGAGCGTAGCGGCGACAAAAGTGCGTGCGGTAAGTTTCTTCATGGTGACCTCATGGATAGAAGGGTTGAACACAGGTAAAAAATCAAAGGAGCTGATGCAAGTTGCGCGCCTGCAACTCGTCAAAGTGCCTGCTGGATATGGCCCTGCTGGTGGCCATAACCCCAGGACTCGACCTCACGCGTGACCCACTGCATATGAAACAGATCGGTCAGGGCCTGGACCCAGCTGTCGGCCAGCGTGTCGAGGATGTCGTGGCCTTGCTCGGTGGTGGCGCCAAACGGATCGCCAATCACGCCGCTGGGGCCAAAGTCGCGCGCCGTCCAGGCGCAGGCCGGGCGGCCGTCGGCCGACAACACCTTGCTTGGAAACACCGGCGGAAAATTGGCAACCGCGCGCTCCATGTGCACCGTATCGGGCGCCAGCGCCAGCATCAGCGCCGTCTCTGAATGGCCGGCGTGCATGGCGAGGCGGCGCTCCTGCTCAGAGATGTATTTGCCGGACGAGTTGGCCAGGCGCGAGACGTGGTAGGGCACGATCACAAAGTCGCCATGTCGCAGGCGCAATTCGCGCGCCGCCATCTCCAGCACCTGGGGCTGGCCGCCGTGGCCATTGGCCAGCAGCAGCTTGCGAAAACCGGCGCGGTACACCGACTCGCCAATTTCGGTGATGGTGGCCAGCAGGGTCGGACCGGTCAGCGTGAGTGTGCCGGGGAAGTGCAGGTGTTCGTCAGACTTGCCGTAGGTGATGGGTGGCAGGCCGAAGGCGCGGATGTCGGCCGGCAGGCGCTCCAGCGCCTTGCCCAGCACACCGGACGAGATCACGCTGTCCACCGAGCAGGGCAGGTGCGGGCCGTGCTGCTCGATGGCGCCTACCGGCAACACAATCACCGTGTTTTCGCGGTCGGGCAGGGCGGCAATGTCGGTCCAGCTCAGGTAGGGAAGGAAGCGGTGGGGCGGGATGTAACCGTGGATCATGCAAACTGCCTTTCTGGCAAGGAGGGAATCGGAACGCCGCTGCGCAGCACCACCCGCTGACTGCTGCGGGAAGGCCAGCCCCAGGCGTCGGTACCGGTAAAAATGACCAGGTCTGCCGCAGCGCCCACCAAGGACGCGGCTGCTGCGGGGCCGCGCTGCAACCAGTCTCGGCGGCACAGGCTTTCCGACCAGACGTCGAAGGGGTGATCCAGCTGCGCCGCCAGAACCGCAGCCCCCAGCGCTTCCACCGGGTCGTAGCTGCCCACCCGGCAAAACGGGTCTTGTACGTTGTCGCTGGCCAGCAGCACCGGTATGCCGCGTGCACGCGCTTCTTTCACCAGCGTGATGCCGCGCTGGCGTGGCGTGCGGCCGGTGACAGCGTCCTGCAGCAACAGGTTGGTGATGGGCAATGAGACCAGGGTGATGGGCACCTGCGCCACTGCATCCAGCGTGGCCAGGGCCTGACTTTCGGGCTGGGCCGCCAGCGCGCAGCTGTGGCCGCAGACCACACGGCCTTTGAAGCCGGTTTCGCGCAGGATGGTCGCAGTCGTTGCCAACCCCTGAGCCTTGGGGTTGAGCTCTTCGTCCACATGTATATCGACATCCAGCCCGGCTTCCCCGGCCGCGATGAACACATGGCGCAGGGCCTGCCCGTCCCAGTTGCTGGTGTGTACGAACGCGCCCAGCAGCGCATGCGGGCCGGTGGCAGCCACCTGCCGGGCCAGCCTGCGCGCCTGCGCCAAGTCCTGAAACAGCGTGAGTTTGATCAGGCTGACCTGCTCGAGCTGGATGCGGCCCTGCCATTCAGCGGCCAGGGCGGCCATCACGCTCCAGGCCACCGGTGTGGTGTCGGGCTCCCACCAGTCCACATGGGTGCGCAAGTGCACGCAGCCCGCGGCCCAGGCCCACTCCAGCGCGCGGCTGGCGCGGGCGTGCACGTCGGCGGGGGTCCAGTGCAGGCGGTCGGCCATCATGGCGTCGATGGCGCCCAGCAAGCCGGGCTGGACTTCGCCGATACGCGGCAGCGTGAAGGTTTTGTCGATGTGGGTGTGTGCATCCACCAGACCCGGCAGCACCGGGGCCCCTTGCAGGTCCCAGTGACCGACCAGCGCCGGGCCAGGCGCAGCGGGCCGGACAGCGCTGATGCGACCGGCGTCCAGCGTGAGGTCGGCCAGCACCGGCTCACCCGCATGGGTCGGCCAAAGGGCGGGCAACAGCCAGCGCGGCAAGCGCGTATTGCGCAGCGCAGTTGACGCGTTCATGCAAACCTTGCCATGGCTGCGCTGACCCGCTGCATGAAACGTTTGAGCTGGGGTTCGGTCGCCACATTCATGTGGTAGTGCGCATGAAAGTCCACCCGCGCCACATTGCCGGTCAGGCGCCGCATGTAGCGCGTGATGATCTTGCGCGGCGGATCGCCCATGTACCAGGCCACCCAGCGCGGACGACCATAGGTCACCACCGCCGAGATGCGCTTGATGTGGGTCAGCATGGGCTTCACATTGGCCGGGTCACTGATGTCAAATGCCACGCCCGGCATGAAGAGTCGGTCGAAATAACCCTTGAGCATGGCCGGCAGGCCAAAACACCAGGTGGGAAAGCAGAACACGATAGCTTCGGCGCGCGCCAGCCGCTCAACATGCCCGGCCAGCGGCAACTGGTTGGAAGGCACCTCGTGGTAACCCAGGCGCTCCTCGCGCGAGAGCACCGGGTTGAAGCCTTCTGCGTACAGGTCGCAGTCATCGACGGTGTGCCCGGCAGCCAACAGGTTTTTCACCACTTCCTGGTGCAGCGCGGCATGAAAGCTGGTTTCAACCGGGTGGCAATAGACGACCAGAACGTGCATTGCCGTTCTAGCTCAGGTCAACGCGGTGCTGCCATGCACCACGCTGGATCATCGGGCGGCGGATTGTTACAGTCACGCCCCGATTTGGGCAGCGGCTGCAGGGAATCGACAAGGGTGTGGCGGAATGGTTTTTCAATGTTGACCAATCAATCTGATCGATTGGTCAAATCTAGCAAAAGTTATGCCAGAGGGGCACCCCCGGAAGGGCGTCGGGTCAGGTCTCGCGTGGAAGCTTGATACCGCAGCCGCGCAGGATCAGGGTGGTCAGTTCCTTGACCAGGCGGTCCCGGTCGGGCGTCCAGGCAGGCTGGCGTGGCTCCAGCAGTTGTTGCACCTGGACGGCTGAGTCGGCATAAAACTGTGTCATGGCCCAGATGCTCATCAGCAGGGTGTGGGGATCTACCGGTTTCATCAGGCCGCGAGCGATCCATTCATTGATCACGGCTACCTTCTGGCGCGTGCGGCGGCGCGAGTCGGGCCAGAATTTTTCGAGGTTGTGGCCGCCATCCAGCACTTCGCGTGTGAAGATGCGTGAGACCTCTGGCTTGTCGAAGGCGACATGGATTTTGGAGCGGATATAGTCGCCCAGCACTTTGGCCGGATCGCTGGAGTCGGCGGCAAACATGCCCTTCCAGTCGGACACCACCGACATCAGTAGCTCGCCGTAAAGCTCCTCCTTGCCCTGGATGTAGTAATGCAGTTGCGGTTTGGTCAATCCCGCGCGCGCGGCAATCGCCTGGGTAGAGGTGCCCTTGAGGCCGTTTTCACTGAACTCGGCGATGGCTGCGGCGTGGATGGCGGCCATCATCTGCTCCCGGCTACGCCGTGTATTGCGCGGGACTTTGTCGGCAGGGCCGACTGGCGCCTTGACGGCTTTGGGATGTGCCCGTGTCATGCGACGAAGGCTCCTAGCGCAACCCGGCGCCGACCGTGCCTTCGGCACGTTCGATCAGCTCTATCTTGTATCCATCGGGGTCGGTGACAAACGCAATGACGGTTTTGCCGCCCTTGACCGGCCCGGCCTCGCGCGTGACGTTGCCGCCTGCTGCCTTGATCTTTTCACAGGCGGCATAGGCGTCGGGCACACCGAGGGCAATGTGTCCGTAGGCGGTGCCCATGTCGTAGTGGTCGGTGTCCCAGTTCCAGGTCAGCTCGATCTCTGCATGCTCAGGGTTGTTGCCATAGCCGACAAAGGCCAGGCTGTATTTATAGTCCGGATTTTCCGAGGTGCGCAGCAGTTTCATGCCGAGGACCTGGGTGTAAAAATCAATCGCACGTTGCAGATTGCCAACGCGCAGCATGGTGTGCAAAAGCCTCATGGTGGATGTCCTTGTCCTGGTTGACCAGCGCCACATTGTGCGGTAATCCGGCAACTCCGCGCAGCAACTTGAGTCTGTGTCATGTATACAACTGTGTACCAGGGCTGGCTTCGCGTGACCTGCATAATGCGCTGAATCCAAATTGCCCCGGCCCTTCATGACCCTGCCTTTTCCAAACGACCAGCCGCAAGAATGGCTGCGACCGACCCGCCTGCTGGACCTTGACGATCCCAAGCTCAGAATCCAGGCCATACGTATCACGCAACTGGCGACCACCGATGTGCAGAAGGCCGTGTGTGTGCATGACTTCATCAAGGCGATGCCTTTTGGCTGCGTGGCGGGCTTTGACCATGTCACTGCGGCTTCGGTGCTGAGGGCGGGTCGAGGGGACTGCCATACCAAAGGCACGCTGCTTGTAGCCATGCTGCGTTCGGTCGGGGTGCCGGCGCGCTTGCGTTTTGTCAGTCTGCCCAGCACTTTTCTCAAGGGAATCATTGATGCTCCCCACAGCACCACCACCCATGCGGTGGGCGAGGTGTATCTGGACGGCGGCTGGGTTCAGACCGATACCTATGTGGCCGACAGCCTGCTGGAGACCCGGGCGGCGGACTTGCTGGTGCAGCAGGGCAGTCTTCTGGGTTACGGCGTTCATGTGCGCGGACAGCATTTCTGGGACGGCCGCCATGCCGCCCATGCGCAGTACCACGATTCCGACCCCACCAGCATGCCGGTGCACGACTGGGGTGTGGCCCATGACCCTGAGCATTTTTACAGCCACAAAGAGCACGCAGACCTGGCCCTGGGCTGGCTGAGCCGCGCCAAGTGGATGCTGGCTGCCGCCCTGGTGAACCGCCGCGTCGAGCAGGTCAGAACGCAGTCGACGCCATTGGCTGGCCAGGCGGTTTAACGCAGCTTAGGGCCTGTTCACACTATTTATGCAAGTGCGAATATGATTAAAACAGCGCCAATCCAGGCGCGCGACGACGCCCAGCCTGGGCGGCTGGGCTAGGAGTGCAACAACGAGTGGCGTTGTTTTAACCATATTCCCTCCGGGTTGCGGCCAAAAAGGCCATGCGCAGCGTTGCAAAGCCTTGCCGGGCGTCAGCCCGGCTGCGTTTTGCGCCTCGCGCATGGCCTTTTTGACTCGCAACGCATCTTGCATAAATAGTGTGAACAGGCCCTAGTTGCTGCCACCGGCCTTGTCGGTGGGCATGGCAAACACCAGACAGGTGGTCGTGGCATGCGCGTACAGCTTGCCGTCGGGCCCGACGAGGCGAGCCTCGGCTGTCGCCAGTTGGCGGCCGCAATGGATCACCGTACCAATTGCACGCAACGGACCCGTTTGGTGTGAGGCCGCCCGCACAATGTTGAGGCCCAGCTCGGCTGTTGTGTAGCCACGGCCTGCGGGCATCATGGTGTGCACTGCGCAGCCCAACGCGGAGTCCAGCAGCGTGGCATACCAGCCGCCGTGTACCGTGCCCAGCGGGTTGTAGTGCTTGAGTTGTGGCGTGCCCTGAAAGACCGCTTTGCCAGGCGCCACCTCGACCAGCGAAAAGTCCAGCGTGTCGGCGATGTGGGGAAAGGGCAGCTCGCCCGCCAGCATGGCCTGCAGCACCTCCAACCCGGTTTTGCCGGCTACCATCTCGGGGCGGGCCTGGCCCGGCTTGCCGCCGCCGGCCAACATGCGGGCGACAACAGCTTCGCGCTCCTCAGTCCACAAAGCCAGTGTTTCTTCCGGGGTCATTGTTCAGTTCCTTTGATTGCATATACAACAATTGTAGCTACAATCAAATAATGAACACTGTCACATCCGCAACATCCAGGCCGGCGCCGCTCGACCTCCGGCCGCAGGGCTGCACCAACTTCAAGCTGCGCCAGCTGTTGCGCCGCGTTGCCCAGCACTACGATGTAGAAGTGGGAAAGACCGGGCTCAAGACCACGCAGTATTCACTGCTGTCGCATGTATTCAAGCTCGGGCCGCTGCGCCCCGGCGACCTGGCCCGCGCCATGAAAGTAGATGCCTCTACCCTGACGCGCAATCTCAAGCCCTTGGTAAACGCGGGTTGGCTGACGCTGGAGGCGGGCAGTGACGGCCGCAGCCGGCTGGTCAGCATCACCGACAGCGGCCGTGAAAAACGCAGCGAGGCGCAGCGCCGCTGGCGCGTGGCGCAGGAGGGCATCAACCAGCTCCTGGGCGTGGAGCAGGTACTGGCCCTGCACGCGCTGATTGATGCGTCGCTGGAACGCCTTTCCCCGTTGCCTGGAGCCGACGATGAGTGACACGACCATCGCCGCAGCGCCTGCCGCAAGCAGGAACAACACGGTGCTGTGGCTGGTCCTGCTTGCAGCGGGCGGTACCTTTGCCTTGACCATGGGCGTGCGGCAGACCATGGGTCTTTTCCTGTCGGCGCTCAACACTTCGACCGCGCTGGGCATAGGCAGCATCAGCCTGGCGTTTGCCTTTGGCCAGCTCTGGTGGGGCCTGACCCAGCCCTTTGCCGGCGCTGTGGCTGATCGCATTGGCACTGGCCGCGTGATTTTTGTGGGTGTGGTGCTGGTGGCCATTGGCACCATCATCACGCCGCTGATGACCAGCACCGCGGGCCTGATCCTTGCCATCGGCGTGCTGGCCGCGGGCGGTGCGGGCATGGCTGGCCCTTCGGTGCTGATGGCCGCCACCGCACGGCTGGTGCCGATGGAAAAACGCGGTTTTGCCAGTGGCATCGTCAACGCGGGCGGCTCCTTCGGCCAGTTTGCGATGGCGCCGATTGCCATTGGCCTGACCGCCTCGCTTGGCTGGGCCAGTGCGATGCAGTGGCTCGGTGTCTTTTTGCTGCTGGCCTTGCCTGCGGTGTGGGTGCTCAAGGGCAATTCGCAGGCGCTCGCAGCGCAGGCTGCAGCGGCCTCCGGAACAAAGGCCCTGAGCGCACGCGAGGCCATCAGCCAGGCGCTGGCGACGCCCAGTTACCGCTACCTGAGCCTTGGCTTTCTGGTGTGTGGTTTTCACGTCGCCTTCCTGGCAACCCATCTGCCGGGTGTGGTTGCCGCGTGTGGTCTGCCGCCTGAGATCGGTGGCTGGGCACTGGCCATGATCGGCCTGTTCAACATCGTGGGCAGCCTGGCCATGGGCTGGGCTGTGGGCCGCTGGCGCATGAAGTCATTGCTGGCGCTGTTGTATGCGACGCGCGGCATCGCGGTGCTGGTCTTTTTGCTGGCGCCCAAAACGCCAGCCGTCATGTTGATTTTTGCCGCTGTCATGGGCGTGACCTTTCTGTCGACAGTGCCGCCGACGGCGGGCCTGGTCGCCAAGATGTTCGGTACCGCCAACATGGCCATGCTGTTCGGCATCGTGATGCTGACTCACCAGATCGGAGGGTTCTTTGGGGCCTACCTCGGTGGTTATGTGTTCGAGGCGACCGGCAGCTACGACTGGGTCTGGTACATCGACATCGTGCTGGCTGCCGGCGCGGCACTGGTGCATCTGCCGATCCGTGAGGCCCGCATTGTCCGACTGGCTGCGTGATGAGCGGCGAGATGGATGAGCGTACCCGCCTTCTTCTGGAGGCGCCGATTGCCCCGACGCTGCTGCGCCTGTCTGCACCCAATGTGCTGGTGATGCTGGCGCAGGCCGGTGTTGGCCTGATCGAAACCTACTTTGTTGGCAAACTGGGTACCGACGCGCTGGCTGGCATGGCGCTGGTGTTTCCGGTCGTGATGCTGATGCAGATGACCTCGGCCGGCGCCATGGGCGGTGGCATTGCTTCGGCCATTGCACGCGCACTGGGCGCGCGGCGCCGCGGCGACGCCGATGCGTTGGTGATACACGCCCTGGTGATCGCCGCAGTTTTTGCGCTGCTCTTCACGGTGGTGGTGCTGGGCGGCGGGCGCTGGTTGTACGTCCAGATGGGCGGCACCGGCGGGGCGCTGGAAGCGGCCCTGGTGTATTCCAACTGGGTGTTCGCAGGCGCGGTGCTGGTCTGGATTTTCAACACGCTTTCGGCGGTGATCCGCGGCACCGGCAATATGGCGGTGCCGGCCAAGGTCACAGTGCTGGGTGCGCTGGTGCTGCTGCCGCTGTCGCCGCTGCTGATTTTTGGCTGGGGGCCGATTCCCGGCCTGGGTATCGCCGGCGGCGCCATTGCGCTGCTGGCCTATTACCTGGTGGGCAGCCTGGTGCTGGCAGCCTACCTGTGGTCGCCGAAAAGCCTGCTGCGTCCGTCGCTGGCCAACATCCGCTTCCGCTGGGTGCTGTTCAAGGACATCCTGCGTGTCGGCCTGGTCGGCACGGTGTCCACGGTGGCCACCAATCTGGCCATAGTCGTCACCACCGCGCTGGTCGGTGGGTTTGGTACGGCGGCGATTGCCGGTTACGGCACGGCCTCGCGGCTCGAGTATTTGCTGGTGCCGCTGGTGTTCGGCTTTGGCGCCCCGCTGGTCGCCATGGTCGGCACCTGCATGGGCGCGGGCCAGCATGAGCGGGCGCTGCGCGCCACCTGGACAGGCGCGGTCATGGCGTTTGCGATGACGGAGGCTATTGGGCTGTGGGCGGCCGCGTTTCCCGGTGCGTGGCTCTCGCTGTTCAACAGCGACCCGGCCATGATCGAAGCCGGAAGTGTTTACCTGCGGGTGGTGGGGCCGGCCTATGGTTTCTTCGGCATCGGCCTGGCGCTGTACTTTGCATCGCAAGGTGCCGGCCGGTTGCTTTGGCCAGTGTTAGGCAACCTGGCGCGGCTGGCGGTGGCCATCACGGGTGGCTGGCTGGCCCTGCGCTGGGGCGGCGGTCTGGCCGGCGTTTTTCTGGCGCAGGCCGTGGCGCTGGTGATCTACGGCGTGCTCAATGCGTGGGCGGTGGCTGGCGGTGCGTGGTTTGGCGGCGTTGGTTGGCCGCGCAGCACGGCAGGTTTGCTGAAAAGAATGCGGCCTGCCGAAATTTGAATAAAAAAGGCCTGCAGCCCTTTGGCGACGGGCACAAGCAGCTATTCATTTCATAGCAATGAATGCCGCCTTCAAGCCGGTGGCATGAAGGCGGCGCGCGCCGCCAGCGCCAGCTCGCGGCTGGCACAGCCTTCCAGATGGTCGTTGACCAGGCCCATGGCCTGCATGAAAGCGTACATCGTGGTTGGCCCGACAAAGGTCCAGCCGCGCTTCTTCAGGTCTTTGGACAGTGCCGCCGAGGCGGGCGAATGGGGCAGGGCGCGTACGGCTTCCAGCGTGATGTGTTCGGGCCGGCCCGCAGCATCCGGTTCAAGCCGCCAGACATAGGCCCCGAGCGAACCAAACTCATGGCGCAGGTCCAGCACGCGCTGGGCATTGTTGATGGTTGATGCAATCTTGCCGGCGTGACGCACGATGCCGGCATCGCCGAGCAGGCGCTGCACGTCGACAGCATCAAAACGCGCCACCTGCTCGGCATCGAAGTTGGCGAACGCGCTGCGAAAGGCTTCGCGCTTGTTCAGGATGGTCAGCCAGCTCAGGCCGGCCTGAAAACCTTCCAGACAGATCTTCTCGAAGAGCCTGCGCTCGTCGGCCACCGGAAAGCCCCACTCCGTGTCGTGGTAGTGGCGGTAGGTCGGCGTGGCCTGGCACCAGGCGCAGCGCGTGCTGCCGGGTTCGTCGGTATAAAGGCCGGAAGGTGTGGCATCAGCAGGCATGCCAGATTCTAGTTTTCATCCCATCCACACGCCGAGCCAGACCGCGGCGATGACCAGCACCAACCCCGGGACAATGCGCGCCGCGTAGGCATTGCCGCCCGCGTGGAACGCCACGGCAGCTTTCATCAGCGAGTTGGTGCTCAGGCCTGCGACGATGGGCCAGAGAGCCGCGTTCAGCGGCAGCTTACCGGCCTGCACCAGCGAGGCCACCGAGGCGGCGGTCGCATGGGCGTCGGCCAGGCCGGTCACGCCAGCGGCCAGCAGGGTGCCACGCGCGCCCAGCCAATCGCTGAGGGCCGATGACACCACCAGCACGACGCTGACCACGGCTGCAAAGGACACCGCGGTTTTCAGGTTAAAGGCGCGGCCCATGTCCTGGTTTTCCGGCGGGCCGTGCGGTTTGTCTGCCGCTGCAGTACCGCGCGGAAAGAAGAGCAGGCTGTAGGCGCAGGCCGCAACGCCGCCGAACACCAGCGGCCACAGCAACGCATCAAGCAGTGCCGGTTGCACCGCCGCCACCACGACGGCCAACTGGACGATGGTGGCCACGCTGGAGAGCGCTGCACCGGCGATCGCCCCGTCTGCCTGTGTGCTTGACCCGGCGGCACGCGTGCCCATGGCATGAATGGTGGCGGTGCTCGAGATGAAGCCGGCCGCAAACCCGGCCAGCGGCAGTCCGTAGCGCGGCCCCAGGGCGCGCGTTGCCACATAACCGAGTGCGCTGATGGCCATCACCAACACCACCAGACGCGTGACGTCGTAGGGATTGACGGCATCGAAAGGGCCCATGAACCGGTCCGGGGCCAGCGGCAGCACGATCAGTGCCGCGGCCGAGAACAACAAGGCGTCGTGCAACTCGCGCTCGGTCAGTACACGCGACACAAAATGGTGAAGGCGGGTTTTTGCTGCCAGCAACGCGGCCAGTGCCGCCCCAATGCCGGCCGCCAGCACGGCATGACGCATGGCCAACCCGCCGAGCAGGCAGGTCAGCAGCAGGGCGACCTCGGTGGTCATCCCGGGATCGTTCTCGCGCGTGCGGACGTAGGAAGCCAGGGCCAGTGCACCCACAACCAATGTCACGGCCACCAGCACTGCCGTACCACCCAGCAGTACCGCGACGGCGCCGAGCAGGGCGATGATGGCGAAAGTTCGTATGCCGGCTGCGCCGCGCGTCGGGCCGCTGCCTTTGCGCCGTTCGCGCTCCGCGCCAATCAGGAGGCCGATGCCCAACGCAACGCTCAGACCCAGCAGCGTGGAAGAGTCAAGCTGAATCGGCACGGCAGCAGTTTCGGGAACAGGTGATCAGACGTTGGGGCGCAGGCGCTCTGCGCGCAACCGCAGTGCGTTGCTGATCACTGATACAGAGCTCAGGCTCATGGCGAGCGCCGCAATCATGGGCGACAGCAACCAGCCCGTGAAGGGATAGAGAAGACCAGCCGCAAGCGGCACACCCAGCGCGTTGTAAATAAAGGCGAAGCCAAGGTTCTGCTTCATGTTGGCGATGGTGGCTTGCGAGATGATGCGGGCCTGTGCGATGCCGCGCAGATCACCCTTGACCAGCGTGATCTGGGCGCTGTTCATGGCCACGTCGGTGCCGGTGCCCATCGCGATGCCTACATTGGCCTGGGCCAGGGCCGGCGCGTCATTGATGCCGTCGCCCGCCATGGCGACGATGCGACCTTCGTCCTGCAGGCGCTTGACCAGCGCCAGCTTGTCGGCGGGCTGGACGCCGCCGTGGACCTCGTCTATGCCGAGGCGGGCCGCCACTGCTTTGGCGGTGGTCAGGCCGTCCCCCGTGGCCATGATCACACGCAGGCCAGCGGCTTTCAGCGTTGCCAGCGCCTCCGGCGTGCTGGCCTTGACCGGGTCGGCCACAGCCAGCAGGCCGGCAAGCTGGCCGTCCACGGCCAGGTGCATCACGCTGGCGCCCTCGGCGCGCAAGGCTTCTGCCTGGTCCAGCAATGCGCCCACGGCCACGCCAGCCTGCTCCATCAGCGCCGTGTTGCCGAGGGCGAGGGCACGGCCGGCCACCCGCCCGCTGACGCCGATACCGCTGGCCGACTCGAAACTTTCGGGTTTGTCCAGCACCAGACCGCGCTCACGCGCCGCGTTCACGATGGCATCTGCCAACGGGTGTTCGCTGCCCTGGTCCAGGCTGGCGGCCAGCCGCAGCACCTCGTCGGCGCTGAAACCGTCGGCCGGGACGGCCTGGTCAAACGCCGGCTTGCCGGCCGTCAGCGTGCCGGTCTTGTCGACAATCAGCACATCGACCTTGCGCAGGTGTTCGATGGCTGCTGCGTCGCGGAAAAGAATGCCCTGGCCGGCCGCCTTGCCGGTGGCAACCATGATGGACATCGGCGTGGCCAGGCCCAGTGCGCAGGGACAGGCGATGATCAGCACCGCCACTGCATTGATCAGGCCATAGACCCAGCTAGGCTGCGGCCCGAAAAATCCCCAACTGAAAAAAGTCAGCAGCGCGACGGCGACCACTGCCATCACAAACCAGCCGGCGACCTGGTCGGCCATGCGCTGCATGGGCGCTTTCGAGCGCTGGGCTTGTGCCACCATCTGCACAATCTGCGACAACATGGTCTGCGCGCCGACGCGTTCGGAACGCATGACCAGAGCCCCGCTGGTATTGAGCGTAGCCCCAATGAGTTTGTCGCCCGCCCGCTTGCTCACGGGCAAGGGTTCGCCGGTCAGCATCGATTCGTCGACCGCGCTGCTGCCTTCGGTGACGACACCATCGACCGGCACCTTCTCGCCGGGGCGCACGCGCAGGCTGTCGCCCACATGCACATGCGTCAGCGGCACGTCTTCTTCCGTGCCGTCGGTCTTGATCCGGCGGGCGGTCTTGGGTGCCAGGCCCAGCAGGGACTTGATGGCGGCCGAGGTTTGCGAACGCGCCTTCAATTCCAGCACCTGGCCGAGCAGCGTCAGCGAAATGATGACGGCCGCCGCCTCAAAATAGACGGCGACGCGGCCCATGGAAACAAACGAGTCCGGGAAGACGCCCGGCGCCACTGTGGCAACCACACTGTAGACAAAGGCGGCGCCGGTACCCAGTCCGATGAGGGTCCACATGTTCGGGCTGCGGTGGATGACCGACTGTGCGCCCCGCACAAAGAAAGGCCAGCCTGCCCACAAGACCACGGGCAAAGTCAGCACGAGTTCGATCCAGCTCTGTGTCGCCATGCCGAACCAGCCGAGCTGGTGACCAAACATCGCCAGCACAGTGACCACCACGGTAAACGGCAGGGTCCACCAGAAGCGACGTGTGAAGGAGGCCAGTTCCGGGTTGTCCTCCTCCTCCAGGCTGGGCATGACGGGCTCGAGTGTCATGCCGCAGATCGGACAATTGCCGGGGTGGTCCTGCCGGATCTCCGGGTGCATGGGGCAGGTGTAGATGGTGCCTGCAGCCTGCCCATCGGCAACTGCACCTTTCGCTTCACGACCGGGTCCGGCCATCGGCTTGCCCAAATAGGCCGGCGGATCGGCTGCAAATTTTTCGCGGCAACGGGCGCTGCAGAAATACCAGGGTTTGCCTTCGTGCTCGAGCTGGTGCTCCGATGCCGTCGTCACGGCCATGCCGCAGACGGGGTCCTTGAGACCCGTCGTGACCTCAGTGTGCGCATGACAGTTGTCATGTCCAGGCTCATGTGCAGGGCCAGCGGCCACGCCATGGGAATGAGGTGCGTGTTTCATGGAAAACATCCTTTCTGTTCGGGATACGACGTCACAAAAAGAATAAGCCTTCCCATGGTGGAAAGGTCAAACCCCCCGGGGTATTGGCCTTACGCCGCAGAGGGCCATCCGGACCGCGATTCAGGTAGACCGGCCGCCGTCTCGATCCAGCAACGCCTTGCGCTCCTCATATTCCGCCGCCGTGATGTCTCCATTGGCCAGTCGTCTGCGCAGTACCTCGTGCGGCGCTTCCCGCCCGGTATCTGTGCGGTCTGTGAAGCGGCCCCAACCGGAAAGCAATATCCCGCCGGTAACCACCAGCAGTGCCAGCCACCATACGCCGTGTATGCCCATCATGTAGCCGCCGTCGTAAAACCATCCGTGCATAGCGACTTTCCTCAAGTTATCGTTGTAGCGCCGGGGGTGGCCATCAGCGCCGAGCGCACCCGCTCAAGACGGCTGCGCACCTCGCCGGCCACCTGGGCTACCTCGGGGTCGTCGGTCATCTGCATCACGGCCACGGGGTCCATGAACCCCACGGTGAAGCTGCCATCGGTATCTTCACGCACGATGACATTGCAGGGAAGCAGCAGGCCGATATCGGGCTGGGCGATCAGGGCTCGGTGCGCCAGCGGCGGGTTGCAGGCGCCCAGGATGCGGTAGGGCTGCACATCGACTCCCAGCTTGGTTTTCATGGTCGCCTGCACATCGATGTCGGTCAACACGCCGAAGCCTTCAGCCTTGAGGGCTTCGGTGGTGCGAAGCACGAGATTGGCAAAGCTGCTGTCGCCTGGTTTGCAGTAAAAGCCGTAGGCTGCTCCGGCGGGGGACTTGTGGTGGGTGTTCATGGTGTCTTTCAGGGTTTGGCGGCGGCCGGTGGCATGCGGTCCATCATCATCGGCATCATGGCCATGCTGTCCTGCCTCGGCTTTGGGTGTTCTGCGATCAACGGGTTGCGGTTCTCTGGTGTCTTGCCGCCATCATGCGCTCATGTATGCCTCGGATGGCTTTGATGTGCTCATCCATGTGCGACAACGGCATGCCAGACCCTTGGGAGGGTGCTGAGGCGCCGGGGTGGTCTCGGGGGGGGCAGCCGGACAATCCGGGCGCGGCTGTGGTTGCGAGAACTGAAAGCAGACGAACGGGCGTCATGGTGAACTCCGGTAGTGAATGTCCCAGTCTAGGGAAGTTGCCACGGTTCAGGCGACGCCATCCCCTCGCACGCATGATCCAGGTCAACTGGCGACTGAAAACCGGAGGCGCGGCACCCGCCGCCACCCATCCGTCAGACCGTAACCGTGTAGTTCAGCGTCATGCGCCCGCCATCAACCACCACAATTTCACCGGTGATGTAGCTGGCAGCATCGCTGGCGAGGTAGGCTACGGTGTCGGCAATCTCCGAAGGGGTGCCCAGGCGCTTCATCGGGGTGCGGCTCATGATTTTTGCCTTGGCCTCGTCGCTGGTCAGCACGGCTTTGGCGGCCAGCTCGGTGGCGATGGTCCCAGGCGCGACCGCGTTGACGCGGATGCCCTTGTCGGCCAGCGCCAGTGCCATCACACGCGTGAGCTGGTTGATGCCGCCCTTGCTGACGTTGTAGCTGGCAATCGTGGGAATGGCCAGCATGCCGTTGACCGAACTCATGTTGATGATGCTGCCCCGCGCGGTGGAGCCGTCGATGCCTGGCCTTGCTTCGGCCCTGGCCATCACGCGCGCCACCGCCTGGCCGACCAGGAAGGAACCCTTGAGGTTGATGCGCAGCACGATGTCGAAGTCGGCCTCGGTCACTTCCAGAAAATCCGCTGCGCGAAAGATGCCTGCGTTGTTTACCAACACATCGACGCGGCCATACGCCGCCATGGTCTGTGCCACCAGCGCATCCACCTGCGCCTTGTCACCCACATCGCAATGCACATACAGCGCGCCCAATTCGCCGGCCAGCGCCTGACCGCGCGCGTCGTCGATATCGGCAATCACTGGCCTGGCGCCTTCGCGGGCGAAGCGCCGTATGCAAGCCTCTCCGATGCCTTGCGCGCCGCCTGTGACGATACAAACGCGACCGGCCAGGCCAAACGATATTTTTGAGGGTGTTTCTGGGTTCATGCCCTTATGTTACCTGCGCAAGAAGCTATGAATTTTATAGCGATTGCGTGCACCTCAGCCGCCGTGATACCGGGTTTGTAGAGCGCCGATCCAATGCCGAAGCCGTTTGCCCCTGCGGCGAAGTAGGGTGCCATGTTGTCCGGTGTGATGCCGCCCACTGGCAGGACCCGGGTGTCGGTCGGCAACACTGCGCGCAAGGCCTTCAGCACCGCTGGAGTGATCATTTCGGCCGGGAAAATCTTTAAACCCGTGGCTCCTGCATCGAGCGCCGCAAACGCCTCGCTGGCCGTGATCACGCCCGGCAAGCAGACCAGGCCCAGGCGCACCGCCTCGCGTACCACTGCCGGGTTGAAATTGGGTGAGACGATCAATTGGCCCCCAGCTGCGTGCACCTGCTGTACGTCCTGCACGGTCAACACCGTGCCGGCTCCGACAAGCGCCTGGGGCAAGGCCGCCGCCAGCGTATGGATGCTTTTCATCGGGTCGGGCGAATTAAGAGGCACTTCCAGCAGGGTCCAGCCCAGTCCTGCCAGTGCCTGGCCGATGGGCAGAGCTTCTTGCGGTTGTAGGCCGCGCAGGATGGCGATCAGGGGAAGCTGTGCCAGTGCGGCTTCAAATTTTTCGTGGGGTGTCATGGCTTGAGGATGGATTGTTCAATCAGCTTGAATGGTTTGCGCCAGCGCCCACAGCCCTTGCCAGGCCGCCTCGGCCCCGACACGCTGCACAGACACTTTGCGCTGCATCAGCGCGCGCTCGTAACGCTGGGTCAGCGCGTCCGAGCCGATGAGGACGACACGCGTGCCGGGAGCCACGGATTGCGAACGTGTTTCCTCGCCAATGACCAGACCGGACAGGTAGCTTGCCAACGCCGGGCCGGTCATGCGTTCAAACAGCGACAGCGTGCGCACGCTGAAGGCAGTTTGCAGCAAGCTGCCACCCTGCAGGGCCAGCCCAACGCCCTGGTCAAAGGCGTCCTGATCCAGGTCGCCGTCGTTCTGTGGCAGCGTACGCGCCAGAATCGAATGTTGACGCAGCAGCGCGTAGAACTCGCCGGTCATAAAGGTGCTGAAGCTGCGTATTTTTCCGGCCTGCACAGTCACCCACTTGCTGTGGGTGCCGGGCAGCACCAGCAGGGCGTCCTGGATGTCCAGCAGTTGCAGGGCACCCAGGACCTGGGTTTCTTCGCCGCGCATGACGTCTGGCACGCCGGCGTTTTCGCAGCACAGACCCGGCACGATGGCCATGCGTCCGGCCTGAACCCAGGCCAGATGCGACGCTACTTCGTCAAAGCCTGCCGGACAGGCGCAGTAGGGCGCCTCCTGCCAACCCTGTTTGCTGCCCGCCATGCCGGCGATCAGGCACAAGGTGTTTTTGTCACGCAGCCAGTCGCCAAAACAGGTGTCAAAAACCGCAGCAAATCCGCCGGGTGAAACCGTCAGGATGCCGCGTGCAAAAGCGCGCTCCTCGATCACTTGACCCTGCGGGTCCAGCCATGCGCCTCGCAGGGACGAGGTGCCCCAGTCCACTGCCAGCAAAGTGCGGGCACTCATGCGGTTCAGCGTTGCAGGCCTTGCAGCGCGTCGGCCGGATAACCCGGTTGCTGGCAGTCCGCGATGTATTGCTCGATGATGGCCCTGAAAGACGCGTCAGGGCGCAAGCCGAGTTTTTGCGCCCGCTCTGCGGTGGCGCCACGGGACCAGTTGGCCACTATGGCGGCGATACGTTCATCCCGTTCAAAACGCACCCGCTTGCGTACGGCTGGCCCGGCCACGTCCTCAAGCGCCTGCAACATGTCGCCCACGCGAACATTCAGGCCGGGCAGGTTCAACGCAAGGCGCCCGCCCATGGCTTCGCTGGTCGCTTCGAACACGGTGATCAGGCCACGCACGGTATTCGACGGCGATGACATCGGGTGCGTGACATCCTCATCGACCGGGCAAGTGGTTTCGACACCGGACAGCGGCTCGCGGATGATGCCACTGAAAAACGACGAAGCGGCACCATTGGGTTTGCCGGGGCGCACGGTGACCGTCATCAGGCGGGCGGACCGGCCGTCGATGAAACCCTTGCGTGTGTAGTCGGCGATCAGGTACTCACACATCAACTTGTGCGTACCGTAGGATGTTTGCGGTGAAGGCAGGGTGTTATCGGTCACCAGATCGGGCAACGGGTTGGCCTTGTCGGGTCCGAACACCGCCACCGAGCTGGCAAACACGAGGCGAGGGCTGTTGCCTGCCGCCCGCAGCCCGTCCAGCAGGAGCCGGGTGCTGTCAAGATTGGAGCGCAAGCCGAGTTCGAAATCCAGCTCGCACTCCCCCGAGACTGCGGAGGCGAGGTGAAACACTGCGTCGAATCCGCTGGCAAACAACTCGGACTGGTTCAGCAGGGGGCCGGTGTGCGCTTTCACCCGGGGGTCTGCGGCCAGATCGGCTGGGGGCGCAAACAGATCAGCAATGTGAAGTTCGGCGATGGTCTGGCCATTGAGCTGGCCGGTTTTGAGCAACTCGCGGGAGAGTCGTGCGCCCACAAAACCGCCGCCGCCGGTAACGAGTAATTTCATATCAGTCCTTGATGATCAGTGATTGTCGCGCGGCACAAACGCGCCGCGCTTGCCGACCAGAAAGTCCAGGTCCACACCTTCGTCGGCCTGCAACACGTGGTCGACATACAGCTTCCAGTAGCCCGACGACAAAGGGGGTGGCGGCGCTTTCCACAGGCTCAGGCGCCGCACCATCTCTTCGTCGCTGATCAGCAACTGCAGCTTGCGCTCAGGTACGTTGAGCTCAATCATGTCGCCGTTCTGCACCACCGCCAGCGGGCCGCCAGCAGCAGCTTCCGGCGCGGTGTGCAGCACCACGGTGCCGTAGGCGGTTCCGCTCATGCGCGCGTCGCTGATGCGTACCATGTCGGTGATGCCTTTGCGCAGCACCTTGGGCGGCAGCGGCATGTTGCCCACTTCCGCCATGCCCGGGTAACCTTTGGGCCCGCAGTTCTTCAGCACCATGACGCAGGTTTCGTCGATGTCGAGGTCTTCGTCGTCGATGCGGGCATGGAAGTCCTCGATGTTTTCAAACACCACGGCACGGCCGGTGTGCACCATCAGCGCCGGGGTCGCGGCACTTGGCTTGATGACCGCGCCGCGCGGCGAGAGGTTGCCACGCAGCACCGCAATGCCGGCCTTGTCCTTGAAGGGCGTGGCCAGTGGCTGGATCACCTCGGTGTTGTAGTTCTGCGCATCGGCAATGTTTTCGCCTATGGTTTTTCCGTTCGCAGTGATGGCGCCCGTGTGCAGATGCTGCGCGATTTCCTTCATGACCACCGGCAGACCACCGGCGTAGCAGAAGTCTTCCATCAGGAATTTGCCCGAAGGCTGCAAGTTGACCAGGCAGGGCAGTTCGCTGGCCAGGCGGTCGAAGTCGTCGACCGTGAGCTTGATGCCGATACGCCCGGCCATGGCGATCAAATGGATCACCGCGTTGGTCGAGCCTCCTATGGCAGCCAAAGTCTTGATGGCGTTTTCAAATGCTTCACGCGTGAGGATTTTTGAGAGCGTGAGGTCTTCGTGCACCATCTCCACGGCGCGGCGGCCCGCCATGCGCGCCAGCACGTTGCGCCGGCCGTCGACAGCAGGGTAGGCGGCGTTGCCCGGCAGGCCGATACCGAGCGCCTCGACCATGCTGGCCATGGTGCTGGCGGTACCCATGGTCATGCAGTGACCGTGGCTGCGGTGCATGCAACTCTCGGCCTCAAAAAAATCGGCGAGTTTGAGGGTGCCAGCGCGGACCTGTTCGCTCATGCTCCAGACGCCGGTGCCCGAGCCCAGTTCCTGGCCGCGCCATTTGCCGCTGAGCATGGGGCCGCCGCTGACGCCGACCGTGGGCAGGTCCACACTGGCCGCACCCATGACCAGCGAGGGTGTGGTCTTGTCGCAGCCCATCAGCAGCACCACACCGTCGATCGGGTTGCCGCGAATGCTTTCTTCCACGTCCATGCTGGCCAGGTTGCGGTACAACATGGCGGTCGGGCGCAGCAGGGTTTCGCCGAGCGACATCACCGGAAACTCCAGCGGAAAGCCGCCGGCCTCGTACACGCCGATCTTGACCTGCTCGGCCAGCGTGCGGAAATGGCTGTTGCACGGCGTCAGCTCGCTGAAGGTGTTGCAGATGCCAATCACCGGTCGGCCGTCAAACTGGTCGTGTGGCACGCCCTTGCCTTTTACCCAGCTGCGGTAGGCAAATCCGTCACGGTCCTGGCGGCCAAACCATTGCTGGCTGCGCAACTCTTCGGGCTTCTTTTTCGGCGTCTTCTGTTCGGTCATAGGGAAAATCCTTAATTGGTAAACGTATTATCGTCATACCATTGCGCCGCAAATCCTAGTAATAACCATGAGCGCAGGAGTGATCCTTGTCCCGTCCCCATATTTTGACCGTTGCCAAGCTTGCGCCGCTGTTTGCAGAGCAGCTTCATGCTGCTTACGAGGTACACGACCGCCTGCACGAAACTGATCCGGTCGCCTTCGCGAAAGTTGCGCCACTGATACGCGGCATCGCTGGCAGTGGTGAATCGAAAGTCCCGCGTGCACTGATGGACCAGTTGCCTGCGCTTGAAGTGGTGTCCATCATGGGTGTAGGGTACGACGGCGTAGATGTGTCCGTTGCAGTTGAGCGCAGTATTCCTGTCACGCACACGCCCGGCGTGCTCAATGATGAGGTGGCCGATCTGGCCATCGGCCTGATGCTGTCGATCGCCCGGCGCATCCCCCAGGCCGATCAATATGTGCGTGCCGGTCGCTGGGGCAAGGAAGGCCCCATGCCGCTGACGCGCAAGGTGTCGGGCGCGCGCCTCGGTATCGTCGGGCTTGGGCGCATCGGCCAGGCCATCGCGCGGCGGGCTGAAGCCTTTTCAATGTCGATTGCCTATACCGGTCGCAAGGCCCAGCCCGGCGTGGCCTATGCGTATTACCCAACGGCAACGGCGCTGGCCGAGCAGGTGGATTTTCTGATCGTGATCACGCCTGGCGGCGCTGGCACGCACCACCTGATCAATTCGGACGTGCTCAAAGCGCTGGGCCCGGAGGGCTACCTCATCAATGTCGCGCGTGGCTCGGTGGTGGATGAAGACGCGCTGGTTGATGCGCTGCGCAAGCGCGTGATTGCTGGAGCGGCCCTTGACGTGTTTGCGAAAGAGCCACATCCTTCCGAGGCCTTGTGGGGCATGGACAACGTGGTGCTGACCCCGCACATCGCCAGCGCCACCCGACAAACACGGCAGGCCATGGCTGAGCTGGCAGCGGCCAACCTGCATGCGCACTTTGCGGGTCAGCCGCTTGTCAGTCCGGTGCCTGAGTGGCAGTGACTTCATGATCAAAAACGTCCACGGAAACACGGTTGACCACCTCGGCGAAGCCATCGTCGCGGGGCGTTATGCCGTGGGTGCGTCGATCCCGCCGGAGCCGGTGCTGTGCCAGGAACTTGGTGTCAGCCGCACCGTGGTTCGGGAAGCGGTGAAGTCGCTGATTGCCAAGGGTTTGATGACGACCGGTCCCAAGGTCGGCACGCGGGTACTGTCCGAAGACCACTGGAACTGGTTTGATCCCGATGTGATCATCTGGCAGTCCAAAGCCGGCCTGACCGCCGATTTTTTGCGCGACTTGCAGGATTTGCGCCGCGTGGTGGAGCCTGCGGCAATGCGGCTGGCGGCCGAACGCGCCACGGCGCAGGACATCGCCGAGGTCGAGGCAGCCTACGCCGGCATGAAACGCGCGGTGGAAGACGGTGGCGATTACGTGACGTATGACCTGCGGTTTCACCAGGGTCTGCTGCGCGCCAGCCGCAATCGCATGTTGGTGCAGATGAGCAAGGCGCTGGGCGCACTGTTGCGCACCAGCTTTGAAATTTCCACGCGGCGCAAGGACGGTCCGGCCCACTCACTGCCGCTGCACCGTGCCGTGCTCGACGCAGTCATAGCGCACCAGCCCGACGAAGCCGAACGGGCAATACGGGTACTGATTGACGGCGCGAAAGAAGACATCGAGGAAGTGCTGGCTTCGCGCCGGCGCCTGCCCGTCCTGAGTGTTCCTGCACGGCAGCTCAAGGCCGCCTGAGCATCAAAGAGAGACGCAAAACAGTCATGCAAAAAGCAATCGATCAATCGATTTACTGGTTCTTCAAGTTGCTTGAACTTCTGGTGGTTGTCTGCATGGTCGCCATGGTCGTCATGGTTTTCGGCAACGTGGTGCTGCGTTATGCCTTCAACTCCGGCATTTCCGTTTCGGATGAAATGTCGCGCTACTTCTTTATCTGGCTGACGTACATAGGTGCGATGGTGGCCATGCATGAAGGTGGGCACCTCGGCGTGGACACCCTGATCAAACATTTGCCGGTGATGGGCAAGAAAGTCTGCCTTTTTCTCAGTGAAGCATTGATGCTGTTCTGCAACGGCTTGTTCCTGCTGGGAACCTGGAAAATGCACGACTTGCAGGTGACCAATGTCTCACCGGTGGTGGGTATTTCCATGATCTGGGTGTATGGCATCGGCTACGTGGTGGCGGTGGTGATGGCCATCATCAATCTCAATGTGCTGTACCGCTTGTGCACCGGTCAGATCAGCGAACAGGAACTGGTGCAGGTGATCGAAACCGAAGGTCTGGCCGACGTCGAGAAACAATTCAAAGAGGCCAAGGCATGACTGTTAGCGTTTTCATCCTCAGCCTGCTGGCCGCCATGGCGATTGGCATGCCGATCGCTTATGCGCTGCTGGTTTGCGGCGTGACACTGATGGCTTTTCTGGCTGCAACCAGTGGGCTGGTGACCTTTGACAGCCAGATCCTGGCACAACGCTTTGTCGAAGGGGCCGATAACTTCCCGCTGCTGGCCGTGCCCTTCTTCCTGCTGGCCGGGGAGTTCATGAATGCGGGCGGCATCAGCCGGCGTATTGTCAATCTGGCGATGGCCTGGGTCGGGCACTATCGCGGCGGGCTGGGTTATGTCACGGTGATTGCCGCAGTCATCATGGCCTCGCTGTCGGGCTCGGCCATTGCCGATACCGCCGCCCTGGCCGCATTGCTGATCCCGATGATGCGTGCAGCCGGCTACAACGTCGGGCGCGCCTCCGGCCTGATAGCGTCGGGCGGCATCATTGCGCCGGTGATTCCACCGTCCATCGGGCTGATCATTTTCGGCGTGGCCGGCAATGTCTCCATCACCAAGCTGTTCCTGGCGGGCATTGTTCCCGGCCTGCTCATGGGTGTAGCCATCGGCCTGACCTGGTGGTGGATTGCCAGAAAGGAAAATGTGCAGCCCGCGCCCAAGCTGTCCATGGCTGGCCGCCTGCACATCACGGCCCAGGGCGGCTTTGCCCTGACCCTGCCCATCGTCATCATCGGTGGCATGAAGTTCGGCATCTTCACGCCGACCGAAGCTGCCGTCGTGGCCGCGGTCTACAGCTTTGTTGTCGGCATGTTCATCTACCGGGAGTTGAAGTGGTCGCAGCTCTACGGGCTGATACTGGCAGCTGGCAAGACGACTGCGGTCGTGATGTTCCTGGTGGCTGCCGCCATGGTCAGCGCCTGGTTGATCACGGTGGCCAACATCCCCACGGAGGTTGCCGAACTGATGTCGCCCTTCATGGACAACAAGATGCTGCTGATGCTGGTGATGATGGTGCTCATCATTGTTGTCGGCACGGCACTGGATTTCACGCCCACGGTATTGATTCTCACGCCGGTTCTCATGCCGGTGGTACTCAAGGCCGGCATCGATCCCGTCTACTTCGGCATCATGTTCATCATGAACAACGCCATCGGTCTGATCACGCCACCAGTGGGCACCGTGCTCAACGTGGTGTGTGGCGTCGCCAAAATCAGCATGGACGACGCCTTCAAGGGGGTGCTGCCTTTCCTGATGGCGCAGCTGGCCGTGCTTTTCCTGCTGGTGCTTTTCCCCGCGATTGTTACCGTTCCCCTGCAGTGGTGGATGCGGTAATCACTTTTTCCCAACCCTGTCGTTTATATAAAGGAGACAACCATGTTCAAACGCAGAACCCTGGCCCTAGCGGCCGCCGCCTTGCTAGTCGCCACCTCGTCGTTCGCGCAGTTTGCCGATCGCACGATCAAGTTCACCAATGGGGTCAACGAGGACCATCCGGTCGGCGTCGGCGTCAAGAAAATGCAGGAAGTGCTGGCGGCAAAAACCGGCGGCAAAATGAAAATCAACGCTTTCTGGGGCGGCGCGGCGGGCGGTGACCTTCCGGCCACGCAGGCATTGCGCGCCGGCACCCAGGAGATGGTGTGTACCTCGTCATCCCCACTGGTAGGCATCGTCAAGGAGCTCGGCGCCTTCGATCTGCCCTTTCTGTTTGCCAATGAAAAAGAAGCTGATGCGGTGCTTGACGGCCCTGCCGGAGCCTACTTCAACAAGAAGCTTGAAGAAGCTGGCCTGATCAACCTGGCTTACTGGGAAAACGGGTTCCGCAATCTGACCAACAGCAAGCGGCCGGTTGCCAAAGCTGAAGACTTTGACGGCGTCAAGGTCCGGGTGATGCAGAACAATATTTTCCTCGATACCTTCAAGACCCTGGGCACCAATGCCGTGCCCATGGCTTTTGGCGAAGTGTTCACCGCGTTAGAGACCAAAACCATTGACGGTCAGGAAAATCCTTTTGTGACGATTGAAACCTCCAAGTTCAATGAAGTGCAGAAGTACCTCAGCGTCACCCGCCACGCTTACACCCCTTTCCTGGTGCTGTACAGCAAAAAGCTGTGGGACCAGCTGAACCCGCAGGAGCAGGCTGTGTTGCGCGAAGCGGCGATGGAAGGACAGAAGGTCCAGCGCGCTGCCAACCGCACACTCAACGAAAAATCGCTGACCAGTCTGAAGACCAAGGGCATGCAGGTCAACGAGGTGAGCGCAGCCGAGCAGCGCCGCATGTTTGAAAAGGTCAAGCCGGTGTATGAGCGCAACGTGCCGACCATTGGCAGTGAAGCAGTGACCACCGTGCTCGATGCCCTGAAGAAAGCACGCGGCGGCTGATTGTCATGATCAACCGGGGCCGCAGGAGGTAGAGCTCCTGCGGCCTTTTTTTCGGAGATACCCTTGAAGATCACCAAAGTTGAAACCCTGAGACTCGGCGAGTTTCCCAACATCATCTGGGTTCGCATCCATACGGACGAGGGCCTGACTGGGCTCGGCGAGACCTTCATGGGCGCTGCGGCCGTCGAAGCCTACATTCATGAATGGGCCGGTCCCAAGCTGCTGGGCAAAGACCCGCTGGCCATAGAGGCGCGCAACAAGGACATCACCGGTTACCTGGGCTGGCGTGGCTCGGGTGTGGAAACGCGCGGCAACTCTGCCGTCGACATTGCCTTGTGGGACATTTTTGGCAAGGCTGCCAACATGCCGCTGTATACGGCGCTGGGCGGCAAGAGCCGTGACAGCATACGCATTTACAACACCTGCGCCGGTTACCAGTACGTGCGCAGCACCGTGAACCAGAGCAGCGCCAATTGGGGCATAGGTGCGGCGAAGAAAACCAATGCCGGGCCTTACGAAGATCTGGAAGGCTTTTTGCACCGGGCCGATGAACTGGCCGAATCCCTGCTGTCCGAGGGTGTGACAGCGATGAAGATCTGGCCTTTCGATCCCGCTGCCGAAAAAAGCGACGGCCAGTACATCAGCAACGCCGATCTCGATCTGGCACTGGAGCCCTTCCGCAAAATCCGCGATGCCGTGGGTGAGCAGATGGACATCATGGTTGAGTTTCACAGCCTGTGGCGACTGCCCATGGCGCAGAAGATCGCGCGGGCACTCAAACCCTTCAACACCTTCTGGCACGAGGACGCGATCCGCATGGACTCGCTGGACCTGCTCAAACAGTACTCGAAAGATTGCGATGCGCTGATCTGCGCCAGCGAGACCCTGAGTTACAAATGGGGCTTCAAGGATTACCTGCAAACCGGCGTCGCCGGTGTGGCCATGCTGGACCTGAGCTGGTGCGGCGGCTTGACCGAGGCGCGCAAGATTGCCGCCATGGCCGATGCCTGGCAGTTGCCGGTGGCGCCGCACGACTGTACCGGGCCGGTGGTCTGGGCGGCGTCCAGTCACCTGTCGCTGCATGCGCCGAATGCGCTGATACAGGAAAGTGTGCGCGCTTTCTACACCGGCTGGTACAAGGAACTGGTGACCGAGTTACCCACGGTGACCCTGGGCATGCTGAGCCTGAACGGCAAGCCGGGCCTGGGGCTGGAGCTGCTGCCCGACCTGCACCTTCGGGCTGATGCCACGGTGCGCTGGTCCAAATGAAGTAAATGGGCTACGGCAGAATATGACCGTGATGTGTTCCGATATTTTTGTCGTCATGGGTGTCAGCGGTTGCGGCAAAAGCACCGTCGGAGCCCAGCTGGCTGCCGCCCTGGGACTGGCGTTTCTCGAGGGCGATACGCTGCATCCGGCGCGCAACGTGGCACGCATGGCGGCCGGTTTTGCACTCGGCGATGAAGACCGCGAGGGTTGGTTGCAGGTGCTGGCCGAACACTTGCGGCAAGCGCATGTCGCAGGGCAGGGGCTGGTGCTGTCGTGTTCTGCCCTGAAACGCGCTTACCGCGACATCCTGCGTAGCGGCGCGCCAGATTTGTATTTAGTCTACCTGCATGGTGAGCACGCGTTGCTGGCGGCGCGTATGGCCGCGCGCACCGGACACTACATGCCGCCGTCGCTGCTCGACAGCCAGCTCGCCACGCTGGAGCCGCCCGGCGCGGGAGAAAATGTTCAGGGCTTTGATGTGGCGGAGCGGCCTGAAGACATCGTCGCCGCCATTGTGGCCAGCCGGCGTGAGACCGGCATCGCCCCCTGAGTTTTTTTGCCAAACTTTTGAATCGTTTCTTTTCCGGACTTGGGACCAGTTCTTGCCATGACCAATTTCACCAAAGTCATTCTCTTCACCGATACCGATGGCCGCGCCAGATTCCGCGAGGAACCGGTCGCACTCAGCGAAGGGTCGCCGCAGGCCATGCTGTCGCCGCTGGCACCGTCCAGCGGCTACCAATTGCGCCACAGCCCGGTGGGTTTTCGCAGCCAGTTCCACTGCACGCCCAAGCCGCAATGGGTGTTCATTCTGGGTGGGCAGATGGAAATTGGCCTGCAGGGCGGGGTGTCGCGGGTGTTCAGTCCCGGCGATCATTTTTATTCCGCTGACCTGCTTCCGGCTGGCGCCACATTTAACGCAGCGGTGCACGGCCACTGGAGCCGGCAGGTCGGGCCGGACTCGCTGGTCACGCTGTTTTTGCAGGGATGAATGCCCCAGTGTGCTATCGAAGTGATAGCTGCTTTCGCCCGCCGGGTAAGGGCTGGAGAGCCAAAAGACCTGATGTTTTCAGCGGGGCTGCATGTCGCCCGAGAGCAGCACGGTGTGGCCTGAGGGGCTTGCCTGCACGGCGCCTACCAGCGCAGCGGCCACATCTGCAGCGGCAATCGCGCGGTAGTTGGCGGGGGTCACAGGCCTGAGCAGGCGCATGGCTGTCGCCGCCAGTTTTTCTGCGCCACGTCCGGGCTGGCCCAGGGCACTGCGGTCGCCGCTGAGCAGCGAAGGGCGGGCCAGCACCACGCGGTCATAAGCCAGACGGCCGACGGCGTTTTCCATCTCGCCCTTGACGCGGTTGTAAAAGACAGTCGATTTGGCGTTGGCACCCATGGCGCTGACGATGCCCAGCCTGCGCGCACCAGCGGCACGCGCGGAGCGGGCCACGGCCAGCACGGCGTCAAAGTCGACGGCACGGAAAGCCTGCTGGCTCCCCGCGCCCTTGATCGTGGTGCCCAGGGCGATGAACACATCGTCCACCGGCGGGGCCGTGAATGCAGAAAGTGCGTCCGTCAGGTGCACCACCAGTTTGGGGTGTACCTGAAACGGTGCGCGGCGGCCCACACAGTGAACCGCCACATACCTTTTATCGGCCAGTAAACGGGCCAGAATTTCCCGACCGACCAGACCCGTTGCCCCGGCCACCAGCGCCACCCGAGCGTCCGCCGCCACCACCGCCGCCTGCGGGGCGTCCGCCGCCCCGGTAGTTGCCGCGATTGCCGCCAGTGGGCTGGCCGGAAGAGGGGAAGCCGGAGGAGACATGGCTGGTGGGTTGGGCATCATCGTCGCGCTCCTGGTTGTGCTGACGCGGTGGCTGGGCGTTCGGATTGCGCGCCTGCTGGTTGCCTTGGGCGTAACCCGAGTTCTGACGTGGCTGGGCGCCCTGCGGCTGGCTGCGGCCACCATTGCCGCCACCGCCGCTGCGGCCACGGCCGCCGCCATTGCCGCCACCGTTGCCACCGCCTGCATTGCCGGCACCACGGCCACCTTGCGGCTTGGTCTCGCGGATACGCGTCATCATTTCGCTGCGAGCGGCCTTGGCGGCTGCCTGCATCACGTCGCGGCTTGGCGGCTTGCCGATGCCACCCCAGATGGTCTGGCGGCCCATGGCCAGCGGCTCGGCTTTTTCGCCAGGCTCGGCTTCAAAACCGGGAACTGTCACCTTCTCAATATTTTGTTTGGTGAAACGCTCGATGTCCTGCATGAAGCCTTCTTCGTCCAGGCAGACCAGGCTCACAGCCTCGCCGCTGTTGCCGGCACGGCCGGTGCGGCCAATGCGGTGCACATAGTCTTCGCTGACGTTGGGGATTTCATAATTCACAACGTGTGGCAGCTCGTCGATGTCAATGCCGCGGGCGGCAATGTCGGTAGCCACCAGCGCGCGGATGCTGCCGCTCTTGAAATCGGCCAGCGCCTGGGTGCGGGCGGTCTGGCTCTTGTTGCCGTGCAAGGCCATCGCAGGGATGCCGTTTTTCGTCAGGTGTTCGGCCACATTGTTGGCGCCGAACTTGGTGCGTGTGAACACCAGCACCTGGCTCCAGTTGTGCTCGTTGATGATGTGTGTCAACAGGGCTTTTTTCTTGCCGCGACCGACCGGGTGAATGGTCTGCGTGATGCGCTGCACGGTTGTGTTGCGCGGTGTGACCTGGATGCTTTGCGGGTTCTTCAGCAGGCCGTTGGCCAGTTCGCGGATCTCGTCGCTGAAGGTGGCGGAAAACAGCAGCGACTGCTTTTGTTTGGGCACCAGGGCCAGTACCTTCTTGATGTCATGGATAAAACCCATGTCCAGCATGCGGTCGGCTTCGTCGAGCACCAGGATTTGCACCTGGCTCAAGTCCAGCGTGCCCTGGCCGGCGTGGTCCAGCAGGCGACCGGGGGTAGCCACCAGGATATCGACGCCGCGGCGCAGTTTGTCAACCTGCGCGCCCATGCCAACGCCGCCGAACATGACCATGGAGCTGAGCTCCAGATACTTGCCGTAAACGCGCACACTTTCTTCCACCTGGGCGGCGAGTTCGCGCGTCGGGGTCATGATCAGGCAGCGCACGGCGTTGACGCCGCGCTTGTTTTTCAGGGCTGGCTCACTGGACAGGCGCTGCAGCATGGGCAGCACGAAGGCTGCCGTTTTGCCGGTACCGGTCTGGGCGCCGCCCAGCAGGTCGACGCCGGCAAGGACGGCAGGAATCGCCTGGGCCTGGATCGGAGTGGGGGTGTCATAGCCTTGCTCAAGCACGGCTTTAAGAATGGCCGGAGCCAGGTTCAGATTTTCAAAAGTCATTTTTTTGCACTGCAGGAGTGCTCAGGATCGGCCTGTGGGAGCTTGTGGGCATCCCGCCAGTCAAAGGCAGATGGGGTCAGGGGGTTGGGCTAAAAACACCGCGCATCGTTGCCGAAACTGTCACTGAGGTGTGCCCGAATGTTGCAGGCAACTGGAGCCAGCAACCCGAGTATTGTCGCACGGAACGATAATCAAGGGATGCCCGCAAAAAATCGCCGAAAATCAACGGCTGACTTGCGCTCACGCCTCCCCTTTTTTGTTTCCCCTTTTTAGAAGTTGAACCCTGATGGCCCAGTACGTATTTACCATGAACAAGGTCGGCAAAATTGTGCCGCCCAAGCGTCAAATTCTCAAGGACGTTTCTCTCAGCTTTTTCCCCGGCGCCAAGATCGGCGTGCTGGGCACCAACGGCTCGGGCAAGTCCACCCTGCTCAAGATCATGGCGGGTCTGGACACCGAGATCGAGGGTGAAGCGACTCCCATGCCGAACCTGAACATCGGCTACCTGCCGCAGGAACCCAAACTCGACCCCATGCACACCGTGCGCGAAAGTGTCGAAGCCGGCATGGGTGCGGTGTTTGCCGCCAAGGCGCAACTCGAAGCGGTGTACACCGCCTATGCCGAGCCTGATGCGGACTTCGACGCGCTGGCCGCCGAGCAGGCGCGCCTCGAAGCCATCATTGCGACCTCCGGCTCCGATTCCGAGCACCAGCTGGAGATCGCCGCTGACGCACTGCGCCTGCCGCCCTGGGACGCCGTGATCGGCGTCTTGTCCGGCGGTGAAAAGCGCCGCGTCGCGCTGTGCAGCCTGCTGTTGTCCAAGCCGGACATGCTGCTGCTTGACGAGCCGACCAACCACCTGGACGCCGAATCGGTGGACTGGCTGGAGCAATTTTTGCAGCGTTACCCCGGCACCGTGGTGGCCATCACCCATGACCGATACTTCCTGGACAACGCGGCCGAGTGGATTCTGGAGCTGGACCGTGGTCGCGGCATTCCCTGGAAAGGCAACTACAGCAGCTGGCTGGACCAGAAGGGCGAACGCCTGGCGCAGGAGCAAAAGGGCGAGGAAGCCCGTGCCAAGGCCTTGAAGAAAGAGCTCGAATGGTCACGCCAGAACCCCAAAGCGCGTCAGGCCAAAAGCAAGTCGCGTCTGGCACGTTTTGAAGAGCTGTCTGATTTCGAATACCAGCAGCGCAACGAAACCCAGGAGATTTTCATCCCCGTGGCCGAGCGCCTGGGCAACGAAGTCATCGAGTTCAAGAACGTCAGCAAGTCTTTTGGTGACCGCCTGCTGATCGACAACCTGAGCTTCAAGGTGCCGGCTGGCGCCATCGTCGGCATCATTGGTCCCAACGGGGCCGGCAAGTCCACGCTGTTCAAACTGATTGCCGGCAAGGAGCAGCCTGATAGCGGTGAAGTGGTCATCGGCAAGACCGCTCGCATGGCCTTTGTGGACCAGCACCGTGATGACCTGGCCAACGAAAAGACCGTCTGGGAGGACATCTCCGGCGGGCTCGACATGCTCACCGTCGGCAAGTTCACCATGCCGAGTCGCGCATATGCCGGTCGCTTCAACTTCAACGGCGCCGACCAGCAAAAACGCGTCGGTACTTTGTCGGGCGGCGAGCGCGGACGCCTGCATCTGGCCAAAACATTGATTGCCGGCGGCAACGTGTTGATGCTCGATGAGCCGTCCAACGACCTGGATGTGGAAACCCTGCGCTCGCTGGAAGATGCACTGCTGGAGTTTGCGGGTTCCATCATGGTGATCAGCCATGACCGCTGGTTCCTGGACCGGATTGCCACCCATATTCTTGCCGCAGAGGGCGACAGCCAGTGGACCTTCTTTGATGGCAACTACCAGGAATACGAGGCTGACAAGAAGAAACGTCTGGGTGAAGAGGGCGCCAAGCCGAAGCGCATGCGGTTCAAAGCGCTCAAATAATGCCCCCACGCTTGTCACTTCGTGTACTGCGCTGCCCCCCGGGGGGGCGCTGCGCCTGCAGCCCGGCAAAGCCGGTTCCGCGGCCCCTGCTTGAAGGGACCCACGTCGCAGGTTCTGGTCGCGCCGATGACTGACGAGGCTGTACTCGCCGCAACGCGGCAATGGCTTGAAAGAGCCGTGATAGGGCTCAACCTGTGCCCGTTTGCCAAAGCGGTTTACGTAAAAAACCAGGTGCGCCTGGTGGTCAGCAAGGCGCGCCATGCTGATGATCTGCTCGAGGAGCTGGACCGGGAGCTGGATTTACTGGTGGCAACGCCGGCTGAAGAGATCGACACCACGCTGCTGATTCACCCGACCCTGTTCGATGATTTTCTGGACTTCAACGATTTCCTGGAAATCGCGGAAGGAGTGGTCGATGAACATGAATTGGAAGGCGTGGTGCAGCTCGCCAGTTTTCACCCGAAGTTCCAGTTTGAAGGCACCGGGCCAGAGGACATTGGCAACTACACCAACCGGGCGCCATTTGCCATCCTGCATTTGCTGCGCGAAGAAAGCGTGGAGCGGGCGGTCGAGGCTTTTCCGGAAGCCGAGGCGATTTTTGCGCAGAACGTCGCCACGCTGGAGAAGCTGGGGCTTGCAGGCTGGAAGGCGCTAGGGCTTTAGCCGGGACTTCAGCCGTTTACGGGTGTGGCGCCGGCTCAGCCGTCACTGCCATAAGGCCGGGTGATGATTTCCAGGTAGTGACCTTTCGGGTCATTCCAGTCAACGCCTCGGCGCCACTAAAGGCCCGGCGCGCTGAAACTCCGCGCCCGCTTCAAGGTTTTTATCAGGGTGACGGCGCGTCCAGGCGTTGCAGCTTCTTGCGCACGAGGTGGATGTTGCTGCGCAGCGCATACAGCTCGTCGGTGTAGGACAGCGGAACACTGATTTTTTCTGCCCGGCCTTCAAGCGCGTTGAGCTCATCGAGAAGGGTGCTCGTGTTCTGTGTTTCGGCGATGCGGTTTTCAATGTCTCGCAGTTGCCCATACCACCTGAAGATGCGTGAACGCACGCGGAACTCGTAGAGCGGCGGCACGATGCGCGACAGCGGCAGCATCACCGCAATGATGATGCCCATCACCAGCCACATGCGTTCGACCAGGTTGGCCACCCAGAAGGGCAGGTAACGCTGCAGCAGCGGTGCATCGTTTTTGATCGCCCGTTCGGCTTCCTTTGAAATGGGCAGTTCGCTGTTGTCGCGGTTGGGGAATTCACGCGCCGCCTTGAACCAGCCTGCCGGCCCGTGAATCACATTGCCGGCCTGTGCAAACAACTGCACAAGCGCCGGATGGGTGGTGGTTCTGGCTATCAGCGACGTCGTGGGCGCCACAAGATTGACGTCTTCGGCCGGAACATTGCGCGCCAGATCCACCACGCCTTGCGGCAGGCGCGCAGTGCTCAGGAAAGAAAACCGTTTGGAGTAAGCCTCGCTGTGGGTGAAATTCATGAGCTTGACGCCGGGTGTCTGCAGCAGCATCTGCACCATCAGGGATTCGGGGGCCGAGGCAAACACGATGGCATCCAGTTCACCGTTCAGAAAGGCCACGGTGGCTGGCGTCTGGTCCAGGTTCGAGACTTTGAGGCTTGCCGGCTCGATCCGGTTGCTCTCAAGCAACTTGCCCATCAGATTGGGTACACCACTGCCTGGTGTGCCCAGGTTGATACGCAGCCCCTGCAACTGAACCAGTGAAGTGATGGCTGAGTCTTTTTTGGCTCTTCGCGCCAGCTCTTCACGGTAAAACAGCCACAGCGGTTCAACAAACAGGCTGCCCAGCGAAGTCAGGGATTCTGCGTCTGCTTCGTCGTAAGTACTGGTGCCACCCTGCACAAAACCGAGGTCGGCCTTGCCTTCGCGCAGCAGTTGCAGGTTGTGTGCAGAGCCCTGCGAAGGCAGCAGCATGACTTCGATGCCGTCTTTCGCCAGGAGTGTGGCGTAACGCTTGCCAAACTCTTCATAAGCGCTTTGCGCCGGGCCCGTGGCCAGGGTGACACGTTTGGGTGGGTTGGGGTCCAGCCACCAGTAGGCCGCCACCAGCAGCGTCAAGGCGACGACGATGAACGGCCCGGCCGACACCCACAGGTCGCGCAGGGACAGCAGGGTGTAACGTATGGTTTTGGGCATGGGTGCACCTTATCATGCATGATCGACCGGCCTGTGGCGCTGCGTTAGAGTTTTGATGAAAGCGGCTGCAGGCCCTTGACTGGCGGACGCTGGATGCTATAGCCAGCATAGCAATAAGGGAGGTCTTCCGGAAGCATGGACCGGGGAACCCGATTCATTCTGCCTGGGTCAGGCGTCGCCGTGCAGAAAGACCAGCGCCGCATTGAGCAGATAGATGGCCAGCAGCCCCACGCTCACCCAGCTCACAAAACGCAGTGCGCGGCCCTGCGGCCGCATCACCAGCCCGATCATCACCAGCCCGCTCATGACCACGGCGGCGACGGCCGTACCCGCATGTACGGGCGAGACATTGGCCAGCAGCGGCCCGCGGGTGTAGAAGATGTCGTCAACCGCCAGAATGGTCACGTTGAACAGGTTGCTGCCGAGCAGGTTGCCGATGGCCATGTCGAGTGCACGCAGGCGCAGCGCTGACAGCGTGACGGCGATTTCGGGCAGCGTCGTGACCAAGGCCATCAGCAGCGTGCCGACAAAGCTCCGGCTCCAGCCCATGGTCTGGGCCAATTGGTCGGCAATGGAGGGCAGCCAGCTGCCGGCAGCCAGCACCACCAGCGCCGCCATCCCGAAACGGCGCCAATGGAGGCTCAACTGCGGCGGTGGTCCGGAGGCTGCATCGGGGTCAACTTCTCGCCGCAGCGATTGCTCGTGCGCAAAGACGCTGCGAAGTGCCAGCAGGTAAAGCGCCAACAGGGCCGGGCTGTACAGCCCCAGATGCAGCATGGCAGGTGTGGCGGCGGGAAGCAGCAGACTCATGGCGACAAAGCCCAGCATCACGACGCCAAAGGCGGCGGACAGCAGGTGCGCCGCGCTGGCGTGGCGGTAGATCGGCTGGCGCGGCTGCAATGCGTCTATCACCACCAGGAAGACGAGGTTGAACACACAGGCACCCAGTGCGTTGCCCACGGCCAGGTTGGGTGCATCGATGAGCGTGACGGCGCTGATGCCCGAGGCCAGCTCGGGCAGCGAGGTTACCGTGGCCAGCAACGCCAGGCCCATCCAGCCTCCTGTCAGCCCGGTGGCTTTTGCGATGTGATCGGCACTCTGGCACAGCACATAGCCTGCACCGGCGATCAGCACAGCGCACAGCAGAAACTGCAGGACGAGCATGATCAGGTTCATGCTGGCTGCCCCTGTCGAAGGTGCACGACTCTGCGCGGGGGAAGACGTGAGGCGGTCATGGGCGATCGTGGATTGGAGCCTGCCGACGCCACGGGTGCATTTTGCAAAAACAGCGATAACAGGCCGAAGTGTCAGCCTAGCGCAAAAAAGCCATGCTGCGGCTCCGATGCGTGCGCCTGGCGCCCGCGAAACCTTGCGGGCTTGCGCTATGTCAAACAGCCCCGCTCCCTGCGGCCGGCTTGCCTTCTGCCGCGCAGCGCCTGCGCCGGATGAGCAGATACGCGGCTGGCAGCACAAACATCGACAGCAGCGGCGCGGTGATCATGCCCCCGACCATGGGCGCGGCAATTCGCTGCATCACTTCCGAGCCGGTGCCGCTGCCCCACATGATGGGAAACAAGCCGCCCAGGATGACAGCCACTGTCATGGCCTTGGGCCTTACCCTGAGCACTGCGCCTTCGTTGATCGCATCCACCAGGTCGGCGCCCGTGGTCTTGCCTTCTGCGATACGCTTGTCCCAGGCCTGCTTGAGGTAGAGCAGCATGATGACGCCGAACTCGGCCGACACGCCGGCCAGCGCGATGAAACCTACCGCTCCGGCGACCGACAGGTTGTAGCTCAGCAGATAGAGCAACCAGATGCCGCCAATCAGCGCAAAGGGCAGGGTGGTCATGATCAGGAAGGCATCATCAAAACGCTTGAAGGTCAGGTACAGCAGCACAAAAATGATCAGCAGCGTGAACGGCACCACCACCTTGAGTTTGGCCGTGGCCCGCTCCAGAAACTCGAACTGCCCCGACCAGGAAATGGAATACCCCGGCGGCAGCTTGACCTGCGCCGCCACTGCCGCCTGCATGTCCTTGACTGCCGAGCGCAGGTCACGGCCACGGATGTCCACATAGACCCAGCCTGACAGACGGGCGTTTTCGCTGCGCAGCATCGGCGGGCCGTCGGTGATGCGGATGTCGGCCACATCCGACAGCACCAGCCGTGCCCCGCGTTCGCTGACGATGGGCAGCTTGCGCAGCTTGTCCAGCGAGTCGCGGATTTCACGCGGGTAGCGCACGTTGATCGAAAAGCGCTGCAGTCCGATCACCACCTCGCCGTTGCTCCCCCCCAGGTTTTCGCCGCCCACTGCCGAGCTGATCACGGCCTGCACATCGGCGATGTTCATGCCGAAGCGGGCCGCATCGTCGCGCCGGATGTTCACATCCACATAACGCCCCCCGGTCAGGCGCTCGGCCAGGGCGCTGCTGACGCCCGGCACGTCTTTGAGCACGCGTTCGATCTCGCCGGTGGCACGGTCTATGGTTGCCAGGTCCGCACCCGCCACCTTCACACCCACCGGGCTCTTGATGCCGGTGGCCAGCATGTCAATGCGGTTGCGGATGGGCGGCACCCAGATGTTGGCCAGCCCCGGCACCTTGACAATGCGGTCCAGCTCCTCGACCAGTTTGTCCTGCGTCATGCCGGGCCGCCATTCGTCTTTGGGTTTGAACTGAATGGTGGTCTCGAACATCTCCATGGGAGCAGGGTCGGTCGCGGTTTCTGCCCGGCCAGCTTTGCCGTAAACACTGAGCACTTCCGGCACCGTCTTGATCAGGCGGTCGGTCTGCTGCAGCAATTCCGCCGCCTTGCCTGCCGACAGGCCGGGCAGGGCGGATGGCATGTAGAGCAGGTCGCCCTCGTCCAGACGCGGCATGAACTCACCGCCAATATGCTGCAAGGGCCACAGGCTCACGGCCAGCAGCAGCGCGGCGATGCCCAGCGTGAGCTTGGGCCAGTTCAGCACCGCGCCCAGCAGCGGCTGATACAGCCTGATCAACCCCCGGTTCAGCGGGTTGGCCTTTTCGTCGGGAATACGACCGCGAATCAGGTAGCCCATGAGCACCGGAATCAGGGTGACTGACAGGCCGGCCGCCGCCGCCATGGCATACGTCTTGGTAAACGCCAGCGGGGCAAACAGCCGCCCCTCCTGGGCCTCCAGTGTGAACACGGGGATGAAAGACAGCGTGATGATCAGCAGCGAGAAAAACAGCGCTGGGCCGACTTCCGCCGCCGAGTCACCGATCACCTTCCAGCGGGCCTCACCGGCAAGCGTGAGATCAGGATGGTCATGCTTCCACTGCTCCAGGTGTTTGTGCGCGTTTTCTATCATCACCACTGCCGCATCAACCATGGCGCCTATGGCAATGGCAATGCCGCCCAGCGACATGATGTTGGCATTGACGCCCTGGTAATGCATGACGATAAAGGCCGCCAGAATGCCCAGCGGCAGCGAGACAATCGCCACCAGCGCCGAGCGCAGGTGAAACAGGAAGAGCAGGCAGACCAGCGCCACCACCGCAAACTCTTCCAGCAGCTTGAAGCCGAGGTTGTTGATGGCCCGCTCGATCAGACCGGCGCGGTCATACACCGGGACAATTTCCACGCCCTTGGGCAGGCTGCCCTGAAGCTCCTGCAATTTGGCCTTGACGGCTGCAATGGTCTCCAGCGCGTTTTTACCCGAACGCATCACGATCACGCCGCCGGTGGCTTCGCCTTCCCCGTCCAGCTCGCCGATACCGCGCCGCATCTCGGGGCCGAGCTGGATGCGCGCCACATCACCCAGCCGCACCGACACACCCGCATCGGTGGTCATGAGCGGCACCTTGCGAAAGTCGTCCAGATTCTGCAGATAGCCAGAGGCACGCACCATGTATTCGGCCTCGCCCAGCTCCAGCACCGACCCGCCGCTTTCCTGGTTGGCCTTTTGCAGCGCTTCCTGCACCCGGCTCAAAGGGATGCGGTAGGCGGCGAGTTTGTCGGGGTCCAGCACTACCTGGTACTGCCGCACCATGCCGCCTACGGACGCCACCTCGGCCACGTTGGGCACCGTCTTGAGTTCGTACTTCAAAAACCAGTCCTGCAGGGCGCGCAGTTGCGACGCATCCTGCGTGCCGCTGCGGTCAACCAGCGCGTACTGGTAGATCCAGCCCACGCCGGTGGCGTCCGGACCTAGTGAGGCCTTGGCACCGGCGGGCAGGCGTGACTGCACCTGGTTCAAATACTCCAGCACACGCGAACGCGCCCAGTACAAATCGGTGCCGTCTTCGAACAGCACATAGACAAATGAGTCGCCGAAGAAGGAGTAGCCGCGCACCGTCTTGGCGCCTGGTACTGACAACATGGTGGTGGTCAGCGGATAGGTCACCTGGTTTTCCACAATGCGCGGCGCCTGGCCGGGGTAGGTGGTGCGGATGATCACCTGCACATCCGACAGGTCGGGCAGGGCATCCAGCGGCGTTTTCAGCACCGCATAGACACCCCAGGCGCTGATCATCAGCGTGGCCAGCAGCACCAGAAAGCGGTTGATGATGGACCAACGAATCAGGCCCGCGATCATGGCTTGTTGCCCAGGGATTTTGGCGCCGTTGCCGAGGTCATCGGCGTGATGCCGGTCAGTTGCGGCAGGCCCTCGGCGTTCATGTAGAACTCAAAGGTCACCGCATCGCCAGCACGCACATTGCGCGGCAGACCGGTGGCGGGCAGCTTGAAGTCCATGGTCATGGCGCCCCACTTCAGCGAGGCGATTGGCCCGTGGGTGAGTGTCACCGCACTCCCGTCCACGGCATCAACTTTGGCTTCACCCAGATGCCTCGGTGCGGCGCTGGCCGCGGCGCCTGCGCCCGGGTCGTTGAGCCGGGCCTCCACGCCCTTGAGGCTGGCTTCCGAGTCGATCAGGAATTGCGATGACACCACCACCTGCTGGCCCGCTTGCAGCCCCTTGGTGATTTCGGTCTGGCCGCCGCTTTCGATGCCGATCTCGACTTCCACCGGCCGGAAGCGGCCCTCCTTTTCGGCGAGCAACACCACGCTGCGTTTGCCGGTCTGGATCACCGCCTCGGTCGGAATCAGCAGCACCTTGCCAACCCGGCTATCCATCAGCTGCATCTGCACAAACATGCCGGGCACCAGGCGCGCTCCGGGGTTGGCCAGCTCCAGCCTGGCCTTGATGGTGCGTGTGCCGGGGTTGACTTCCGGCAGGATGGCCTGGACCTTGCCGCTAAACGTCATGCCCGGCACCGCCGGGCTTCTGGCCTGCACCCTGGCGCCGGGGCGCAAGGCCGCCGCCTGGCTTTCCGGCACCTCCGCGTTGGCCCAGACGGTAGACAAGCCGTTGATCCGGAACAGAGTCGCGCCGGGCATCACCGTCATGCCTTCCCGTGCGGCCAGCTCGGTGACGACACCGCTTATCGGTGCCACCAGCGTGCTGCGCGCGCTTGGCTTGCCACTGGCCTGCACCGCAGCAATTTGTGTTTCGCTCATGCCGGCCTGGCGCATGCGCTGGCGCGCGCCGTCCACCAGACCTGCCAGGTTGGGACCCTGCATGCGGCTGACGGCAACGTACTCTTCCTGCGCTGCCACCCACTCCGGCACATACAGTTCAGCCAGTGGCTGGCCCTGCACAACGCTGTCCAGCGTGGCCCGCACATGCAGACGCTCCACATAGCCCGCCGCCCTGGCCTGGACGATGACCTGGTCGCGCTCATTGAAGGCGATGCTGCCGACGGCCGCCACCTCGGGCGACAGCGTGCCCTCGGTCACCGGCGCTGTGCGCACGCCCAGGTTTTGCTGGGTACGCGGGCTGACAGTCACCTTGCCCTGGTCGGTGTCGCCGCCGGCGTAGACCGGCACCAGCATCATGTCCATGAAGGGCGACTTGGCCGGTTTGTCGAACTTGTTGCCCGGCACCATGGGGTCGTGGTAGTACAGCACGCGCTGGCCGTTGGCCGGGTCGGTATCACCCGCCTTGATGCCGGCGCTGATGTGCCGCCGCGTCGCGTCTTCACCTTCCGCGATGCCCTGCGGCAATGCTGCGCTTCCCGGTTCTGCGGCAGCGCCTGGGGCGGCAGTTGTGCTTGTTTCTGCGGCCTGCATGCCACGCTGCATGCCCAGGGTGTACAGGCCATAGGCGCCCGCTCCGAGCAGGGCGATCAGGCCTGTGGCCAGCAGCGCCGCGACAAGTTTTTTCTGGGTGATCATGGCTGGCCTTTGAAGAATGTGGTGGCGGTCGCGGCGGGCGCGATGCTGTTGTCGGGTTTCAGGTAATTCAGTTGCGCCCACAGCCGCGCGGTTTCCAGCTCAAGGCTCAAGGTCTGAATGCGCGTGCTGATCTCGTCGCGCCGCGCCGCCAGCACGCTGGCCAGATCGCCTTTACCAATGCGGTAAGCCGTCAGCGCCGCCGCCGAGCGTTGCCCGGCCACGGGAATCATCTGGCCGGTGTAACGCGCAATACGTTCCTTGCCGTTTTGCCAATCATTGATCAGGCTGCGTACCTCGGCCTCGTAGGCACGGCGTGTTTCCTCGTCGTTGGCGCGGGCCTCGTCCACGGCGGCCAGCTTGGCGGCAATATCGCGGTGCTGACGGTTTTTGGGGTCCCACTGCAGGGGGATGGAAACGCCAATCGACACCATGTTGGAATAGGCTGGCCCGCGTTGCTGGTAGGCGGCTTCCACGGTCCAGTCCGACTTCGTGCTGGCCTGGGCCAGCCTGGCCTCTGTTTGCGCCGCCTCCAGCACAGCCGCAGACACGGCCAGTTTGGGGTGCTGCCTGAGCTCTTCGCCGGAAAAGGTGGCGTCAGGGTTGTTGAGGTTGTTGCCCTTCAGGGTTTTCCACTCCGGCGCGCCCGACAGGGGGCGGTTTGCGTCCGCACCAATCCAGCGCACAAGCATCAGGTTGGCGCCTCTGGCCTGACGGTCGATCTGGCTCAGGCGGTCATCGAGCTCAATTTGCGCCGCGCGCGCCGCAAACACGTCGGCCTGGGCACCCCGCCCCTCGCGAAAGGCGATGTCGGCGCTTTGCTCTTGCAGCCGCGTTTCCTCCATCTGTTGCTGCAGCAGCGCGCGCATGGCTTGCGCGTAGTAACGCTCCAGCCAGGCCAGCGCCGTGCCTTGCTGAAGGCCAGCCAGCGCCACTTGTCCTTGTGCCAGAGCGCGTTCGGCGTCACGCTCAAAACGCTCAGCCCTGAGTTGGCGTTTTTCAGCGCGCGGCAGTTCCTGCATCAGCCCGATGCGGCGCATGGTCATGAAGTCGCGGCCCAGACTCAGCCGGTCGGGGCCGGAGGCAGGCAGGTTGTCAATGCCGAGCTTGAGGACCGGGTCCGGCAACTGGCCGGCCGACACCGCCATCTCGCGTGCTGCTCTTGAGGAGGCGTTCTGCGCAAGCAATTGCCCGGAGCGGGCGGCAGCAAGTTTTTGCGCCTCCTGCAAAGACAAGGGTTCGGTGGCCCGGAGCGACCCCGTGGCAGGAGCCAGCAAGGTGGCCGCGAGCAGACTCCGAATCAGACGCGCCCGACAAGTAGTGGAAAAAACAGACATGAAACCTCCAGACAACATGGAAACCGCCCGGGCGCAACACGCGCCAGGACAGAAAACAGGAAGCAGGAGGATTTAAAGGCGCAAGCAGCAGTGGCGCAATGCCACCGAAGGCCCGCTGGCTCGACCCGGCGGGGGTGTCTCTCCGGACGAGGCAAGGGCCTGCAAATGCACGCGCAGCAGCGGGTAGTTGCTGGCAGCTGCGGCCAGCGCTTGTTGGGCGGGGAGCTCGTATTTGTCCGCGGTTTGCTGGTCCGATTTGCAATGAGCGGCGCACAGACCGGGCTGCTCCTCGTCCGAGGCCAGCGTCATCGACTCTGCACAGGGCATGCCCGGTGCTTTCATGTCGGGGGGCTGCGCCGATGCCCTGGCGGACAGGCCAGCCGGGCAGGCATAGGCGGCCAATGCCAGTTGCATGAACAGCAGGTTCACCAGCGCGAACAGCACGATGGTAAAACGCTTGCGTCGGTTCCAGATCATGGGGACAGGTTGAAAACGGGTGGTTGCAGGATGCAAGGGTTGACGAGCAGTTTAAACCCATGGAGTGCCGCGCAGGCGGAAAGTTCAAAAGCAAGCTTGGGCACACAGCAAGCGTTTCGCTGTCTTCAGGCCCTATCCACGGCTGGCATCCATACGGCCTTGGTTGACAAAGATCAACAGACGTCCGCAGGTCGCTGGATAGCATGAATCATTCTCCGCTCATATCCCCATGAAACTTCTTTCCAGTACCTGTGCCAAACGCCACACCGCATTTCTGGTGTTGTTGCTGTGGGTATTTGCATTGGCTTCCGGTGTCGCCAATGCCTGTTTGCTGGAAGTGCGCGGGACCCATGGGCATCTGGCGGCTGTTGGCTCTGAAGCAGCAGCGGCGCCAGTTGTATCGGCCGGCCATGCCGGAGCCGTGGCCCACCATGACGATGACGCGGATAGCTCCCTAGCCCCGTGCCAGAAGGCGTGTGAGGATGTTGCGAAATCTCCGCACCGGCAGGATTTGACGACTGCGCAGGCAGACCCTGGGCCAATGTCCCTTGTTTCCATCCTCTGGACCGCAGCAACACCTGTGGTTCCAGCGCTGGTCCGGCTGGATCGGATGCAACCGCTGGCCTCCGAGCGGCCTATCCGGCTCCGTTACTCACGACTGGCGCTCTAGCCGGGCGCCAAAGTCGGCGCGCAATTTCGGGCGCACCGACTGTGCCCCTCCCCGTCCATCCGGGTAAATGCGTCGAGCCAAAGGTGGCAACCGGTGCCACCACACGCGCCCCCTGACGCCTTAGAACCCGCTGTATTTCCTATTCACCCACCAGGAGTCTTTCATGACCAACTTTCGATTTATTCCCCTTGCCATTGCCCTGACCGCTGCCACCACCCTGGTAGCCTGCAATACCGCCCCGTCGATGCCCATGCCAATGGCTATGGCCGCTACGCCCGGCACTGCACCGCCTGATCACCTGGCACATATGGACACGCAGATCAAGAGCATGCAGGCCATGCACGACAAGATGATGAGCGCCAAAACTCCGGAAGAGCGCAACAAGCTGATGGCCGAACACATGAAGTCCATGCAGGACGGCATGAAGATGATGGAGGGCATGGCCGGCGCTGGTATGGGCGACATGAAGGGAAAGGGCGATATGAAAGGCATGACGGGAATGACCGGCGACATGGGCGCGCGTCATCAGATGATGGAAAAGCGCATGGAGATGATGCAGACCATGATGAAAATGATGATGGACCGGATGCCGGCTGCGCCAGCGCGCTAAGGGGAACAGCATGTTGCAAAGAAGACAGCTGTTTCAGTTTGCCGGCGTAGCCGCCGTGGCCGCTGCCGGCGGCGCCGCCTGGATGTATTACGGATCGGGGCGCTCCACCGCGCTGGCAGGCGGGCCGTTTCGCCACTACCCGTTTGATCCGGTGGCCGCTGAGAATTTCCAGCAAAAGCTGTTCATCCCCGTCGGCAGCGGGCCATTTGGCGTGCTTGATGTCGCCGGGCCCCTGAAAATCCGCGCCGCTGCGGCCAGCTTTCCTCTTCTGCCAGGTCGCGAATCACCGTTCCTGCTGTACCAGACGGAACAGGCGGGCAAGGCCTACCAGAACCCCATCCTGCGCATCGAGAGCGGCGCGCGCTTCACGGCCAGCCTGGACAACGCGCTTAAGGAGCCGACCATCATCCACTGGCACGGCCTGCACACGCCCGCCGCCATGGACGGCCATCCGGCCAGCACCATCGGCCCCGGCGGGCGTTACGACTACGACTTCACGGTGCGCAACCGCGGCGGCACCTACTGGTACCACACCCACGCGCACGAGCTGACCGCCGAGCAAGCTTACAACGGCCTTGCGAGTTTCTTCCTGGTGGACGACGACGACCAGCGCCGAGTCAGCAAAGCACTTGACTTGCAACTCGGCGTCACCGACTTGCCCCTGGTCATCCAGGACAAGCAGTTCGACGCGCAGGGCAAGCTGTTGTACAAGCCCAGTGTCCATGAGGCGATGATGGGCTGGCTCGGCGACATCGTGCTCGCCAACCTGACGCCCAATGCGGTGCAGGCCGTCACCCCGCGCAGCTACCGCCTGCGGCTGCTCAACGGCTCGAACGCGCGCATCTACCGGCTCGCCTTCGTCAAGGGCAAGACAGCGCTGAACTTCACCGTCATCGGCACCGACGGCGGCCTGATCGAGCTGCCGGAAACGGTGAGCGAAGCCTTTCTCGCACCGGGTGAGCGACTTGATGTGTTGTTCGACGCGGGTCAGGCACAGCCTGGGGAAGACATTTTTCTCAAAAGCCTGGCGTTCGATGCGATGGAAAACGAAGGACCTGCTGGCGGCATGGGCGGCATGGGCATGGGGCAGATGATGGCCGCCATGAGTTCGTCACGGCTGCCGCTGGGCGCGGAGTTCAACGTGTTGAAGCTGTCGGTGACGGCGGGCGAACGCGTCGTCGCCAACTTGCCAGCCACGCTTTCTCAGGTCAAGCCGATCCGGACCGAAGGTGCCGCACAGCGCAAGATCGAACTGTCCATGGGTCAAATGCGTTTTCTGATCAACGGACGCACCTTCAAAATGGATGAGATTGCGTTTGATGTCAAACGCGGCGCAGTGGAAATATGGAGCATCAGCAACCCGGCGCTGGGCATGCCGCACCCGATGCACATCCACGGTTTTTCGTTTCAGGTGCTTGAACGGCTGAACAGCCCGCCACAGGTCGCGTCCACGGCGCGCTTCGGCCAGGGCCGCACTGTGAGTGACCTCGGCTGGAAAGACACCGTGCTGGTCTGGCCCGGCGAAACGGTGCGGGTGGCGATCGACTTTGCACACGACTACCCCGGCGACCAGACCTATGTGTTTCATTGTCACAACCTGGAGCATGAAGACGCCGGAATGATGATTAACTTTCGCGTGCAGGCGTGAGAGTTGGCACGCTGGTTTTCAGGCTGCCCAACCTCTGGAGATTCAAATGAACAACGACCACACGTCCGAGCCCGGACACGTCGCCCCACAGCCATTCTGGCGCTCCCGATACGCATGGGGTTTGCTGGTGTTTGGCGCCATTGCCGCCTATTTTTTATTGAGCGAGCACCGCGCCCATTTCTTTGGAGCGCTGCCGTTCCTGTTGCTGCTCGCCTGCCCGCTGATGCATGTGTTCATGCATGGTGGCCATGGCGGACACCACGGCGGCAACAAACCGGATGCGACCCCTCCCGTGGGTCCGCCGAAATCCCCCACCAGAGAACAACCATGACAAATGACACCTCTGCGTACGGGCTCTGGACGCTCGTTGTCCTCAATTCAGCGATCTTTCTGATGTTTGCCTTCAGCTTCTTCAAGCCGCAGACCGCGCGCGACTGGCGTACCTTCGGAGCGTTTGCGGGCTTTGTCGTCGCGCTGTTCGTCGAAATGTATGGCTTTCCGCTAAGCATTTACCTGATGTCGGGCTGGCTGCAGACCAAATTTCCGGGCCTCGATCTGCTGTCCCACAACTCCGGTCACTTGTGGTCAACGCTTCTTGGCGAGAAGGGAGATCCGCACTTCAGTCCGCTGCACATCGCCAGTTATGCCTTCCTCGGCTTCGGCTTCTATCTGTTGTCCAGCGCCTGGAACGTGCTGTACCACGCGCAGCGCAAGGGCATCCTGGCCACGAGCGGGGCCTATGCGCGCATTCGCCATCCGCAATACGTGGCCTTCGTGCTCATCCTGCTGGGCTTTTTGCTGCAATGGCCGACGCTGCTTACCTTGTTGATGTTCCCGGTCCTGCTGCTGATGTATGGACGGCTTGCCATCACCGAGGAAAAGCAGATGCGCGAGCAGTTTGGCGCCGAGTTTGAAGCCTACGCAGCGCGCACGCCTCGTTTTTTGCCTTCGTTCAAACAAGCAGCTTCAGTCGCCTGAAAACCATTGGCCTCACTGTTCAGCCCGCTGATACCACTTGGAAGGAACCGTCTTGAAAACCAGCACCATCGAAGTCGCCGAGTTGATCTCTACCCTGAGCGCGGTTGGTGTCGAGCGCCAGCTCGGAACGCTGGCTGGCGTTCACCATGCGGACGTGAACTACGTTGCTGGCAGCGCCACCGTGCACTATGACGAAACCAAAGTCACGCTGGAAGCCATCCGCAAACGCGTGAACGACTGCGGCTACCACTGCCGCGGTGAACTCCTGCCCACACATGTCTGTAACACCGCCGGGCATACAGCCGGCACGGAGAGTCACGCAGGCCACGGGGAACATCGCGCCCATGCAACCGCGGGCGGCTCGGCATCGCAAGACAAAGCCGACATGATGCACGACATGGGCCATGCCCCGGGTATGTCCATGCAGGACATGGCGCGCGATATGCGCAACCGCTTTCTGGTGGCCCTGGTATTTGCGATTCCAGTCTTCCTGTATTCCCCGATGGGTGAGATGTTTGGCGATTTTCCTGCGCCCTTCGGACTGGACCGCAAGCTCTTTCTGTTTATCGCCGCCACCGGCGCTATCGCCTATCCGGGTTGGCCGTTTCTGGTCGCCGCCTGGCGGTCGGCCCGGAACAAAGTCGCCAACATGGCGACGCTGGTCGTGCTCTCGGTCGGCACGGGCTACATCTTCAGCGTCGGTGCCACCTTCTTTTACGAGGGCGAAGTGTTTTACGAAGCATCGGCTGTGCTTCTGGTGTTCATTCTTCTGGGCCACTGGCTTGAAATGCGGGCCCGTGCGGGCGCCTCGGACGCGATCCGCGCGTTGATGGACCTGGCCCCGCCCCTGGCCACGGTGGTGCGCGATGGCGCAGAGATCAAGGTGCCCACCTCGGAGGTGCTGGCCGGAGAGATCGTCGTCATCAAACCAGGGGACAAGATTCCAGTCGATGGCGAAATCACTGAAGGCAGCTCGCAAGTGGACGAGTCCATGCTGACAGGCGAATCGATGCCGGTCAAAAAAGTCACCGGTGACCCGGTGATAGGCGCCACCATCAACAAAAGCGGAAGCTTTCGCTACAAGGCGACCAAGGTGGGGGCCGACACGGCCCTGGCGCAAATCGTCAAGCTGGTTCAGGAGGCGCAGAACTCCAAGGCGCCAGGGCAGCTGCTGGCGGATCGTGCGTCGCAGTGGCTGGTATTGGCCGCTATCGTCATCGGTTTGTTGACTTTCAGTGTGTGGTTCTGGGTACTGGGGGAGACCTTGCTGTTTGCCCTGACACTCACCATCACAGTATTTGTGATCGCCTGCCCCGACGCGCTCGGGCTGGCAACCCCCATGGCCATCATGGTGGGAACCGGCTTGGGTGCGATGAACGGCATATTGTTCAAAAATGCTTCCGCGCTGGAAAACGCCACCAAGCTGACTGTCATCGTCTTCGACAAGACCGGCACGCTCACACTGGGGCAGCCGGATGTGGTCGAGATGGTGACGGCCCCAGGCATCAGCGAAGCACAGTTGCTCGCTACCGCTGCGGCTGTCGAAAAGTTTTCCGAGCATCCTCTGGCGCATGCGATTCTCAAGCGGGTGGGTATTGCCGCCGTGGAGATTGCCACGGACTTCGCCAACATTGATGGGCAGGGTGCCCGGGCCAGCATTGGAGCAGATAACGTCTTGCTCGGCAACCGCAAACTGATGCAGTCAGAAAATATCAGCCTCGATGCGCTGTCGTCTGAGGCTATGCGGTTGGAAAGTGGCGGACGCACTGCCGTGCATGTGGCCCGCGCTGGCAAGCTTATCGGCCTTATCGCCATTGCAGACGCGGTGCGGCCGACGTCCAAGGCAACAATCGCCAAGCTGCAAGAGCGCGGCGTCAAAGTCGCGATGATGACTGGCGACAACCAGGCAACGGCCGATCGTATCGGCAAGGAGCTTGGCATAGACATAGTGCTGGCTGAAGTCCTGCCCGGTCAGAAAGCGGAAAAGATCAAGGAGCTGCAGGATCAGGGAAACAAGGTGGGCATGGTCGGCGACGGCATCAACGATGCGCCCGCGTTGACCCAGGCGGATGTGGGCTTTGCCATCGGCGCAGGTACCGACGTGGCCATGGAGAGTGCTCAGGTGGTGCTGATGAAAAGCGACCCCTACCACGTCGTCGGTGCCATCGAGCTGTCGCGTGCCACGCTGCGCAAGATGCACGAAAACCTGTGGTGGGCCGTGGCCTACAACGTCATTGCATTTCCGGTGGCCGCGGGCATTTTCTATCCCTTCACTCTTTCCCCGGAGATTGCGGCGCTGTCGATGTCGGGCAGTTCCGCGTTGGTGGCGCTCAACGCTCTGATGCTAAAGCGCACCAAGCTGGCGGGCATCAAGCTTGCGCGAATCGAAAACGCATCTGCTGCAGCCACACCAGCGGCATCGGGAGCATCGGCATGAACCAACGCATCAACCTCTCACCAGAAAGGTGCTCATGAAACTCGCATTTCTGGGTGCCGCCGGCACCGTCACCGGGTCAAAAACTCTGGTCACGCAGGAAGGCAAGCAGTTGCTCGTCGATTGCGGCCTGTTTCAGGGTTACAAGAACTTGCGCTCGATGAACTGGGAAGACTTCCCTTTTGATCCGAAGCAACTCGATGCCGTCGTTCTGACGCACGCCCACCTGGACCATTCGGGGGCCTTGCCACTGTTGGTCAAGCGGGGATTTCGCGGCCCGGTGTTCGCCACGCCGTCCACGATCGAGGTTTGCGGAGTTTTGCTGCCAGACAGCGGGCGGCTTCAGGAAGAAGACGCGGAGTATGCGGGCCGCCGCGAGCGCTCCAGGCACCACCCGCCACTGCCGCTTTACACCGAAGAGGATGCCAAACGGGCCCTGCGCCAGCTCAGGCCTCTGCCTTTTGAGGAGCGCTCTGACAGCATCGCGGGCATGCAGTTGCGCTTGCGGCCTGCGGGCCACATTCTGGGCGCCAGCTCGGTTGAGTTGACGGCGGGGGACACCACGGTGTTGTTTTCGGGTGATCTGGGGCGCCCCGACGATCTCATCATGCGCGCGCCTGCGCCGATTGAACGGGCCGACTACATCGTGGCCGAATCGACTTACGGTGACCGTCTTCACGAAGCGTCGAATGCCGAACTGCTGCTGGGCCAGGTGATTCAGCGTACAGCGGCGCGCGGCGGCATCGTGGTGATTCCTGCGTTCGCCGTTGGACGGGCGCAGTCGCTGCTGCATGCGATTTACCGCTTGAAGCAGCGCTCGGAAATTCCCGATCTGCCCATCTATTTGAACAGCCCGATGGCCATCGACATGACCGACATCTATCACCGGCATCGTGCGGAGCACAGGCTGTCGATAGAAGAATGCATCGGGATGGCCCGGGTCGCCACGATGGTTCGAACGCCCGATGAGTCGCGCGCTCTGGTGGCCCGGCGCCAGCCGGCCGTCATCGTGTCGGCCAGTGGTATGGCCACCGGGGGGAGGGTGCTGCATCATCTGAAAGCGCTGGCGCCCCATTCGCGCAACACCATCGTGTTTGCGGGGTTTCAGGCCGGCGGTACACGTGGCGGCAGGATCGTCGCCGGTGAAAGCAGCATCCGCATTCACGGTGAGGACGTGGCGATCAATGCAGAGGTTGTCTCCCTGCCCGGCATGTCGGCCCATGCCGATGCCGAGCAGATCGTGCAGTGGCTAAAAACAGCGCCCAAGGCGCCCAAGGGCATCTACCTCAACCATGGCGAACCAGGACCGGCGGACGCACTGCGGCAACGCATCGAGCGTGAGCTCGAATGGCCTGCAAGCGTGCCTCGGCTGGGACAGGCGGTGGAGATTTTGTGATCGAGGTGACCGGGCTTCGCTTGCGACCGCTGGGGATAGACACGCTTCAGGAATTTGTGATCTACATGCGGCGCGACTGCCACGTCTGCAGGGCAGAAGGCTTTGAGGCGCAGACACGGGTCGAAGTCACCCTGGGAGACCGTCAGATCATTGCAAAGATCAACGTTGTGGGGTTTGAACTGCTGGCGCAGGAGGAGGTCAGCCTGTCAACCAGCGCCTGGCGAGCGCTGGGCGCTGCGCCAGGCGATACCGTGTGGGTGATGCACGCGCCACCGCTTGACTCGCTAAGCGCGATGCGTGCCAAAATTTACGGACACCGGCTTGAGGGGTCTCAATTCAACGCCATCCTGGGCGATGTCGCTGCGGGCCGTTACTCGGACTTGCACATCGCAGCCTTCCTCACCGCCTGCGCCGGTGGACGAATGGATGTACAGGAAACCATTGACCTGACGCGGGCGATGGTCGACGTGGGGGATCGCATTGACTGGGGACGGGTACCCATTGCCGACAAGCATTGCGTTGGCGGCCTGCCGGGCAACCGTACGACGCCTATCGTGGTGGCCATTGCGGTGGCTGCGGGGCTGACCATGCCCAAAACCTCATCACGCGCCATCACCTCGCCTGCCGGCACGGCCGATGTGATGGAGACGCTGACCCGCGTCGAGCTCGATGTACCGGCGATGCGGCGCGTCGTCGAGCGCGAGGGTGGCTGCTTTGTCTGGGGTGGCGCGCTAACCTTGAGTCCGGCTGATGACCTGCTGATTCGGGTCGCCCGTCCGCTCGATCTTGACAGCGACTCACAGCTCGTCGCATCGATACTTTCAAAAAAGATTGCCGCAGGGGCGACGCATGTTCTGATCGATATCCCGGTCGGGTCGACCGCCAAGGTACGAAGCGACCATGACGCTGATCGCCTGGAGGTGCTGCTGGAACAGGTGGCGGCCGCCAATGACTTGCAACTGCGCATCCTGCGCACGCGTGGCTCACAGCCGGTGGGGCGAGGTGTCGGCCCCGCGCTTGAAGCGCATGACGTACTGGCGGTGTTACGCGGTGCTGCTTCGGCCCCGGTGGATCTTCGCATGCGGTCTCTGGTGCTGTCCGGTGAACTTCTGGAGTTCTGTGGGCATAGCATGCCCGGTGCTGGCATGTCGGATGCGGGCCGACTGCTCGACAGCGGCGCGGCATGGACGAAGTTTCAGGCGATCTGCGAGGCTCAGGGTGGATTGCGGGAGCCGGGCGTGGCCCCTTTACGTGATGTGGTGATGGCGGAGCAAGACGGCTACGTCTCCCACATCGACAACCGGCGCCTCTCGCGCGTCGCCAAACTTGCGGGGGCGCCCAGCGCGAGTACGGCGGGGATTGATCTTCACGTGAAGCTGGGTGACCACGTACGCCGTGCCATGCCGCTGTTCACCCTGCATGCAGAGGCGGCCGGCGAGCTGACCTACGCCATGCGATATCTTGAGACTCACCCTGTCATTACCCTGGCCGATAAGGTGCCAGCATGAAACCGGTGGCCATCGCCATGCCCGGCAATGAACGCCTCACCGATGAGCTGGCGGCCGAACTCGGCCTGGAGCGCGGCGCGGCCACGGTGCGGCGGTTTCCTGATGGAGAGTCCCATGTGCGAGTCGAGACAGCCGTCGAGGGAAGGCACGCGATCATTGTGTGCACACTGGATAGGCCGGATGACAAACTGGTGCCGCTCCTGCTTCTGGCATGCGCCATCCGCGAAGCTGGGGCGGTATCGGTCGGCTTGGTGGCTCCATACCTGGCCTACATGCGTCAGGATCGGCAGTTTCACGCGGGTGAGACGATCAGCGCGCAGCATGTAGCGGCGTGGATCTCACGCCATGTGGACTGGTTGGTCACTGTAGATCCTCATTTGCACCGCATTGCGGATTTATCGCAGGTTTACAGTATTCCTTCGCGGGTGACACATGCGGCAGAGGGCGTCGCAAGCTGGGTACGGCTGCATGTAAGCCAACCGCTTTTGATTGGGCCGGACGAGGAAAGCGCCCAGTGGGTAAGGGATGTGGCGCAGCGCGCGGAAGTGCCTTTCATCATATTGGCAAAGACCCGGCGAGGCGATCGTGATGTCGAAGTGTCCGTCCCTGAGGTTGATCGCTGGCGCTCGCACACGCCAGTGCTGGTGGACGACATCGTTTCGACCGCCCGGACCATGATCGAAACCGTTGGGCATCTACGCCGTATCGGTCTGGCCGCACCCGTGTGCGTGGCCGTGCATGCTGTGTTCGCACAAACGGCTTTTGAGGATCTGCATGCAGCCGGTGCGGCTGACATAGTGAGCTGCGACACGATTTCTCACCCGTCCAATCGCATCGGACTGGCCTCCGCCATTGCATCCAGCGTGCGCGAGTTGCTGCCATGAAGCCGGGCACGGACCAGAGTGCGCTTGAAATACTCGAAAAAGTTTATGCCAGCGGAAAAATCGACCGCGAAGAGTTCCTCCGGAAACGCGACGAACTGCAAGCAAAGTAGTCTGCACGCGTGTCTTGAATAGCGGGGCTCGCGTGCTACCGCCTGGTTACCGAATTTACCCACCACTGCAAAGGAGAAAGTCATGTCTTTAGTACGGAACTTCCAAAAAGTCAGAATCGGCTGGATTCTTGCGGCCACGCTCGGCGGGGTGGTTGCGCCCTTGTCGGCCCTGGCGCAAACCAGCACGGAAGCATCGGCCACGCGCTCGTCAAGTGATCGAGGGGTGACGGTCAAAGTCACGCCGAAGTGGATTGGGTCATCGGGCAACCGCTGGGAATTCAATATCGTGCTTGAAACCCACAGTGCCGACCTGAGCGACGATTTGACTCAAATTGCCACCCTGACGACCAACGATGGGCGCACCCTCAAGCCCACGGGCTGGGTGGGCGCAGGCCCCACCGGTCACCACCGTGAAGGCGTGCTGGCATTCGACGTTGCAGCGCCGCGGCCTAGTGCGGTTGAACTCAAGATCGCTCGGCCGGGCGAGTCCGCACCCCGGATATTCCGTTGGCAACTCTGATGAAGCTGTTGATGCGGTGGCGCCATCTTCCTGGTCGGCCATTGTCAATTGGGCTCTGCTCAAGCGCATCAAGCTCGGCGAGACAACCCCGGCGAAGGAGCAGCACCATGCCTGAGGCCCTTGATGCAAGGGGATCAGGCTTCGCCTGTGTGACCGATGGGGGCGACAACACGGTTGAGCACGCGCGCGTTGATCGCCACCCTGACGAGCATCTGCAGCGCATGCTGCAAGAGGCGCAGGCCATCGTGGACGTCGCCATTTCCTGAAGCCTGACATCCCATCACGGAGGCCCTGATGCCTGATCCCCTCTCACCCGACCTGCTGCACAAGATGCACGCCTACTGGCGCGCGGCCAACTACATTTCGGTCGGCCAGATCTATCTGCAGAAAAACCCCCTGCTTGAATCCCCGCTCACGCTCGACCATGTCAAGCCCCGCTTGCTGGGACATTGGGGCACGACGCCGGGGCTGAACCTGATCTATGTGCACCTGAACCGGCTGATCAAGGCGCATGACCTGAACATGATGTATGTCATAGGTCCTGGGCATGGTGGGCCGGGCATTGTGGCGCACACCTACCTGGAAGGGTCGTACACCGAGCACTATCCTGCCATCGAGCGCAACCGCAACGGGCTCGAGCGGCTGTTCCGCCAGTTTTCCTGGCCGCAAGGGATTCCCAGCCACGTTTCACCCGAGGTGCCGGGCTCGATCCATGAAGGTGGCGAGTTGGGTTATTCGTTGGCCCACGCTTACGGGGCGGCGTTCGACAACCCCGACCTCATCGTCGCCTGCGTCGTCGGTGACGGCGAGGCGGAGACCGGCGCGCTGGCCGCTAGCTGGCATTCCAACAAATTCCTGAATCCCGCGCGCGACGGCGCAGTGCTGCCGATCCTGCACCTCAACGGATTCAAGATCGCCAACCCCACGGTGCTGGCGCGCATCAGCCGGGAGGAACTGACGGACCTGATGCGCGGCTACGGCCACGAGCCCTTCTTCGTCGAGGGCGACGACCCGGCGCTGGTGCATCAGGCACTGGCCGGCGCGCTGGATGCGGTGCTGGCGCAGATCCAGCACATCCAGCGCGAGGCGCGGTCCCTGAACGCAGCACAAACCCCTGCGCGGCCCCGTTGGCCGATGATCGTCCTGCGCACACCCAAGGGTTGGACCGGGCCAAAGCTCGTCGATGGCAAACCGGTCGAAGGCAGCTGGCGCTCGCACCAGGTGCCGATCGCCGAGTTCAAGACCGCCGGGCATGTGCAGCAGCTTGAAGACTGGCTCAAGAGTTACCGCCCAGAGGAGCTGTTCGATGAGCTTGGCCGATTTCGTGACGATTTAGCTGCGCTTGCGCCAACAGGCCAGCGCCGCATGGGCTGCAACCCGCACGCCAATGGTGGGGGCTTGTTGCAGCCGCTGGCGATGCCGGCCTTTCGGGACTATGCCGTGGCGGTGCACGAGCCCGGCGGCGTGGAAGGGGAAGCAACGCGCGTCCTGGGTAAGTTCCTGCGCGACGTGATGAAGCTCAACCTGGATGCGGCCAACTTCCGCATCTTCGGCCCGGACGAAACCGCGTCGAACCGCCTGGAAGCGGTGTTCGAGGTGTCCGGCAAGGCGTGGCTGGATGGTGTGCAAACGGACGACAACCATCTCAGCGCCAACGGCCGGGTGATGGAAGTGTTAAGCGAGCACCTGTGCGAAGGCTGGCTCGAGGGCTACCTGCTCACCGGACGCCACGGCCTGTTCTCGTGCTACGAGGCTTTCATCCACATCATCGATTCGATGTTCAACCAGCACGCCAAGTGGCTGAAGGTATGCAACCAGATTCCCTGGCGCAAACCGATCGCATCGCTCAACTACCTGCTTACCTCGCATGTCTGGCGGCAGGACCACAACGGGTTTTCGCATCAGGACCCCGGCTTCATCGACCATGTGGCGAGCAAAAAAGCCGATGTCGTTCGCATTTACCTGCCGCCCGATGCCAACACCCTGCTGTCGGTGGCCGAACACTGTTTGCGCAGCCGCAATTACGTCAACCTGATCATCGCCGGCAAGCAGCCCGCGCCGCAATGGCTGGACATGGATGCGGCGGTGCGCCATTGCACGGCGGGGGTGGGCGTCTGGGACTGGGCGAGCAACGATGCGGGGCAGCCTGATGTCGTTGTGGCGTGCGCCGGCGACGTTCCGACACTGGAGGCGTTGGCCGCCGTGACCTTGCTGCGTGTTTACGTCCCTGACATCCGCATCCGCTTCGTCAATGTCGTGGACCTGATGGTGCTGCAGCCCCAGTCAGAACACCCGCATGGCCTGACAGACCACGAGTTCGATGCCCTGTTCACGACCGACAAGCCGGTAGTGTTCGCGTTCCACGGTTACCCTGCGATCATTCACAAGCTGACCTACCGGCGGCGCAATCACGACAACATTCACGTGCGCGGCTACAGGGAAGAGGGCACCACCACGACGCCATTCGACATGGTCGTGCTCAACAACCTGGACCGCTATCAGTTGGCACTGGACGCGATACGGCGTATCCCGAGGCTCGCAGACCAGGTTGAGGCGAAAACCGCCCGCTTTGATACGACCATGCAGCGTCACAGGCTCTACATCGGCGAGCATGGCGACGACATGCCGGAGGTCAAGAACTGGCGCTGGAACCCGTAAGGGAAACAACATGACTGACACTGACTCCGGCCTGCATGTTCTGGCGCTGAACAGCGGGTCTTCCTCATTGAAGTATGGTTTGTACCGTGTCGAAGCAGCAAGGACCGACACCCTGCTGTCCGGTGACGTCGAGACGCGTTCGACTCCCCCGCTCGACGCCCTCATTCGCATCAAGACCATTCTTGGTGAATCCGGAATGCCGAAACCGGGCGCCATCGGACACCGAATCGTCCATGGCGGGCCGGCGCTGCGTCAGCATTGCCTCATTGACCACTCGGTCCTCGCCAAACTGGAGCTTGCGATCGCCTTTGCGCCGCTGCACACGCCCTCGACCCTGTCTGTGATTCGCTTCGCCCAGGAAAATTTCCCCGGGATTCCTCAGGCAGCATGCTTTGACACCACCTTTCACGCCGGATTGCCTGACGTCGCTCGCGTCTTGCCGATTCCCAAGGCATTGCAATCCGAGGGCATCCAGCGCTACGGCTTCCATGGCCTCTCAATCGAATCCATCGTGCACCAGCTGGGAAGCGATCTGCCAAGGCGCGTCATCGTCGCCCACCTCGGCAACGGTGCCAGCGTCACCGCTGTAGAGAGTGGCCGATCGATCGATACCAGCATGGGCCTGACGCCGGCCGGTGGCGTCGTCATGGGGACGCGCAGCGGCGATCTTGACCCTGGCGTTCTGGTTTACCTGATGCGTGAAAAGAACTACGACGCGGCAATGGTGGAAGCTCTGGTCAACCGGCAGTCCGGGCTGATGGGGATTTCTGGCACGGACAGCGACATGCGGCGACTCCATCAGGATGCCTCGACAAACGCTGATGCACGACTTGCGATCGACATGTTCTGCTATTCCTTGCGCAAGCAGATCGCCGCCATGATTGCCGTGCTTGACGGTGTCGACCTGGTTGTCTTCACCGGCGGCATTGGCGAGCACGACGCGACCGTTCGCGCTGCGATCTGCGTCGGCTTGTCCTGGATCGGCATCAGCCTGGACGACGCCCGGAACCGTTCCACAAGCAATCCGATCAACGATTCTGCATCGCGCTGTGAAGTCCTGGTTCTGACCTCACAGGAAGATGAACAGATCGCCCGCCACACCCGGGCATTGATCTGAAACGTCCTGGCTGACCGTGGCAAACGGGAGGCGCTGCGTTTGACATGGATCAAGCAAGGGGCGCTTTCGGCCTCGTCGATACGCCCGGATCCATGGACACTGTCAATGGATCCGATGAATTCACTCTTACTTGGAAAATCATGAAACACTTGATGACATGGGCGGCTGGCACGGTGCCGCTTTTGAATTCCAACCCCTCCTTCGCGCAAGGCGGGACGATGATGAATGGCGATTGGTGGGGCGGCGGCTGGATGGGCGGATACGGTGGGTTCTGGATGGCGGGCGTGATGATTGCGGTTGTCGCCATAGTCGTCTGGGCCATTCTGCAGAACAAGAAGTAACGGGGTCGCGGGCTCATGGACTACGTCGCCCAAACAAAAAAATCATTCGCACAGGCCTCGAAAAATCTGGGGTCGGCCGTGATTCGTCACGGCTTCGGAGTCCTGCACGTGCACGACCACGGTGCCACGCTTCGCAGCGAGGGGATTGGCGTGAGCTCTTGAAAGCCGCGCGCATGCGCTTGCAGCTGTCCGGCAGGGTTTTCGCCGTCTGCGGACTCTGGCTGGCGGCGTTGGGCGTCTATTTCCTGCTCCTGCGTCCGGCCCTGCTGCCCGAAGACCCCCGCTTCATGGGTGCTTCTATTGAAACACTCCGGGCTGCAGCGCCCGGCCTGGAGCGCTGGCTCGGCCATGTGTTCAACGTGATGGGTGGATTCATGATTGCCACTGGTTCGCTGACCACATTGGTGGCATGCCGCTACCTGGCAATCCGGGCGCGGGGGACATTGACTGCACTGGTCGCGACGGGTACCGCCAGTGTGGGACTCATGAGTGCCACGAACTTCATGTTGCATTCGGACTTTCGCTGGTTGCTGCTGGTGCCTGCGCTGCTGTGGCTGATGGGGGTGGTGTGTTACCTGCGGGAGGGGGCTCCTGAATCGACGACCGGAGTGAACTGAATGTGTTTCTCGGCCACCGCCAGTTTTTCTGCTGGCGTCATGCTGGTGGGATTGGGTACGCTGACCCTTCGCGCGGTACGCCGCCCACGGGAGTTGCTGCTTGGCGCCATCCCCCTGTTGTTTGGTATCCAGCAATTGATCGAAGGCGTGATCTGGCTGACATTCAACTATGAGGCGCCCTTGCTCAACGCAGTGATGACGCATCTTTACTCGTTCTTTTCTCACGTACTGTGGCCGGTCTGGGTGCCGCTGGCAGTTCTGCTGATCGAGCCATCAGAGTGGCGCCGGAAAGCCCTGACCTTGTTTGTTGCCGGCGGTGTTGCCGTGGGGGCTTATCTGATGTACGCCCTGCTGGCTTTTCCCATCGTCTCGCGACCGACTGGCCAGCACATTGAGTATGTTGCACCGCATTTCTTTGCAGCGACGGTAATGAGTCTGTACTTGCTGTCGACCACCGTCAGCCCTGTTCTTTCTACGTACCGAACCGTGAAAGTCTTCGGCGTGCTGGCGCTTCTGTCATTTGGCGCAGCGTACTATTTTTATGCAGCATGGTTCATTTCGGTGTGGTGTTTTTTTGCAGCTATCCTGAGTGGCATCATCTATTTTCGCCTTGTACAGCGGCGCCTTACCCGCGAGGAAGTGAACTGGTGATATCTGCGCCGCGCACGTTGAACCATGAGCCGCCCCACCGCCCTTGATGTATCGCGGGTGGAGCCTGCGGACCTGCGGCCCGCGCAATTGGCGTGGCTGGCGGCTGCGGTATTTGTTGTCTCGGCTGGCTACGGGGCATTGCTGCCACTGCTGCCGGGTTGGCTGACTTCGATCATCCCCATCGCCTCCGGCCCGGAAGTAGCTCGCCATGTCGGCTTCCTCAGCGGCGTGTATGCTGCAGGCGTGCTGATTGGAGCCCCCTTGTGGGGAATCGTTTCAGATCGCACCGGGCGAAGTCAAATACTCATCGTCGGGTTTATTGGATACGTTGCAAGCCTTCTTCTTCTGCTTGTTCCGGCTTTTTCCGGTTTGTGGGGCCTATACGCGCTGCGTGGCATGACCGGTTTTTTTGTGGCGGCGGTTGTTCCCGTGGTTTCAGCACTTGTTGCGGAAAATACGCCCGACCAGCATCGCGCACGACGTTTCGCGTGGCTAGGCGCGGTGTCGCTTCTTGGATTCCTGTTCGGGCCTGCACTGAACGTTGTGGCTGATGTTGTTGCGCGATGGACAGGTGAGGGGCTTATTTCTTCAGCGCGGGCAGTGATTGTTCTGTCTGCGCTGTCAGGCGCGGTCATGATGGTGGGGCTGAACCGAACTCTGCCTGCACCTGGTACTGCTGCTGCTCGTGCACCTGCACGTACTGACGCGGGGCCTGCAGCCCCCAGCGGAGCCCGCCTCGTGTCGATGTGGTGGGTCAGCGGTACAGTGATGTTTGTACTCGCGGGTTTTGAATTGGGCATTGTTCTGCAGGGGCAGCAGCAGGCAGTGCTGTCGGCTCGCCAGGCCGCGATGATGCTGGCAGAGTGCAGCCTCGTGATGCTAGCCATTAACGCAATTCTTTTCTTCACGGGGCTGCTTGAGAAGGTTCCGTCGCGCACCTTGCTAGCCGCTGGGATCATTCTTGCTGTGGCAGGATTGGCCGTATTGACCATACATCGGTCCGCCGTCTGGATGTACCTGGGCGTCAGTTTGACAGCTGCCGGGACCGGTCTCATTTTGCCGGTCGTTGCTTACCTGGCCGCTGGCGCTTCATTCAACAAGCTGGGTGCCACCATGGGCGGTCTGGCCGCAGCCGCTGGCTTTGGACAGACGCTTGGCTCAGCCTTTGGCGGATGGCTTTTCGGTAGCTTCGCACAGGGCGGTTTTGGATGGCTGGGTATTTCGTTGGTCGTTCTGTTGGGTTTCCTGTGGGCACGGCGCGACTGGTGTGCAGACTTTCCCCGCCGCACCCCTCAGCCACCGCGTTCGGCCTGCTAAAACAGCCCCCCATTTGTCGTTGAGAGTGGCGAACGCTCTTTTGGAAGGCCGGCGGGGAGGGGATTCAAGCGCGCTGCTGCCTCGCAAGCCACCAGCCAGTCATCCTGAAAATGATGGGCGGGAGTATCAGCATCTGCAGGACGGGGACAACACCAATGCCCAGGCCCGGCAGCAGCGGCATGCTGGCTGTGTAGCTCCAGCGATTGAGGCCATAAAAGCCCACCCATTCCACCATCACCGCAACGCTGAACCCGGTCATCAGCATCAGCACGTATGCGGCCCATCCCGGTTGGTCCGTCCAGTCTGATCGGCCTCGGACGGCCCAACCAACGCCGAAAATCAGCATGACGATAAGCCCGTCCCCAAGGCTGGGAATGATGCAGTGCAACGCAAACTCGAACCAGCTCCCCTCCTCAACATACAGTGGCATTTGAGCCACTTCCCAGGGAAAATTGAGCAGCACAGCTATCACAAACAGCGCGGCCAGTCTGGGAAGCATTTTGCCGGTGTGAGCTGGTTTTGCCATGCTGAAGCGTAACCCGGTTTTCAACTGCGGCGAATGGCGCAGATGACAGGGCACCGTCAGATGCTTGAATCAAGGCTGAACGTGGGCATGCTGTAGGTGACAGCCTACATTGCATGGCGGCCACCCAGTGCGCGAAGCTGCACGGTGCGCATCGCAAAAGGGTTGCGGTATCCCCAGTTACTTGGCAGGCTGGATGTCCGTCACCACGATAGCGCCGCCGGCTTTTTCGGCCTTGAAGCGAATTTTGTCGCCCGGTTTTGCTTTGGCGAGCAGCTCGGGATCCTTGGCCTGAAACACCATGGTCATACCAGGCATGTCGAGGTTTTTGATCTCACCATGCTTGATTGTGACTTTGCCGTTGGCCACGTCAACCTTGCGAATTTCACCTTCGGTCATCTCCGGGGCTGACTCGGCGGTTTCCTTCTTCGTCGCGGAAACTGGCGCCATGACGCCGGTTGGCTGGGTGGTCGAAAGACCCGTCTGTGCAACGACCAGAGGCAAAGCTGCCTGCATATCCGTCACCACGATGGCGCCACCAGCCTTCTCCGCTTTGAAGCGGACACTGTCGCCTACCTTGACATTCTTCAGCAGGGCAGCTTCCTTGACTTGAAACACCATGGTCATACCAGGCATGTCAAGGTTCTTGATCTCGCCATGCTTGATCGTGATTTTGTTGTTGGCGAGGTCAATCTTTCTGATTTCACCGACAGCCATGTCGGATGAAGCCGATGGTGCGCCGGCCGCTTTGACATTGCCGGTGGCTGTAGGCGCGCCCGAATGAGAGGCGGCCTGCGCATTGCCAGCCAGCATGGCGGCGAAGATCAGCAGAGTATGGAGAGGTTTCATGATTAGTCCTTGAAGATTCAAAAAAGTTGCATCGGTGGCCAGCAGGGCTGACTCAGTGTTTGTGCTCGGGAGTTGATGTTTTTTTGGTGACCGTACGATCTGAGGCGACGTTGACCAAGCCTTTCATGCCGGCGTCGTAGTGGCCGGGTTGCAGGCAGGCGAAATCGATTTTTCCTGATTTCGTAAACTGCCAAATGATTTCGCCGCTCTTTCCGGGAGCCACCGAGATCATGTTTTCATCGGCATGTTCCATCTCCGGATTTTTCTTCATTACTTCGTAGTGCTCTTTGAGCTCCCTGGCGGTACCCAGCACCATTTCGTGCTTGACCTTGCCCGAGTTCTGAACGACGAAACGAATGGTCTCGCCTTGCTTCACTGCAATGTCGGCCGATGTGAAACGCATGTTGTCCGTCATGTCAACTTTGATGGTCCGGCTCACATTGGCTGCCTTCCCGGGTTTGCCGATAGCACTTCCTTCATGACCGCCTGTATGGGTGCCCGACGCGAAACTTGCTGCCGAGGCAGCGCCGAGGAAGAGGGCCAAAGTGAGTGTGCGAAGACGATAGGTCATAGCGATTCCTGAAAGAAGAGGAGCTGGTTTGGCTCTCGGAACATCAAGGCCTGGGTAAATCGATACCCGGGGTCTTTGCGACGCATACTCTGCATCACGGTCATGACTTTACAAAACAGGCCCCCACATCGCGATGACCTGAAGATTACAAATTTGTTATCCGCAGACAGGTCATCAGGTGGGTCATGAACCGCTGACACGCCAAATATGTGAAAACTGACGTAGATGACTCATTCCGCCATTTTGGGGAACGTCAGCGTGAATGTCGTTTCGCCCCCCACTGAACTGTGCGCCTTCACCTGCCCGCTGTGGGTCGCCATGATGGAGCGCACAATGGCCAGCCCCAGCCCTGTACCACCATCAAGGCGTGCTCGCCCGGAGTCAATACGATAGAAGCGGTCAAAAATCCGCTCCAGATGTTCTGGTGCAATGGTGTCGCCGTGGTTGGTCACTGCAAGCGTCACCTGCTCCCCTTCTTCGTCGATTGCAAGATGTATCGTCGATTGGATCGTGGCATGACGTATTGCATTCGACAGTAAATTGGTGATCGCACGCTGCACCAGGTTGCGATCTGCCGTCACTGTGGCCGTGCCGGTCACTTTGACGCTCACACCGCGTTCTTCTGCGATCAGCGACAGATAGTCTGCGATCCGTAACGATTCATCAACAAGCTTCACCCGTTCGTGGTGTAACGGGTCCTGATGGTGGTCTGCGCGCGCAATGAAGAGCATCTCGGAGATCAGTCGCGACAATCGCTCGAGCTCTTCAATGTTGCCTTCGAGTACCTCTTGTAACTCGGCACCGGTGCGCGGAAGAGACAGCGCCACCTGCGTTCTACCCATGAGCGTGGCAATCGGGGTGCGCATCTCATGCGCAAGCTCACCAGAGAACTCTTGCAAGCGCTGGTAGCCTGCATCGATACGCCCCATCATGCCGTTGAATTCTTCTGCGAGTTCGTACAGTTCGGTGGGCAGGCCGGCGGAAGATATTCGGTGACTGAGGGATTGCACGCTGGTGGCTGCGGCCAGTCGGTGAAACCGCCGCAAAGGCGCCAGGCTGGTACGCGCCATGAGCCAGGCGCCGAACGCGACAATCATCAACAAAAGGGGCCAGCCGACCAGTGTGGTCTGGATGAACCCTTTCAGTAGCCGACGATCATGGCGGCGATCGAGCGACAGGAAATACCGCACCGCCGTCCCGTTGCCTAGCGTGCTGCTACCCTGAATAGCGCCTAGCCGCTCTCCTGAGGCCGCCACCCATGGTTGGACTGGCGTCGAAACGGGCGGAGTAGCGGTCAGCGAAGACACGGATTGCTGAGCGAGTAGCGAAAAACTTGCCACGCTTTGACCGCTGGCGGGGTCGACCAACGCCAGATGCAGATCGTCGTGACCTATCAGTAAATCGCCAAAGCGGTGTTTGTTCGCATTGACTTCTTCCAGGGAGGGAATTTCGGACAGAACATGAACCAGCAGATCACGTTTGCCCAGCAACTCGGTTTCAGACCGCGCATCCAGCTGATGCGAAAGGGCGTAGAACCCGATCACGATGGCAGTCCCTGTCACAAGAAAGCCGAAGAAGGCACTGGCCAGCGCAATGCTGGCCGCCAGGGAATTTCCAGCCCAGAAGCGGAAGCGCCGACCGGGTGTCACAGTGCGCCTCGTCGCTCCAGGACATAACCCACGCCGCGCACGGTATGGATCAGCTTCTGTTCAAAAGGGTCATCGATTTTGGCGCGCAGCCGCCGTATCGCTACTTCCACCACGTTGGTGTCCGAGTCGAAATGAATATCCCAGACCAGGGAGGCAATCTGCGTTCTAGACAGGACCTCTCCGGTTTTCTGGGCCAGAAGGGTCAACAGGGCGAACTCCTTCGCCGACAGGTCAATGCGCTGGCCGGCGCGGGTCGCGCGGTGGCGTACCGAATCGATTTCCAGATCGGCCGTGCGTAGCACCTGCTCCACGGCGGCGGGTTGACCACGCTTGAGGATGGCCTTGACGCGCCCCAGCAACTCAGGAAGCTGAAACGGCTTGACCAGGTAGTCGTCAGCGCCGAGGTGGAAGCCGCGCACCTTGTCGTCTGTGTCTCCACGCGCAGTGAGCATAAGTACCGGCAGCTCCCGGGAGCTGCGCAATGCCGAAAGAACGGTAAAGCCGTCTATGCCCGGCAGCATGGCATCCAGGATGACGAGGTCATGGTCACCAGTAACAGCCGCGTGCAGGCCGTCTGTGCCATTGTGGGCAACTTCGACCGCATAACCGTTTTCGCTCAGACCTTTGCGCAGGTAGTCGGCGGCCTTGGGTTCATCTTCAATCACCAGAATTTTCAAAACAAGCCTCGATTGAAATAACGCATTTGTAATCTGCGGGTCAGGGCGTTGTCGCACCCGGACATCTACATTGAAAACCGTGATGCAGCGCTTGCATCGCAGTGGCCTCAAAGGTTGGGGCCACACCCTGCAATCGATCCTAAAGGAGTTTGATCATGTCGTTTCGTAAAACCGTATTTGTCCTCGCACTGGTAAGTGCATCCATTCCGGCCGCTTTTGCCAACGGTGGCAGTACCTGGGTGGGCGGCGAGGCGGGCTTTGACAGTCACCGCGTTCAAAGTAACAAAAGCCGCGCAGTTGTTCAAAAAGAATTTGAAACCTTTCGCGCAAACCGCCTGACCTCTGACGGCGGTACGCTGGTCGGTGGCGAAGCCGGCTACATCCGTGCCCAGCACAGCTATGCCTTTCAGGAGGGCAAGCTGGTTCATACGGACACCATCGCCCATAACACGCCCAAGCCATCTTTGGCCATGACAAATGCGGAGCGTCAACTGTTCCGGGAACAGTACATCAACTGAGGAAGCAGATGCGGCTGGGCCGGCTGAGTATCAGTCGGCCTCTTTTGGGTCTGTCGATCAGGCTGCCAGCCAGGGAAGCGCTGGACTGTCCTGGCGGATGGGCGGCCGCCGGATGGGGATGGGATGCAAGGCAAATTTCGCAACTCATAGCTGGCTATTAGCAAGAAATTCAACGCAGCATACCGCCCGAGCCCGGCTGATCGCACGCCGCAGGGTACTTGTTGCGCGCTTCCCTCAAGAGCTGGCCGCGGTGCCCCACCCCTGATGGATGCCTCTCTGAGGCGGCTGGCTTGCTCGGTCATCGTGGCGCGAGGGTTTCAGGCGACGGTGAGCGCCAACCGTAGCGAATCAGGAGTCTGCGCGGGCAGGTCGTTGCGATCTTCCTCTGGTTCCTCTGGTCTTTACTTCGCGGGCTGAATGTCTGTCACCACAAAAGCCGTGCCATCTTTCTCGGCCTTGAAGCGGACCTTGTCGCCGACCTTGACCTTGCCCAGCAGGGCGGGGTCTTTGGCCTGAAACACCATGGTCATGCCGGGCATGTCCAGGTTCTTGATCTCGCCGTGCTTGATGGTGATTTTTTTGTTGTCCACATCGACCTTGCGGATTTCGCCGTCGGCCATGTCGGTGGCGGCTTTCATGGCAGTGTCTTTTTTGGCGTCGCCGGCCATGGGTGCACCGGCATGTGAGGCCGCGTGGGCAGAAGCTGCGCCCGCTAGCAGGGCAGAGGCAAGCAGGAAGGCATTGAGTTTTTTCATGAAAATTTCCTTCAGGAGCGGGTGGGGGAGGAACGGGGATAAGACTGATAAACGCGCGAGCTGCCATCCTCGAGGACAAGCAGCACCTTGTAGGCATCTGCACGTCCGCCGTAAAGCGGCGCGTCCATGCCGGGCGAACCCACTGGCATGCCGGGGACGGCCAGACCGATGGCTTTTGGTTTTTCTTTCAACAAGCGCTGAATTTCGCGCGCGGGCACGTGCCCTTCGAGGGCATAGCCACCGACTGTTGCGGTATGGCAGGAGCCCATCTTTTCCGGAATGCGCAGACGGGTACGGGCCGCAGTGTTGCCGCTGTCGTTGACTTTGACGTCAAAACCGTTGGCTTCCATATGAACGACCCAGTCCTTGCAGCAGCCGCAGTTCGGGTCTTTCCAGACTTCGACCTGTGGGCGGGTTTGGGCCAATGCCCACGGGGCGATAGTCGCTGCCGCAAGGCCTGCAAGGGTCTGAAGAGCATGGCGTCTTTGCATGAGGTTTCCTTTCCTGGGGTTTTTGTTAGCGGGCAGTGACCTTGATCTTGCCGATCATGCCAGCCTGGTAGTGGCCGGCAATCAGGCAGGCAAAGTCAAAATTGCCGGGTTTGTTGAAGGTCCAGATGATCTCGGCGGTCTTGCCCGGTGCAACGTGCGCCATGTAGGGCGCGTCATGCTCCATGCCAGGAAACTTGATCATCAGCGCCGCATGTTCGTCGTTTTCTTTTTTGGTGCCGATCACCATTTCATGCATGACCTTCCCCGTGTTTTTGATGACGAAGCGGATGGTCTCACCCTGCTTGACAGCGAGATCGCCAGGGGTGAAACGCATGTCGTCGCTCATCCCGACGGTGATGGTCCGCTGGACGGCTTTGGCATCTCCCGCAATGCCCCATTCCTTTTGCTCTTTCTTGACGGCCACGGCCTTTTTGGCGTGGGCATCGTCACCGTGAGCGAAGGCGAAAGTGCTGGCGCCAGCAATCAGCATGGCGAGGAGGGCGGAGGTCAATGTTTTCATGGATATCTTCTTTTAGCTGGGTTGATGTTCAGTGCGTGTGGGACAAGGGCTTGACAACGGGGGCGGAGCCGACGGTGTAGCCACGCAACTCGGCGTAGCGCTTGATCTGCTGCGGGCTCAGCAGCGCGGTCTGCTGCAAGTGGGTCTGAAGATGGCTGGCGCGCAAAGCGGCCTGCAGCTCTGCGATGCGCTGGGTGTGGCCTTTCAGACTGGCGGTGTCGATCTGGCGCGTCATGAAAGCCTGATCCAGCGCGCGTTCGGCTTCCACCAACTCGGCGCCCAGGCGGCGCGCATCGGCCCTGTGCCGCTCCATCAGCGTCTGCGTCGCGAGTTGCTGGGCCGGACTCAGGGCCAGGGCTTGGGCCAGCTCCAGCGTGTGCATGGGGCCGGGGTAACCATTGAGCTCGGCCGCTTTGGCAAGCTCCATGCCTTTGCCAGCCAGCAGGTCCTGCGTCTGCGCTTCGGACAGAGCCTTGATGCTGCGGCTCTGTTGGCCAGCGTAAGCGCTCACCGGCGGCGGGTTGACAGTGGGCGTGCCGTGTATTTGCCCATTTCCGTGGGTATGCTGCGCAAAACTGGCGGTAGTTCCTGTCAATACTGCGCAAGCAGCTATTGATTTGATAGTGTTTTGGATTTTCATTGGGTGTCTTTCAATGGCATTCAGTGCTTCATACCGCCCATGCTGCCCTTGCCACCCATCACGGGTTTGCGGACCTGGACTTCAACGTCCTTCATCGGCATGTTCTGCGCTTTCATCGTTTGCCCGCCCTCGGCAGCAAAACGTGCCGGATTCGGCAGTGCGCCCGTCCATTCATAGGCGATTTCGCCGGGCGGGTGTTTGTACCAACCCGGGTCCTTGTAGTCGCCGGCTTTCTGGTTCTTGCGCACCTTGACCATCGAGAACATGCCGCCCATTTCGACCGAGCCGAACGGGCCTTCGCCCGTCATCATCTTGGCGGTGTTGTCGGGCAGGGGCATATCCATCTCGGCCATGTCGGCCATGCCGCGCTCACCCATCACCATGTAGTCGGGGATCACGTTGGTGATGTCCTTGACTATCTTGCGGTGGTCCACACCAATCAGCGTCGGCACATCGTGGCCCATCGCGTTCATGGTGTGGTGGCTTTTGTGGCAATGAAAAGCCCAGTCGCCTTCCTCGTCGGCCAGAAACTCGATCTGCCGCATCTGGCCCACTGCCACGTCGGTGGTCACTTCATACCAGCGCGTGGATTTAGGGGTCGGTCCGCCGTCGGTGCCTGTGACCAGAAACTCATGCCCGTGCAGATGTATCGGATGGTTGGTCATGGTCAGATTGCCCATGCGTATGCGCACCTTGTCGTTCTTGCGCACCACCAGCGGGTCGATGCCGGGGAAGACCCGGCTGTTCCAGCTCCAGATATTGAAGTCCAGCATGGTCATGATCTTGGGGGTGTAGGCGCCGGGGTCAATGTCATAGGCATTGAGCAGAAAGACAAAGTCGCGGTCCACCTCGTCGATCAGCGGGTGTTTGGCTTTGGGGTGGGTGATCCAGAAGCCCATCATGCCCATGGCCATCTGCGTCATCTCGTCCGCATGCGGGTGGTACATGAAGGTGCCGGGGCGCCGTGCCACAAACTCGTAGACAAAGGTTTTGCCCACGGGAATGGCAGGTTGGTTCAGACCCGCCACACCATCCATGCCATTGGGCAGGCGCTGACCATGCCAGTGAATACTGGTGTGTTCTGGCAGCTTGTTGGTGACAAAAATACGCACACGGTCACCCTCCACCACCTCGATGGTGGGGCCAGGCGACTGGCCGTTGTAGCCCCACAGGTGGGCCTTGAAGCCAGGCGACATTTCGCGCACCACCGGCTCGGCCACCAGGTGAAACTCCTTGACTCCCTGGTTCATGCGCCAGGGCAGGGTCCAGCCGTTGAGGGTGACCACCGGGTTGTAAGGGCGGCCGGTGTTGGGCACCAGCGGTGCCACGGTGTCGGGCTTGGTCTGGATCATGGGTTCAGGCAGGGCCGCCATCGCCACCCGGCTGACCGCCGCAGCCGCAACGGCTGTCGTGATGGCGCCCGCGCCTGCAAGAAAGTTTCTTCTGTTGTTCATGTGTAATCCGTTTAAATCTTGTTTCAGTGGCCGGCTTCGGCGGCAGCAGCGCCGCCCGCCAAAGACATGGCGCCCATCGTTGTGGGTTTGCCGGTCATCGAGGCGGCCAGCGCCGCGTCGGCCAGCCAGAACTGCTGGTAGGCACTGATGGCGGCCTGCACACTGGAGATCTGGTCGCGGGTATCGGCCAGCAACTCGAACACGCCGATCAACATGCCGTTGTAGCGCAGCACGTTTTCTTCGGCCATGGTTTTGCGCAGCGGCACAATTTCGTCGCGGTAATGCCGTGCCACGTCGTAAGCCGTGCGGTAGGCCGAATAACTTTCGCGCAGCTGGGACGAGGCGCCGCGCACTGTGCTTTCGTAACGGTTGGCCGCCGCCAGCGATTGCGCGTTCATGCTGTCGCGCTGGGCCGAGCCCCAGTCGAAAATCGGCAAGCGAATGCCCAGCTCGTAACCTCTGGCCGTTGTTTTGTGACCCTGCGCATTGTTCTCAAACGTGGTGTTGCGGATGATGCCCAGCTCCACATCAACCAGGCTGTTGAGCAGGTTCAGGCCCTGTGACTTGCCCGCCACATCCAGCTGGTTGCGCGCCATTTGCACGTCCAGGCGTTGCTGCAGGGCGGTGGCGTTCACCACGCTTGCCGGATGTGCCTCTTTTGGCAGGTCGGGCAGCCGCTCCGGAAGTTTCAGTTGCGCCGACTGTTCGGTGGTCAAGCCCAGCAACCGGACCAACTCCTCGCGCGCTGCGGTGCTTGCGTGCTGGCTGGAGGCCAGTCGGGCCGCGCTGTCGGCATAAAACGATTGCTGCCGGGCGCGCTGCAGTTTGTTGAAGTTGCCGACCTGGTACATGCGTTTGGCCAGCTCGGCACTGGCTTGTGCGGCCGCGTTGATTTGTTCGGCGTATTGCAGGGTCTGCTGGGCCGCCACGGCCCGCACCCAGGCCTGGCGCACCTGGGTGACGTGCTCGACCACGTTGGCGCTGAGTTGCACCTTGGTTTGCGCTGTCTGCCCGCGCGATATTTCCATGCGCCGGGGCAGCGTGAGCAGATCCAGCAGACCAAACGACAACATCCGGCCGATATCGAGCTCGTTGCCGGATCGAACGCGTTCAAATGTGAAGATCGGATTGGCGATACGGCCCAACTGGTTGGCCGACGCCTGATCGGCCCAGCTTTGCGCCAGCAGGGTTTGCACCGCAGGGCTGTTGGCCAGTGCCAGTTGCACTGCATCGTCCTGGCTCAGCGGTTTGGCCAGCAGCTCGCCGCTCAATTTGCTGCGCGCTTGTTGCTGCTGGTCTGTACGACTCAGTTCGAGTTTGCCCTGCGTGAAGGTGGCGGTGCCGTTGTTGGTGTCTTGCACAGACTGGTCAAAGTTGACCGAAGCGCAACCGGCCAACACGAGTGTGGCCGCAGCCACAGTGCCCAGTCGAAATATCTTGTTCATGGTTTGACCTGTACCGGTTTGGTTTGCCCGGCGCGCGGGTCAGCTGGTTTGGCCACAGCGGGTCCGCTGTCACCCGCAGGCTGTTGAGCTTCTTTGGCGTAAGCGCGCCAACCGCCTATGCGGCCAGTGACATCGTTGGCTTCTTTCCAGCTGATGATTTTTTCGTCGGTGTAGGGCTGGTAGCCCTCGAACGCGGAGCGAAATTCAGGGGCTGAAGAAGTGGCTGCAGACGCCGGGGTTGCCGCCGGACTGGGCGAGGGCTGTGTTTGCCCCTGCGCGTAGGCTCCGGGCCACATGGCGAGCGCAGCCAGCAGCGCCAACAGTTTTGAAATAGAACGTAAGTTCACGAAAATCTCCTGAAAACAAGCGGGGCGATGGTGGGCATCGCGGTATCCGGGCATCACGGGCTGATGCGGGCGGTCAAAAAAACCGCGCCGGAGGCAAGTACAGGCCCAGTTGGGGCCTGGATATCAGGAGATCGGTGGTTTCTGACCGAGCGCGGCGACGGCGCTGGCAAATTGGGCTGCGGGCGAACGCGGCAGCGCGGGTGGGATGGAGAGGGCGGTGACGCTGCTCACCAATGGCGACAGGGCAACCGCGTGGCAGGCCTGGCAGGCGGCGCAGGATTCACAATGCCCGGCGGCTTCCTGGCCCAAGGGGTCGTAAGCCTGTCCCGCTGCGTGCCCTGCGCAATCGGGAGAACTCGCCGCCTGATGAGGCAGAGACTCTGCCGCTGGCCCTGCCGTTTGATGGTCAAAATGGCCTTCGGCCCTTGTCTCATGAGCAGGGGTAGCTATTATTTCAGTAGCAAAAGAAACTTGCTGCAAATGGCCCATGGCCATGCCAGTGGCCATCGCGTCGCCCACCCAGCCGCGCAGAAGCAGCAGGAAGATCATGGCAATGAACAGGGGACGGCGCATGGATGAATGATACGGCGAAGTTGTGAAAGTTCAATAAGAAGGGGTTTGAGTGGCGGCGGCGGCATGCCTGATCAGCTCGCTCAAGCGCGCGTCAACCGGCATGGGGGCAAACGCGCTGACGTGGGCGCGGCCGGGGTTGCCAGCGGGAAGACGCTGCAGCAGGTGACCCAGCGGAACCAAAGCCAGACGCAGCAATTGCCCCGCCGCTTCGCCCAGATCTCCGGTTTGCAGCGCAAAACGCAGCATCGCTGCGTGCGAGGTCCAGTGCAGGGCCAGGTCCTGCTGGCCCAGGACGTGTGCGGCTTCAAGGTAGGCCCAGCGCCCGGCGGATTCAGCCGAGGCTGTTGCATGGAAGCTGCGCACCAGCTGCATGAAAACCTGCCGCCGCTGTTCGGGCGTGTAGCTGTTCATGCCGATGCCCGTGATAAACGGCTGGCCCGCAGTTCACGCCGCGCCTGCTGCATCACCGACCAGCCGCCCCAGATCGCCAGGCTGCCCATCACCGCTGCCACGGCGAGGTCGGGCCAGGCGCTACCGGTGCCAAACACGCCCAGCGCGGCCAGCATCACGGCCAGATTGCCAATGGCGTCGTTGCGCGAGCACAGCCAGACGCTGCGCATGTTGGCATCGCCTTCGCGGTATGCGTACAGCAGGGTCGCGACCAGCACATTGGCCACAAGGGCCAGCAGTCCGATGGCCCCCATGGTCAGGGCTTCAGGTGCACCGCCTTGAGTGGCAGCCCACCCAGCGCGGGCCAGCACAAATAAGCCGAAGACCAGCATGCTGGCCGATTTGAGCAGCGCCGCCCGCGAGCGCCAGGCCAGGCCCATGGAGAGCACCGCCAGGCTCACGCCGTAGTTGGCGGCGTCGCCAAAAAAGTCGATGGCATCGGCCAGCAGCGACACCGAGCCGGAGCGCAGGCCCGCCGCGATCTCGATGGCAAACATCGCGAGGTTGACGACCAGCGCGATCCAGAGGATCTTGCGGTAACGCGGGCTGTTGGCCTGGGCGGCGGTGGCGTCGTGGTCGCAGCAGTGGGCAGACATGGAAGGTTTCTCCAAAAATTCAGGTTGATGGCATGATTGGAAACCTTCAAGTCACTTCAAGGTCAAGCGATGCCGGTTTCAAGTCCATCCCCGCCACAGGGTTATCAGATCGGCGAGGCCGCACGGCAAAGCGGCGTCAGCCCTGCCAACATACGGTTTTATGAGAAAGAAAAGCTGCTCAGCCCTTATGGCAGAAGCGTGAGCAGCTATCGTTTATATAGCGACGGTGATGTGCATCAACTGCGCTTCATCCGTCTGTGCCGCGCCATGGACATGTCGCTGGACGAGGTACGCCACCTGCTTGGGCTGGACCTGAACAACAAGACCGATTGCGCGGCGGCGCGTGAGGCGCTGGATGGCCACCTCGGTCATGTACGCGAGCGCCTGGGTGAGCTGAAGGCGCTGGAAAAGGACTTGAAGGCCTTGCGCAACCGCTGCGATGGCAGCGATGCGCATTGCCACATCATCGAAGCGCTGCACGAACTGGCCGATGCCCAGGCCGCTGCCCCGCCGACAGCGGTACTGACAAAGCGACACGTCTGACTTTGTGCCGCCCTTGCTGCACCGCACCAGCCCAGTCAGCGCTTTGGTGCCATGAATTCAGGATCTCGGCTTCGGCCGCTCAAACGCCAGTGTGACCAACGCCAGCAGGCCAAACGGCACGCCGACCCAGCTCAGCTGGGACAGGTCCAGCTGGCCGATCAGCGAGCCGCCGATCACCGCGCCCAGCGCGGTGCCCAGGTAGAGCATCGAGCCATTCAGGCTCAGCAGCAAGGGCGCCTGCACCGGCGACAGGCCGGCCAGCAAGCTCTGCTGGGGCGCCATCATGCCGAAGCCGGCGATGCCCCAGAGCACCAGCGTGACCAGGGTGGCTGGCGGGTGACCGCGCGTCAGCGGCAGGATCAACATCATGGCAATCAGCAGCACCAGCTGCGCGCGCATGCTGCGAATCGGGCCGAAGCGGTCGTTGGCCCAGCCGCCCGACAGCGTGCCGGCTACGCCCGCCAGGCCGAACACCGCCAGCGTGATTGACAGCTGGGTCGATGTCATCGGGTTGAGTGCCTGCAACACCGGCCCGACATAGGCAAACACGCTGAAGATGGCGATGAAATACAGCAACGTGCGCAGCCACACGCGCAACACGGCGCCCTGGCGCGCCACCGCACCAAAGCCTGCAAAGCTGGCACCGGCGCTGGCCATGTTGGCCGGCACCCACCAGCTGGCGGCCACCAGCATGACGCCGCTGGCGCCTGCTGACAGCCATACCGGCACGCGCCAGCCATATTCAAACCCCAGCCAGGCGCCGACCGGCACGCCGACGGCATAACTGATGCTCATGCCCAGAAAGGTGATCGACAAGGCCCGGCCGCGCAAGGCCGGGGCGACCAGGCTGACAGCCAGGGCCGAGGCCGCCGCAGAAAACATGGCGCCCGCACCCATCAGGATGCGCCCCAGCAGCAGCACCGTGAGGTTGCCAGAGAGCGCGCACACCACACAACCCGCGCCGAAAAGTATCAGCGCCAGCTGTATCGCGCGTTTGCGCGGCCAACGCGCGGTGAGGATGATCAGCAGGGGCGCCAGAACCGCGGTGGCAAGTGCATAGGCCGTCATCGCCTGCCCGGCCGCAGCCACGCTGATGTGCAGGGATTCGCTGATCGGCACAAGAATGCCGCCGATGACAAAAGCGCCGCTGCCGATCACGAGGTTGCACAGGGCGAAGAGGTAGAGGACGGGCGGCATGGGGTGGGTTTACACAATCAAATCAGGCACCAGCCCAGTGGACATATGCGCAAGCGGATATCAAAATGAGCGCGCCTGGCGAGTCGATGGCGGGTGTTGGCAGGCGCGCTGCCCTGATTGTGCACGGACGGCGCGGCGCGCCGGGGCTGGTCGGCCCGCGCTTACTGGATCATGCCGAGAAACTGCTTGAGCTCTGGCGTCTGCGGGTTTGAAAAAACCTCGTCAGGCGCGCCGATTTCATGCACCCGGCCCTGGTGCATGAAGACGACCCGGTCACAGACCTTGCGGGCAAAGTTCATCTCGTGGGTGACCATCAGCAGCGTCATGCCCTCCGCCGCCAGGCTTTCCACCACCTGCAGCACCTCGCCAACCAGCTCAGGGTCCAGCGCCGAGGTGATCTCGTCGCACAGCAGCACCGAGGGCTGCATGGCGAGCGCGCGTGCAATCGCCACCCGCTGTTGCTGCCCGCCGGAGAGCTGATCTGGCATGGCGTCAAATTTTTCGGACAGGCCCACCCGGTCCAGCAGCTTGCCAGCCAGCTGTTTGACAGTGGCCTGGTCTGTCTTCTTTACCAGGGTAGGCGCCAGCATGATGTTGCGGCCTACGGTGAGGTGTGGGAACAGGTTGAAGCTTTGAAAGATCATGCCTACGTGCTGGCGCAGCTCGCGCATGGCGGCCGGGTTGTTGTGCAGCAGGGGCTTGCCGTCCACACTGAGGGCGCCGTCCTGGAAAGTCTCCAGGCCGTTGATGCAGCGAAGCAGCGTGCTCTTGCCCGAGCCGCTCTTGCCAATGATGGCGATCACTTCGCCGCTTTGCACCGTCAGGTCGATGCCCTTGAGTACCTCGTTGGTCCCGAACGACTTGCGCAGGGCCGTGATTTCAACGACGGGCTTCATTGATTTTTCTCTCCAGTTTCTTGGCGTACCAGCTGATCGGGTAGCACAGCCCGAAATAAAGCAGCGCCACGCAGCTGTACACCACAAAGGGCTTGAAGGTGGCATTGGTGATCATGGTGCCGGCCTTGGTGAGCTCGATGAAGCCGATCACCGATGCCAGCGCCGTGCCCTTGATCACCTGCACCAGAAAACCCACAGTCGGTGGGATGGCGATCCGGGTGGCTTGCGGCAGCACGACATGACGCAGCTGCTCGCCGAAATTCATGGCCAGGCTTTGCGCCGCTTCCCACTGGCCGCGGGGAATGGAAGCCACGCAGCCGCGCCAGATTTCAGCCAGGAACGCGCTGGTGTAAAGCGTCAGCGCCAGCGCCGCCGCCACCCAGGGCGAGGTGTTGATGCCGAACAGGGCGATGCCGAAGTACGCCAGGAACAATTGCATCAGCAGCGGTGTGCCCTGGAACAGCGCCACGTAGGCGGCGACGAAGCGTTCAGCCCATACCGATTTGGTCAAGCGCGCGATCAGCAGCGTCATGCCCACGATGCCACCGCCAATGAATGCGATGAGCGACAACACAACCGTCCAGCGCGCAGCCAGCAGCAGGTTGCGGAAGATGTCCCAGGCAGAGAACTCAACCATTTAGCGGCCAAAAAGAAATCTGGGCCCCAGCCAGTTCATCAGCCTGCGCAGCGCCATGGATAACACCAGGTAGATGGCGGTGGCGATGATGAAGGCCTCGAAGGCGCGAAAATTACGGCTCTGGATCAGGTTGGCGGCGTAGCTCAGTTCTTCTGTTGATATCTGGCCGCAGACAGCGGAGCCCAGCATCACGATGATGATCTGGCTGACCAGAGCCGGCCACACTTTGCGCAGCGCCGGGGGCAGCACCACGCGGATGAAAATTTGCGCGCGTGTCAGCGCCAGACTCAGGGCCGCCTCCACCTGACCGCGCGGCGTGGCCTCGATGCCCGCGCGGATGATCTCGGTGGCGTAGGCGCCCAGGTTCACCACCATGGCGATGATGGATGCCGTCTCGGGCGAAAGCTTCACGCCCGCAGCTGGCAGGCCGAAGAAGATGAAAAACAGTTGCACGATGAAAGGTGTGTTGCGGATCAGTTCCACATACACGCCCACGAGCCACTTTAGCCACATCGGCCCCTGCGAGCGTGCCCAGGCGCAGCCGACTCCCAGCGCGACGCCGATGACGGCCGAGACAGCCGTCAGGCCCACGGTCCAGGCCACACCCTTGGCGAGCAGGGGCCACTGGGCCAGGACGATGGGGAAGTCGAAGGAGATCATCTTCTTGTGTGGGCTGTCATGCCGGACGCGGTCCGGCATCCGTGCCGGCGCGCCGGCCTAGAGCCCAGGTCAAGCAAGGAAGGACAGATCTTGTCAGTTCAGCGGCAGGTCACCCGCCGGGCGGCCGAGCCACTTCATCGCCATCTTGTCAATGTCGCCGCTTTTCTTGGCATCGGCCAGGATGTCATTGATCTTCAGGCGCATTTTGTCCTCGCCCTTGCCGACGCCGATGAAGTTCGGAGAATCTTTCAGCACGAACTTGTATTCGGTGCCCAACTGCGGGCTCCTGGCCATCAGGTTGCCGGCCACTTGCGCGCTGGTGGCCACCAGCTGCGTCTGGCCCGCGGCAAAGGCAGAGATGGTGGAGTTGTTGTCCTCGAAGCGGCGCAGCTCTGTGCTTGGCGGTGCCACCTTGGTCAGCTCGGCATCATCGACCGAGCCGCGGGTGACGGAGATCGACTTGCCCGCCAGGTCGGCGGGTGACTTCACCACAATTGTCTTAGGGCCGAACACGGCGATAAAGAAGGGCGAGTAGGCAATGGTGAAGTCAATCACCTTTTCGCGGTCGGGGTTCTTGCCCAGGGTGGAGATCACCAGGTCGGCCTTTTTGGTCTGCAGGTAGGCGATGCGGTTGGCGGTGGTGACGGGCAGCAGTTCCACTTTCACGCCCAGCTTGGCGGCGATGTAGTTGGCCATGTCGATGTCCAGGCCCTGGGGCTTGAGATCGGTACCGACGAAGCCGTAGGGCGGGAAGTCGGTAGGGATGGCAATCTTGATTTCCTTTGCCTTCATCACGTCGTCGAGTGCGGTTTGCGCCTGCACGGCGCTGGCGGTGAGCAGGGCGGCGGCCAGGCCCAGGGTGAAGGTGCGTTTGCTGATGTTCATAAAACTTTTCCAGGTTGTGTGGATGTCTTTGTTCGCCATTGGCGCGGACGGGGGTGCAAAGCTTTTACGCAAGTCCTGTGCCTTGCCGTTGTGCGGGCAATCTATCGCGCAATGCCACCAGCGCTAGCCGCGCCATGGGCACACTATGGTGTGCACCAATCTGGAGCTCCCGTGAGGTGACGGTGCGATCCGCACCAACTTGGGGGCTGCCGTCCGACCGCTAAAAGCGCAGTTCTACCTTGCCCAAGCCAGCGAGCTGGCCTTGCACATGGGCACCCTCGGGGGCGAACAGCATGCCGGTGCACGAACCGGTGGTGATCACGTCGCCCTCGCGCAATGGCGTGCCGCGTTGCGCGCAGTGATGCGCGAGCCAGCCGAGCAGCCGCCAGATGTCGGCAGCCGGGTTGCCGCTCTGCGTCCTGGCCACAGTCTTGCCGTCAAACGCCAAGGTGGCCTGCACGGTCCGCAGGTCGATGTCTTGCGGACGCTGCGCCGAGGGCTCGCCCAGCACCAGCGCGCCGTGGCTTTGCAGGTCAGCCAGCGCAGCCAGTGGCTCGCTGCCATGCCAGTTGGCCAGCCGCGTCTCCACGACTTCGATCGCCGGCAGCACTGCGTCAATGGCGGCCATGATCTCTGCAGCGCAAGGGATGCCGCCTGCGGCCGGAAGGTCTCGGCTCAGCCGCACCGCAACTTCCACCTCGATGCCGCGCAGGGTCCAGGGCGGGCCGATCAGCGCTGCGGCGCCCGAGCGCAGCAAGCCGCTGGCCGGTATGGGTGCGCAGGCGGGCTCCACCGCTGGCCCCTTGGCGCCCACCTTCCAGCCGCCGATAACCCCCAATTGCGCCATGACCGCATCCTGAACTGCGTAGGCGTCCGCCCGATCGGCAGGCACCAGATCGCGCCACTGCGCGGGCGCGTAGCCTTTGCGGGCAGCGAGCAGCCGGGCCGCCAGGGCGTGGGCATGGCTGCTCATGCGGGCAGCGCCGGCCAGGCGCTGGCCCAGGGATGGGCCTGCTCGTACTGCAGCGCCAGCGCCAGCAGCTGCGCGTCGGCGCCGGGTCGGCCGACCAGGTGGAAACCGGCGGGCAGGCCCAGCAACATCCCCGCAGGCAGGGCAATGGCTGGCAAGCCTGCAGCATTCGCGAAGGCGGTGTACACCGCATGGCCGCGCGGCCCCACGGTCTGGCCGGCGATGACGGTGGGATGTGTCTCTTCGGCAGTCCAGGGCAGTGCGGCTGCCGCGGGTGTGAGGATGAAGTCGCAGGTGGAAAAAAGGGCATGCAGCCGGTGGTTGAGCGTTTGCATGCAGGCCAGCAATTTGAACAGCGCCGTGGCTTCGGCGGCCAACCCGTCGCGCAGGTTGTTCTGAATGGCCTGGGTGCACTGGGCCATGTCGGGCTGCTGTCCGGGCTCCAGTCCGAACTCGGGCAAGTGAGCTGCCTCGCCCATCATCCAGGCCAGACCCGTGCACGACAGGAGGGACCACATGGCGTTGAGCGGCTCTGACAAATCAAAGCCCTGGGCCTCGTCCACCCGGTGGCCCAGCGCCTCAAAGCGCCGGGCGACATCGGCCATCTGTCCGGCAATGCCCGCATCGACCGGGTGCGCGGCGAAACGGGGCGCAAAAAGAATCCGCGCTGGCGCCGCATCCAGCGCCGCCAGCCTGTTTGCAGGTGCGGCCAGCACCTGCACCACATGCTGCACATCTCGCACGGTGCGACCAATCGCCCCCACGGTTTCATGGCCGAGGAAGATTTCCGGCAGGCCGCCCGCGCGCGGTACCAGTCCGGCCGACGGCTTGAACCCAACCACGCCGCAATGCGATGCCGGCCGGCGGATGGAGCCGCCGCCGTCAGTAGCCAGCGCCAGCGGCCCGCAGCCTGCGGCCACCGAAGCGGCTGCGCCGCCCGAAGAGCCGCCCGGGGTTAGCGCTGTATTCCACGGGTTGCGCGTGATGCCGGTGGCAAGGTTGCCGGTATGGCCCTGCATCGCAAACTCCGGCAGCGTGGTCTTGCCAAAGATCACCATGCCTGCGGCGCGCAGCCGGGCCACAGGCAGCTCATCCTGGCTGGCCACGAATCCGCGCAGCAGCCGGCTGCCCCAGCCGGTGGGCAGGCCGCCAGCGTGCAGGTTGTCTTTCAAACTTACCGGCACCCCATCAAGCGGCCCCAGCGGCTGGGCGTCCGCCCAACGCTGGCGGCTGGCGTCGGCCGCATGCCGCGCGCCCGCGTCGTCAATGTGCGCCATGGCGTTCAGGTGTGGCTGGCATGTTGCCACGCGGGCCAGGCAGGCCTCCAGCGCGTCCACCGGCGTGAATGCCTTGGTGCGGTAACCCTCAGAAAGCGCAGCTGCGTCGAATTGCCAGAGTTCTGCCATCAGGCTTCAGTCCAGTTTTGCGCCAGAGGCTTTCACCGCCTGGGCCCAACGCGGCATTTCGGCGGCAAGAAATTTTGCAAAGTCTTCGCTGCCCAGGAAAGCCGGATCTGCGCCCTGCGCGACCATGCGATTGCGGATATCGGCGCTGGTCATCACCTGCTTGAAGGCGTCGCTCAGTTTGGCGGTGATGTCGGCAGGCAGCCCGGCGGGCGCCAGAAAACCGTAAAAACCGACCACCTCAAAACCCTTGAAGCCGGACTCGATGACGGTCGGGATGTCTGGCAGCGCGGGGTTGCGCTCTTTGCTGGTCACCGCCAGGGCGCGTACCTTGCCTTGCTTGTGGTAATTGGCGGCTTGGGGAATCGACTCACCCATGAACTGCACCTGTCCACCCATCAGATCGGTGAACGCCGGCGCGCTGCCCCGGTAGGGAATGTGCACCATGAACAGCCCTGCGGCATTCTTGAACATTTCCGGCACCAGGTGGCTGATGCCACCATTGCCGGCAGAGCCGTAGTTGATCTGGCCGGGGCGGGCCCGGGTGTAATCGACAAACTCTTTCAGCGTGGTCACCGGCAGCTTCGGGTTGACCAGCAGTGCCAGCGGCTGCATGGCAGTGCGGGCAATGGGGGTGAAGTCCTTCAGCGTGTTGTAGGGCAGGCGGGTGTACAGGGCAGGGTTGATGACCATGACGCCGGTGTTGGCCAGCATCAGGGTGTAGCCGTCTGGCGGGGCCTTCATGACGTCTTGCGCGCCGACCGTGCCGCCTGCGCCCGACTTGTAGTCAATGAGAACGGGCTGCCCCAGCACGGCCTGCAACCTCTCCGCCAGCAGTCGCGCGTGTTGATCGAGCGGGCCGCCCGCCGGAAAACCGATGACCACGCGTATCGGCTTTTCGGGATAGGCCGCCAGCGCTGTGCTGCCGGCAACAAGCAGCCCCAAAGTCGCCAGGGCTTTGCGGAAAAAGGGTGAAGTCCAGGGGTTGAGGCGCATGGTGTCTCTGCTCAAAAGTCGGTGGTGGAAGTGGATCTGCTGCTGTGTGAGAGCTTTCGCTGGCTCCTGATCATAGTCAGTGGTGGTCGCTGAGGCGACAGTGTTTTATCGGGAGCTTCCCCGATGCACACCCGCCACAGCCGGGGTAGGCTCAGGGTCCGCCGCGCACAACCCTGGAGCCTGAATTGTCCGACCCGAATGCAGTTGCACCTGCGACCCCCTCTTCCAATCCGCACACCCTGCATCACAAGGTCTGGCCCAAACGTTTGCCGCACCGTATCACCGCGCCGGCCATATCGCTCTGGCACAACCTGGCGGTCAGCGCGCTGCGTTACCCCAACAAGCCGGCACTGGTGTTTTTCGGGCAGGTTTTTACATACGCCGAGGTGCTCCAGAAGGCCGAGCGGCTGGCAGCCACCCTGCATGAAATGGGCGTCAAAAAAGGTGACCGCGTGGTGCTCAACATGCAGAACTGTCCGCAGTGGGTGATTGCCCATTTCGCCATCCTGCGGGCCAATGCGGTCGTGGTGCCGGTCAACCCGATGAACCGCGCGGAAGAGCTCAAGCACTACATCACCGACCCCGATGCGCGGGTGGCCATCACCTCTGCCGACCTGGCGCCTGAGCTGGTCAAGGCCAATGCGCAGCTGGATCCCGCCTTGCGTCTGCAGCACCTGGTTGTCACCCATTACAGCGATGCTTTTGATCTGGCCGCCGCAGCGGTGGATCTGCCGCCGGCCTGGCAGGAGTGGCTGGGCACCCGGCACCCGGCGCCGGTGATGGCGGGCGGCATTGTGACCGGCTGGGGCGATGCCTTGGGCCGGGACGCGGCAGGTCGCTTGCCCGAACACACCGCGACACCGCAGGACCTGGCTGTGCTGCCCTACACCAGCGGCACCACTGGCCTGCCCAAAGGTTGCATGCACACCCACGCCAGCATCATGCACAACGCGGTGGGCAGCAGCCTGTGGGGCAACAGCACGCCAGAGAACATTGTTTTGTCGGTGGTGCCGATGTTTCACATCACCGGCATGGTGTCGCTTATGCATGCGTCGATCTACGGCGGTGCCACGCTGGTCATCATGCCGCGCTGGGACCGCGAACTGGCGGGCAAGTTGATATCGCGCTGGCGCGTGACCCACTGGACCAACATTCCGACCATGGTCATTGACCTGCTGGCCAGCCCCAATTTTGAGAGTTTTGATTTGAGCAGCCTGGTGTACATAGGTGGCGGAGGCGCGGCCATGCCGCAGGCGGTGGCCCAGCGCCTGTGGGAGCAGTACGGTCTGCGTTTTGCCGAGGGCTACGGCCTGACAGAAACCGCTGCGCCTTCCCACAGCAACCCGCCAGATGCCACCAAGCAGCAGTGTCTGGGTGTGCCTTTCCTGAACGTGGACTCACGCGTGATCGACCCTTTGACGCTGGAAGAAATGCCGCTGGGCGAGCAGGGTGAAATCATCATGTGCGGGCCGCAGAATTTTTCCGGCTACTGGAAGCGGCCCGAGGCGACTGCGGCGGCCTTTATCGAGATTGACGGCAAACGTTTCTTCCGCTCAGGTGACCTCGGACGGGTAGATGAGGAGGGCTACTTCTTCATCACCGACCGGCTCAAACGCATGATCAATGCATCGGGTTTCAAGGTCTGGCCGGCCGAGGTTGAGGCGTTGATGTTCAAACACCCGGCCATCCAGGAGGCCTGCATCATCAGTACCAAAGACGCCTACCGCGGCGAGACCGTCAAGGCGGTGGTGGTGCTGCGACAAAGCCACAAGGGCCAGGTCAGCGAGGAAGCCATCATCGACTGGTGCAAGGAGAACATGGCGGCCTATAAATACCCGCGTGTGGTGCAGTTTGTCGATGTCCTGCCGAAAAGCGGTTCCGGCAAGGTGATGTGGCGCACCTTGCAGGAGGCGGAAGGCACTTCTGCCTGAACGCTGATCATCAAAAAGGCAACTGGCCCTTTGATGGCGGGCGTGGTCAGCTATAAAAACAGGAGCAAATCACCTGCAGCCGGTCGGGGCTGGTCGGGCCGGCGGGTGTGGTGTATCGTGCGAAGCAAAGACTGAAACCCTGGAGGAGATTCCAATGAGCACACAGGCCCCCAGCACGGCATGGCGGGAGCGCATCGCCGCTGACGAAGCACAGCGTTATGAAGGCTACGCCCGGATTTTTGCGGAGATCCAGCGCCGCAAGTCGGCGCGTTACGGCACCGGCCGTGCGCTGCACCGCAAGCAGCTGAGCGCTGCGCGCGGCGAGTTGCGGGTGCTGCCGGACCTTCCGGAATTTGCCCGCCAGGGCCTGTTTGCCGCGCCGGCTTCTTATGAGGTGCTGCTGCGCCTTTCCAACGGCGGGCTGGACAAGGCCAGCGACAAAATGCCCGACATCCGCGGCTTTTCCTTCAAGGTCCTGGGGGTGCAGGGTGACAGTGCTTTGGGCAACGCGCCGGCGCAGAGCCAGGACTTCACCCTCATCAACCAGGAAAAATTTGCATTCACCGGCAGCGCGGAGTTTGTTGATTTTGTCGAGGCCGCCTCACACGGCAACGGCGCCCTGCTGAAATTTCTCTTCAAGCGTTACGGCTTTTTGGGTGGGCCGCTGCAACTGGCCAAAATGATCAGGATTGCGGGCAAACCTTTCAAAGGCTTCACGACAGAGACCTTTTTCAGCAGTGTGCCCCTGGCCTGCGGCCCGTACGCGGTGCGTGTGCGCCTGTTGCCGGCCGCCAGCAACGGCCCGGCCTCGCCCGACGCCGGCAAGGACTGGGGTGCCAATTTCAGCCAGCGGCTGGCCAGTGCCGCCCTGCAGTATGAGCTTCAGCTGCAGCCATTTGTGGACGAAAAAACCACGCCGATTGAAGATGCGTCGGTCAACTGGCCCACGTCTTACACCACCGTGGCCCTGCTCACGCTGCCACAGCAGGCCGCCAGCCAGGCACTGCTGGCGCAGGCCGAAGCCGCGGTGTTTGATCCCTGGCAGGCGCTGGTGCAACATCGCCCGCTGGGCGACGTGCAGCGCGCCCGCAAGGTGGTTTATTTCCAGAGCCAGCAGGGAAGGCGTGCCGCTGGCAAGCCAGCCTGAGCACACAGGTCAGCGGACTGCTGCAGATGCGCTGATGTCGCGCGGTTTGCTGACGCTCGCCGGTCCGGAACTCGGGTAAGGTACCGCCTGGCAATGAAACTGGAGTGGCCCCGCAGCTGTGTGGCCGACCTGCATGGAAAAACCTTTACCCCCTATTCCCGATCCCGCGCATGAGAGGCCGCTGGACGGCTGGCGCCTGCGTGTCTACACCATTATTTTTGAAGCAGATACCCGCGCCGGGCGCCTGTTCGACCAGGCTCTGATCGCCGTCATTTTGCTGAGCATTGCCGTGGTGATGGCAGACAGTGTGCAATCCATCCACCAGTCTTACGGTCGGGCGCTGGCCGGTCTGGAATGGCTTTTCACCCTGCTTTTCACGGCGGAATACCTGGCCCGCCTGCTGTGTGTGCGCAAGCCCATGCAGTACGCCACGAGTTTTTTCGGCATCATCGATCTGGTGGCGGTGTTGCCGACCTACCTGGCGCTGTTCTTCCCTGAATTGCATGCGCTGATTGATGTGCGGGTGTTGCGCCTGCTGCGGGTTTTTCGCGTCTTCAAGCTGGCCGCCTATGTGGCGGAGTACCAGTTCCTGCTCAGCGCGCTGGCCGCCAGCGGACGCAAGATCCTGGTGTTCCTGTCCGCCGTGGTCATGGTGGTGCTGGTCATGGGCACACTGATGTATGTGGTCGAAGGGCAGGCCAATGGTTTCACCAGCATTCCCACCTCGGTGTACTGGGCCATCAGCACGGTGACCACCGTCGGTTACGGCGATATCACTCCCAAGACCGACCTGGGCCGGCTGATTGCGTCTTTCATGATGCTGATGGGCTGGGGCATTCTGGCGGTTCCCACCGGTATCGTGACCGCGGAGATGGCGATGCAGCGGCGTCTGGAGGGGCGGCTGCAGCCCACCACGCGCACCTGCCACGAGTGCCTCACGGAAGGCCATGCCGCCGACTCGAATTTCTGCTTTAACTGCGGCGCGCGCTTGCCGCCCTACCAGCAGGATCCGGCGGCGGGCACGTCCCGGCCGGCCCCGCTGTCCTGAGCTTCAGCCGCCGGGCGTCAGCCGGCGCGGCGTGATTTCTACCGACTCCGCGCCCGTGCTCATCCATACCGTGCCGTCCTGCACCGTTACCTGCAACTGGATGGTGCGGTTGGCCAGTTTCGCCAGGGCCTGGCTTTGCGCCGCGTCGATTTGCCACACCACCAGGTTGGCGGCGCGGGTCAGCTTGCTTTCCATGGTTTTCCACCAGACCGGTGTGCTGCTGGCAAAGCTGTAGACGCTGACGCGTTCTGCCCGGCCGGCCGCACGCATCAGGCGCTTGTCGTCGGGCTGGCCGACGTCTATCCAGTGCAGGATTGCATCGGTGTAGTCCTTGTGCCAGAGCGCCGCCTCATCGACATCCCACAAGTCCTTGGCAAATTCCAGATGGCCTTTCTTGTCGTCGGCAGGCACGTTCAGTGCAAAGGCCAGCAGGCGGATCATCATGCGTTCGTCGGCCTCGGACGGGTGCCGCGCAATCGTCACGTTGTGGTCGCCGTAAACGCCGCGGTCCATATCGGCAATTTGCAGCTGGGCTTTGTAAATGGTGGCTTTGAGTGCCATGGTGTTGTTCTGCTTGGGGTGGCGTGATTAACCCTGTATTGGAACAGACAAGCGCGGCGCATCTGTGCTGGCTATAGTCAGGACCATCAACGAGACAAAAAAAAGGACATTTCCCATGACGACCCCACTTTTCAGCGCCACCATTGCAGGCAGCCTGCCCAAACCCGCCTGGCTGTCCGAGACCCAAAAACTCTGGCCGCAGTGGAAGGCCGAGGGCGCCGAGCTGGCGCAGGCCAAGGCCGACGCGACCTTGCTCTGGATCAAGGCCCAGGAAGATGCCGGCCTGGACGTGATTGGTGACGGCGAGCAGTCGCGCCAGCATTTTGTGCACGGCTTTCTTGAGCAGGTCGAGGGCATCGACTTCGAGCACAAGGTCAAGATGGGCATACGCAACAACCGCTACGACGCCATGGTGCCGCAGGTGGTCGCTGCCCTGAAGCTCAAGGGACGCGTGCATGCGGCCGAGGCGCAACTGCTGCGCGCACACACGACCAAAAAGATCAAATTCACCTTGCCCGGCCCGATGACGATTGTGGATACCGTGGCCGACCAGTTTTATGGCGACCGCGTGAAAATGGCCATGGCTTTTGCCGAACTGCTGAACCAGGAGGCACTGGCCCTGCAGGCCGACGGCGTGGACATCATCCAGTTCGACGAGCCAGCCTTCAATGTCTATATGAAAGACGCCGCCGACTGGGGCGTGAAGGCCTTGGAGCGTGCCGCGCAGGGCCTGACCTGCACCACCGCCGTTCATATTTGTTACGGCTACGGCATCAAGGCCAACACCGACTGGAAGGAAACTCTGGGTCAGGAGTGGCGCCAGTACGAAACGGTGTTTCCGGCGCTGGCAAAAAGCAGCATCCAGCAAGTCAGCCTGGAGTGTTACCACTCGCATGTGCCGCCGCACCTGATGGCGCTGCTCGAAGGCAAGGATGTCATGGTGGGCGTGATCGACGTGGCCAGCGACGAGATTGAAACCCCGGAGCAGATCGCCGACACGATTGGTGAAGCGCTGAAATATGTGCCCAAAAACCGGCTGCTGCCATGCACCAATTGCGGCCTGGCGCCCATGAACCGCGAGGTGGCCCTGAAGAAGTTGCAGGCCCTGGCCCAGGGCGCGGCACTGGCGCGCGAAAGGTACGGTGTCTGATGCCTGCCCCCGCACCCCCCGCCGACTGGAAGCACGATGGCGTGCGTGTGGTCCCCGGCGGCCAGCTCGATGGCAATGTCCCTTCGACCCCCGGCATGGACCGCAAGGCCGCCATCAATTTCGCGCGGGTAGGCGCGCAAAAACTCTGGGCCGGCACGGTCACCATCCATGCCAACGCCAAAACCGGCGCGCATCACCATGGGCCGCTTGAAAGTGTGATCTACGTGGTGCGGGGACGGGCCCGCATGCGTTGGGGCAACGAACTGGAGTTTGTGGCCGAAGCCGGACCGGGCGACTTCATCTACGTGCCGCCTTACGTGCCGCACCAGGAAATCAATGCCAGCCCGACCGAAGTGCTCGAGTGTGTGCTGTGCCGCAGCGATGGTGAGGCGGTCGCCATCAATCTGGATATTGCGCCTGTCGAAACGCCCGAGCAGGTCTTGTGGATTGACCCCACGCACCCCGAAGGCGGCGTGTAAAGCGTCTGTCAAGCGGGTGTGAGTGTCAGATGAACGTGCCTGAAACTGCGTAAAACCTCACACTTCAGGGCGATGCAGGTACACCATTACTTACGAATGTCACTCCGTCCTACAGTGGCGTTAACACGAGCTGGGTACAACTGGGGTTCTTACAAGGAGTACCCATCATGGATACAAATAATCAGATCCCTGCCACCCCTGGCCCTCAACCTGTTTTTTCCCAGCGCATGCAACACAGCAAGGCGCTGATTGCGATTGCCGCCGTGCTCGGCGTCACCGTTATGGCGCTGGCTGCCGCGCTGGTAGTCAACCGCTCTGACGCGCAGCCTGGCGGCACAGACGCCAAGGCGCCGATGACGCAATCGAGCACCACGGCCAAACTGGCCAGCGACACCACGACTCCTGCGAAACCGGCTCCTGCCAAACCCGCCGTCCAGCAGCGACCGGTGGTCGTGGCCCAGGCCCCGGTGCAGGCGCCCGCGCCCAAACCCGTGGTCTGCGCGGACTGCGGCACGGTAGAAGCCGTCACGCCCGTGCAACGCCAGGGTGAGGTCAACGGTGTTGCTGTGGGCAACAGCACGATTGGCCTTGGCACCGTTGCAGGTGGCGTGGTCGGTGGCCTGCTGGGCAACCAGGTAGGCGGCGGCAGTGGCAAAACGGCGATGACCGTTCTGGGTGCGGCGGGCGGCGCGTTTGCCGGCAACCAGATCGAAAAGAACATGAAGAAGGTCACGGTGTATCAGGTGCGTGTGCGCATGAATGATGGCTCAACCCGCACTGTGGAAGTTTCCAGCTCGGTGCCGGTTGGCTCGCGCGTGATTGTTGAAGGCAACAACCTGCGTATGGCCTGACCGCCCGCGCCGAAAGGCGCTCTTGCTGCAGGGCGTGATGGGCAACCATCACGCCTTTTTCTTTGGCGCGTGTAAGGCGCGGCTACGGACGCAGCATAGTGTGCGAAGATGATCCGGCGTGATGTTTGCGCTTTTGCAGCTCACCCCAGTCAACCATGAAAGAAGTGATATGAAGGCCATCTGGAACGGCGCCGTGATTGCGCAAAGCGATGACACCGTGGTGCTTGAAGGCAACCACTATTTTCCCGAAAGTGCGCTGAACCGCGACTACATCACTTTCAGCAACCACCACACCATGTGTGCCTGGAAAGGCCAGGCCAGCTACTACTCCCTGCTGGTCAACGGTGAAATGAATACCGATGCCGCCTGGTATTACCCCGACCCAAAACCCGAGGCCGACAACATCAAGGGCCATGTGGCATTCTGGAAGGGCGTGAAGATCGAGGCCTGAAGCAACGCAACCCTTCGACAGGCTCAGGGCGAACGGTTCATACTTCAAAGGGCCAGCCACATATTGAGGAGACCGCACCGTGTTCAAACACATTCTGTTGCCCGTCGATGGTTCATCCACCTCACTGACGGCCGTTGAGAAGGCCATTGGGCTGGCCCGGGCTTTTGGCAGCACTGTGACTGCCATCTATGTGATTGATCCCTATGCCTTCAGCGGCGTAGGTGCCGACTTCGCCTACGGGCAGGCGCAGTACCTGGATGCGGCGACGGCAGAAGGCAACCAGGCCCTCAAGGAGGCGGCTGCCTTGCTGACGGCAGCTGGCGTCAATGTCAGCACAGCCATTATTGAAGCCCATACGATTTATCGGGGCATCCTGGAGACCGCCTCTTCGGTCGGAGTTGACCTCATCGTCATGGGTTCGCACGGTCGCCGGGGTCTGGAGAAGCTGGTGCTCGGCAGCGTGGCCGCGCAGGTGCTGGCCCATGCGCATCTGCCGATACTGGTCGTGCGGGATTGATGGCCCCCACGGTCGTTCGCTTCGCGTAACTCTCTGCCCCCCGAGGGGGCCGCTGCGCCTGCGGGCTGGCAAAGCCAGACCCGCGGCCCCGGCTAAAAAATACGGACTCTGGACTCAGTCCCTCACATCTGCGACGGGCTGGCTGCCAAAATCCGGCCTGTCGAGGTAGGCCAGCACGCGCGCAGCCGCTTCGTCCGGTGACGTCAGCTGGCCTTTGTCCTTGAGGTTGACGAAGTTGTGCTGGTCGGGAAAGGCCGCTGCATCGGCGCCGCGCAGCTGGGTCTGCATGTCGGTGTCAATCACACCCGGCGCCAGGGAGCATACCGCTGCCCCATTTGGCTTGAGTGTTTCTTCCAGAGCCACACAGCGCGTGAAATGGTCCATGCCGGCCTTGGCCGCGCAGTACCCGGCTTGCGACGCCATGGCCTTGCGGCCCAGGCCCGAAGAAATGTTCAGCACCTTGCGCGGCCCCGGCCAGTTGGCGGTGGCGCGCAGGAAGGCCGCGGTGAGCTGCATCGGTGCTTCCAGCCCGACGCGCAAGGCCTGGGCCAGGTTGTCGGCATCGGCTTCACTGAGCGGCCCGATGCGCGGAATCATGCCTGCGTTGTTGATCAGCACGGCGCCTGCAAACCCGGCACCGGCCTGCTCGCGCAGCCATTGCTCCAGACGGGCGCTGATGTCTGCGCCGGCGGTGAGATCCTGCGTCCACTGCTCTAGCGCAGTACCGGCCATTTTGGCCTGTGTGGCCAGCGTGTCGTTGCTCTTGCGGGAGATACACAGCAGGGTGTTGCCCGGCTTGAGCAGCCTTCGCGCCATGGCCAGGCCCATGCCGCGCGACGCGCCGGTCAGAATAAAAAGATGTGAGGTCATAGGCTGTTGATGTTACCGAAAAACCTCCAGCCAGACGCTGGCCGGCACAGGCGCCTGTCGGACTTCAGATTGCCAGCACGACGGGAAAACGCGCCCGCAGGCCGTCGGGGCCGGCGTTGAACGGCACGGTCAAGGCGGCGCGCCCCGCCTGGTCCAGTCTGCGCCACAAAAAATCGCTGGTGTTGCCAGGGTCTCCGTCCACGTAAAGCTGGGTCGTCAGCAATTCCCGCGCGCCCAGCTTGACCTTGACGTGGATATGCGGCGTGCGCCCCGCGTAGGCCACAGGCCGCATGGTGCGAAAGCGGTAGCTGCCGTCGGCCCCCACGGTGACGCGGCCAAAACCCTGGAATCGTGTGTCGGCCTTGCCCCCGTCGCCGGGGTGGTGGTAGTGGCCGCTGTGGTCGCATTGCCAGATCTCGACCTGCGCCCCTGCCACCGGTTTGCCCGCCAGGTCGCTGACGCTGCCTTCGACCCATGCGCTTTGCCCCTCAGGGTAGTTCAGCGCGCCGTTGCGCAGCAAATCATGGTCGCTGTCTTTGGGGAAAACCACCGGGTAAAACGGACCTTCGGTCTGCGCGGGTGTGGCGTGGCGGGCGCTCCCGGGCTGGGCGCGGACACCCAGCCACAGGACGGGCATGGCCACCAGAGCCACTGCCACGGCGCGTCGGCCAAGCTGTATCTGGGCGGATGTGATGCGGGTGGGTGGGGGTGGCGTGGCAGCGTACATCGGCGGTCTCCCTGGGAGTTTGTCAGAGGCTCGCCAGGTCTGCGAAGTTCCGCCCGACAAACACTTTGTTCAGAACGGCAATGCGCTTTCAAACCGCACGGCTTCACCGCTGACGGGATGGGTCAAGCCCAGCGTACAGGCGTGCAGCAGCAGGCGGTCGGAAAGGGCCTGCACAGCCTCAGGCGCATACAGCCGGTCGCCCAGAATCGGGTGGCCCAGGGCCTGCAGATGCACACGCAACTGGTGCGAGCGGCCGGTGAGAGGTTCGAGCTCCAGCCGCGCCTTCTGCGCCAACACGTCCAGTGCCAGTACCCGCCAGCGTGTCTGACTGGGCTTGCCCCCGGCGCCGATGATGCGCAGGGGGCGGCGCGGCCAGTCCACCGCGATCGGCAGGTTGATCAGGCCCCAGCCATCCGGGCCTGGAGGAGGCGGCGGCAGGCCATGCACCACAGCGACATAACGTTTATGGATTTCGCGGCGCTCAAACAGTGCGCCCAATGCACGCTGGATGCCGACGCTGCGTGCCATCAGCATCAGACCCGACGTGGCCATGTCCAGCCGGTGCACCACCAGCGCGTCAGGGTAGGCGGCCTGCACGCGGGCGCTCAGGCAGTCCTGCTTGTCCGCGCCGCGCCCCGGTACCGACAACAGGCCGGCGGGCTTGTCGAGCACCAGCAGTCCGGCGTCGGCATACACCAGTGAAAAACCGGACGACCCGCCATTACCTGCAAGGTCATTGGTTTCAGGCAGCGTGACGCTCATGATTCAGTCATCGGCAAGTAGATTCAAAAAAGGAGAAAAACCATGAGTGACGCAGGTGCCATTTCGATTGCAGTTGGCTTGTTGATCGGCCTGGGCGCGATTGGCGCCTGTCTGGGCATAGGCGTGATGGGCGCGCGGTTTCTGGAAGGAGCAGTGCGCCAGCCCGAGCTGATGGAGCCGCTGCAGGTGAAGATGTTTTTGCTGGCCGGGCTGATTGACGCCAACTTCCTGATCGGCGTCGGTGTGGCCATGATGATGCTGTTTGCCAACCCCTTTGTCTGAAAACAAGGGCTAGGCTCTGGGCGGCGGGAAGTTATGGACGGTCGGGCTGTTGCGCCTGAGCTCGCGCAGCATGAAAAGGTAAAGGCTTTCCACCTTTTCGCGCGCCCACGGTGTCTTGCGCAAAAACTTCAGGCTGGAGGCGACGCTGGGCTCGCTGGTGAAGCAGCGGATATGGATGCGCTGACCCAGCTCTTCCCAGCCATAGTGGTTTGACAGCGCGGTGACGATGGCCTCCAGCGTCACCCCATGCAGCGGATTTTCGGGCTGCTCGGTCATCACGATTGCAGGGCTCTTGTCTTCGCCAGCCGGGGCCGCGGGTCCGGCTCTGCCGGCCCGCAGGCGCAGCGCCCCCTCGGGGGGCAGCGCAGTACACGAAGTGACAAGCGTGGGGGCCTTTTTATTTGTTTTTCAGTTTGCCGCGCAGGGGCACCTGCGTGACGATGGTCGGACGCACCGCATCGGGCGACACGGCTTTGGGCGGTGCGGTGTCTTTCTTCGGCTTCTTGACCATCTTGTCCTTGTTTTGCTGTCCTTTTGCCATGGTTTTCTCCGTTGGGTTGATAAGAAATCTGCCAGAAAATATTCGCTGATTATCAGTGCAACTTGATGCGCGGGCGGTAGGTGCGGTCAAGCATTTCAGACAGGGTGATCAGCACGGTTTTTTTCCAGCCGCCGAGCGCCAGCTGGTGCTGTTTGTGCAATGCCCAGTACATGATCTTGGCCAGTTGACCTTCGATGAAGAAGCTTCCCTTGGTCAGGCTGCCCATCAAACTGCCGACCGAAGAATACTCGGACAGCGACACCAGTGAACCCTGGTCCCTGAACACAAAGGGCGGCACCGGCTCGCCGCGCTGCAGTTTCGGCAGCGCCCGAACCAGGTACATGGCCTGCTGGTAAGCGGCCTGCGCACGCGGTGGCACCCAGGTGCCGTCGGGCTGCTGGCAGGCGGCGCAGTCACCAAAGGCGTAAATGCCGGCATCCGAGGTCTGCAGGTTGCCGTTGACGACGAGCTGGTTGAGACGGTTGGTCTCCACGGGATTGTCACCGCCCAGCGTTTTCAGAAAATCTGCGGCCTTGACGCCGGCGGCCCAGACCGACAGGCTCGATGAAACCACCTTGCCGCTGGCCATCTTCAGGCTGCCCTCTGTGACTTCCACCACTTTCTCGTTGGTGTGTACCTCGATGGCCAGCTTGCGTAACTCGCGCAGGGCCGATTCACTCAGGCGCTCGGGCAATTGCGCCAGCAGGCGGGGCGCCGCCTCCACCAGCACAATTTGCAGGTCTTTTTCCGGGTGGATGTGGTCAAAGCCAAAGTTGGCCAGCACCTTGGCCGCAGCGTGCAGCTCGGCGGCAAGCTCTACCCCGGTCGCGCCACCACCCACAATCGCCACCGTCAGCCGGCCGCTGCCCGCGCTGCGTGGCACGGTCTGGGCGCGTATGCAGGCATTGATGAGACGGTCATTGAAACGTTTGGCCGCCTGCGGGCTGTCAAGCTTGATCGTGTGTTCGGCTGCGCCCGGCGTGCCGAAGTCGTTGGTCTGGCTGCCCACGGCAATCACCAGCGTGTCGTAGCCCAGTTGCTGCGGCGGCGTGATCTCACGCCCGGCCTCGTCGTGGCTGGCCGCCAGTTGCAGGGTTTTACTTTCGCGGTCCAGACCTTCGAGGCGGCCCAGGCGAAACTTGAAGTGGTTCCAGCGCGCCTGCGCCAGGTACTCGATTTCCTCGGCATGGGTGTCAAAGCTGCCCGCTGCCAGTTGGTGCAGCAGCGGCTTCCAGACATGGGTGCGGGCTGCGTCGACCAATGTGATCTCGGCCAGCTTCTTTTTGCCCAGGCGTTTGCCCAACTGGGTGGCCAGTGCCAGGCCCCCGGCTCCTCCTCCGACGATGACAATGCGATGCATGGGTTTTTTTCCCTCCTCGGCACCAGGTGGCCGACTGTGTTGTTGTTGCCGACATGGTAACTGGCGGGGAGGGTGGCAAATGCAGAGGGTGCCGGTTTGGGGTGCTGCCTCTATCGCTGGTTTTGCGCCCGCATCCGGTTGACCTCGGTCGGCGTCACTTCCGCCGCCTGGTTGCCCCAGGCGCTGCGCAGGTAGGTCAGCAGCGCTGCCAGATCACTGTCGTTCAGCACCAGCACAAACGGCGGCATGCCAAAGGGGCGCGGGTT